>NZ_JBVJAH010000010.1:105226-333848 GCF_055590785.1 Streptomyces sp. NPDC041796
CACCTTCTCCCTAGAGCCCGCGCCAGCGAATCCAGGGAGCCCTTCCTCGGGGGGTCCCGGGGGAAGGGAGGCCCCCGCCGAGCCGGGGGGGGGGGGGGGGGGGGGGGGGGGGGGGGGGGGGCGGCGCCCCCCCACCCCGTTTCCCTGTTCTGTGTCCGTGTACGCGTGCGAGGAGACTGACGACATGACGACGGCGACGGATGCCGGCGCTCCCTGGCTGATCGTGGGCCTGGGAAACCCGGGGTCGGAGTATGCCGCGAACCGGCACAATGTCGGGTTCATGGTGGCCGATCTCCTCGCGGGGCGGATCGGCGGGAAGTTCAAGCGGGCGGGCAAGGCGCAGGCACAGGTCGTTGAGGGCCGTATCGGTCCGGCGGGTCCCGGGAGCCGCCGGGTGATCCTGGCGAAGCCGATGTCGTACATGAATCTGTCGGGCGGTCCGGTGACGGCGCTGCGGGACTTCTACAAGGTGCCGACGGAGCACATCGTGGCGGTCCATGACGAGCTGGACATCGACTACGGGATGCTGCGGCTGAAGCTGGGCGGCGGGGACAACGGGCACAACGGTCTGAAGTCGATGACGAAGGCGATGGGTGCGGACTACCACCGGGTTCGCTTCGGGATCGGGCGTCCGCCGGGCCGGATGCAGGTCGCCGATTTCGTGCTGAAGGACTTCTCGTCGGCGGAGCGCAAGGAGCTGGACTACTTCGTGGACCGGGCGGCGGACGCGGTGGAGTGCCTGGTGACGGAGGGTCTGGAGCGGGCGCAGTCGGCGTACAACGCCTGACCGGTCCCGACCGGGATTGACCGGGCGCGGTCATGTGCCAGAGGATCGCGCCCCATGAGCAAGAAGCGGACTTCAGCCCTCCCGTATGCCCGTGGTGCCGCCATGGCGCTGGTCGCGCTGTTGCTGGTGGTGGCGGGTGTGTGGGCGTCCTGGGGCACGGCGCAGCATGTGCTGCTGTCGAAGGGTCGTGAGCACGGCATATTGACGGTCACCGGGTGTTCGGCGGACGTCTGTACGGGGCGGTACGACCCGGAGGGACCGGCGGGAACGCGTACGGACATGACGATCGGCCACTCGGTGGCGGTGGAGAAGGGCGGCCGTTATCCGGTGGTGGTGAAGCCGGACACGACGGAGCTGGTGCGCGCCGGATGGCCGGGTGGGTTGCACGCGTGGTTGCCGTTGGGCGGGGCGTTGCTGCTGGCGGCGCTGGTGATCGGCGGGGGGATGCGGTTGCCGCGGCTGGCGTGGGTGTCGGCGTCGGTGGGCGGTGCGTTGTTGGTGGGGACGTTCTTCGCGTTGTGAGCCGGTGGGCGGGCTCGCCGCAGTAGCGGAATGACTCATTCACTCAATCGTTATGCGGATGGCCCGGGAGGTGGTGCCCGGTGTCTTGACGGGGTTCGGCAGTCACAAGAGGCTTCAGCCGCCCCCCACGGCCCCCTCTTCTCACGTTGGACTGCCCATGCGCATGCTCACGCCCAGCGTCCTGCTGGTGACGGCCGCGGCCTGTTCCCTGCTGTTCCCCCACACCGCCTCGGCCACCCCTCCCGGCGACAACGGCACCGTCAAGATCCACGATGCCGCGACCGGTGAGGAGCTCCGTAAGAACGAACCGCACGTCTGCACCTTCTACCTCGACGCCTTCGGTTTCGACGCCGGGCAGCAGGTGGAGTGGCGTATCGAGTCCTGGGCGCCGACCGCCGGCACGAAGGGCGAGACCGCCGAGTCCGGTTCCCTGACGCTCGACGGCTCGGGTCATGGACGGAGCGAGGACCTGTCCCTGCCGGACGGTCACTACAAGCTGTTCTGGACCTTCGACGGCGAGCACGGGCGCGCCAAGCACAAGGTGTTCTGGTCGGCGTGCGACGCGGAACCGGGCGGCTCGCAGCCCGGCGGCTCGGAACCGGGCGACACCGAGCCGGGCGGCACGGAGCCCGGTGACTCGGAGCCGGGCGAACGGCCCTCCACCGAGGCGTCACCGGTCGGGAACGCCCCCGGCGACAGCCCGGGAGACGCCCCCCGAAGCCCCGGGAACGCTCCCGCCGCGAACGGCTCCGGCTCGGCGGACGACCTCGCCGAGACCGGCAGCTCCGCCCCGGTCGGCCTCCTGGCCACCGTCGCGGCCGTGCTCCTCGCGGGCGGCGCCTATCTGGTGGCCCGCCTCGGCAGGGTCAGGAAGCAGCCCTGACCACGGCGACGACACGATGAGGGGCGCCCGGTCCTCACCGGGCGCCCCTCATGTCGTTCCGCACGCGTTCCGCGGGCGTCAGCCGGTGTTGCGCAGACCGGCCGCCACGCCGTTCACCGTCAGCAGCAGCGCCCGCGCGAGCAGCGGGTCGGGGTCCTCGCCGCGCTCGGCGGCGGCCCGCTGGCGGGCGAGCAGCGCGACCTGGAGGTAGGAGATCGGGTCCAGGTAGGCGTCGCGGATGGCGAAGGTCTGCTGGAGCACCGGGTTGGAGTCGAGCAGTTCCTTGCCGCCCGTGACGCGCAGCACCTCGCTGACCGTCAGCGCGTGCTCCGCCTCGATGTCGTCGAACACGTGCCGCAGGTTCTCGGGCACAAGGGTCTCGACGTAGTGGCGGGCGATCCGCAGGTCCGTCTTGGCGAGGGTCATCTCGACGTTGGACAGGAAGTTGCGGAAGAAGTGCCACTGCTCGTACATCTCGTCGAGCACGGCGTCGAGGCCGGCCTCGCGCAGGGCCTTGAGCCCGGAGCCGACGCCGAACCAGCCGGGGACGATCTGCCGCGACTGGGTCCAGCCGAAGACCCACGGGATGGCGCGCAGTCCGTCGAGCGAGACGCCCGAGCCGGGGCGGCGGGAGGGCCGCGAGCCCAGGTGCAGGTCGGCGAGCTGGTCGACGGGGGTGGAGGCCAGGAAGTACGTCGGCAGGTCGGGGTCCTCGACGAGCCTCCGGTAGGCCGTGTGGGCGGCGTCGGAGACGGTGTCCATGGCCGCGTCCCAGCGGGCGAGTGCCTCGTCGGACTGGCGGGGCGCGGTGTGCAGGGCGGACGCCTGGAGGGTGGCGGCGACCGTCAGCTCCAGGTTCTCCCGGGCCAGCGACGGGATGAGGTACTTGTCGGAGATGACCTCGCCCTGCTCGGTGACCTTGATCTCGCCCTCCAGGGTGCCCCAGGGCTGGGCGAGGATCGCGTCGTGCGAGGGGCCGCCGCCACGGCCGACGGTGCCGCCGCGGCCGTGGAACAGCCTCAGACGGACGCCGTAGCGGTGGGCGACGTCACGCAGCCGGCGCTGGGCGCGGTGGATTTCCCACTGGCTGGTGGTGATGCCGCCGAACTTGGAGGAGTCCGAGTAGCCGAGCATGACCTCCTGGACGTCGCCGCGCAGCGAGACGAGGCGCCGGTAGGACGGGTCGGCGAGCATGTCGTCGAGGATGACGTCGGCGGCCTTGAGCTCCTCGGTGGTCTCCAGCAGCGGCACGATGCCGATCTTGGCCCAGCCGGCGTGCAGGTCGATGAGCCCGGCCTCGCGGGCGAGGACGGCGGCAGCGAAGACGTCGTCGGCGCCCTGGCACATCGAGATGATGTAGGACTCGATGACCTCGGGGCCGAAGCGCTCGAAGGCTTCCTTGACCGTGTGGAAGACACCGAGGGTCTTGGTTCCGGCCGCGTCGAGCGGGGCGGGTGTGGGGGCGAGCGGGCGGCGGGAGCGGAGCTCCTTGGCGAGCAGCTTCTGCCGGTAGTCGCGCGGCATGTCCGCGTACCGCCAGGATTCCTCGCCGAGGCGGTCGAAGAGCTGACCGAGGGCGTGGTGGTGCGCGTCGGCGTGCTCGCGGACGTCCATGGTGGCGAGCTGGAGGCCGAAGGCGGCCAGCGTGCGGATGGTGCGATCCATACGGCCGTCGGCGAACAGGCCGCCGCGGTGCTCGCGCAGGGACGTCTGGATCAGGGTGAGGTCGCTGATCAGCTCGGCGGTGCCGAGGTAGTCACGGCCTTCCTGGTGCGGGGTGCCCTTGGCGAGGCGCTCGCGGGTGTTGATCAGCTTCTGGCGGATGCAGGTGGCCTTGAGCCGGTAGGGCTCCTCCGCGTTGAGGCGCTTGTAGCGGGGGCTGATCTCGGGGAGGCTCTCCAGGTCCTTGTGGAGGGAGTCCAGCAGCTCCTGGGTGGCGCCGGCGTACCGGATCGAGTTCGAGAGCTGGCTGCGCAGGTGGTCGATCAGCTCGATGGCGTCGGTGATGCCGTGCTCGTGCTGGAGGATCAGGACGTCCCAGGTCACGGCGGGGGTGACGTTGGGGTTGCCGTCCCGGTCGCCGCCGATCCAGGTGCCGAAGGTGAGCGGGCGGGTGCCGGGCGGCAGCTCGACGCCGACGCGCTCCAGCTCGGCGGCGAGGTCCTCCAGGACGTCGCCGACGGCGCCCGCGTGCAGCTCGTCCAGGTAGTAGATGGCGTTGCGGGCCTCGTCGGTCGGCTCCGGGCGTACGACGCGGAGCTCGTCCGTCTGCCAGATGAGGTCGATCGACTCGGCCAGGCGCAGGTCGTGGCGGCGCCGGTCGGAGGCGATGACCGGGGTTTCCAGCAGCTCGGCGACGCGGCGGAGCTTGTTGAGGACGGAGCGCCGCGCGGCCTCGGTGGGGTGCGCGGTGAAGACGGGGCGCACGTTGAGGTGCTTGACCGTCTCGCGTACGTGCTCGGGGTCGCCGTCCTTGAGCATGTCGGCGGTGCGGGCGAGGAGGCCGCCCTCGGCGGCGCGCCTCTCGCGCAGTTCCTTGCCACGGTGCACCTGCTCGGTGACGTTGGCGAGGTGGAAGTAGGTGGAGAAGGCGCGCACCAGCTTGGCGGCGGTCTCCAGGTCGGTGTCGCCCAGCAGCTCGGCGGCGGCCTCGCCGTTCTCGCGCGTGAGGCGGCGGACCTTCTCGACGAGGTCGAGGAGCTCGGGTCCTTCCTGCCGTACGAGGGTCTCGCCCAGCAGGTCGCCCAGTCGGCGGATGTCGGCGCGCAGCTCGGCGCTGGCGGAGGGGGTCTGGTCGGCACTGCTCACAGGTGCGGCTCCTTGCAGTGTTTGAGCACGTCTGGAGGGGTACTGGAGGCTGCGGACCGCGCTGTCCGACGACACCCAGGATAGGTGTCGCTTCCGGCGGCGCTGCCCCCAGCCCTCTTGCCGCGCGCCGAACCGCTGCCATACTTACGTCGCCGTAGGTTACGGAACCGTAGCCACAGCTTCCGTTGTATCCCTCACCCCCAGGGGACCCCATGACCACAAGCTCCGACGTGCTCGAGACCTCGGACCCGTCCGCTTCCCCTTCTCCGGACCTGCCCCTCGCCACGCTCGGCGGGGACAGCAAGCGTTCGATCGAGCAGATCACGCTGCTGCTGTTCATCACGGTGCCCTTCCTGGCCCTGCTCGCGGCGGTGCCGCTGGCGTGGGGCTGGGGGGTGAGCTGGCTGGATCTGGGGCTGCTGGTGGCGATGTACTACATCGGCTGCCACGGCATCACGATCGGCTTCCACCGCTACTTCACGCACGGCTCGTTCAAGGCGAAGCGGCCGCTGAGGATCGCGCTGGCGGTCATGGGGTCACTGGCGGTGGAGGGACCGCTGGTGCGCTGGGTGGCGGACCACCGCAAGCACCACAAGTTCTCGGACGCGGAGGGCGACCCGCACTCGCCGTGGCGGTTCGGTGAGACCGTCCCGGCGCTGATGAAGGGCCTGTGGTGGGCGCACATCGGCTGGATGTTCGACGAGGAGCGCACGCCGCAGGCCAAGTACGCGCCGGATCTGATCAAGGACCCGGCGATCCGCCGGATCTCGCGGCAGTTCATCGGCTGGACGGTCCTGTCGCTGGCGATCCCGCCGCTGGTGGGCGGTCTGGTGACGATGTCGTGGTGGGGCGCGTTCACGGCGTTCTTCTGGGGTTCTCTGGTACGGGTGGCGTTGCTGCACCACGTCACGTGGTCGATCAACTCGATCTGTCACGCGGTGGGCAAGCGGCCGTTCAAGTCGCGGGACCGGAGCGGGAACGTGTGGTGGCTGGCCGTGCTGTCGTGCGGTGAGTCGTGGCACAACCTGCACCACGCCGACCCGACGTGCGCACGTCACGGCGTGATGCGGGGCCAGATCGACTCCAGCGCCCGGCTGATCCGCTGGTTCGAGAAGCTGGGCTGGGCGTACGACGTGCGCTGGCCAACCGCCGAGCGGATCGAAGCCCGACGCCAGGACAGCGCCGCGAACGCGGCATGATGGACGGTGTGGCGATCGACGGCAGTAGCAGCGGCAGTACTGACAAACCCAGGCGGGGGCGCCGGGTCCGGATGACGGGCGCCGAGCGTCGGCAGCAGCTGCTCGACATCGGCCGCACGCTCTTCGCCGAGCGGGGCTTCGAGGGCACCTCGGTGGAGGAGATCGCCGCGAAGGCCGGGGTCTCCAAGCCGGTGGTGTACGAGCACTTCGGCGGCAAGGAGGGCCTGTACGCGGTCGTCGTGGACCGCGAGATGCGCCAGCTGCTGGACATGGTGACCGGGGCCCTGACGGCGGGGCATCCGCGTGAGCTGCTGGAGCAGGCGGCGTTCGCGCTGCTCGACTACATCGAGACGTACACGGACGGCTTCCGCATCCTGGTGCGGGACTCGCCGGTCGCGCAGTCGACGGGTACGTTCGCGTCGCTGATCTCGGACATCGCCACACAGGTGGAGGACATCCTGGGCCTGGAGTTCAAGGCCCGGGGCTTCGATCCGAAGCTGGCGCCGCTCTACGCGCAGGCGCTGGTGGGGATGGTGGCCCTGACCGGCCAGTGGTGGCTGGACGCCCGCAAGCCGAAGAAGGCGGAGGTGGCGGCCCATCTGGTGAACCTGGCCTGGCACGGGCTGGACGGGCTGGAGCAGAAACCCCGGCTGATAGGCCACCGCAAGAGCTGACCGCGTCGGGGCGTGGCGCGTATGCGTGCCGCGCCCCGACGCGGGCGTATGGCAGGGGTCACCGTTAAGTGGGGCGTCACCCCCTGGACTCCTGGCCCGCGGCGGCGACGCTCCTGGTGGCCACCGCGAAGACCCGGCGGAACGGGAAGACCGTTCCGTGCGGGCCGGGCGGGTAGGCCTTGCGCAGCAGGTCGCGGTACTGGGCCAGGAATTCGGTGACCGCCTCGCCGTCGCCGTCCAGAGCGGTGAGGACGGGCCGCAGGGCGGTGCCCTTCACCCAGTCGAGGACGGGGTCCTCGCCCTCCAGGAGCTGGGAGTAGACCGTCTCCCAGACGTCCACGGCCAGCCCCAGGTCGGCCAGGCGCGTGAGGTAGTCGGCGGCGTCGAGGATGTGGACGAAGCGGCGGCCGTGGCCGGTGAGGCGGGCACGCCACTGCGGGGTCTCGCACAGTTCGCCCAGGAGGGCGTGGCTGGGCGAGGTGAAGTTGGCGGGCACCTGGAAGGCGAGGGTGCCGCCGGGGACGAGGCCTTCGGTCCAGACGGGAAAGGACTCGGGGTGGTTGGGCACCCACTGGAGCGCCGCGTTGGAAATGATCAGGTCGTACGGTTCGTCGGGCGTCCAGTGCGCGGCGTCGGCGGGGCGGAAGTCGAGCCAGCCGCCGCCGTCGGTGGTGCCGGCGTAGTGCTTCTTCGCCTGTTCCAGCATCTCGGGCGAAAGGTCGAAGCCGGTGATGCACGCTCCGGGCCAGCGGTCGGCGAGCAGCGCGGTGACGTTGCCGGGCCCGCAGCCGAGGTCGGCGATGCGGGGTGAGCGGCCCTCGGTGACGGCGGGCAGTTCGGGTATCCGGGCGAGCAGGTCGAGGAACGGTCGTGTGCGGTGGGAGGAGTGGCGCAGGTACTGCTGTGGATCCCAGATCGGTGCGGAATACATGTTCGAGCCCCCTTGCTGGAACGAAGTGCCGAAGCGGAACAGAGTCCCGGCCCCGTCATGCCCAATGGTCCAGCCGAATATTTCTTGACGTCAAGAGACTTCACATCGACAGATCCCCTACACTGATCGTCATGGAGGACGAGGTCGACCGACTGGTCGCTGCATGGCGCCGCGAGCGCCCCGACCTCGACGTGGAACCGCTCGAGGTGCTCAGCCGCGTCTCCAGGCTGGCCCGCCACCTCGACCGTGCCCGCAGGCTCGCCTTCTCGGAGCACAACCTGGAGCCCTGGGAGTTCGACGTCCTGACGTCGCTGCGCCGCGCCGGAGCCCCGTACCAGCTCTCCCCCGGCCAGCTGCTCACCCAGACGCTGGTCACCTCCGGCACCATGACCAACCGCATCGACCGGCTCGCCAAGAAGGGCCTCGTCGAGCGGCTGCCCGACCCCAGCGACCGCCGGGGCGTCCTGGTCCGCCTCACCCCCGAGGGCCGCGACCGCGCCGACCAGGCGCTCGCCGGACTCCTCGCGCAGGAGCGGGCCATCCTCGCGGAACTGTCCCGCGCCCAGCGGGCCGAACTGGCCGCGCTGCTACGCCAGCTGACCGCCCCGTTCGACAACATCCCCGGCTAAGGCGGGTCCCAGTTCGGCGGGTCCCACGCCCGCCCGGCGGGCCAGCGCGACGGCCGCCAGCGTGGAGTGCACGCCCAGCTTCCCCAGCACGTTCTGCATATGCGTACGCACCGTGTGCGGGGACAGGAACAGGCGCTCCGCGACGGCCTTGCGGCCCAGACCCGCCACCATGCAGCGCAGCACCTCACGCTCGCGCGGCGTCAGCGACTCCACCAGCCGCTCGCTCTCGGTGCGGTGCTTGCGCGCGGCCGTCAGCTCCCGCAGCACCCCGGTGAGGAGCGCGGGCGGCAGGTGCGTCTCGTCGCGCAGCACGCCCCGTATCACCGTCAGCAGCCGCTGCAGCGAGCAGTCCTTGGCGACCCAGCCGGACGCGCCGGCCTGCAGGGCGAGCGCGGCCCGGCCCGGGTCGTCCTTCTCGGCCAGCACGACCGTACGCACATCGGGACGGCCCTCACGGACCCCGGCGACCAGCGAGATGCCGTCCACGACCCCCTCGCCGTTGTCCGGCACGGCGCGGGCGACCGTCGGCGCGGCGGCGGCGCCCAGGTCGGCGTCGACGAGCAGCACATCGAACCTGCGGCCCTCGGCCGCCGCCCGGTCCAGGCACCGCAGCGCGGCGGGACCACTGCCGGCCGCCGCGACGTCCACGTCGGGCTCGGCCGCCAGAGCTGCGGCGAGCGACTCGGCGAAGATGCGGTGGTCGTCCACCACCAGAACCCGGATACGGACCACTGACACCCCCATGCGTCGAGGAAACGGAGCAGCTGCGGGTACGGCGCCCGGAGCCCGAGGTACCCAGTGGTCGCACGGCCGCCGCCGTGCAGTGACTGTTACCCCCGCCCCGGGCGTCGTACCCGGCTGTCTCGCCCCCTGATCAGCACCGGCCCCCACCGGTGCTGTGCATCAGAGTACGGCGGCGCGGCCCCGCGGGAGGCGACTTCCGCAAACTCAGGCCCACCCGGGGGCAGTCGAAGGAGCCCGTCCGCTCAGCCGGCGCGGCGCGCCCCCGCCGAGGGCACCGCCGGGAACACCCGCGGCGCGGTGTGTCCGGCCGCCGTGAACGCCTCCGTGACCGCCTTGGTCACCGCGTCCTCGTCCGCCGCCTCGACCAGCACGATCGCCGAGCCGCCGAAGCCGCCGCCCGTCATCCGGGCGCCGAGCGCCCCGGCCGTGGTCGCCACCGAGACCACCAGGTCCAGCTCCGGGCAGGAGACCCGGAGATCGTCGCGCAGGGAGACGTGCCCCTCGCTGAGGACCGGGCCGACCGCCCGCACGTCGCCCGCGTCCAGGAGGGCGACCGTCCGCTCGACGCGGTGGTTCTCGGACACGACGTGGCGGACGTACGAACGGATCGTTTCGTCACGCAACCGCCCCATGGCGTCGGACAGTTGCACGTAGTCGATCTCGCGCAGCGTGCGCACACCGAGCGCCCGCGCACCGGCCTCGCACCCGGCGCGCCGCTCGGCGTACGCGCCGTCGCCGAGCGAGTGTTTCACCCGGGTGTCCACGACCAGCAGTTTCAGCCCCCGCGCGGCGAGGTCGAACGGGACCTGGCGGGCCGTGAGGTCACGGGTGTCGAGGTGCAGGGCGTGCCCCTCGACGCAGCACGCCGACGCCATCTGGTCCATCACTCCGCACGGGACACCCACGAAGGCGTTCTCGGCGCGCTGCCCGACGAGGGCCACCTCGCGGGCGGTCAGCCCGAGCCCGTACAGATCGTTCAGCGCGAGCGCGGTGACGACCTCCAGGGCGGCCGACGACGACAGCCCGGCGCCCGTCGGAACGGTGGACGCGAGGTGGACGTCGGCACCCGTGACGCGGTGCCCCGCCTCCCGCAGCGCCCACACCACACCGGCCGGGTAGGCGGCCCAGCCGGTGCCGGCGAGCGGCTCCAGGGCGTCGACGCGGAGCTGGATCACGCCCTCGCCGGTGTCGGCCGAGTGCACCCGCAGCCGGCCGTCGGTCCGCCGCGACACGGCGGCCACGGCGGTGCGCGGGAGCGCCAGCGGCATCACGAACCCGTCGTTGACGTCGGTGTACTCACCGATCAGGTTGACGCGGCCGGGTGCCTCCCACACCCCTTCGGGTGCGGTCCCGTAGAGCCTCCGGAAGTCCTCCGCGACGCTCATGCCCCGGCCGTCTCCCGTGTCCTGGCGAACTCCCACGCGTCCGCCACGATGTCCGCCAGGTCCGGCCGGGACGGCTTCCAGCCGAGCCGGTCGCGGGCGGTGGCGGCCGAGGCGACCAGCACCGCCGGGTCGCCGCCGCGGCGGGCGGTGACGACCTCCGGCACCGGGTGGCCGGTGACCTCGCGGACGGTCTCGATGACCTCGCGGACCGAGAAGCCGCTGCCGTTTCCCAGGTTGCAGACGAGGTGCTCGCCCGGGGTGACCGCGTCCATGGCGAGCAGGTGCGCCTCGGCGAGGTCGGCGACGTGGATGTAGTCGCGGACGCAGGTGCCGTCGGGCGTCGGGTAGTCGTCGCCGTACACGGAGATCGACGCGCGCCTGCCGAGCGCGACCCGGAGGACGAGCGGGATGAGGTGGGACTCGGGGTCGTGGCGCTCGCCGTACTTCCCGTACGCACCGGCGACGTTGAAGTACCGCAGCGAGGCGGCGGCCAGGCCGTGGGCGGCGGCCTCACCGGTGAGCATGTGGTCGACGGCGAGCTTGGAGGCGCCGTAGGGGCTGGTGGGGGCGGTGGGGTCGGTCTCGGTGAGGGGGGTGGAGACCGGCTCGCCGTACGTCGCGGCGGTGGAGGAGAAGACGAGGCGGCGCACGCCCGCGTCCCGCATCGCGGCCAGCAGCGCCATGGTGCCGCCGACGTTGTTCAGCCAGTACTTCTCGGGGTCGGTGACGGACTCTCCGACCTGGGAGAACGCGGCGAAGTGCAGGACACCGTCGTAGGAGGCGTCCAGGTACCGGGCGGCGTCCTGGACACGGCCCTCGATGAAGTGCGCGCCCGCCGGGACGCCCTCGCGGAAGCCGGTCGACAGGTCGTCGAGGACCGTGACCTCGTGGCCGGCCTCCAGCAGGTGCGCGGCGACCACACTGCCGACGTAGCCGGCCCCGCCCGTCACCAGGTACGTGTTGCTCACTCGGTCGCCACCTCTCGCAGTCGGCGGGCCGCGGCTTCCGGCGGCACGTCGTTGACGAACACACTCATGCCGGACTCGGAGCCCGCGAGGAACTTCAGCTTGCCGGAAGTACGGCGGATGGTGAAAAGCTCGAGATGCAGGGCGAAGTCGTCCCGCCCACGGTCGTCGAACGGCGCCTGGTGCCAGGCCGAGACGTACGGCGTCGGCGGTTCACCGTCCCCGAAAATCCGGTCGAATCGCCTCAAGAGCTCCAGGTAGACCGGGGGAAACCCGGAGCGCGCGGCCTCGTCCAGCGCCCTGAGGTCGGGCACACGGCGCCTGGGGTAGAGGTGCACCTCGTAGGGCCAGTGCGCGGCGTACGGCACGAAGGCGATCCACTCGGGGGTTTCCAGGATCACCCGTTCGGCGTCGGCGCGCTCGCGCTCGACGAGGTCGTCGAAGAGGTTGCGGCCGGTGGCGGCGCGGTGGGCGGCGGCCGAACGCTGCATCAGGGCCGTGCGCGGGGTGGTAAAGGGGTACGCGTAGATCTGGCCGTGCGGGTGGCCGAGGGTGACGCCGATCTCGGCGCCCCGGTTCTCGAAGCAGAACACCTGCTTCACGCCCGGGAGTCCGGCGAGTTCGGCGGTGCGGTCGGCCCAGGCCTCGAGGACGAGAGCGGCCCGTTCCTCGGTGAGGCCGGCGAACGAGGCGTCGTGGTCGGAGGTGAAGCAGACGACCTCGCAGCGGCCGGAGTCGCCGGCGAGGGAGGGAAAGCGGTTCTCGAAGACCACAACGTCGTAGTCGCTGTCCGGGATCTCGCTGTGGCGGCCGTCGCGGGAGGGGCACAGGGGGCACTCGTCGGCCGGCGGGTGGTAGGTGCGGCCCTGGCGGTGCGAGGCGATGGCGACACGATCGCCCAGCAGCGGGTCGTGGCGGATCTCCGCGGTGGTGTGGATCGGGTCGAGGGGCCGGCGGTCGACGGCGTCGCGTACGAGGTCGTCCCTGGAGTCGTAATAGACCAGCTCACGGCCATCGGCCAGGCGAGTCGACGTCTTCTTCACCGTCTTCTTCACCCGCGGACTCCTTGAGGCATCCACTGAATTCACCATGCCTCAACATAATCAATCATGCCTCAACAACGTCCGTCAACGCGCGCCGACCAAGGAGTGAGCCATGCAGCGGGTGAACAAAGGAAAACCAACAGAAGCCGTCAGGTCCGACCCCGTCGCGCGCACTCCCCCGCGAGCCGGACCATGGCCGTCAGAGGATGTCCGGGCCCTTCGGCAGTCCCGCCGCCGCGCCCGACGACGCCGCCCGGTCCAGCAGCCCCGTACGGGCGGCCAGCGCGGCGGCCTCCAGCCGCGACCCGACACCCAGCTTCATCAGCACCCGCTGCACATGCGTACGCGCGGTGCTGGGCGCGATCCTCATCCCGGCCGCGATCAGGCGCGTGTCCTCGCCCTCCGCGACCCGCACCAGCACCTCCACCTCGCGCGGTGTGAGGAGCCTCAGCAGCCGCTGCCCCTCGTCGTCCGGCTGCGCGGCCGGGTTGAGCAGCTCGGTGAAGGCGCCCTGCAGGAGCTGCGGCGCCACCGCCGCCTCGCCCGCCCTGGCCTTCAGCATGGCGCGCTCCACGCCCTCGATGCGCTCGTCATGGCGTACGTAACCGGAAGCGCCGGCCGCGAACGCCGCCGCGATCCCGCGCGGGGAGGGCACCGGCCCGAGGACCACCACGGCAATCTGCGGGCGCTCCCGCTTGATCGTGGTGATCGGGTCGAAGACCCCCGGCTCGGCCGGTGCCGCCGTCCCCAGCAGGCAGACCTCGGGCGCCCTGCTCACCACCAGCTCGGCCGCGCCCGCCGTGGGGGCGGCGGCCGCGAGCACCCGGTGCCCGCGCAGTTTGAGCGCCGAGGCGAGCGCCTCGGCGAGCAGCCGGTGCTCGTCGACCACCATGAGCCGCACGCCCATTCGAGCTTCCCCCCATCCCCCTGGAGCCGACCCCCCGCCGCCCCCAGCACTGTTGACCCGGCAAGCTACACGCTTGTTCGACGTCGCGCGCCCCCTACCGGTCAGAAGCCCCCCAGAATGTCGAATTCTTCGCCAAACAGGGCTACATGAGCCTCACCATGTGGACGGCCCGGCACCACGAACGAAGTCCGTGGTGCCGGGCCGTGGTCCCGGGGCCGCGCGTGGTGCGTACGGCGCGGGTCAGTGCGTGGAGAACGCGATCGCCAGGTACTCCTTGCGGTCCGACGAGCCGCTCGGCGCGTCGAACATGTTGTCCGCGATGAACAGCCGGCCATCGGTGTACCGGATCTCGGCGGAGTCCAGGACGAAGGACGACTCCGCGTCCCGCACGGACTCGTCGGACGGGTTCTCCAGCAGAACGGTCTGCTTGAACGTCGCGCCGTCGATGCTCACGACCTGACCGCCCTTGTCGTAGGGCGGCTTCTTGTACGCGATGATGTTGCCGCCGTCCATCCGCAGCGGGAACATCGAGTACCGGTCGCCCGCGTCGGCCTTGTCGGCGGTGGGCTTGCCGGTGGTGAGGTCGAAGGAGACGATCTCGTTGGTGTCGCCGTACTCGCCGCCGCCCTCGTGGTCCTCGGTGGGCAGGTAGAGCTTGTTGTTGCCGACGACCACCCGGTGGCAGACCTCCACGCCGGTCGAGTCGCACTCGGCCGAGTACCGCTCGGCGTTCGCCGCGATCTTCACCTTGAGCTTGCCGGTCTTCTCGTCGATGGAGAAGAAGTCCGAGATGCCGGAGCCGTCACCGGCGGTGTCACCGACGTCGGCGGCGACCACCAGCGGCTTGGTGGAGACGATGCCCGCGTCCTCGACGCCGGGCGGCATCTTGAACGACGACAGGGGCGCGCCGGTCTTCGGGTCCAGGTTCTGGATGAGCAGGGTCGGGGCGTCGATGGAACCGCAGAGCCGGGCCGCCACGAGGGCCTCACCGCCACCGTAGCCGCGGTCCTCGCAGTCCTCGGCGTCGACCTGGGGCTTCCACAGCTCCTTGCCGGTGGTCAGGTCCCAGGCGGCGCCGCCGTCCAGGCCGCCGGCCGCGACGGTGGCCGCGCCGATGGTCACCTCGTCGAACGAGGCCTTCTCGTCACCGGAGTCGGGGCTCGTGACCGACTTGCGCCACAGCAGCTTGCCGGTGACCAGGTCGAGGACGCCGACCTCGGTGCAGGGCTGGAAGTTCTTCGGCGGCACGCGCTTGGCGGCCTCGAAGACGATGGCGGTCTTGTTGTCCTTGACGTGCCGGGAGGCCGCGCAGACCTGGCCGGGGAGCGGTGTCGTCCACAGGGGGGTGCCCTTGGCGATGTCGTAGCCGACGACGGACTCGATGCCGGTCTTCACATAGGCCTTGTCGGTGACCCAGGAGCCGTTCACACCGGTGATGTCGTTGACCTTGGGCAGCGGCAGCTGGAACGCCACCTTGGCCTTGGTGTTGGCGGGCGCCTTCTCCTTGCCGCCACCGTCCGGGGCCCCGCCGCCGCCGTCACCGCCGCCGCCTCCGGTGGCGCCGGAGGACCCCTTGGCGTCGTTCACGGGGTCGTCCTCGCCCGAGCTCGCGTACCAGACGCCACCGACGACGATCAGGGCCACGGCGACGGCCGCGGCGATGATGATCTGCATCTGGGTGGACAGCTTCTTGCCGCCGGACCCGCCCTGAGGCGCCGTCGGCTGCTGCATCGGAGCGGTGGGGTAGCCGTACCCCGGCTGCTGGTAGCCGTAGCCGCCGGGCGGCTGCGTGGGCGGCTGGCCGGGAACCTGTCCCGGTGCCTGCGGGTACCCGTAGCCGGGCGGCTGGGCGGGCGGAGGCGTCTGGGGTGCCTGCGGGTATCCGTACGCGGGACCCTGCGGCGGGGTCGGAGCGCCGAAGCCCCCGGGGGCGGGGTCCTGCGGCGCGCCGAAGCCTCCCTGCGGGGGCTGGTTCGGCGGCTGGTTAGGCGGCTGGTTCGGCGGTGGTGGTGGCTGCGTCATGGTGTGCGTACCTCTGGAAGGGAAAGGGGTCGATGCGTTGGGCGGGGGGGGCGCGGTCACGGGCCGAAGGCCATGAGGATGGCACTCTCCTTCTCCCGGGCGTCGTCGCCTCCGACGATGCTGCTGGGCAGGATGAGGTAACGGCCGTCCACGTACACCCCGCGCGGCTGGTCCAGCCGGTGGTGGAGTTCGGCGCTGGTCTCGGGCAGTCGCAGCAGCGGCCGGAAGACCGTCGCGCCCGGCGCCGCGGAGGCGAGCCCACCGGCACGGGACGTGCCGAGGGACGGTTCGATCTCGGCCAGCAGGTCGGATCCCGACATGCCCAGCGGCACGACACTGCGCTCGGGCGGTGCCGCGATCCGGCGGACGACCTTGCCGGTGTCCAGGTCGAAGCCGACGATCTGGTTGGTCGCCCCGGCCTGCGCGCCGGCCGGTACGGTCGCCATGTAGAAGGTGGTGCCGTGGACGACCGTCCGGCAGGTCTGGAGGTTGTTGGTGTCGACGACGTTCCGGCCGCACGCCGGGGCGTACTGGTCCGGGCCGACGAGCGCGGACCGCTTGGTGCCCTTGTCGGTGAGGGCGAGTACGGCCCGCTTGTTCTTCGCCCGGTCGTAGAGGGAGACCACCAGCGGCTGGACCGAGTAGATGTGGTCGATGTGGTAGCCGCGCTTGATGTCGTACGTCCACCGGGCCTTGCCGGTGACCGGGTCGACTTCCTGGACCTGTTCGTGCGGCACGTCGGCCGTGCCGTCCTCGCACATGACGGAAGCGATCAGCTTGGGGCCGCCGGCGAACGCCTGCGCCGTGCACGGGCCCGGGGCCTGGGCGAAGAGCTTCTTGCCGTCACTGAGCCGGTAGGCGGTGGAGAAGCTGACCCGGCCCGCGGTGACCGTGTCACCGCTGATCGCCATGGAGTAGTCGGTCCAGGCGTCATAGATGCCGTTCTGGGTGACCTTCTGCTCCCAGCCCTGCTTGCCGGTGCGCAGGTCGATCATCCGCAGTGAGCGGCACTCGCTCTTCTCGCCCGTGCCGACCCGGGTGAGCACGACGATCTTGCCGTCGGCCGACGCCTGGGGCGTCGCACGGCACAGATCGCGGCCCAGCGGCAGGCTCCACAGGTGCCGGCCGTCGGTGGTCGAGTAGGCCGACACCGTCCGGCGGCCGGCCGTGACGATGGTGTCCTCCACGGTCCACGGACCGAGTACGTCCATCCCCGTGCCGGCCAGGTCCACGCCGTTCTTGCGCACCCACAGCGCCTTGGCGTCACCGGCCTTGCGTCCCTTGTTGATCCGATCGGCCTCGGTGGGGTCGAGGCGGGACGGGTCGTTCGCCGCGGGCTGCGCCGGGGGCTTCGCCGCGGGCTTCGTCGGGGCGGCGGACGGCTTGTCGTCCCGGTCGCCGTCGCCGGACGTGGCGGCGTACCAGATCCCGCCGCCGCCGAGGACGGCCAGGGCCGCGACGGCGGCGAGCAGCGCCCGGACGTTGCGACGGCGTGCCGGGGGCGGGGGCGGCTGGTGGCCGCCCCCGTGCGGATTGAGCGAGGCGTACGGCCCGGAGCGGTCGTACGGCGGTGAAGATTGCTGCGTCATCGGACAGATCCTGCCGTCACGTGCCGAAGGCCATCATGATCGCCATTTCGCGCTCCTGGTCGTCGCTCCAGCCGTTGACCGTGCCGTTGACGACGATGTAACGGCCGTCGGAGTAGAGGGGCTTCGGGCCGAACAGGCGCCCTTCCTTCTGGGCGCGGTGCACCGGGGCCCACATCAGGACGCGCGGCTCCGTGGCCCCGGGGGCGACGGTCGCGACCGCGTCCCGCTCCCCGTCCAGGGTGTGAGCGCTGACCAGCAGGTCACGCCCGGACAGGCCCAGGGGGAAGACGGACCCCTTCAAGGGCGGGGCGATACGGCGCACGGTCCTGCCGGTCGCGAGGTCGACGGCCACGATCTCGTTGCCCTCGCTCCCGTCCGGCGCGGGTGCCGTGGGCACGTACAGCGTGTCGGCGTCCACGACGGTCCGACAGCTGAGCAGGTCGCTCTTGCCAGGCTCTCCACAGCGCGCGTCGAACCCGGTGGCACCGCTGAGCGTGGAACGCCAGGCACCGCCGTCCGTGAGGGCGAACACGCCGGTCGTCCCGCCCATGTCGTCGCCCACGGCCACGACCAACGGCTTGACCGAGTAGACGGACTGCACCCGGGAACCGCGCGGGACGGGATATCTCCACCGTGCCTTGCCGGTGACCGGGTCGAGCTCCTGGACCTCCTCCTCGGCGACTCCGTCGTTCCTGACGCAGGAGGCCGCCGCGATGAGCTTCGGTCCGCCGGCGAAGGCGTAGGGCACGCACCCCGTGACCGGCGGCGAGCCGAACAGCTTCTTGCCGTCGCTCAGGCGGTACGCGCTGGAGGCGCCCAGGCGGCCGACGGCCACCGTGTCGCCGGTGAAGGCGATGGAGTGCGTCTCGCCGACGTCCGACCCGTTCTCCTTGGCGATCCTCTGTTCCCAGCCCGCCCGGCCGGTCTTGAGGTCGATCGTCCGCAGCCTGCGGCAGTCCCCCTTCTTGCCGGGGCCGTCCTTGGTCACCACGGCGATGCGCTGGTCCGCCGTCATCCGGGTCGACGCGGAACAGAGGTCACCGTCGAGGGGCAGGCTCCACTTCTCCCGGCCGTCGGCGGCCGAATAGGCCGTGACCGTGCGGTACATGGCGGTGACGACGGTGTCGCCCACCTGCCAGGGGCCGTGGATGTCGACACCCGAGCTGGGGACGTCCACCACGTTCCTGCGCAGGTAGAGCAGCTTCGCCTCGTCCGGCTTGCGGCCGGCGTTGACCCGGTCCGCCGCCGCCGGGTCCAGACCGGACCGGGCGGCGGAGGCGGGGCCGGACGGCGTCGCGGCGGGTGCCGGGGCGGAGCCGGCCGCGGCGGGCCGCTCGTCGCCGCCGCCGTCGCCGGACGTGGCGTACCAGGCCCCGCCGCCGCCGAGGACGGCCAGGGCCGCGACGGCGGCGAGCAGCGCCCGGGCGTTGCGGCGGCGTGCCGGAGGCGGGGGCGGGGACGGCTGGTGGCCGCCCCCGTGCGGATTGAGCGAGGCGTACGGCCCGGCCGGGCCGGACGACGGCGGGTTCGGCTGATTCATCGAGCGGCCCCCGCCGTCACTTGCCGAAGGCCATCATCGTCTTCGTCTGCTTCTCCTCGGTGTCGTTACGGGCGCTGACGCGGCCGCTGGCGATGAAGAAACGTCCGTCGGCGTAGGCGTACTTCGGCGAGTAGAAGTCGCTCTCCATCTCGGCCGTCGAGGCCGGGTGCTGGAGCAGCACCTTCGGGGTGCCGCCCGCGGGAGAGAGGGTCGCGACGGCGCCACCGCGGTCCCAGGAGCCCTCCATGTAGAGCAGGACGTCACTGCCCTCCATGCGCAGCGGGGTCATCGTCCGCTGCGGGCCCGCGGCGGCACGCCACTTGGGCTTGCCGGTGTCGAGGCTGAACGCCACGACGTCGTTGGTGCCGTTGGTGAGCTGGGTCGGCTCCGTCGACATGTAGAAGGTGCTCGCGTCGGCGGCGACACCGATGCAGCCCTGGAGGTTCTCACCGAAGACGACGAAGCTGCCGCCGCACCTGGGGTTGAACTTGTCCTTGCCGCCGTCCAGCGTCGAGCGGAGCTTGCCCGTGTCCGTCAGCGCGACGATGCTCCACTTCTTGCTGTCGGGCTCCTCGGTGGAGATGACGAGGGGGCTGACCGAGAAGACCTTGGTGACTTCCCAGTTGGCCGGCAGCTTGTACGTCCACTTCGGCTTGCCGGTCGCCGGGTCGACCTCGCTGACCTCGTGCTGCGTCTTGTTGTAGTCACCCGTGCGGCACTGGGCCGCGGCGATCAGCTTGGGCCCGCCCGCGAAGGCGAACGGCTTGCAGTCGGCGTCCGGCGTGCCGAAGAGCTGCTTGCCGTCGGCGAGGGAGAAGCCGTGGGAGTTGTTGGTACCGGCGGCCGTCACGGTGGAGCCGCTGATGGCGAGGGTCATGTCGGACAGCGCGTTGAAGCCGGTCCCCTGCGGGACGGGCTTCTTCCACCCCGCCTTGCCGGTCTTCAGGTCGATCTGCTGGAGGACGACGCAGTCGGCCTTCTCACCGGCCTTGTCGTTGACGCCGATGGCGATCGTCCCGTCGGCGGCGGGCGCGACCGGTGCCGCGCACACCTCGGTGGGGAGCGGCACCTCCCACTTCTTCTTGCCGTCGGTCACCGAGTAGCCCACGACGCTCTTGTACATGGCCTTGACGATGGTGTCGCCGACGACCCACGGCCCGTACACGTCCGCGCCGTTGCGCGGCAGGTCGACGTCATTGGTCGCCAGCCACTCGACCTTGGCCTCGCCCGGCTTGCGCCCGGCGTTCAGGTCGTCATTGGCCTCGCGGTCACCGCCGCTGCCGTCGCCCTGGTCGACGGAGGACGAGCCGGTCGGGTCGGGCGCGGCGCTGGAGCCCTTGCCGTCGGACTTCTTGGTGTCGGTGTCGTCCCCGCTGAGGGCGAACCAGGTGCCGCCACCTATGACGAGCAGGGCGGCGACGGCCGCGCCGATGATGGCGGCGGGCTTGCCCTTGAAGGGTCCGCCCGTGCCGGTGGGGGGCGGGGTGGGCGCACCGGGGTACTGCGGCTGGGTGGGGTGGCCGCCGTAGGGACCCGGCTGGCCGTAGGGCCCGGGCTGCTGGCCGTACGGGCCGGGCTGCTGGCCGGGCTGCTGCGGGTAGCCGTAGCCGGGCTGGCCGGGAGGGGTCTGGGGGTAGCCGTAACCGGGCGGGGCCGGCGGCTGGGCCGGCGGCGCCTGCGGGGGCACCGGAGGCTGACCGGCGGGCGGCTGCGGGGCCCCGTAGGCGGGCGCGGGCGGCTGGGCCGGCGGTGCCTGCGGCGGTACCGGCGGCGGGGCCGGCTGCGCGGACGGGTCCTGCGGGGCGCCGAAACCGGGCGCGGCGGCCGGTGGTTGGCCGGCCGGTGGCTGCGGTGCCTGGGGAGGCTGCTGGTGCGGGTCCTGCGGAGACCCGAAGCCCCCCTGCGGCGGTTGCTGGCTGGGCGGCTGAGTCATCAGCGCTTCCCCCTTCGTGCGGTCCGCTGTCCGACCGGCCTCCCCCGCGATTCCGGCGCGCAGGTACCACCGGAAAGGAGCGAATCGGACATGGATCCCGCGGTGTCACATGAGTCGAGCGGGGCTTCTTTCTATCACTCGGCTCCGACACAAAAGGGGCCGGTCCGCCCCTGTTCCCAAGGGAGGACCGGCCCGTGATGCCCTCGTTACCGGCTCTCCACGCCTTCGCCACCTCCCCCTGAGGGTCAGGCGTCTTCGGCGAGTTCCAGCCAGCGCATCTCCAAGTCCTCGCGCTGCGCGGCCAGTTCCCGGAGCTCGGCGTCCAGCTTCGCCACCTTCTCGAAGTCCGTGGCGTTATCGGCGATTTGGGTGTGCAGTTTGGCCTCCTTCTCGGAGACCTTGTCGAGCTGGCGCTCGATCTTCTGCAGCTCCTTCTTCGCGGCCCGGGCGTCGCCGGCCGACTTCTCCTTGGCGGGCACGGACGCCACGGCCGGTACGGGGGCGGCCGTCTCGATCATCCTCTGGCGCCGCTCCAGGTACTCGTCGATCCCGCGCGGCAGCATCCGCAGAGTGGCGTCACCGAGGAGCGCGTACGTCTTGTCCGTCGTCCGCTCGATGAAGAACCGGTCGTGGGAGATGACGACCATCGAACCGGGCCAGCCGTCGAGGAGGTCCTCCAGTTGCGTGAGGGTCTCGATGTCCAGGTCGTTGGTCGGCTCGTCCAGGAAGAGGACGTTCGGCTCGTCCATCAGCAGCCGCAGGAGCTGCAGCCGGCGCCGCTCACCGCCGGACAGGTCACCGACGGGCGTCCACTGCTTCTCCTTGGTGAAGCCGAACTGCTCGCACAGCTGCCCCGCCGTCATCTCCCGGCCCTTGCCGAGGTCGACCCGGTCGCGCACCTGCTGGACGGCCTCCAGCACCCGCAGCGTCGCCGGGAGTTCGGCGACGTCCTGCGACAGGTAGGCCAGGCGGACCGTCTTGCCGACGACGATCCGCCCGCCCGCCGGCTGCTGCTCGCCCTGCGAGGTGGCCGCGTCGGCGAGGGCCCGCAGCAACGAGGTCTTGCCCGCGCCGTTGACGCCGACCAGGCCGATGCGGTCGCCGGGGCCGAGCTGCCAGGTGAGGTGCTTCAGCAGCACCTTCGGCCCGGCGGTGACGGTCACGTCCTCCAGGTCGAAGACGGTCCTGCCGAGCCGGGCGTTGGCGAACTTCATCAGCTCGCTGGTGTCACGCGGCGGCGGTACGTCGGCGATCAGCTCGTTGGCGGCCTCGATGCGGTAGCGCGGCTTGGAGGTACGGGCGGGGGCGCCGCGCCGCAGCCAGGCCAGCTCCTTGCGCATCAGGTTCTGCCGCTTGGCCTCCTCGGTGGCGGCGATGCGCTCACGCTCGGCACGGGCGAAGACGTAGTCGGAGTAGCCGCCCTCGTACTCGTGGACCGCGCCGCGCTGGACGTCCCACATCCGCGTACAGACCTGGTCGAGGAACCAGCGGTCGTGGGTGACGCAGACGAGCGCGGAGCGCCGCGCCTGGAGGTGGCGGGCCAGCCAGGCGATGCCCTCGACGTCGAGGTGGTTCGTCGGCTCGTCGAGGACGATCAGGTCCTGCTCGGCGATCAGCAGCTTCGCGAGCGCGATACGGCGCCGCTCACCACCGGACAGCGGACCGATCACGGTGTCGAGGCCCTGGGGGAAGCCCGGCAGGTCCAGCCCGCCGAACAGCCCGGTCAGCACGTCCCGGATCTTGGCGCTACCGGCCCACTCGTGGTCGGCGAGGTCGCCGATGACCTCGTGCCGGACGGTGGCGGCCGGGTCGAGCGAGTCGTGCTGCGTGAGCACACCGGTGCGCAGCCCGCCGCTGTGTGTGACCCGCCCGGAGTCGGCCTCCTCCAGCTTGGCGATCATCCGGATGAGGGTGGTCTTGCCGTCCCCGTTGCGCCCGACGACACCGATCCGGTCCCCCTCCGAGACGCCGAGGGAGACACCGTCGAGCAGGGCACGGGTGCCGTACACCTTGCTGACTGCCTCGACATTGACGAGGTTGACTGCCATTTCACTCCTGTGCAGGGGGACGGGCCGACCTACCAGGGTAGCCGCCGCGGGCGGTGCGCTAGCGTGCGGCGTTCGATCGATCGGTCAGGCACAGGGGTGGGGATGGTCATGGGGCGGTACGGGATGCTGCGGGGCGTCGCTGCGGCGGCGGTGGCGGGAGCGGTGCTGACGGGGTGCTCGTCCCCGCCGGAGGCGCCGGAGGCGAAGCCCTCCGCCAAGGCACCCGGCGCGACCGCGGCGACGGAGGGCGGGCCCGAGCCGCTGAAGGGCGTCGCGATCGGCGGCAAGGGGACACCGTGCCCGCTGCCCGTGACGTTCGAGACGGCGCCCAAGTGGACCGCCGAGAAGGTGACGGTGTCCGAGGACCCTGACTTCGCCGAGCTGGCCGAGCAGGGCCCGGTCACCGTCGTCTGCGAGGTGGACGCCAAGCCGGCCGGGAACATCGGCTTCATCCGTGTCTGGACGGGCGACGACGCCAAGGCGACGCCGCGCACGGTGCTCGAGGGGTTCGTGGGCGCCGAGAAGAACGCCTCGAAGGCCGCGTACACGGAGACGAAGGCGGGCACGCTGCCGGCCACCGAGGTGACCTTCACGGTCAGCAGCGAGTTCACCGACGGGCCCAAGCCCGAACGCGCCTACGCCGTCGCCACGCCGCGCGGCGTGGTCGTGGTGCACCTGGGCGGGCTGGACGCCGAGGAGCACAAGGCGATGCTCCCGGCGTACGAGCTGGCGAAGCGTACGACCGCGCTGTCGGGCTGACCCGGCCGCCCCTCGTAGTCCGGCCCGGCCGCACCTCACGGTCGGCCCGCCCCGGCCCGGCCGCGCGAGCCGGGCGGGCGGCGGACGTCCCCCGCCCGGCGGTGCCCCCACGCGACGCGGCCTCTCCCGGACCCGCCGCCCCCGGGCCGGGCCACCGTGGGGGCGGTCCGGCTCGGCGCCGCGGTGCGCCGCCGCCCGGGCGCGCACGGCCCGTCCTCCGTACGCGCCGGACACGACGGGGCGTCGGTCAGGACGGGGTGCGGCCCGCGCGTTCCACCAGGAGCCAGCCCGCCAGGGCCATACCGACCGCGACCGGGGCGGTGACGGGGACGGCGATCAGGAGTGCCGAGCGGCCCTCCAGCAGGCCGCCGAAGCCGACCATCGACAGGCCGAGCACACCGAGCAGGCACAGCGTGATGCCGAGCGCCGCCATGGGTGACGAGCCCCCCGCGGCGGACGGGCGGGCCCCGGGCCGCTCGAAGGCCCGGAACGCGGCGACCAGCAGGGCCGTCACCGCCGCCGCGACCGCCAGCCGCACCGGCACCTGCGCCCACCACGCGGCGGACGCCGGTTCCGGCAGCGGCACGTCCAGCGCGAGCATCGCGCCGTACACGCCGAGCATCGCCGTCAGGTGCCACAGGAACGCCGTCATGGCGACGCCGTTCGCCGCGACGACCGCCCGCCACACGGCGGGGCGCCCCGCCAGGCGCGCACCCGGGGCCCGCAGCAGTTCCACCGCGCCGACCAGCCACAGGCCGTGGCACAGCAGGGCGAGCGTCGGCGGCGCCATGTTGGAGACCTTCTCGCCCGGCATGCCGACCATGGACAGCGGGTACGGCCCCAGGGCCACCAGGGCCGCCGCGCCCACCAGGCCGGTCACGGCGAGCAGCGACGGCATCCGGATGCGGCCGTCCGCCCGCAGGAAGCCGAGCTGGTGCACGGCCAGCCACACGAAGGCGAAGTTCAGGAACTCGACGTACGGCACGCCAGCCGCGAACCGCAGGACGTCCACCAGGGCCGCGCCCGCGACCAGCGCGCCGAACGCGCCCCACCCGTACCGCTCGTGCAGCCTCAGCAGCGGCGGGGTGAACGCCACCATCGCGAGGTAGATGCCGATGAACCACAGCGGCTGGGCGACCAGGCGCAGCGCCACTCCGGTCAGGCCGCCGTCACCGCCCAGCAGTTGGACGACGAGCGCGGCGGCCGTCCACACCCCGATGAACACCATCGTCGGCCGGAGCAGGCGCTGCAGCCGGGACCGCAGGAACGTGGCGTAGCCGGGGCGCGAGCGGTACGACAGGGCGTGGGAGAAGCCCCCGACGAAGAAGAACACCGGCATGATCTGAAGCCCCCAGGTGAGCAGTTGCAGCTCGGGGACGACGGCCAGCAGGTTGCCGATGGAGCCGTCGGCGGTGACGGCGGCCATCAGCCAGTGGCCGAGCACCACGGTCGCGAGGGACGCGACCCGCAGCAGGTCGATGTACCGGTCGCGGGTGTCGGGGGTGCGGGCGGCTAGCTCCGCGACGCTGATTGCCATGCCGGTACGGTCCCGGACGGGGCCGTACCGTCATCAGCGCTCTCGTACTCAGGTGCGGATCTGAGTAGCTCCCGGTGCCGGGGAGGTCGCGACCCGGGCGGTGCGGCAGGTGCCGGAGGCGAGCAGGGCGTCGGCGACCGTGCGGGCCGCCTCCCCGTCCTTGACCAGGAACGCGGTCGTCGGCCCGGAACCGGAGACCAGGCCCGCCAGGGCGCCCGCGGCGGTGCCGGCGGCCAGCGTGCCGGCGAGGGACGGGCGCAGGGAGAGGGCGGCGGGCTGGAGGTCGTTGACGAGGGCGCCGGCCAGCAGCGCGGTGTCACCGGTGCGCAGCGCCTCCAGCAGGGCGGGCGAGGCGGCCGGGGCGGGGACGTCCGTGCCGTCCACGAGCCGGTCGAACTCCCCGTACACCGCGGGCGTCGACAGGCCGCCGTCCGCGACCGCGAACACCCAGTGGAAGGTGCCGCCCACCTCCAGCGGCGTCAGCCGTTCGCCGCGCCCGGTGCCGAGAGCCGCCCCGCCGACGAGGCTGAACGGCACGTCGCTGCCGAGCTCGGCGCAGATGTCGAGGAGTTCGTCGCGGGACGCGCCCGTGCCCCACAGGGCGTCGCACGCGAGGAGCGCGCCCGCGCCGTCCGCGCTGCCGCCCGCCATGCCACCGGCGACGGGGATGTCCTTGGCGATGTGGATGTGGACGTCCGGGGAGATGCCGTGCCGCGCGGCGAGGGCGATCGCCGCCCGGGCCGCGAGGTTCGTGGTGTCCAGCGGCACCTGGTCCGCGTCGGGGCCCGAGCAGGTGATCCGCAGCCCGTCGGCGGGGGTCACCGTCACCTCGTCGTACAGCGAGACGGCGAGGAAGACGTTGGCCAGGTCGTGGAAGCCGTCCGGTCGTGCCGCGCCGACCGCGAGCTGGACGTTGACCTTCGCCGGAACTCGTACGGTGATGCTCTCGGTCACGCTGACTTGGCCTCCGCGATGCGTGCGAACTCTTCGACGGTGAGGGACTCGCCCCGCGCCTGCGGCGAGACGCCGGCGGCGACCAGTGCCGCCTCGGCGGCGGCCGGGGAGCCGGCCCAGCCTGCCAGGGCGGCGCGCAGTGTCTTGCGGCGCTGGGCGAAGGCGGCGTCGACGACGGCGAAGACCTCCCGCTTCGACGCCGTGGTCCTCAGCGGCTCGGAGCGCCGGACCAGGGACACCAGGCCCGAGTCGACGTTGGGCGCGGGCCAGAAGACGTTGCGGCCGATGGCGCCGGCCCGCTTGACCTCCGCGTACCAGTTGGCCTTGACCGACGGGACGCCGTAGACCTTGTTGCCGGGCCGGGCCGCGAGCCGGTCGGCGACCTCGGCCTGGACCATGACGAGGGTGCGCTCGATGGTCGGGAAGCGGTCGAGCATGTGCAGCAGGACGGGCACGGCGACGTTGTACGGGAGGTTCGCCACGAGCGCGGTCGGCGGCGGGCCGGGCAGCTCCTCGACGTGCATCGCGTCGGAGTGGACGAGCGCGAAACGGTCCTTCTTCGCCGGCATGCGGGCGGCGATCGTGGCGGGCAGGGCGCCCGCCAGAACGTCGTCGATCTCGACGGCGATCACCCGGTCCGCCGCCTCCAGCAGCGCCAGGGTCAGCGACCCGAGCCCGGGCCCGACCTCCACGACGACGTCCTCGGGACGGACCTCCGCCGTGCGGACGATGCGCCGGACGGTGTTGGCGTCGATGACGAAGTTCTGGCCGCGCTGCTTGGTGGGGCGTACACCCAGCGCGGCGGCCAGTTCACGGATGTCGGCGGGGCCGAGGAGGGCGTCGGGATCAGTGGTGCTCACCGATACAGCCTACGGCCGCAGTGCGGCCACGGGCTCGCCCCCCGCTGCACGTAGAGCTTCTTCGCCCGGTATGTCTGTTCGGACGCGGGGGCGTCCTGGGCGACGCCGCTGCCGCCGAGGGAGCGCCAGGTGCCGGGGTCGAACTGGTACAGCCCGCCGTAGGTGCCGGAGGCGTCCACGGCGTCGGGCCGGCCGCCGGACTCGCACTGGGCGAGGGCGCCCCAGTTCAGGTGGTCGGCGCCGGCGACGGAGGTGGGCTGGGGCTTGGTGCCGACCAGCACGCGCCGGTCGACCGGATCCCGTACGACCTCCTCGGCGATCCTGCGGGGCCTGAGCTGGACGCCGTTGACCGTGCGCAGGGAGTACGTCACCCGGCGCGAACCCTGCCGCCCCTGTCGTTCGACGACTTCGGTGCCCTTGTAGAGGGAGGGGTCCTCGACACGTTCGACGTCGTAGGGGATGGGCTCCTCGCGGACCTCCCTGGTGTCGGTGATCCGCATGATGGTGATCGTCTGTCCGTCCCGCGGGAAGCTGGAGGGCGGTACGGAGGTGGTGTCCCGGCCGCTGAGGGTGAGCCCCGCCTGTGCGACGGCCTCGCGGACGGTGGCGGCGTTGGTGCGGATGGTGCGCTCGCGCCCGTCGGCCATGAAGGTCACGGTGCGTTCGGTGCGTACGTCGAGGGCGAGGCCGCGCCGCGAGATGGCGGCGGAGCGGGAGACCGACAGGTACGCGCCCTCGGCGCGGACGCCGAGCGCGCGCAGCGCCTCCTCGACGGTCCGGGCCGTGGTCCAGATCTGGCGGCGCTGGCCGTCGAGGGTGAGGGTGACGGGGCGGCCGTAGCGGAGGACGACCTCGTCACCGCTGGCGAGGGCCTGGCCGGGACCGGGGGCGACGAGGTCGTGCTCGCCGATGGCGAGGCCCTCGTCGGCGAGGAGCTCGGAGACGTCGTCGGCGAAGGTGTGCATGGTGCGGGGCACTCCGTCGACGCTGAGCCGTACGGCCTTGTCGTCGGCGACGAACGCGCTGGTGCCGCCGGCGAGGAACGCCACGACGAGGGCCTTCGGGACCAGCCGCCGCAGCCCTTCGGGGCCACCGGTCCCGGTCGCCCTGCGGCGGCGCGCGGCGCGGCGGGCCCGGGCGCGGCCGCCGGGGGCCACGGCCGTGAGGGTGGGCGCCTCGGGATCGACCCCGTGTCCGGGCTCCTGCCCGTGTCCCCCGCCCTGCCCGTGGCCGGAACCCGGCCCGTACCCGGCCCCGGAACCCGGCCCGTACCCGGAGCCCTGCGCGTAGTGGTCGGGGGCCGGCCCGTACCCGGCGCCCTGCCCGTACCCGGCGCCCTGCCCGTATCCGGCGCCCTGCCCGTAGAACTCGGAGCCTGGCCCGTGACCGGCGCCCTGCCCGGCCGACCCGGCAGCGCGTCGGGCACCCGGCCCGTACTCGGCTCCCGTACCTCCGCCGTACCAGGCGCCTGGCGCGTCCTCGTACCCGTATCCCGCTCCGGGCCCGTATCCCGCTCCGTCCCCGTATCCCGCTCCCGGACCGAACCCGGCCCCGGCTCCCGGGTCGTCGCCGGTTCCGGCGCCCTGGCGTGGCAGCGCCCGGTAGACGGCGACCGGCGAGGGGTCGGCCGGAGAATCGGAGCCGTCCGGTGCCGGGGCGGCCGGGGGCGCCGGAGTCGGCAGGGGGAAACCGGGCGCGGTCGACGTCCGTGGCAGGTCCCACGCCTCGTACCCGACCCCGTACCCCGCCTCGTGCCCCGCCGCCACCGGGGCGGCGGCGCGGTGACTGCCCTGGGAGTTGCTCACGAGGCCGGGACCCTAGCGGAGGGGGAGTCACTCTCCAAAGCGATTCGACTACGCTGTGTCGCGTCGCTACGCTGAGCGGCCGACGAGCCCGTTATCGGTCAGTAATCAAAGGCACGCGCGGTGTTGACGGCGATCGCGGTCGACATGGCCTCCTCGTCGATCCCCCGCACCCGCGCCATCGCGCGGACCGTGATCGGAACGAGATACGGGGCGTTGGGCCGTCCGCGGTACGGCACGGGCGTCAGGAACGGGGCGTCGGTCTCGACGAGGACCAGCTCCAGCGGGGCGACGGCGAGCGCGTCGCGCAGCGGCTGGGCGTTCTTGAAGGTGACGTTCCCGGCGAAGGACATGAAGTACCCGGCCTCCGCGCAGATCCGCGCCATGTCGGCGTCGCCGGAGTAGCAGTGGAAGACGGTCCGCTCCGGTGCGCCCTCCTCGGCGAGGATCCGCAGGACGTCGTCGTGGGCGTCGCGGTCGTGGATGACGAGCGCCTTTCCGTGACGCTTGGCGATCTCGATGTGGGCCCGGAAGGAGCGTTCCTGGGCGGCCGTGCCCTCGGGGCCGGTGCGGAAGAAGTCGAGCCCGGTCTCCCCGACCGCCTTGACCTCCGGCAGCGCGGCGAGCCGGTCGATCTCGGCGAGCGCGTCGTCGAGCGCCGCGTCGCCGCCGGCCTCGCGGGCGCCCTGCCGGGACCAGCCGTCGGGGTCCCCGAACACGATCCGCGGGGCTTCGTTGGGGTGCAGGGCGACCGCCGCGTGCACCTGGGGGTGCGCGGCGGCCGTCTCCGCGGCCCAGCGGGAGCCCTTGAGGTCGCAACCCACCTGGACCACCGTGTCGACGCCGACGGCGGCGGCCCTGGCGAGGGCCTCCTCGACGGTGCCGGACTGCATGTCCAGGTGGGTGTGGGAATCGGCGACCGGCACCCCGAGGGGCTCGGGCAGCGGCGGCGGGGCGTCCTTGGAACTCATGCCCCGATCGTACGGAAGAGGCCGGACGCTACTTGCGGTGGAAGGCGTGCAGCAGGTCCGACAGGTGCCAGTGGTGCGGCTCCTTGGCCGGCGGCGCTTCCGCGGCCTCGGCCGCGGTCCGCTCTTGGCCGAGGGACGGCCCGGCGGACCCGACGGAGCCCTTCGACGGCTCGGCCTGATGCTGGGCGAGCAGATCGAGCACCGAGGAGACCTGGCCGGCCCGCATGATCCGGACGCGGTGCCGTCCGCAGTTCAGGCAGGTGGGGTTGGAGAGCGGTGACGGCACCCGGCGGCCGTCCGCCTTGTAGACGACGAACTCATGGCCGCTGATGTCGGTGTGGTGCTCGATGTCGTACGCCTGCTCCCAGCCGTACCCGCAGTTCATGCAGGCGAAGGCGTATGCCTCATGGCCGACCGGAGTGCTTGTGGTCTCGCTCATGCCAGCTCCTTTCCACTGCACCAGTGGACGCCTTTACGGGCGGGAGTGCGTAGGCACCTGCCGAATGTTGGACCGGTTTTTGGGCTTCCTATGCCGAAAGGCCTGCCGCACGGTCTGGTCTTTGCTCTTACGATAGTCCTTTACCGTCCGACGAGCGCCCGCGAGAGGCGTTCTTCGCGGCGACGACGGCGTCGAAGACCTCGCGCTTGGGCAGGCCCGCCTCGGCGGCGACCGCGGCGATGGCTTCCTTGCGACGCTCCCCCGCCTCCTCACGTACCTGCACCCGGCGCACCAGCTCGGCCGCGTCCAGTTCGGCGGGTCCGGTCTCGGGGGCGCCCTCGACGACGACGGTGATCTCACCGCGTACACCTTCGGCCGCCCACGCCGCCAGCTCGCCGACGCCGCCGCGCTTGACCTCCTCGTACGTCTTGGTCAGCTCCCGGCAGACCGCGGCCCGCCGGTCGGCGCCGAACACCTCGGCCATCGCGGCGAGCGTGTCGTCGAGGCGGTGCGGGGCCTCGAAGTAGACGAGCGTGCGCCGCTCGGCGGCGACCTCGCGGAGACGGGACAGGCGCTCGCCGGCCTTGCGGGGCAGGAAGCCCTCGAAGCAGAACCGGTCGACGGGCAGCCCGGACAGCGCGAGCGCGGTCAGGACGGCCGACGGGCCGGGTACGGCGGTGACCTTGATGTCCCGCTCGACGGCGGCGGCGACCAGCCGGTAGCCGGGGTCCGAGACGGACGGCATGCCCGCGTCGGTGACCAGCAGCACCCGTGCGCCGCCCGCGAGGGCCTCGACCAGTTCGGGTGTCCGGGCGGACTCGTTGCCCTCGAAGTACGACACGACCCGCCCTGTGGTGTGCACACCGAGCGCCTGGGTCAGCCGGCGCAGCCGCCGGGTGTCCTCCGCGGCGACGATGTCGGCCGTCTCCAACTCGGCGGCGAGGCGGGGCGGGGCGTCCGCGACGTCTCCGATCGGGGTCCCTGCGAGTACGAGCGTTCCGGTCACCGTTCCTGTCACAGGGGTCATCCTCGCAGCCCGGACGGGCGACGCGCACAGGCGCGTTCCCTACGATGGCGCGGTGACCAGTACTGCTCATAGGGCCCTGCACGGGCAGGACGCCGGGAAAGAGCCGCCTCCGTGGCAGCAGCGCCTGCGCCGTTTCGGCTACGTGCCGAGGCCGGTGACGGGCCTGCGCGAGCGGTTGGTGCCGCCGTACGCCCGTCCCTCGGACCGGGTGTGGACGGTGCTCGGCGCCCCGCCCGGGGTGGCCGAGGGGCTGTGGCGGCTGGCGGCGTGGGGAGGGCCGCTGCTGGTGGCGCTCGTCGCGGGGCTGCTGCGGTTCTGGAACCTGGGGCAGCCCCACGCGGTGATATTCGACGAGACGTACTACGCCAAGGACGCCTGGGCGCTGATCAACCAGGGGTACGAGGGGTCGTGGCCGAAGGACGTCGACGCGTCGATCCTGAAGAACCCCGACGCGGTGGCCGTCCCGACGGACCCGGGGTACGTGGTGCACCCGCCGGTCGGCAAGTGGGTCATCGGACTGGGTGAGCACCTCTTCGGGTTCACCCCGTTCGGCTGGCGCTTCATGGTGGCGGTGCTGGGCACGCTGTCGGTGCTGATGCTGTGCCGGATCGGGCGGCGGCTGTTCCGGTCCACGTTCCTGGGCTGCCTGGCGGGCGCGCTTCTGGCCGTGGACGGACTGCACTTCGTGATGAGCCGCACGGCGCTGCTCGACCAGGTGCTGATGTTCTTCGTCCTGGCCGCGTTCGGGTGTCTGCTGGCGGACCGGGACCGGGCCCGGTCGAGGCTCGCCGCCGCGCTGCCGGTGGACGAGGACGGGCTGCTGCGGCCGGACGCGTGGATCGCCGGCACGCTGCGCCTGGGGTGGCGGCCGTGGCGGATCGCGGCGGGCGTGATGCTGGGCCTGGCGGCGGCCACCAAGTGGAACGGCCTGTACATCATGGCCGCGTTCGGGGTGATGACGGTCCTGTGGGACGTGGGCGCCCGCCGCACCGCCGGTGCCTTCCGGCCGTACGAGAGCGTCCTGAAGCGGGACCTGCTGCCCGCGTTCGTCTCGACGGTGCCGGTGGCGATCGTGACGTACATCGTGTCGTGGTCGGGCTGGATCTTCACGGACAAGGGCTACTTCCGGAACTGGGCCGCCACCGAGGGCAAGGGCAGTTCGTGGTCGTGGCTGTTCCCCGACTGGTGGCGCAGCCTGTGGCACTACGAGTCCGAGGTCTACGGCTTCCACGTCAACCTGACGTCGGGCCACACGTACGAGTCGAACCCGTGGAGCTGGATCGTCCTCGGCCGGCCCGTCTCGTACTTCTACGAGGACCCGGCGGCCGGCCGGGACGGCTGCCCGGCGAACGCCACGGAGAAGTGCGCGCGCGAAGTGCTGGCCATCGGTACCCCACTGCTGTGGTGGGCGGCGTGCTTCGCGGTCCTGTACATCCTGTGGCGCTGGTTCTTCCGGCGCGACTGGCGGGCGGGCGCGATCGCCTGCGCGATCGCGGCGGGCTGGGTGCCGTGGTTCCACTACCAGGAGCGCACCATCTTCCTCTTCTACGCGGTGGTCTTCGTGCCGTTCCTGTGCCTGGCGGTGGCGATGATGATCGGCGCGATGCTGGGCCCCCCGGGCACGAACGAGGCGGCCGAACGCCGACGCACGATCGGCGCGGTCGGCGCGGGGGTGCTGGTGCTGCTCATCGTCTGGAACTTCATCTACTTCTGGCCCCTCTACACGGGCGAGTCGATCCCGATGGGCGACTGGCGCGACCGGATGTGGCTGGACACCTGGGTGTAGCGGGGCAGACACACCACGAGGGCGCGGCGGCCGGCCGCGCCCTCGTGGTCGTTGTGGGTTGCCGGTGGCTGCCGTTGGCCCCCTCGGACGGCCCGGGGACGGCCCGGCTCCAGCACAGGTACACCTGGTCAGAGACTGGTCAAAGCTACGGGGCTCAGCGCTGCTTTGTAAGCCTGGCGCCCCTCCCGGACACGTCCTCACTGGTCACCAGCGGTACGGGACGCTGATGCTCCGCTCCGCTGGCACCGCATGCGCCCTGGAGAGGTCGAGCACAACTCCGCCCGTGGCCCGCCCGCGAGGGCCCAAATCGCCGTGCTGCGAAGGTTTGCCGGAAGTGCGAAGCTGGATCTGGCCTTACGGAGAAGCTGCTGACCCTCGTGGCTCGCGGCTCAGTCACGGGCTGAACGCTCCGGCGGCCAGGGTGTGCTCGTGGAGTCCGCCCCGCACCACCAGACCGACCAGCGCGGCGCCCTTCCCGGAAGTGAGGCAACGCATGGACTTCGAGCTGACTTATGACATGCTCGGAAACCGTTTGCGCGGAATCGGCGGTGTGCCGATCACTTACGACCAGCTGGGCAGCCGACCCCGCACCCTCGGCCCACGGACACTCGAATACGACCTACTTGGTTCACGCCTGCGCGCCGTGGGCGCCGCCGAGATCACCTACAGTCGGTGGGCCAACCTGCCGCGCAAAGTCGGCCAGTGGAGCTGCACACACAGCAAGTTCGCCTCCCGCCTGCTGAGCATCGGCCCTCATGAACTGAGATATGACCGACTCGGCAGCCGTGTGCGTGCCATTGGCCCCCTCGAGATCTTCTACGACCGACTCGGCACACGCCCCAATCGAGTGCGGCTGCCCGGCGAGGGTGAGTTGCTGCCTGACGATCTCCTCCTCGCGCTCTTCCTCGTGCTGTACTGGCAAGAGGAGGAGGAGAGCGCGGCGGCTGCCCGGCGAGGGTGAGCGCCCTCGGCCGTCCCTACGCAGGTCAGACCGTGCACGTGTCGGACACGACGATCACCGTCGAGCTGGACGGCCAGGCCGCGCGCGGCCAGTACATCGACCCGCGCGCCGCGCGGACCACGTTCCGGCAGTACGCGGAACGAGGGGGCAAGACGCACACGGGCAAGATCAACAGCCGCGAGGCCGCGTAGCGTCGTCTCCGTCTGCACGCCTATCCCCACATCGGCTCCCCGCCCGCTCGGCTCCTTCGAGCCGGAGCGCATCCGAGCCTGGATCGCCGCGCTGGAGGCCACCGTGCCGGCGGAGCCGCACCGCCGCATCATCGGCACAGTCTCCGCGGCGCCGAGCGCGGCGGTGGACGACGGGCTCCTCAGCGAGAACCCGTGCCGCGCCCGCACGGTGCAGCTACCGAGGCCGGGCACGCCGCGCGTCGTCCCGTGGACGGCAGACAGGTCTTCGGCGTACGCGCTGCCCTCTCCGGCGCTACCAGGCCGCTGTGGACGCCGGGGCAGGATGCGGGCTTCGACCGGGCGAGATCTTCGGTCTGGCTGTCGATGAACTCGACTACGGCGTGGATGCCCATACGCCAGGTTTCGCCACCCCCGCGCGCCCGCCAACTGCGCCTTCAGATTTCGCCACCCCGATACGCCACCACGTCGCAAGGCCGTTTCGCCACCGAAACCGGGGCAATCCGCTCCTGGATCGCTCGGCCATGCTTGAGGGATCCCGCTGACTTGCGGTTATCTCTCCAGTGACGTCGGGCGGCGGGATCGCCCGGCGCCGCGGACTCCCCGCGCACGCGCGAAAGGCCTGGTTCCGGGTGGCACCCCGGAACCAGGCCGGTGCGCGGGACAGGGTGGGTCCGGCCGAGCATGCAGCGGTCGGGCTCACTCACCCTGACCAGCCGTCCGGCTCACCCCTCATGCGTCATCCCCAACGTTCGACGCATCCCGCGATGGCAGTGACCGTGGTGAGGAACAGAGCCGCCAATTGCACCCAGTCGGACCGCCGCCGCCGTGTGCCGCGCCTCCGCCTCGTCGATCGCACCATCTCGTCCGGTCTCCCGTCTCTCGGCCTTCCCAACGGCGTTGGGACCTGCCGGCAGTCGGCAGGCGTTCGGAGGAGAGACACAATCGGACGTCCGGCAACTTACCGGTCCGCCGGGACCGCATACGACCGCGCACGCTTTTCGCCAGGGTTCGCCACTCTCAACTCCCGCCTCCGCCACGCGCGGTACCCGCCCGGGCGCAGTGACCTCCCCCACGTTCCGGTCGGGTAACAACCGCCCCGTGGCGTCAGTACCGTCCCGTAGGGTGACTCCAGTTACGCGCTTGAACGTGTTCAAGCGGGCTCCTGGGGAGGGGGACTGCACGATGCGCAGTGGAGCGAAGGTCGCCATCGTCGGCGGGGTGTTCACCGTCGTGGCGGGTGGTGTGGGGTACGGGGCGTACAACCTCTGGAACGGGATCACGGGCGGGGCGGACGGCACCACCACGTCGGCCGCGGCGCCGTTGAAGGCGGGCAGCGGGCCGGTGACCGCCGAGGAGGTCGAGCGGACGGCCGGGGACTTCCTCGCGGCGTGGGCGAAGGGGGACCACGCGACGGCCGGGGACCTGACCAATGACGCCGGCACCGCCACCCCGGCCGTCGCGGGCTTCCGGGAGAAGGCCCATGTGTCGAAGGCGGTCATCACCCCGGGTACGCCGGTGGGTTCGAAGGTGCCGTTCACGGTCGACGCGACGGTGACGTACGAGGGGCGGTCCAAGCCTCTGCGGTACGCCTCGGAGCTCACCGTCGTCCGGGGTGTCACCACCGGCAAGCCGCTGGTCGACTGGCAGCCGTCGGTGATCCACCCGAAGCTGACCGGCCAGTCCGTGCTGCGCACGGGCGAGGCACCCAACCCGCCGCTCGAGGCCGTCGACCGCAACGGGGTGGAGCTGACGGCGGAGAAGTACCCGTCGCTCGTGCCGGTCCTCGACCAGCTGCGCGAGAAGTACGGCTCCGACGCGGGCGGGAAGCCCGGCATCGAGACGTGGATCGAGGCCACGGACGAGGGCGGGGCGGACCAGACGCTGCTGACGCTCGCCAAGGGCGTGCCGGGCAAGTTGCGGACGACGCTGGACGCGGACGTGCAGGCGGCGGCCGAGCGGGCGGTGAAACGGTACGCCGAGTCGTCGGTCGTGGCCGTCAAGCCGAGCACCGGGGAGATACGGGCGGTCGCCAACAACCGCAAGGACGCGTTCAACGCGGCGTTCAAGGGCCGGCAGGCGCCCGGCTCGACGATGAAAATCGTGACGGCGGCCATGCTGCTGGAGAAGGGCCTGGTGAGCGCGGACCGCCCGGCCCCCTGCCCGAAGGACGTGATGTACCAGGGCCGGACCTTCCACAACCTGGACCACTTCGACCTCCCGGAGGGAAGCACCTTCAAGGAGAGCTTCAAGAGGTCCTGCAACACGGCCTTCATCAAGCTGATCGACGACGTCGGCGACGACGCGGCGCTGGGCAGGACGGCCAGGGACGTCTTCGGCATCGGCCTGAACTGGCAGACGGGCGTCGCCACCGAGGACGGTTCCGTGCCGGAGGCGACGGGCGGGGAGGCGGCCGCCCAGTACATCGGGCAGGGCACCATCCAGATGAACGTCCTCAACGTCGCGTCGATCACCGCGACCGCGAAGCACGGCAGCTTCAAACAGCCGGTCATCGTGCCGCGCGGCCTGGACGACCGGCCGGTCGCCACCGCCTCCCGGAGCCTGGAGCCCGCCGCGGCCCAGCAACTGCGCGAGATGATGCGCGCCACGGCGACCAGCGGGACGGCCGCCCGGGCCATGGCCGGGGTCGGCGGGGACAAGGGCGCCAAGACCGGCTCGGCCGAGGTCGGTGACCAGGCGGACCCCAACAGCTGGTTCGCCGCCTTCGCCGGTGACCTCGCGGCCGCCGCGGTCGTCCAGTCCGGCGGCCACGGCGGGGACGCGGCGGGACCGCTCGTGGCCTCCGTGCTGAACGCCCGGTAACCCGCTCGCATGGCCCGTACAGCTACCGCTAGCGTGCGGGCCATGAGCGCTTCACTCGCCCACCCCCGTTTCGCCGAGGCCCTGAGCGCACTCGGTCTGCACGACGTCGAGGTCCGCCGCTTCCCCGACGCCACCCGCACCGCCGCCCAGGCCGCCGCCGCGATCGGCTGCGACCCGTCCGAGATCGTCAAGTCACTGGTCTTCGCCGCGGACGGGGTACCGGTCCTGGTCCTGATGGACGGCTCGTCGCGGGTCGACGTCGAGCGGGTACGGCAGGAGCTGGGCGCCGGCGCCGTGACGCGGGCGGACGCGGACCTCGTACGGGAGACGACGGGTTACGCGATCGGCGGAGTGCCGCCTTTCGGGCACGTGACACGCACACGGGTGCTGGCCGACCGGGGGCTGCTCGACCACGACGTGGTGTGGGCGGCGGCCGGGACGCCGCACACGGTGTTCCCGCTCGCCCCCGGGGCGCTGATCGCCCACGCGGGGGGCACCCTGGTCGACGTGCGCGAGCGCCCGGCGTGACGCCGCTGGTGGCCGCCGCCGTACTGCTGGCGGCGGTGACCCACGCCGGCTGGAACGCGATGGCCCACCACATCCGGGACCAGTTGCTGTCCTTCACGCTCATATCCGGTGGCGGGGCGCTGTTCGGCGCGGTCATGGCCTGCTTCACCCCGCTGCCGGCCGCCGCCGCCTGGCCGTACCTGTTGCTGTCCGCGGTCCTGCACATCGGTTACATGGCCCTGCTGATGCGTTCGTTCACGCTCGGCGACTTCGGGCAGATGTACCCGATCGCGCGGGGCACGGCCCCGCTGGTCGTCACCCTCCTCGCGGCCGTGCTCGTCGACGAGCTCCCCGACGGCCGGCAGCTCACCGGTGTGGCGGTCGCCTGCGCGGGCCTGGTGGGCCTGGCGCTGTGGGGCATCCGCGGCGCGGGTGGCCGTCCCCACTGGCCCGCGATACTCGCCGCCCTCGCCACCGGCCTGGTGATCGCCGGCTACACGGTGGTGGACGGCGTCGGCGTCCGCGCCTCGGGCACCCCGCTCGGCTACATCGCGTGGCTGATGGCCCTCCAGGGCCTCGCGATCCCGGCGTACACCCTCCACCGCCGCGGCACCGCCCTGGCCGCCCAGCTCCGCCCGCACGCGGCCCTCGGGGTCCTCGGCGCGGCGCTCGCCATCTCGGCCTACGCGCTGGTGCTCTGGGCGCAGACCCGCGCGCCGCTGGCGCCGATCGCCGCCCTGCGCGAATCGTCCATCATCGTCGGCGCGGCCATCGGCGCCCTGTTCTTCAAGGAACGCTTCGGCGCCCCCAGGATCGCGGCGGCGGGCGTGATGGTGGTGGGCATCGGGCTGATGCTGCACGTGGGGTGAGCCGTCGCGGCGACCCGCGCGTCCGCGTTCGACGGGCACCTCCCGCACGCTGTGATCAGTCGCACACTTGATCTAATTATCTGCGCTCCCGGCCGGTGTCGCATAGCGTGATTGACGACCAACTCGCTTCATCCAAAGGGGGATTGCATGCGTGCCACCATGACCAAGCGGCGTACGCGCGCGCTCGTCGGTACGCTGACGGCACTGGCCGTCGGCGTGCCCGCCGTGAGTGCTGTGGCTGCCGAGATCAGCGGCAGCCGACTGCCCTTCAGCGTCGCCACCGCGGGAAGCCGTGAGGACGGCGACCGCTGGCGGGGCGCCGGAAGCGGCCACGCCAAGGCCTGTGGCGATGTGCCGGTCAACGACACGCGGACGTTCAGCGCCTACATTTACGAGGACCGGAGCTTCCGCCCCGACCCGCAGATCGCCAGCACGTCGCGGAGCTACCGCTCCGGCTACGGCTGCGGTGCCTACAAGGACACCAGCACCGGCAGCAAGTACTACACCAAGGCCACCTGGGCGGGCATTCCCGGGAGCCGCGCGACCGGTTACGTGAACGCCCAGAACTGATCAGGAAAACCGTGTCACCTCGCAACAGCACCGCCGCCACCGGCACCGAGCCGGTGGCGGCGGTCACCGGCGTTTCGATCCGTTACGGCTCGACGACCGCCCTCGATGACGTCACACTCGCGTTCTCCGCAGGGGTCACCGGCCTCCTGGGGCCCAACGGGGCGGGGAAGAGCACCCTGTTGTCCGTACTGAGCACGGCCCGCAGACCCGGGTCCGGCACGCTCACCGTCCTCGGCGAGCAGGCACCGAACGGAGCCGCCGTGCGGCGGCTGCGGCAGCGTATCGGGGTACTGCCGCAGTCCTTCGGCTTCTATCCCGCCTTCACCGTGCTGGAGTTCACCGAGTACGCGGCCTGGCTGCGCAAGGTGCCGTCGGCCCGGCGCCGCCAGCGGGCTCGTGAGGCTCTGCGCCTGGTGGAGATGGAGCAGTACGCGGACCGGAAAATGGGGGCGCTGTCCGGCGGGATGCTCCGGCGGGTGGGCATCGCCCAGGCCATGGTCAACGAGCCGGCCCTCGTCCTCCTCGACGAGCCGACGGTCGGGCTCGACCCCGCGCAGCGCGTCGGTTTCCGCACCCTCATCCAGGGCCTGGGCGAACGGTGCGCCGTCGTGATGAGCACGCACCTGGCCGAGGACGTGGCGCACGTGTGCGACCGGGTGTCCGTCCTCCTCCAGGGAAAGGTCCGCTTCACCGGTACGGTCGCCGAGCTGTGCGCCCTGCCCGGGGAGAGCCCCGAAGTGGGCGGAGCGTCCGTGGAGGCCGGATATCTCCATCTGGCCGGGTCGGAAGCGGTGACGAGCTGATGCGCGTACTGCTGACCGAGATGCGCCGCGGCGAGGCCAAGTGGGTCGCCGGGCTCATGGGCGCGATCGGCTGCTACTACTTCCTGTCCGAAAGCCCCGCCCAGAGCGACTGGATCGGCTGGTGGACGCAGACCAGCCTGCGGGTCCAGCTCTTCGGGGTCATCGTGATGGGCTCGCTGATGAGCAGCGCCGCCGCGTGGGCCGCCGGGCGCGCCTACCGCCACCAGGTTCGGACCTGGTCCGACACGGCCGCCCGCAGCGGCTGGACGCAGTCGCTCGTGCTGTGGCTCGCCGCCTGGCTGTGGTCCCTGATCGCCTACGCTGTCCTCGTCGCCGTGGCGTTCGCACGGACGGCCCAGGTGAGCGAGGTCGGCGGACCGGTCTGGACGCCCCTGCTGCTCGGCGCCTCGATGCTTGCCCTCCAGACCGGCGTGGGCGTGGCTTTGGGCACCGCCCTGCCGTCCCGGGTCTGCGCGCCCTTCGCCGGAGTCCTCTGGTACGGCCTCTTCGTCGCCCTCGCGTTCGTACCGACGAGTCCGCTCAACAAGCTCTTCCCCGCGGTCGACGAGCACTGGGACACCCTGTTCGAGCCGAACACGACGCGCATGCTGGTCGCCATGGCGTGGTGCCTGGCGCTGGGACTGGTGCTGCCGGCCCTTCCGGCGCTGTGGCGGAGCGCCACCGTGCGGCCCCGGCCGCTGCCCCTCGTGGCGCTCGGGCTCGTCGCCCTGACGGCCGGCGGCACGCTCGTCGCCTTCCGCACCCCGGTACCGGACTCGTACTGGGCCGTGCGCAAGGCGCAGCCCGCCCAGGCGGCCTGCGCCACCAGTGGCCGTACGACGGCCTGCCTGTGGCCGGAGGACCGCCACCTGCTGCCCCGAGCCAAGGCCGCCGTCCGGCACGTCGACACGGGCCTGGGCACCCTGTCGGGCTTCAACCGCGGCTTCTACGCCACGGGCCTGGAGCTTCCACGGGGGCATACCGCCGAACTGCCGCTGACGTCCCCCGACATGAGCGAGGAGGAGCTGACCGACGCCATGTTCACGGCCTCGCTGCCCCAGCCTCCGTCGGAGTGCGAGCCCCACCTGCTGAAGGAGACCGGCGGGTACCCGGACACCTTCCTCTTCGAGGCCGTGGTGCGTCACCGGCTCGGTGCGCCCGTCGAGTACTACGGGGACGATTTCGGCGCGGCCCTCGAACGCGTCACCACCGCCCCGCGCGCCGAACAGGACCGCTGGATCGAGGCTTCGGCCGACCACATCCGGGCCTGCCGCCCCGTCCCCGCGCTCCCGCGGGCGCCCGGGCCCCGCCCGTGAACGCCGCCCTCGCCTACGCACGCAGCCGCGGCCTGCCGCGTGCCGCCGCCATCGGCACGGTCATCGCCTCGGCGACGGCCCTGCTGGCGCAGCAGCGCGTCGCCGTACCGGAGTTCCGCTACCTCGTCGACTTCAGTGTCCCGGTCGCCGAGATCGCGCCGGTGGCGTACGCGGTGGTCCTCGGCACGACCCTGTTCTCGCCCATGAGCGATCTGGAACGGACCGCCGCCCAGCCGATGCGCCGTTACCGCGCCGTCCACCTGACCGTGCTGCTCGGCCTGGCCGTCGCCCTGAGCGCCCTCCCGCTGCTGGGCGGCGCGACCGGCGCGGTGTTCGGCGCGTCCGTGCGCAATGTCGTCGGGTACCTCGGTCTGGCCATGGTCAGCGCCCGCCTCTTCGGCAGCGGCCTGTCCTGGTTGCTCCCCCTGGGCATGCTGGGCCCCACGCTCCTGCTGGGCGTGCGGTTCGACAACACTCCCGAACCGTGGGCCTGGTCCCTCCAGCCCGGAGCCAACGCGTCGGCCGCCGCCGTGGCCGTGGCCCTGTGGCTCCTCGGCGCGGTGGCGGCCACGACCGGGGCGCCGCGCCGGACGGAGCGGGCGGAGCAGCGGTGAGGTCCGGGGCGGGCGCGGACCGCCGGAGTCCGGGCCGGGTGTGACCGGAGGAACCGCCCCGCCCGGGCCTGGGTATCCTGCGGTGCCCCCGAGAAGCGGGGGCATGCATTCCGCATCCAGGGGAGGGCCCATGGCCATCAAGAAGGCGACCATCCAGCAGCAAGTGGCCCAGGCCCTGGCCGAGGCCAATCCGACCGACCGGCCGATCGTCACCATCCAGGCCGTCGCGGGGCCCAGTGTCTGGCTGATGAGCATGCTGGGACTGATCGGGCAGGCGTTCCTGACCTACTACTTCATCACCGTGACCGAGCAGGCGGTCGTCTTCCACAAGGCGAGCCGGATGAGCAACCGCCCGCGGGAGATAGCGTTCGCGCTGCCCCACGCCCAGGTGGGCGCGATGATCGGCGACGTGCGGCGCAACGCCGTGTGGAGCTCCTTCCGCGTCCTGCTGCCGGGGCAGCAGCAGCCGACGCGGATGAACGTGCACCGCATCTGGCGCGGCGAGATGGACCACCTGCTCGGTCTGCTGACGGGTCAGCAGACGCCGGTGCGGTGACGCCCACGCGACAGAGGTCTACGCGACAGCCGACTTGACCGCCCGCACCAGCGCCTGGGCCCGGGGGTCCGCCGTGACGCCCTTGCGCATGCCGTTGGTGACGTACCCCAGGGCGATGCCCGACTCCGGGTCGGCGAAGCCGAGCGAGCCGCCCCGGCCGGGGTGACCGAAGGAGCCGGGACCGAGCAGCGGGGACGCCGGCCCGTGCAGCATGTAGCCGAGGCCGAAGCGGGTGCCGACCACCAGGATCCGGTCGGGGCCGACGGACTCGTCGGTGCGGGCCATCGCGAGGGTGGCCGGTGCGAACAGGCGGTGCCCGTCCACGGGTCCGAGCGTCGCCGCGTAGAAGCGGGCGAGGGCGCGGGCGGTGGATATGCCCGCGGAGGCGGGGAGTTCGGCGGCGCGGTAGGCCGGGTCGTTCTCGTCGGGGGCCGGGTCGATGACGCCGAAGGCGCGGCGGGTGAGCGAGCCGGGGTCGGCGTAGGCGTCGGCGACCGAGCGCTTGGGGCGGAGCCTGAGCGCCCCGCCGTCCGCCGGTTCCTCGACCGGTCCGATGCGGCCGACCCGGTGGGCCTCGTCGTCCGGGAGGCCGACCCACAGGTCGAGGCCGAGCGGGCGGGCGATCTCCTCGGCGACCCAGCGGCCCATGGAGCGGCCGGTGACGCGCTGGACGAGGGCGCTCAGCAGGAAACCGTAGGTGTGCGCGTGGTAGCCGTGGTCGGTGCCCGGCTCCCACGCGGGGGCCTGGGCGGCGACGGCGTCCGACGCCACGGTGAGGTCGGTGGCCTCCGCGAGGGTCAGCGGGCGGTCCAGGGCCGGGACGCCCGCCTGGTGCGACAGCAGGTGGCGCACCAGCGCCCGTTCCTTGCCCGCCGCCTTGAACTCCGGCCAGTACGTGCCGACCGGGGCGTCCAGGTCGAGCTGCCCGCGCTGGTGCAGCAGCAGCGGTACGGCGGCGGCGACGCCCTTCGTGGCCGAGCGGACCACCTGGGCGGTGTCCACGGCCCACGGGGCGGTGCCGTCCACGTCACGCGTGCCCGCCCACAGGTCGACGACCTTGCGGCCGTCCCGGTAGACGGCCACCGCCGCGCCCCGCTCGCCCCGCTGCTGGAAGTTGCGCAGGAACGCGTCCCTGACCGGCTCGAAACCCGCCTGCACCGTGCCCTGGATGCCCTCGACGTCCACCGCTCCCACGCTCCTCACCCGATCGTTCACCCCATGGTGCAACGCGCTACCGCGTGACCGGCTTCCGGGTGGGCCTTGCGGTGGGGTCGAAACCGAAGGGCAGCTCCAGGCGGTGCCCGCGCATCAGGTCCTCGTCCGCGAGGAGATCACCGGTGGGGCCGTCCGCCGTGATGACGCCCTCGCTGAGCACCACCGCGCGCGGGCACAGTTCGAGGGCGTACGGCAGGTCGTGGGTGACCATCAGGACGGTGACGTCCAGCGAGCGGAGGATGTCGGCGAGTTCGCGGCGCGAGGCGGGGTCGAGGTTGGACGAGGGCTCGTCGAGGACGAGGATCTCGGGCTCCATCGCGAGGACGGTCGCCACCGCGACCCGCCGCCGCTGGCCGAAGGACAGGTGGTGCGGGGGCCGGTCGGCGTAACCCTCCATGCCGACCCGGGCGAGGGCCTTGTGCACGACCGCCTCCAGCTCGGGCCCGCGCAGCCCTGCCGCCGCCGGGCCGAAGGCGACGTCCTCGCGGACGGTCGGCATGAACAGCTGGTCGTCCGGGTCCTGGAAGACGATGCCGACGCGGCGGCGGATCTCCGCAAGGTTGGCCTTGGCGACGGGCAGCCCGGCGACGGTCACCGTCCCGGCGCCGCCGGTGAGGATGCCGTTGAGGTGGAGCACCAGGGTGGTCTTCCCGGCGCCGTTGGGGCCGAGCAGCGCGACCCGTTCACCACGCTCGACGGTCAGGTCGACACCGAACAGCGCCTGGTGGCCGTCGGGGTAGGCGTACGCGAGGCCGCGGACGTCGAGCGACGGAACGAAACTGAGACTCATAGGGTCCATCCCAGGAGACAGATGAGCAGGGCGGTGAGCGGGAGGGCGGCGGCCGAGGACCACTGCGCCCGGGACGCGGTGGCCTCCTCGAAGACCGGCATGGTTCCGGCGTACCCACGGCTCACCATCGCCAGGTGGACGCGCTCGCCGCGCTCGTAGGAGCGGATGAACAGGGCGCCCGCCGACTTCGCGAGCACCCCCCAGTGCCGTACGCCCCTCGCCTCGAAGCCGCGCGAGCGCCGGGCGATCGACATGCGCCGCATCTCGTCGGTGATGACGTCGCCGTACCGGATCATGAACGAGGCGATCTGGACGAGGAGGGGCGGCAGTTTCAGCCGCTGCAGGCCCAGCAGCAGGGCGCGCAGCTCGGTGGTGGCGGCGAGCAGCACGGACGCGGCCACGCCCAGGGTGCCCTTGGCCAGCACGTTCCAGGCGTCCCACAGGCCGGGCACCGAGACGGAGACGCCGAGGACCTGGGTCTGCTCGCCCGGCACGACGAACGGCATGAGGAACGCGAACGCGACGAACGGCACCTCGATCACCAGGCGCCGCAGCACGAAGCCCGGCGACACCCGCGCCACCGCCGCGACCGCGCCGAGGAGCACGGCGTAGGCGGCGAAGGCCCACACCGCCTCGCGGGGCGTGGAGACGACGACCACGACGAAGCAGAAGACGGCGGCGAGCTTGCAGTGCGGTGGCAGCCGGTGCACGGGCGAGTGCCCGTGCCGGTAGAGCTTGTGCGCGTGACCGGCGCCCATGTCAGACGGTTTCCTCCGTACGGACGTCGTCCGTACGGCGTCGGCGTACCGCCCAGAAGACGCCCGTGCCGGCCAGGACCGTCGCACCCACGCCGATGGTGCCCGCCAGCCCCCCGGACAGGCGGGCGTCGGTGAGGCCGCTGACGCCGTAGTCGGCGAGCGGCGAGTCGGCGGTGGCGTGCTCCTCGACCTTCTTGTCGATGCCCTGGTCGGCGGCGACCTTCTCCAGGCCGTCGGGGCTCGCGGAGGCGTAGAAGGAGACGAATCCGGCCAGGACGAGCGCGGCGGCGAGGCCGGTGGCCCAGACCTTCGTGGTGGACCGCGCGGCGACCGGTGCCACGGGCGCCGGGGCCGCGTCGACCAGCTCGCCGCCCACCCGCAGCTTGAGCGGCGCGGTCAGGCCGCGTGCCCCGTACACCAGGTCGGGCCGGACGGCGATGACGGCGCCGACGGTCGCCGTGGTGATCACCGCCTCGCCGATGCCGATCAGGACGTGCACGCCCACCATGGCGGTGAGGACCTTGGGAAGGGGTACGTCGGTGGTGCCGCCGATCGCGTAGATCGCCGTGAACGCGGCGGCCGCGGCCGGTACGGACACCAGCGAGGCGACGAACGACGCGACGGTCACCGACCGGCGGGTGCGCGGCAGGACCTTCACCAGGCCGCGGAAGAGCCCGTACGCCACCAGGACGGTGACCGCGCCCATGACGGTGATGTTGACGCCGAGCGCGGTGAGCCCGCCGTCCGCGAACAGGACGCCCTGCATCAGCAGGACCACCGCGATGCACAGCACCCCCGTGTGGGGCCCGACGAGTATCGCGGCGAGCGCGCCGCCGAGGAGGTGGCCGCTGGTTCCGGCCGCCACCGGGAAGTTCAGCATCTGCACGGCGAAGATGAACGCCGCGACCAGCCCGGCGAGCGGCGCGGTCCTCTCGTCCAGCTCCCGCCGCGCCCCTCGCAGGCCGGCCGCGACGGCGCCGGCGGCGACGAGACCGGCGGCCGCGGAGACCGGCGCGTTGATGAATCCGTCGGGGACATGCATGCGGGGACCGCTTTCGGACAGGCGGACAGGAACGGCTTCGATGATGGGTCCTTTTGCGAACGACTTGCAAGAGCGTCCACATCACAGAAGAGGGCGGGGGCGCACACCGCGGAATGGTGGGACATTAGAGACAAATGAGGCGAGCGTGAGGAGTCGGCCATGTACCCCGCTGAGGAAGGTGTCGTAGTCCACACCAAGGCCCTGATCGTGACCGACGGTCCTCTCTCCCGCCCCGTCCCCGTCGCGATCCGCTACCAGCCCGCCGCCCCGGAGCCCGTCGTACAGCTCTGCTTCCCGGGCGGCACCGAGTGGAGCTTCCCGCGCGCCCTGCTGGAGACGGGCCTGCGCGTCCCCGCCCGTGACGGTGACATCGGCGTCTGGCCGTGCGGCCGCGTGCAGACGATCGTGGAGTTCCACGCGCCGGAAGGCGTGGCCGTGGTGCAGTTCGACTCCTCGGCGCTCGTGCGTTTCCTCCGGCGTACGTACACCGCCGCCTCGTCGACCGTCACCGGGTGAGGCCGGGTGGGGCGCGCCGCAGCGGCGGCGTGGCGCGACGGCGGCCTTTCGCGGGACGGCATCCGGCCGGGAAACGTGACCGGGGCGGCCCCTCCGCTCAAGGGGCCGCCCCGGGGTCCGCTGTGATCAGACGCGGACGAGCTCCCGCTCACCGCCCTCAGGGGCGTCGGTCGCCAGTTCCTTGCGCAGGCCCTCGCCCTCGACGTCCACGTTCGGCAGCGCGCGGTCCAGCCAGCGCGGCAGCCACCAGGCCTTGCCGCCCAGCAGGGCGAGCACGGCCGGGACGATCGCCATGCGGACGACGAACGCGTCGAAGAAGACGGCGACCGCGAGTCCGAAGCCGATCATCTTCACCATCTGCTCGCTGGAGCCGATGAAGCCCGCGAACACCGCGATCATGATCACCGCGGCGGCCGTGACGACCCGGGCCCCGTGCCGGAAACCGGTCACGATCGCTTCGCCGGGCCGCTCTCCGTGGACGTACGCCTCACGCATCCGGGTGACGAGGAAGACCTCGTAGTCCATCGCGAGGCCGAAGACGACTCCCACCATGAAGATCGGCATCATGCTCATGATCGGGCCGGTCTGCTCGACGCCGAACAGCGAGCCGAGCCAGCCCCACTGGAAGACGGCCACGACCGCGCCGAGCGCGGCGACCACCGACAGCAGGAAGCCGAGCGCGGCCTTGAGCGGCACCAGCACCGACCGGAAGACCACCATCAGCAGCAGGAAGGCGAGGCCGACGACGAGCGCCAGGTAGGGCAGCAGCGCGTCGTTCATCTTCTGCGAGAAGTCGATGTTCATCGCGGTGGCGCCGGTGACCAGCACGTCGTCACCGGTGGTGTCCCGGATCGAGTGGACCAGGTTCTCCGTCTCCACGGAGGAGGGGCGGTCCTTCGGCACGACGGTGATGATCGAGGTGTCGCCCGCCTTGTTGGGGGTGGGCGGGGTGACGGCGGCGACCCCGTCCAGGCCCTTGATGTCGGTGACGGTACGGTCCGCGGCGGCCTTGTCGCCGTCCACGACCACCATCAGCGGGCCGTTGGAGCCCGGTCCGAAACCGTCCGACAGCAGGTCGTAGGCGCGGCGCTGGGTGGTGGAGGTCGGCTGGGCGCCGTCGTCGGGCAGGCCCATCTCCAGCGACGCCGCCGGGACGGCGATCGCCCCGAGACCGAGGACGCCGACGAGCAGCACGGCGACCGGGCGCCGCAGCACGAAGCGAGCCCAGCGGGTGCCCATGTTGGGCTTGGCCTCACCCGCGGGCTGCGGGTTCTTGCGGGCCTTGCGGCCGATGACGCGCTTGCCCGCGTAGCCGAGGAGCGCCGGGATGAGGGTGAGGGCGATGAGGACGGCGATCAGGACCGTACCGGCCGCCGCGACACCCATCTTCGTCAGCATCGGAATGTTGACGACGGCGAGACCCACCAGGGCGATGACCACGGTGAGGCCGGCGAAGACGACGGCGGAGCCGGCCGTGCCGACGGCCCGTCCGGCCGCTTCCTCCCGCTCGCGGCCCTCGGCCAGCTCGGCGCGGTAGCGGGAGACGATGAACAGCGCGTAGTCGATGCCGACCGCGAGGCCGATCATCATCGCGAGGGTGGAGGTGGTGGAGCCGAGGTCCAGGGCGGAGGCCAGCGCCGCGATCGTGGAGACGCCGATGCCGACGCCGATGATCGCGGTCAGCAGCGGCAGTCCGGCCGCGACCAGGGAACCGAAGGTGATGACGAGGACGATGCCCGCGACGATCACACCGATGATCTCGCCCGCCCCGGTCTCCGGGACCGTCTGGAGCGCGTCACCGCCGATCTCCACGGTGAGCCCGCTCCCGCGGGCCTCCTCGCCGGTCTCCTTCAGCGCCTCGCGTGTCGCGTCGGTCAGCTCCATGCCGTTGACCTTGTAGGACACCTGTACGTAGGCGGTGCTGCCGTCCCGCGAGACCGCCTGGACGGTGTACGGGTCGGTGACGTTCGCGACCTGGTCGGAGCCGCTCTTCAGCTCACCGACGGCCTTGCCGACCGTGGCCTTGTTGGCCGGGTCGGTCATCTTCTGGCCCGCGGGGGCCTTGAAGACGACGCGGGCGGTGGCACCGTCGGCCCCGGCGGCCGGGAAGCGGTCCTCCAGCAGGTCGAAGGCCTTCTGGGCCTCCGTACCCGGTATGGAGAAGGAGCTGGACGTCGCGACGGGCGCGGAGGCGGCGCCGACACCGGCGAGCACCAGCAGCGCGACCCATATGAGGGCCACGAGATGGCGGCGCCGGAAGGCGGATCTGCCGAGTCGGTAGAGGAACGTTGCCACGGGGGCGTCTCCCGGTGATGGGTGGGACAAGGACATGGGGAGTCGGCCCGACAGCGTGAGCGGTACGTGTCAGGTGGTGCTGGGTCGTGCGTGGTGGTACGCGGTGGTACGCGGTGGTACGTGGTGTACCGGGTGGCACTGGTGGTGCGGTGGAGAGTCAGACGCCCAGGGCGGGGAGGACCACGGCGTCGACGTATTCGGTGAGGAAGGCCTGGTCGACCGGCCGGTCCTCGATGAGGGGCCGGGCGACGAAGGCGCCGATGAACATGTGCGGGACGAGCCTCAGCGCCGGGTTGTCCACGGCGACCTCACCGCGCCGCACGGCGCGGCCCAGCACCTCGCCGAGCCCGGTCATCTCGGGTTCGACGAGCAGGTCGCGCAGGGCCTGGAGCAGGTCGGGGTTGTCGTGGACGGCATGGGCGAGGCCCCGCATGAGCGCGGAGTCCCGCTCCATCTGGCAGTCGTCGGAACGCGCGAGGATCTCGTGGAAGTCGCCGCGCAGTGAGCCGGTGTCGATCGCGGCGATGTCGACCGGCTTGTTGTGCCGCAGGGCGTGGGCGACCAGCTCGGGCTTGCTCCCCCACTGGCGGTAGAGGGTGGCCTTGCTGGAGTGGGTGCGGGCGGCGACGGCGTCCATGGTGAGGGCGTCGTAACCGACCTCGCGGAGCAGGTCGAGCACGGCTTCGTACAGCTCGGCCTCGCGCTCCGGGGTGAGCCTGCCGCGTGCCATGCCTCCCCCTCCCATCGAGACGAAACGGTTTCGTACACCGACAGCGTAGGGCAGGGGCACTGCGAAACGAAACCGTTTCGTACGTGGGTTGGGTCACGTGATCGGGTTGCCGGGCCCCCTCGGCGCGGAAAGCATGACTGTGTGAGCAGCGACGGCGCATACCTCCGCTATCCCCACCTCCACGACGGCCTGCTGTGCTTCGCGGCCGAGGACGACCTGTGGGTCGCCCCCCTGGTCGCGGAGGGCGACCCGCCCGGGCGGGCCTGGCGCGTGACGGTCGACCGGACACGCGTCGGACACCCGCGCTTCTCACCGGACGGACGGCACATCGCGTACACGACCTGGCGCAGCCTGGACCCGGAGATCCATCTGGCGCCGGTCGACGGCGGCCCCGCCCGCCGGCTGACCTACTGGGGATCGCTCGACACGCGCGTGTGCGGGTGGACGCCGGACGGCGAGATCCTGGCCGTCGCCTCGCACGGTCAGCCGTTCTCGCACTACTCGTGGGCGTACAAAGTCCCGGTCGACGGCTCGCCCGGCGGCCGGCTGCCCTGGGGGCCGGTCTCCGACATCGCGGTCGCCGACGTCGCCGGGAAGCACCTCACCCTGCTGCTGACCGGCAAGCCGCCGCACGAGCCCGCCGCGTGGAAGCGGTACCGGGGCGGGGCGACGGGACGGCTGTGGCTGCACGGGGAGCGGCTGCTGCCGGACATCGGCGGTCACCTGGACTGCGCCATGTTCGTGGACGGCCGGATCGCCTTCCTCTCCGACCACGAGGGCGTCGGCAACCTCTACTCGTGCCTCCCGGGCGGCACCGACCTGCGGCGGCACACCGACCACGACGCCTTCTACGCCCGGCACGCCTCCTCCGACGGGCGCCGTGTGGTCTACCAGTGCGCGGGCGACCTGTGGATCGTGGACGCCCTGACCCCCGACTCGGTGCCGCGCAAGCTGGCGGTGCGGCTCGGCGGCCCGCGCGCCGGGCGGCGCACGTACCAGGTGCCCGCGGCGAACAACGTGGACGCCGTGTCGGTGGACGAGACGGGCCGGGCCAGCGCCGTCTCCGTACGCGGCAGCCTGTACTGGCTCACGCACCGGGACGGGCCCGCCCGGACGATCGCCGACACCCCGGGCGTACGGGTACGGCTGCCGGAGATGCTCGGCAGCAGCGGACGGATCGCGTACGTCACCGACGCCGAGGGCGAGGAGGCCATCGAGGTGGCCCACCTGCCGCGGGCGAGCGGCGAGCGGCCGCCGAGGCGGCTCGCGGCGGGCGAACTGGGGCACGTCACGGAGATGGTGGCCGACCCGGAGGGCGAGCGGCTGGCGATCGCGTCGAACGACGGACGGCTGCTGCTCCTCGACGTCTCGGAGGAGGAGCCCGGCTCCGTGGACACGGAGGAACCCGAGGAGCCGGAGGCAGCGGAGGCGCCGGAGACACCGGAGACTGCAGAAACAGCAGAGACACCGGAGACGCCGAAGGTGCTGAAGGTGCCGGAGGTGCCGGAGACACCCGGGACGCAGCCGACCGGCGGGCTGACGGAGCTGACCCGCTCGATCAACGGGCCCGTCCGGGACATGGCCTTCTCCCCCGACGGCGCCTGGCTGACCTGGTCGCACCCGGGCATCGGCCGGTCGCTGCGCCAGATCAAGATCGCCCGGATCAAGGACCGGACGATCGTGGACGTCACCAACGGCCGCTTCGAGGACGAGAGCCCCGTCTTCACCCGGGACGGCCGCTATCTCGCCTTCCTCTCCTGGCGGGGCTTCGACCCGGTGTACGACGTGCACACCGGCGACCTGTCCTTCCCGCTCGGCTGCCGCCCCTACCTCGTGCCCCTCGCCTCCACCACGCCCTCCCCCTTCGCGCTGTCGCCCGAGGGGCGGCCCGCGGCGGGCGGACTGGACCTCGCGGAGGAGGCGGCGGAGGGCGACGGGACGGTGGTCGTCGAGTTCGAGGGCCTGGAGAACCGGGTGACACCCTTCCCGGTCGCCGCCTCCAAGTACTCGTCCCTGCACCCGGTGAGCGGCGGCGGACTGGTCTGGCTGCGGTGGCCGATCTCGGGCGCGCTCGGTGAGACGTTCGTCAACCCGGCCGACACCTCCGGGCGGCCCACCCTCGAACACTTCAACCTCGCCAAGGCCCGCAGGACCGAACTGGTCGACCACCTGGACTGGTACGCCGTCAGCGGCGACGGGACACGGCTCGTCGTGGTCGACGAGGGCGACCTGCGGGCGGTACCGGCGACCGAGACCGGCGACAGCGACACCACGGTGTACGTCGACTCCCGCCGGATCCTGCACGAGGTGGACCCCGGCTCCGAGTGGCGCCAGGCGTACGACGAGGCAGGTCGGATCATCCGCGCCTACTTCTGGGACCCGGGCATGAGCGGCATCGACTGGGACGCCGTCCTCGACCAGTACCGCCCGCTGGTCGAACGGGTCGCCTCGCCCGACGAGTTCGCCGACCTGCTGCGGGAGGTGCTCGGCGAGCTGGGCACCTCGCACGCCTACGTCACACCCGCGCGCCGCAACGAGGGCCCGCCGCACTACCAGCGCGCCCAGGGGCTGCTGGGCGCCAACTTCGTCCCCAGGGACGGCGGGTGGGCGGTGAAGCGGATCCTGCCCGGTGAGTCGTCCGACTCCAAGGCGCGCTCACCCCTGGCGGGCACCGGCATCCGGGAGGGCGCGGTCCTCACCCATGTGGACGGCCGCCCGGTGGACCCGGTGGCGGGGCCGTACCCGCTCCTGGCCGGGGCGGGCGGGACGACCGTCGAGCTGACGTTCCGCCCCGCCGGGGGCGAGGGACGCCCGCGGCGGGTGGCCGTGGTGCCGCTGGTCGACGAGCGGCCGCTGCGCTACCAGGACTGGGTCGCCAAGCGCCGGGAGGTGGTGCGGGAGCTCAGCGGCGGCACGTGCGGGTACCTGCACATCCCGGACATGGGCGGCTCGGGCTGGGCCCAGTTCAACCGGGACCTGCGGATGGAGGTGGCGCGGCCCGCCCTGATCGTCGACGTCCGGGGCAACGCGGGCGGGCACATCAGCGAGCTCGTCGTGGAGAAGCTCACCCGCCGGATCCTGGGCTGGGACCTCACGCGCGGCGCGCAGCCCGTCTCGTACGCCTCGAACGCCCCGCGCGGCCCGGTCGTCGCCCTCGCGGACGAGGCCACGGCGTCGGACGGTGACATGATCACGGCCGCGTTCAAACTCCTGGGCCTCGGCCCCGTGGTCGGACAGCGCACCTGGGGCGGTGTCGTCGGCATGACGGGCCGCCACCGGCTGGGCGACGGCACGGTGATCACGGTGCCGATGAACGCGGCCTGGTTCGACGAGTACGGCTGGTCCGTCGAGAACCACGGCGTGGCCCCGGACATCGAGATCCTCCGCACCCCGCTCGACTGGGCGGAGGGCCGCCACCGCCAGCTCGCGGACGCGGTGGAGGTCGCGCTCGACCTGCTGTCCACCCACCCCGCCTCCCGCCCCCCGGACTACTCCCAGGTCCCCTCCCTGGCCCGCCCGAAGCTGCCACCCCGGCCGGGCTCCTGACGGGGGCCGGGGGCGCGCACGAGGCGCGACCGGCGAGCCGGCGCGCGTCCTGCACGAGGTCGGCGCGCACCTGCACGAGGTCTGCGCGCGTCCTACACGAGGTCGGCCAGGAGCCGGGCCGCCGGCTCCGGGTGGACCAGCCACCGCAGGTGGCTGCCTTCGAGGGTGCGGACGTCGTACGGGTTGTCCGGCGTCAGCTCGTCGCCCTCGCGGATCAGCCGGTCCTGGAGCGCGAGCGGCAGGCTCCGGTCGTCGGCCAGCCGGACGTACGTCCTCGGGATGCGGCCCCAGGTCGCGGCCTGCGCCCGGTCGGCGGAGGTGCCGGCGTCCAGGTTCTCGTCGGGCTGGAAGGTGTTCAGGAAGGCCAGGAACTCGTCGTCGGTGCCGTCGGCGAAGAACGCCTCCTTGAACACCGCGAGGACGGCCGGTTCGGCGGTGCGGAAGTTGGTCCGCAGCAGGCCGAGTTCGGCCGGGTTGCCGGCCATCGCCGGAGCGAGGGCGGCGACGTCGACCGTGGCCATCTCCGGTTCGGCGTAGTAGTCGCCGACGTCGAGCCGGACCGGGCACCAGGCCGAGACGTAGACGAGGCGGTCGATCAGGTCGGGGCGGGCGTTGGCGGCGGCCGTGGCCGTGGCGCCGCCGCGGCTGTGGGACACCAGGATCACGGGGCCGTTGCGCTTGGCCCGCTCCAGGACTCCGATCAGGTGGGCGGCGTTGTCCGCGAGCGTGACGCCCTTGATCGCCCCGGGGGCGGTGGCGAGCCCGTCCAGGTCCTGCGGCGCCTGGTAGGCGAGCGGGTAGGTCGCCCCGAACCCGTGTCCCGGCAGGTCGACCGCGACCGAACGGTGCCCGAGGAGCCCGAGTTCGGCCTGGAGCGGCGCGAACGAGAAGGAGTTGGCGAACGCCCCGTGGACCAGGACGAAAGTCGGCTGCATCGGTCTTCCCCATTCCGGCGTGCGCGGCCCCGTGCCGGGCGCCCGGTGACGGACCCTACCCAGCACAAGATCATCCGCACCACCGGTACGGCTCCCTCCGCATACACCGGAAGGTGCGAGGAGACCCACGGGGGACGTACGGAGAGGCCCGCGCGCCGAAAGCAGGCGCCCGACCGGCGGAACGCGCGAAGGCGCACCCGGCGTCCCGGGTGCGCCCTCACCGTGGCCGTGGCGTCAGACGTCCATCGGGTCCCGCGGCACGCCCTGCTCGTCCTGCAGGCCCTGTCGCCGCTCGTCACGCGACTGGCGGCCCTTCTGCTGGCCCTTCTGCGTACGCTCCTGCGCCTCGCGCTTCGCGTCCTGGGCCCGGCGCTTGGCCTGGTCCTTCATCTCCTGCGCCTTGTCGTTGAACTGGTCTGCGATACCCATCGAAGTCTCTCCTGAAAGAGTGTGGGGGACTCCGGGAACCGTGATCGGCTCCCGGCCTCGACCAGCCTGGCATGCCCGGACATAGCGCGCATTTCGATCAAGCAGTGACGGTTCAGTCACTCTGTGTGCACCCTCCCCGTGCGCGCCAGCTCGTCGGCCGCGCCACCCGCACCGACGAGGCCCTTCCGCACACTCGCCAGCCGGGGCTCGAAGCGCCGCATCTCGCGCCGGCCCACGGTGGCGATGAGCCCCGGCAGGTACCCGCGCACCGACTGCATGCCCCTCAGCCACCACTGCGCGTACACGTGTGCCGAGCGCCGCTCGATCCCGGCGACGATCCGGTCGACCGCCGGCCCCAGCGGATACGTACGGTTCGACGGCCAGGGCAGCCGCTGCCGCAACTCCCGCATCACGTCGTCCTCGTCGGCGCCGCGCACCATGTCGGTGTCGGTCCACGACAGGTACCCCACGCCGACCCGGACGCCCTTGTGACCGACCTCGGCGCGCAGGCTGTGGGCGAACGCCTCCACGCCCGACTTGGACGCGCAGTACGCGGTCATCATCGGCGCGGGCGTGATCGCCGCCAGCGACGCGATCTGGAGGAAGTACCCCCGGCTCTCCGTCAGCACCGGCAGGAACGCCCGCCCGGTCACCGCGCCGCCGATCAGGTTGACCTCGATGACCCGCCGCCACGCGACCGGGTCGGAGTCCACGAACGGACCGCCCGCCGCGACGCCCGCGTTGGCCACGACGATGTCCACCTTGCCGAAGCGTTCCTTCACCTCGCCGGCGACCTGCGCCATCGCCTCGTGGTCCGTGACGTCGACGTGCCACCAGTCGCTCTCGGTGTGCAGCCGCCCGGAAACCTCCTTCAGCAGCTCCGGCTCCAGGCCCAGCAGCGCGATCTTCGCGCCGCGTGCGGACAGCTTGCGCGCGAGCAGTTCGCCGACGCCGCGCGCGCCACCGGTGATGACGGCGACCTGCCCCTCCAGACTCACCCTGCTCATGCGACTTCCTCCTGCTCGGTGACGTGCCCGGTGTCCCGCGCGGTCTTCCGCCCGGCGTTCGGCCCGGTGTTCTGCCCGGTATGGACGTACGCCGCCATCAGGGCGCGGATGCGGGCCGTCACGATCTCCGGCGCCTCCACCGGTGTCATGTGTCCGACGCCCGCCAGTTCCTCCAGCCCCACGCAGTCGGGCAGGGCGGCGGCCAGCGCCCGCGCGTGCACGGGCGGTGTGAGCCGGTCGGCCGTACCGACGATCACCGCCGTCGGAGCGGCCAACTCCCGTACGCCCGCCTCGACATCGAGCCCGGCCAGCACGTGCGACCATGCCACGCGCACCGCGCGCGGGCAGGCGTGCACGATCCGGGCGCACTCCGCGACCCGCTCGGCCGCCGAACCGGGGCCCATGGTGGCGTACTTGAGGATGGCCTTCGACACGGGAGTCACCGGCCCGAGGGGCGCCCGGGCACCCAGGACGGCACGGGTCAGCCGGGTCCGCAGCCGCCCGGCCCGCAGCGGCAGCACCAGCGACTCGGCGACCAGCCGGGAGGGGCCCGTGCTGCACAGCAGGACGGCCGCCGCGTGCTCGCGCAGCCCCGGCCGCCCGGCGGCCGCCATGAGGGTCATCCCGCCCATGGAGTGCCCGGCGAGCACCGCCTTCTCGCCCGGCTCCAGCGTGGCGGCCAGCACGGCCTCCAGGTCGTCGGCGAGGGCGTCCGCCGAGTACCCGGACCGCCCCACGGCGGGCGTGCGCCCGTGGCCGCGCTGGTCGTAGACGATCACCCGGTGGTCGGCGGACAGGTCCCGTATCTGGGCGGCCCAGAACTCCGTCGAGCAGGTCCAGCCATGGGCCAGGACGACCGCGGGGGCGCCCTCGGGCCCGTACACCTCGACGTGCAGCGTGGATCCGTCGGCGGAGACGGCGGGGACGATCCTCATGCCGCGGCCCCCTTCGACAGCGAGCGTGCCCGGACGACCTCGTACTCGGACAGGTCCACCGACCGTGTCGCCCGCCGGAATTCGGACGTCGTGCCGGGCCACAGCGTGGTGTTGCGCCCGTTGGCGTCCAGGTACCAGCTGTCGCAGCCGCCCGCCTTCCACACCGTCCGCTCCATCCGGGCCTGTACGCGCCGGTTCCACGCGGCGACCGCCGAGGGCCGGGCGGCGAGGGCGGCGCGCTCGCCGAGCAGGTTGAGCTGCCGAAGGTAGTCGGCCAGGTAGTTAAGCTGGGACTCGATCATCAGGATCATGGAGGAGTTGCCGAGGCCGGTGTTCGGCCCGATGATCGTCATCCAGTTGGGAAACCCCGCGGCGGTCGCGCCGCGCAGCGACTCCATGCCGTCCTTCCACGCCTCGGCGAGCGTGATGCCCTCCGCGCCCACCACGCGCTCGGCGATCGGCATGTCGGTGACGTGGAATCCGGTGCCGAAGATGATCGCGTCGACCTCGGCCTGCGTCCCGTCGGCGGCGACGACGGTCGATCCGCGTACCTCCGCCAGACCGGAGGCGACGACGTCCACATTGGGCTTCGCCAGGGCCGGGTAGTACTCGCTGGACAGCAGGATCCGCTTGCAGCCGATGCGGTACGAGGGCGTCAGCCTGGCCCGCAGGGCGGGGTCCTTGATCGCCCGGGCCATGTTGGCCTTCGCGATCGCCTCGACCAGCCGCAGTTCGTTCGGCCGCTTGGTGAACGCGCTGACCTGCAACTCGCGGATTCCCCAGAGCAGTCCGCGCCGAGCCGTCCCGGTGAACGGCAACTGCCGGTGCAGCCACCGCTCGGCGGCGCTGATGGGCCGGTCCATCCGGGGCATGACCCACGCCGGGGTGCGCTGGAAGAGCGTCAGCCTGCCGGCCTTGGGCTGGATCGCGGGCACGATCTGGATGGCGGAGGCACCGGTGCCGATCATGGCGACGCGCTTGCCGGTCAGGTCGTAGTCGTGGTCCCAGCGGGCGGAGTGGAAGACCTTGCCACCCGCCTCCTCGAAGGCGGCGAGCCCGGGGATGTCCGGGATCTTGGGGTCGGACAGCGGCCCGGTCGCGGAGACGACGACGTCGGCGGTGAGTGTCCCGCCGGAGGTCTCGATCTCCCAGCGGAGCTCGTCGTGGTCCCAGCGCATCATCAGCACCTCGTGGTTCAGGCGGATGTGCGGGCGCAGCCGGAACGTGTCGGTGACATGCTCCAGGTAGGCGCGGATGTGCCGCTGCCCGGAGAAGGTGCGCGGCCAGTCGGGGTTGGGCGCGAAGGAGAACGAGTAGAGGTGTGACGGTACGTCACAGGCACAGCCGGGGTAGCTGTTGTCGCGCCAGGTGCCGCCGACGGAGTCGGCCCGCTCAAGGACGACGAAGTCGGTGATCCCCTCGCGGCGCAGCCGGACCGCGGCTCCGAGGCCACCGAATCCGGATCCGATCACCGCCACTCGTACATGCTCGTGCTGGCTCATGCCGCCTCCGCATCGGAATTCCGAGATCCGCAAACTCTGCCAGCAATCACTGGCACGGTTGTTGTGGAGAGTAGAGCAGGTCCTTACCGAGCGGTAGGGGTCGGACGAAGGAAGTTACCGGCGGTACGACATAGGGTTGCGGACGTGACGAACCAGCGGGCGAACGGACGGGCGGACGGGCGGGCGGACGAACCTGCGGGCGGCCGGAGGAGCGGCTGGCGCGGCAGCCGTACCGCGCACGGAACGACCCACCCCCACGAGGCGGGGCCCGGCCGGCAGAGCGCCGACACCCGCGAGTACCGCATGGAGGAGCTGGCCGAAGCAGCCGGCATCACCGCCAGGACCCTGCGCTTCTACCGCGAGCGCGGCCTGATACCGCCACCCCGCCGCGAGGGTCGCATCGCCTGGTACGGGCCCCACCACCTGGCCCGGCTGCGGACGATCGCCGCCCTGCTGGAGCGCGGCCACACCCTCAACGGCATCGCCGACCTCGCCGCCGCCTTCGAGAGCGGACGCGACGTCGGCGAGGTGCTCGGGCTCGGCGAACCGACGGAGGAGGAGCCGGTCCGGCTGACCCCCGAGGAACTGGCCGACCACTTCGGCGACCAGGTCACGCCCGAGAACTTCGCCGCCGCCCTGGAGCTCGGCTACCTGGCCACCGACGGCCAGGAGATCGTCCACGTCAGCCGCCGCCTGCTCGAGGTCTCGGCCGCGCTCGTCGAGGAGGGCGTCCCGCTCGCTGCGGTCCTCTCCGCCGCCGGCCGGGTCCGGGAACACGCGGACGCCCTTGCCGGCCTCTTCACCGAGCTGCTGCGGGACCACATGGACGATGACGCCGACCTCGTACGGCTGCGACCGCTCGCCAAGAGCGTGGTGGAGGCGGAGGTCTCGATGGCCCTGGACCGTCAGCTCCGCGCGCTCCAGGAAGGCCGCCACCACCGGGCCTTGTAGATGCCCCCGTTCACCAGCCGGTAGGTCCCGGCCGGGCGGTGCACCGCCACCGTGCGCGTCCACCAGCTCTCCCCCAGGCCCGGCTCCGGCACCGTCGAGATCACCTGGCCGGTCACCGGGTCGTCCCCCACCGCCTTGACCCGCGCCCGGCTGATTCCCGCCGCGCCGGGGAAGTCCCGCAGGAACTCCCCGGTGCTCTTCACGTACTGGTACACGGCCGAGCCGCTGCTCACCCACAGCCGGTCCGGGTCGCCCGCCACCTGCCCCAGGTCGTGGCCGTGCGGGCTCGGCAGCCGCGCCACGAAGGCCTCGTCGAGAGTGGGCGCGGCCGTCGTGCCGCCCACCCTCAGCGCCACCAGCCGGTCGCCGCCCAGCGCCCACAGCACCCGCCGTCCCGCGTCCCACTGGAGCCCGTGGGCGTCCTTCAGCGGGTAGGTCACGTACGGCACTCCGGACCGCCCCCGGGAGGCCGCGGCCGCGTAGAGCCGTACGACGCCGCCGGTGCTGCCCGCGACGGCGACGTTGCCGTCCGGCAGCAGCTCGATGCTGTGCGGGTTGTCCCGGATGGTGCCCGGCGAGAGCGTCGCACCCCAGTACCGCCCGCCGGACGGGTAGGAGACCACCGCCGCGAAGCCGTACGAGGCCACGGTCAGCACATACGTCCTGCCGCGCCAGGTCCGCACCTTGGCCTCGCTCGGATGCACCCAGCTGACGTCCGGCTCCAGGTCCGCGTACCGGGCGTCCCCGACCGGCGAGAACGCCCACTTCACGACGGCCGGATCAGCCTCCGGGTCCCAGCCGCGCCGCCGGCCGTCGAGGAGCAGGATGCGCTTGGAGGCCTGGTCGGTGAGGAGGACGTCGGGCGTCCCGGCGGGGATCTCGGAAGCGGGAACCGGGACGGCGGCCGACGTCGGTACGGTGGCGGCGATCAGCAGTCCGCACATGAGCGCCGCGACCAGGACGGGCTTCAGCGGCGTTCGTACGGCGGTGATGCGCACATCGCCTTACCTTGCCAGAAGGTTCCCCCGAACCAGGGCTCGCCACACAAGCAGTGACAGACCCTCACTTCCGGATCACGCCGTCCCGCTTGCCCTACAGGTCGTACGCCGCCGTCACCGGCGCGTGGTCGCTCCACCGCTCGCCGTGCGTCGCGGCGCGTTCCACCCAGGCCTTGACCGCGCGAGCGGCGAGGCCGGGCGTCGCGACCTGGTAGTCGATGCGCCAGCCCGCGTCGTTGTCGAAGGCCCGGCCGCGGTAGGACCACCACGAGTAGGGGCCCTCCTGGTCGGGGTGCAGGGCGCGGACGACGTCCACGTACGACGCCTCGTCGAAGACGCGGGTCAGCCACTCCCGCTCCTCGGGCAGGAAGCCGGAGTTCTTCAGGTTGGCCTTCCAGTTCTTCAGGTCGGCCTGCTGGTGGGCGATGTTCCAGTCGCCGCAGACGACCACCTCGCGGCCGTCGGCCGCCGCGCGCTCCTTGAGCTCCTTCAGGTAGGGCAGGAATGCGCCCATGAAGCGGGTCTTCTCGTCCTGCCGCTCGGTGCCGACCTCGCCCGAGGGCAGGTAGAGGCTGGCGACGGTGACGCCCGGCAGGTCGGCCTCCACGTAACGGCCGGTGCCGTCGAACTCGCTCGATCCGAATCCGATCCGTACGGCATCCGGCTCACGCCGCGTGTAGAGGGCGACGCCCGCACGGCCCTTGGCGGCGGCCGGGGCGTGGACGGTGTGCCACCCCTCGGGCGCGCGGACCGCCTCGGGGAGCTGGGACTCCTCGGCCCGTACCTCCTGGAGGCACAGGACATCGGCCTCGGTGGCGGCCAGCCACTCCACGAACCCCTTCTTGGCGGCGGCGCGCAGACCGTTCACGTTCACGGACGTCACAATGAGCATCCGCGCACCCTACCGACATGACCTCGAAGATCGCTCCGCATGATTGTACGATGCCACGCATGATTATTCACCCTCGGCCGTTCGACCACCCCGACGCCCGCAAACTCAACGACATGGTGCAGCTCGAGTACGCCGAGCGGTACGGCGACGAGGGCGACCTCACACCGCTGGACCCCACGATGTTCCGTCCGCCGCGGGGCCTGTACCTCATCGCGTACGACGCCGAGGACCGCCCCGTGGCCACCGGCGGCTGGCGCACCCAGGACGAGAACGACGAGGGGTACGCCGACGGCGACGCCGAGCTCAAGCGCATGTATGTGATCCCCGAGGCGCGGGGCCTGGGCCTCGCCCGCCGCATTCTCGCCGCCCTGGAGGACGACGCCCGTGCCGCCGGCCGCACCCGCATGGTGCTGGAGACGGGCGACGCCCAGCCGGAGGCCATCGCGCTCTACACCTCCAGCGGATACGAGCCGTGCGCCAAGTTCGGCTACTACCGGGAGTACGAGAGCAGCCGCTGTTTCGCGAAGCCACTCATGTGACGGGGCGCGTCCGGGGTGACGACGGACCACCGAAGTCATCGTGACGCGCTCCTGACAAAGCGTCGCCGTCCATGGCACCCTGCCTCACGCACGTCGATCCGCACCGCTCTTCGTTCCCCCACCCTGCCCGGCCGCGCCGACCGCGCCCCGGGCACGGCAGAAGGAGACATGCGTGAGAGGCCAACGCACCGCCATGGGCGTCCTGCTGACCGTCGGAGCCCTGCTCACCGGCGCCCTGTCGACCACCACCGCCACCGCGGCCGGGCCGGCACCCGCCCCTGACACCCGGACCGTCACCGCCGCCGAACAGCACAAGGCACGGGCCTTCTGGACCGCCGAGCGGATGCGCGGCGCCACCCCGCTCGACCTGCTGCTCACCCCGCAGGCCGTCAAGAAGCTCAGGGCCCCGGAACCGGGCGGTGCCGCACCGACCACGATCGCGCCCACCGCCTTCCCGCAGGCCGGCGGGGCCTGGAGCGCCGGCGGCGCGGTCGTGAAGACCTCCGGCCGGGTGTTCTTCACCTTCCAGGGCCGCACCGCCTCCTGCTCCGGCAACGCCGTGACCAGCCAGAACGCCAGCACGGTCATCACCGCCGGGCACTGCGTGAAGTACCAGGGAAGCTGGCACACCAACTGGGTCTTCGTCCCCGCGTACAACAACGGCCAGGCCCCCTACGGCCAGTGGACCGCCACCAAGACGCTCACCACCCCGCAGTGGGAGGCGAGCGAGGACATCAACCACGACATCGGCGCGGCCGTCGTCGCCCCGCTGGGCGGCCAGAAGCTCACCGCCGTCACCGGCGCCCAGGGCATCCAGTTCAACGGCGGCTACAACAAGCAGATGTACGCCTTCGGCTTCCCGGCCGCGTCCCCGTACGACGGATCGAAGCTGATCTACTGCAGCGGGAACTCCTCCAAGGACTTCCTCTTCTCCCAGGACCACAGCCTGGGCTGCAACATGACGGGCGGCTCCAGCGGCGGCCCCTGGTTCACCGGATTCAGCGAGGCGACGGGCACGGGCCTGCAGGTCTCGGTGAACAGCTTCGGCTACACCTTCCTGCCGAACCGGATGTTCGGCCCGTACTTCGGCAACGAGGCCAAGGCCCTGTACGACAAGGCCCAGGTGTCGTAACCGGCCCGGCGTCACCGGCGGGGCCACCCCCGCCGGTGATCACCCCGCGCCGCCGGGGACCAGGGCCACGACGAGCGGTCCGGCACCCTCCAGGGGCGCGGGCACCCCGGCGAGCTCCGCGGTGCCGGGGTCACGCACACCGCTCTCCGGAGCGGCGGACTCCGTGGCGCCGGGGCCGCTGCCCGGCCCGCTGCCGGGTGACGGGTCGCTGACGCCACGCACGTCGTACCGCTCGGCAGGAGGCGCCCCGTCCGGCGCTCCGCTCCCGGGAGGGGCCGTCGGCGGGCCGGACGGCCGTTCCGGTGACGCGCCCTTCCCGGCGCGCGCGGCTCCCACCTGCCCGGTGTCCCCGGCCACCTCGGTGTCCCCGGCCGCACCGGCGTCGTCGGCCGCCCGCCGGGGCGAGGGGACGGCTCCGACAGCGTTGTCGGTCAGCCAGCGCTGGGACGCCGCCCCGTCGCGCAGCTTGACCACCACGGTGGTGCCCGGCTGGGCGGTGGTGGGCATCAGACCCAGGCCCGCGTGCCACCGGGGCACCACGTGCCCCTGGATGCTCAGGTCGTACCGCACGGTCACGGCGGCCTGCGTCGCGCACAGCCGCAGCACGACCACACCCGAGCGCTCCTGCGAGTTCGGACACAGCTCCGGCGCCGCGGCGCTCCGCAGCAGCCCGTCCCGCTCGTACCGCCACAGCTGCGTCGGGGAGCCGGAACACGGCGCCAGCGTCAGTTCGGTGCCGACCTGCGGCCGGCCGTCCCGGACGTCGAGGCACAGCCCCGCCTCCGCGTTGCGCAGCCGGGTGCTCAGGCCTCCGCCGGCGTGCCCGGCGGACTCGGGCGGCGGCGGCGAAGCGGTCGTGGGCCGGGAACCCGGCGCGGGGACGGTACTGCCGGGCGGAGTCACCGTGCCGCCAGGGGTCACCGCTCCGGCGCTCGGCCCGCCCTGCTCCGCCCAGAAGCCCGACAGGGCCGCCGCGGCCAGGGCACCGGCCATCAGGAGCCCGAGCCCCACCAGGAGCGCTCCCCCGCCCGGCACGGCCCCGGCGAGGCGCCGCGCGGCACCAGCCGGCACGACACGCGAGTGCCGGCCCGCCCTCCTCGGCACGGCAGGCGCACCGGTACGGGTCCGGGCACGGGAGCGGCCGGGCCGCGACTCGACGTACCCGCGGGCGCCCTCGCCGAGCACGCCCTCGGCCAGCAGCAGCGCCAGCCGCCCGTCGGAGTGGCGCAACTGGTCCGCCGCGTACCGGCAGTGCCGGCACTTCGCCAAATGCCGCTGAATGTCCGGGATCAGCGCGCCGCCGCGGCGCAGCGATATGTCGAGCAGCCGGTTGTAGTGACGGCATTCCGGGTCCGCCGCGAGCTCCGAATGGGCGCGCAGACAACCGGCACGGAACAGTTCGCGGGCGTCTTCGAGTTGTGCCGTCGCGGTGCGGGGATCGATGGCGAGCAAAGCGGCCGGAATGGATATCCCCTCCGCCTCGACCTCCCGGTGCCAGAGGAGCACCTGCGCCTCTCCCGGCAGGGCCGCGAACGCCCGGGCGACGAGCTGCCGGTCCGGCGCGGGCCCGGCGGGCCGCGGCAGGCCGGTCAGCAGAGCGGCGATACGGGGGTCCCCCGCCCAATCCGCGACGGTCCGGCGCACGGCCACCAGCAGCCGCGGCCGCAGCGCCCCCTCCGGGCCGCCTCCGCCGCCGTACCGCAGCTCGTCCAGCACCTGCGCGAAGGCGGCCGACACCACCATCGAGGCGTAGGTACGCGATGCGGTGAGCAGTACCGCGTAGTCGCTGACCGCTCCGCAGTGCCGCGCCATCAGGGCGGTCGCGGGATACGAGTCGGCCGGGCCCCCGCTGCCGGGCGCCGCGCCCAGCATGGCGGCCAGTGCCGCGTCCGCCCCTCCCGAGGTGGGTGCGTAAGGGGGCGGCGGCGGGACGGAACGCTCGGGACGGGAAGAGGGCATGGGATATTTCCATTCAGGGCATTGCGATGGGGGGCTGAAGGAGAACGCAGCCTGATTGGTACATACCTTGTCGGCGCGATTCCCTTTAGGGATGCCACCGCCCAGGAATTCGAACTGCCGCTCAATTAAGCCCTGTTGGGCCCGCGGGGCTGCACAGCTTTCCATAACCCGCCGGTACGGAACAAGAGTTCCGGCGGGCGGCGCCCGCCGCCAATTCGGCCCATCCCCGTACGGCACGGCACGATCCTCCGGGCCCCTGCCCACCGACCACCCCGGGCCCCAACGACAAGATCCCGCCCGATCGGAATGATCGGACGGGATCTTGTGTGTGCGTGGACCTGAGGGGATTTGAACCCCTGACCCCCTCGATGCGAACGAGGTGCGCTACCAGTCTGCGCCACAGGCCCTTGCGACGTGTGAAACATTAGCATCCCGATCCGGGTGCTTGGAAATCCGTTCCTCGCGGGCGGCCGGGAGGCCCGTCACGCCACCCTCACTCGTTGGCCGCGCGCGGGCGGTCCTCGTCCGCGTACTGGTCGAAGAGCGGCGTCCGGCCGTGGTCGTGCGAGCGGCGCGGCGGATGCGGGCTGGGGTGAGGGTTCTGCCGGGTGGCCGGGGGCGGCGTGGGTTCCGCGGCGGACGAGCGGGCCGCGCTCCAGGTCTCCGGGTCGGTGACGTCCACGCCGCCCGTCGCGCGCGGGGCGACCGGCGCGGTGACGTACGTGGGCAGCGGCACGGGGACCGGGTCCCAGCTGTCGCCGCGGGTCGGGCCGTGGTCGCGCTGCTGGTCCACCCACTCGGCGTGGTCGGTCTGCTCGACCAGCGCGCGGCGCCCGGCCTCCTGCGGGGTGAGCGCGGGGGCCGGTTCGGGCTCCGGCTGCGGGTGGCGGGCCTCGGGCGCGTCGTCGTCGTGGTCCGGGGCGGGCCGGCCGCGCGGGCGGCTCTCACGGAGACGCTGTGCGGCGGCCTCGGCACGGCGCCGGTCCATGACGTACACGAAACGCCGGCGCTCCTGGGCGCGCAGGTGCACGATGTAGGCGCTCAGCAGCACGGCCGGGACCCCGGGGGCCCACAGGAACGCCAGGCCGCCGACGGCCGCGACGATCGCGCCGAGCGTGAAGGCGAGGAAGAGGACGACCGTGGTGCGCCGACGCCTGGCCAGGACCTTGGAGCGCCGGGCCCGCTCGGCCGCCGCGCCGGCGGGCCGGGGGCGCCTCGCGGGGCGTGGCCTCGCCGGCGGGACCTCGGGGACCTCCAGGCGCGCCTCGGTACGGTCCGGGGGCGCGGCGAAGGCCCGGACGTCGACCGAGCTCAGGTGCTCGGTCTCGGCGTCCGGGTCGACGTCGGGAGACGCCGCCTGTTCGGCGGTGCGCTCGCGCAACTCCTTGGCGTACCGGCGCTCCATGCCCGCCCGTCCGGACAGGAGCCGGATGGCGGTGCTGAAGCGTTCCGTCGGACGGGCTTCGTTCAGCTCGTCCTGCCTGCGGAGCCACATCGGCACCAGGTAGGCGGCCCAGGCCCCGACGATGACTGCGTAGATGAGGCCGCTGCTGCTCACGTCTCACACCGTAGAGGGGTTCGCATCCGGCCATCGGCCAATTGGGCCGGTGTGTCGCACGATCTGGCTGATCTCATTGAATTTTTTTGTGATTGTTCCGACCGGTTGCGATAGAACGGCGACCGAATTCGAACACATATTTTATTTACGTGATCGGTCAGCGTGGCGTTCCGCGACTGATCCTGTGCCAGCGGCGCAGGAGTCCTTCCGGGACCTCCTCAGCGGTGAGCGCGAAGACGAGGTGGTCGCGCCAGGCGCCGTCGATGTGGAGGTAGCGGGGACGCAGCCCTTCCTCCCGGAACCCCAGTTTTTCCACGACCCGGCGGCTCGGGGTGTTCTCCGGGCGGATGCACACCTCGATCCGGTGCAGGCCCACCGTGCGGAAGCAGTGGTCGACGGCGAGCGCCACGGAGGTCGGCATGACGCCCCGACCGGCGACCTCGCGGTCCACCCAGTACCCGACATGGCCCGAGCACATCGAACCCCAGGTGATGCCCGCGACGGTGAGCTGGCCGACCAGCCGGCCCTCGTACTCGACGACGAACGGCAGCATCCGGCCCGCGTTCGCCTCGGCGCGCAGATGGCGGACCATCTGGCGGTACGTGGGGCGCTGGGCGAGCGGGATGCCGGGCGCGGGCGGCGGGATGGTCGCCTCCCAGGGGCGCAGCCAGTCACGGTTGCGCCGGTTCACCTCGCGCCAGTCCCGCTGGTCGCGCAGCTTTATCGGCCGCAGGACGACGGCGCCGTCCGCCAGCGTCACGGGCCAGGCCGGGTTCATGACGGTCTGGGGTGGTCGCCGCCGCGGAGCTGGTCGACCGCGTGGACCAGGAGGCGTTCCAGGACGGCGAGGCCGTCGCGGACGCCGCCGGTGGAGCCGGGCAGATTGACGATCAGGGTGCGGCCGGCCACCCCGGCCAGCCCCCGGGACAGGGCGGCGGTCGGAACCTTGTCGCGGCCGTAGGCGCGGACGGCCTCCGGAATGCCGGGGACCTCGTGGTCGAGGACGCGGCGGGTCACGTCGGGGGTGCGGTCCGTGGGCGAGACGCCGGTGCCGCCCGTGGTGAGGATGACGTCGTACCCGGCCTCGACCCCGGCGCGCAGCGCGGCCTCGACGGGATCGCCGTCCGGGACGACCTGAGGTCCGTCGACGCCGAAGCCCAGCCGGGCGAGCCCTTCGGCGAGGATGGGGCCGCCCTTGTCCTCGTAGACCCCGGCGGACGCCCGGTTGGAGGCGGTCACGACCAGGGCCCGGTACGGGGCCCCGCCGGTGGGCGCGCCCTCGGGCCGGGAAGCATGCTCCGGCGGGGAGGCGTGCTCCTGCCGGGGGGCGTGCGGGGTGGGGCCGTGCTCGGAGGCGTGCGGCGCGGCGGCGCGCTCCGGCTCGTGGGCGTGTGCGCCGTGGACGTGTCCGCCCCGGGGCGTCATGCCTGCGCCCCTTCCGCCTCGGCGCGCCGATAGTGGCCGGACTTGCCGCCCGTCTTCTCCTCCACCCGTACGTCGGTGATGACGGCGGCCTTGTCGACGGCCTTGATCATGTCGACGACGGTCAGCGCGGCCACCGACACGGCCGTGAGGGCCTCCATCTCGACGCCCGTGCGGTCGGTGGTCTTGACGGTCGCCGCGATCTCGACCGCGTCGTCCGCGACCGACAGGTCCAGCTTCACGCCCGAGACGGCCAGCGGGTGGCAGAGCGGGATGAGGTCGGGGGTGCGCTTGGCGCCCATGATGCCCGCGATACGGGCGGTCGCGAGGGCGTCGCCCTTGGGGACACCCTCGCCGCGCAGCAGCTCGATCACCCGGGGCGAGACGAGGACCCGGCCGGTGGCGCGGGCGGTGCGGGCGGTGACGTCCTTCTCGGAGACGTCGACCATACGGGCCGCCCCCGACTCGTCGATGTGCGTCAGGCTGCCTTGCGTACTCACTGCTGAACTCCGCCTCGCGTGTTCCGGCGCCGATTGCCCCGCACGGCCATTGTCGCGCCGGCGAGGGCCGGGGGTGGTCCCCCGGGAAGGCACAGCGGCAGACACGGTACCGCCACAGCGGGGCTCTCAGCCGAGGAGGACCACGTCCAGGTCGTCGCCCGGCTCGACCGTCGTGGTGTCCTCCGGTACGACGAGCAGGGCGTCCGCGTGCGCGAGGGCGGCGATCAGGTGGGACCCGGCGCCGCCCACAGGGGTGACCGCGCCGGCCTCGGCGTCGTACGTGCCGCGCAGGAACTGGCGCTTGCCGGCCGGTGAGGACAGCGGCTTGTCGGCGGCGAGCGTGGCACGCACGCGTGGCCGCTGGGAGTCGGGCACGTCGGCCAGGCCCATGAGGGCGCGGATCGCGGGGCGGACGAACAGCTCGAACGAGACGTAGGAGGAGACCGGGTTGCCGGGCAGGGCCAGCAGCGGGGTGTGCTCCGGGCCGATGGAGCCGAAGCCCTGCGGCTTGCCCGGCTGCATGGCGAGCTTGCGGAAGTCGATGCCGCTGCCCGGCTCGTCCTCGTCGCCCACCGAGGAGAGGGCCTCCTTGACGACGTCGTACGCGCCGACACTGACCCCGCCGGTGGTGACCAGCAGGTCGGCACGGATGAGCTGGTCCTCGATGGCGGCACGCAGTGTCGTGGCGTCGTCGGTGACGGCGCCGACCCGGTAGGCGATGGCGCCCGCGTCCCGCGCGGCGGCGGCCAGGGCGAAGCTGTTGGAGTCGTAGATCCGGCCCTGGCCCAGCTCCTCGCCGGGCTGGACCAGTTCGCTGCCGGTGGAGATCACGACCACGCGCGGGCGGGGACGCACCCGCACGGTGCCGCGGCCGATGGCGGCGAGCAGGCCGATCTGCGGCGGGCCGAGGACCGTGCCCGCCTCCAGGGCCAGGTCGCCGGCCTGGACGTCGCTGCCCCGCGCGCGTACATGAGCGCGGGCCTCGACGGGGCGGTGGACGCGGACCTCGCCGGTGGCACCCTCGGGGGCGGCGCTCGCGGCCCGCATGCCGGTGGCGGGCGCGCCGCCGGTGCCGCCGTCGGTCCACTCGACCGGGACGACGGCCTCGGCGCCGGGCGGCAGCGGGGCGCCGGTCATGATGCGGGCGGCCTGGCCGGGGCCGACGGTGGGCAGACCCTCGCTGCCCGCCGCCACGTCACCGATGACCGTGAGCACCGCCGGGAACTCCTCGGTGGCGCCGGTGACATCGGCGACCCGTACCGCGTACCCGTCCATGGAGCTGTTGTCGAAGGGCGGCAGGGCGACGGGCACCATGACGTCCTCGACCAGGACACAGCCCTGGGCGTCGGGCAGCTGCAGCTCGATGGGATCGAGCGGGTGGACCGCCTGGAGGATGTCCTCCAGGTGCTCGTCCACCGACCAGGTCGTACTCACAGTCCCTGCATCTCCTCGGTGACGTAACTGCGAAGCCAGTTCCGGAAGTCCGGTCCCAGATCCTCACGTTCGCACGCGAGTCTGACAATGGCCCGCAGGTAGTCGCCGCGGTCGCCGGTGTCATAGCGGCGGCCCTTGAAGACGACACCATGCACCGGGCCCCCCGCCGACTCGTCGGCGACGAGCTTCTGCAGCGCGTCGGTCAGCTGGATCTCACCGCCCCGGCCGGGGGCGGTCTCGCGCAGTATCCCGAACACGGCGGGGTCGAGGACGTACCGGCCGATGATGGCGTAGTTGCTGGGCGCCTCCGCCGGATCGGGCTTCTCGACCAGGTTGGTCACCTTCACGACGTCGGCGTCGCCGGTGGGTTCGACGGCCGCGCAGCCGTAGAGGTGGATCTGGGACGGCTCGACCTCCATCAGGGCGATGACACTGCCGCCCTCGCGCTCCTGGACCTCGACCATGCGGGACAGCAGGGGGTCGCGCGGGTCGATGAGGTCGTCGCCGAGGAGCACGGCGAAGGGCTCGTTGCCGACGTGCGGGGCGGCGCACAGGACGGCGTGGCCGAGCCCGCGCGGGTCGCCCTGGCGGACGTAGTGCATGGTGGCCAGGTCGCTGGACTCCTGGACCTTGGCGAGGCGCTCCTGGTCGCCCTTCTTGATGAGGGCTTCCTCGAGCTCGTAGTTGCGGTCGAAGTGGTCCTCGAGCGGCCGCTTGTTGCGGCCGGTGATCATCAGTACGTCGGACAGGCCGGCGTCCACGGCCTCTTCGACGACGTACTGGATGGCGGGCTTGTCGACCACAGGCAGCATCTCTTTGGGAGTGGCTTTCGTGGCCGGCAGGAACCTGGTGCCGAGGCCGGCGGCGGGGATGACAGCCTTGCTGATCCTGGGGTGCGACTGAGTCATGCGGAGCACCATATCCGGTCGGTATGGGCGGAAGATTAGCTTCCGGTTAACTTCGTACTCATACGGCCATGTACGAGAGGTTTTGTGACGTCATCGTGACCGGCGACATGCCCGAAAAGCCCGCTCTGCGGCGCCAACTTCTTGCCGCGCGCGCCCTCCTGACCAGTGATGACGTCCAGAAGGCCGCCGCGGTTCTCGCGGACGTCGCCCTGAACCTGCCCGAGCTGCGGCGGGCCTGGACAGTCGCCGCATACGTCTCCATGGGGAGCGAACCGGGCACGCGCGCGCTGCTCGACGCACTGCGCGAGCGGGGCGTTCGCGTCCTGCTGCCGGTCCTGCTGGAGGACAACGACCTGGACTGGGCCGCCTACGAGGGCGCCGAGCGGCTCGTACGGGCCCGGCGCGGGCTCCTGGAGCCCTCCGGGCCCCGGCTGGGCGTGGACGCCGTCCTGGGAGCCGACACGGTCCTCCTGCCCGGCCTGGCGGTGGACGCGCGGGGCATGCGGCTGGGGCGGGGAGGCGGCTCGTACGACCGGGTCCTGGCCCGCATCGCGCGGGCCGGGCACGATCCGGCGCTGGTGGTGCTCCTCTACGCACACGAGGTGGTCGAGCGGGTCCCGGAGGAACCGCACGACCACCCCGTGCACGCGGTGGTGACCCCGGAGGTCACCCTCCGCTTCCGGGCCTAGGAGCGCTCGGGCTCCGGTGGCGCCGCCGCTACGGCGTGAGGACGAGCGTGTCGACGGTCTTGGCGTCGACCGCCTGCTTGCCGTAGGGCCAGTCGAGCAGCTCGCCCTTGGCCCACTTGTCGGTCTGATCGGTGTAGTGGGCGTTGTAGGCGTGCCCGGAGGCTCCGGTCAGGTTGATCCACCGGGACTTGTCCCAGTCGCCGACGTTCACGACCATCCGCATCGACGGCACCCACACCACCCCGTACCCGCCGGCGGCGTTCCAGCCGGTGGCGTTGACCGCCGCCTCGCCGCCCGAGAGGTTCCACGGGCCCCGGTTGAGCAGCCACTGGATGACGCCCGGGCCCTCGGTACCGAGGGTCTGGTTCGTCAGGGTCAGCTGGTGCAGCCGGCCCCAGCTCCAGCTGTTGACGTCCTTGCCGAGCTTGGACGTCAGTTCCCAGCGGGCGTCCACCATGGCCCGCTTCAGCAGCTCGTCGCGGGTGTCGGTGCCCAGCCGGTACGTGCGGTTGGGGGCGGACTTCCACCACTCGTTCTTCTCGTCCTCGAGGATCCGGCGGACCACCTCGTACCAGCGGTCGCCGCCGTCCGGCTGGGCCGTCTCGGCGTCCCGCTGCCCGCACTCCCGCACCAGCCTGTCCTGCTCGTCGACCGGCCCGGTGGAGTCGGCGGGACGGACGTTCAGGCACTCGCCCTTGACCCGCAGCTCCTTGGGCAGCTTGTTGCCGAAGGCGAGCTTGAGGACGTTGCGCCAGACGCCGTTGAAGTAGGCGGCCGCGCCCGAGTCCGCGTCCTGGGTGTAGTGCCAGCCCTCGAGGAGTTTCTGGGCCTCACGGACGTGCGGGTCGGAAATGTCGATCTTCAGCAGGTAGGGCGTCAGCAGCTTGGCGATCTCGCTGCTGTTGTCCGTCTGCATGGTGCGCATGTCCTCGGTGGAGACCTTCGCCCCGTCCTTGGTCTTGGACTCGATGAGGTCGTTGATGCGCTGGCTCCGCGAGCCGTATCCCCAGTCCTCGGTGAGCAGATACGGATACGTGTCCGCGTCGATCACGGCCTGGTTGGCGGTCACGATGTAGCCGCGCTCCGGGTTCTCCTCGTAGGGCAGCTCCTCGAAGGGGACGAACTTCTTCGTCCAGGTGTACTTCGGGTCCCAGCCGGGCGCCGGCATGGTGCCGTCGTGACCCTTCTGGCGGACCGGGATCTTGCCGGGTGCCTGGTAGCCGATGTTGCCCTCGGCGCCCTTGGCGTCGGCGTAGATCAGGTTCTGGGAGGGCACGTCGAAGTCGCGGGCGGCCTCACGGAACTGCTTGAAGTCGGTGGCGCGGTTCAGCTTGAACACGGCGTCCATGGACTTGCCCGGGTCCAGGGCGGTCCAGCGCAGGGCCACCGCGTAGCCGTCGCCGCGGTCCGGGGCGGCGGCGTCCACGGGAGCCTCGTCGCCGACCTTCTCCAGCTCGTTGCTGCGGTCGGAGACCAGAGGACCGTTGTTCGTCGACCGCACGGTGATCGTCTTCTTCGTGCCGCCGGCGATCTTGATGTCCTCTTCGCGGGTGATGAAGGGCCGTTCCTTGCGGTCGAACAGGTAACCGCTGTCGGTGATCTTCTCCAGGTAGAGGTCGCTGACGTCCGCGCCCAGGTTGGTGAAGCCCCAGGCGATGTCCTGGTTGTGACCGATGACCACGCCCGGCATGCCGGAGAAGGTGTAGCCGGACACGTCGTAACGGCACTTGTCGGAGACGGAACGGCAGTGCAGGCCCATCTGGTACCAGAGCGAGGGAAGCTGGGGCGCCAGGTGCGGGTCGTTGGCCAGCAGCGGCTTGCCGGTGGTCGTGTACTTGCCGGACACGACCCAGGAGTTGGAGCCGATGCCGTTGCCGTTGGGGCCCAGCAGGGCGGGGATCTTCTCCAGGGAGGAGGACAGCGCGGAGAGCTGCGACTGGAGGCCCTGGGTGGCGCCCTGCGGGCTGTCGGAGCCCTGGCCGGAACCGAGGCCCTGACCCGAACCCTGGCCCGTGCCGAGGCCCTGCCCCTGGCCCTGTCCCTGGCCGTCGCCCGTGTCCTGGCTGCCGCCCTTGCCGGAGGGGTCGAACTTCCCGGTCGCCTCGTCCACGCCGCCCCCGTCGACGATCGGGCGGTGCAGGTCGTAGGGGTACTCCGGGTAGAGGTCCTTGATCTGCTTCTCGCTGAGCCTGGTGGTCATCAGCGAACGGTCGATCTCCTCCTGCATGTTGCCGCGCAGGTCCCAGGCCATGGCCTTCAGCCAGGCCACGGAGTCGACCGGCGTCCAGGGCTCGATGGCGTAGTCGTTGCTGAAGGCGAGGGCGGCGTACTCGACCGAGATGTCGCGGCCCTCCTTGCCCTTGAGGTACGCGTTGACGCCGTCGGCGTAGGCCTGCAGGTTCTTCTTGGTGTCGGGCGACAGGAGCTTGTCGTACTCCTCCTGCGCCACCCGGTGCCAGCCCAGGGTCCGCAGGAACGCGTCCGTGTCGACCTGCTCCTTGCCGAACATCTCCGACAGGCGCCCGGCCGTCATGTGGCGGCGGACGTCCATCTCCCAGAACCGGTCCTGCGCCTGGACATAGCCCTGGGCGCGGAACAGGTCCTCGTCGGTGGAGGCGTAGATCTGCGGAACGCCGTAGTCGTCCCGTTTCACGTCGACGGGGCCGGAGAGGCCGTCCAGCTTGAGGGTGCCGGTGGTCTGCGGGAAGGGGGCGCGCACGGTGCTGACGCTCCAGTAGGCGCCGTAGCCGACGCCCGCGACCAGCGCCAGCACCAGGGCGATCACGAGCAGACGGGCACGTCGCCCCTTCTTCTTGGTGGAAGCGGCGGTGGTGTTGGCGGGCATCGCTGTCCTTCGAGGCGCAGGCTGGTCCTGGAGTGCTGGAGCAACCATAGGCGCAGCGCCCACCCGGCCCGGACGCGGTGTCAGTAAGGGGCCCCTCCTCGGGGACTCTTCACGAGCGCCGCGACCCCGGACCGGCATCAAGAAAGCGTTAATGATTAGGTAAGGTAACGAAGTACCGACGGCGGGAACACTCCGGCGCGCGCACGAGGAAAGGGTCGGCCACTGACTGTCCACCAGCTCAACGAACTCCTGCTCATCAGCTCGGTCGTGCTGCTCATCGCCGTCGCGGCGGTGCGGATCTCCTCCCGGAGCGGGCTCCCCAGCCTGCTCCTGTACCTCGGGATCGGGATCGCCATCGGGCAGGACGGGATCGGCAATGTCCACTTCGACAACGCCGAATTGACCCAGGTGATCGGCTATGCCGCACTTGTGGTGATCCTGGCCGAGGGTGGCCTGGGAACCAAGTGGAAGGAGATCAAACCCGCGTTGCCCACGGCGGCCGTCCTGTCGACCGCCGGCGTCGCGGTGAGCGTGGGGGTCACGGCCACGGCGGCGCACTACTGGGTGGGCCTGGAGTGGCGGCAGGCACTGATCATCGGCGCGGTCGTCTCCTCGACGGACGCCGCCGCCGTCTTCTCCGTCCTGCGCAAGGTGCCCCTCCCCTCACGCGTGACCGGCACACTGGAGGCCGAGTCCGGCTTCAACGACGCCCCCGTCGTGATCCTGGTGGTGGCCTTCTCGACGACCGGCCCGGTCGACAGCTGGTACGCGCTGCTCGGCACGATCGCGATGGAACTGGCCATCGGCGCGGCCATCGGGCTGGCGGTCGGATTCCTCGGCTCCTTCGGACTGCGGCACGTGGCCCTGCCCGCCTCCGGCCTGTACCCGATCGCGGTGATGGCGATCGCGGTGGTGGCGTACGCGGCCGGTGCCATGGCGCACGGCAGCGGCTTCCTCGCGGTCTACCTGGCCTCGGTGGTCCTGGGCAACGCCAAGCTGCCGCACGCGCCCGCCAACCGTGGTTTCGCCGAGGGTCTGGGCTGGATCGCCCAGATCGGCATGTTCGTCCTCCTGGGCCTCCTGGTGACCCCGCACGAGCTGGTCGACGACTTCTGGCCGGCGGTGATGGTCGGGCTGGTGCTGACGGTGGTGGCGCGGCCGCTGTCCGTCTTCCTGAGCCTGCTGCCCTTCCGCATCCCCTGGCAGGAGCAGGCCCTGATGTCCTGGGCGGGGCTGCGCGGCGCCGTGCCCATCATCCTGGCGACCATCCCCATGGTGTCCGGGATCGAGGGCAGCGAGAAGATCTTCAACATCGTCTTCGTGCTGGTGGTCGTCTACACGCTGGTGCAGGGCCCGACCCTGCCCTGGCTCGCCAGGGCGCTGCGGCTGGGCGACTCGGCGGAGGCCGCCGACCTGGGCGTCGAGTCGGCCCCCCTGGAGCGGCTGCGCGGACACCTGCTGTCGGTGGCCGTCCCGGAGCAGTCCCGGATGCACGGTGTGGAGGTCGCGGAGCTGCGGCTGCCCCCGGGCGCGGCCGTCACCCTCGTCGTACGGGACGGCCGGAGCTTCGTCCCGGGGCCCACGACCGTGCTGCGGCGCGGTGACGAGCTGCTGGTGGTGGCGACGGACCCGGTCCGGGACGCCGCAGAGCGCCGGCTGCGGGCCGTTTCCCAGGGCGGCAAGCTGGCCGACTGGCTGGGCACGGGCGGGAACGGAGGAAGGTGAGGAGACCGCGGGCAGAAAGCGGAAGGGAAACGTACGGTTAATCGGAGGTGACGACTGCCCGTATCGGCAATTTCACAGGCACCACACCCGCTTCTCCCTGTACCATGAAGGCACACTGATCGACCAACTCTGCCTGACGCAGAGCTGGCGCGACCGTATGGCGGCCGTGACGCTCCCTCGCAGTGGGGCCCGGTATCTACCGCAGTTCCGCGCAAGAGGACAGCTCTCGGCGGCTCCCGACACCCAGGGGAGCGCTACCAGGCGGCAGAAAGGCACGGGCCGTGCCCTCCGCTGTTGACACAGCCACGGTCACTCCGTCCGACGCTGTCACGCGTCCTGGATACGGGCAGCTCCTGCGCACCCCGGGAGCCTGGACGTTCCTGCTCCCCGGCTTCGCCGCGAGGCAGCCCTTCGCGATGCTGACCATCGGCATCGTCCTGCTGGTGCAGCACACCACCGGTTCGTACGGCAGCGCCGGCGCCGTCGCCGCGTTCACCGGCGTGTCCATGGCCCTGTTCGCGCCGCAGAGCGGCAGGCTCGCCGACCGCTTCGGACAGCGCGCCGTCCTGGTCCCCGGCGTCCTCGTCCACACCCTGTCGGTGTCCGCCCTGACGGCACTGGCCCTGGCGGACGCCCCCCTGTGGGCCCTGTTCGCGGCGGCGGTGCCGACCGGCGCCTCCGTGCCCCAGATCGGGCCCATGGTGCGGTCCCGCTGGGCCGCGAAGCTGGAGGGCTCGCCCCTGATGTCGACGGCGGCGGCCTTCGAGTCCGTCACGGACGAGTTCACCTTCGTCGTCGGTCCCGTCCTCGCCACCGCGCTGTGCACCGGCGTCCACCCGGCCGCCGGCCTGATCGCCGAGGCGACACTGACGCTGGCGGGCGGCCTGCTCTTCGCCGCCCAGCGCCGCACCCAGCCCGCGCACGGGCACAACCCCGCCCACGCGCGCGTGGAGCGCGTCTCCGCCCTGTCGGTGCCCGGCGTACGCGTCCTGGCCATCGCCTTCCTGGGCATCGGATCCGTCTTCGGCGGCATGCAGGTCTCGCTGACCGCGTTCACCGAGGAGATCGGGCAGCCGGGCATGAACGGCCTGCTGTACGGCCTCTTCGCCGCGGGCAACATGCTGGCCGGCATCGCCGTCGGCGCCATCGCCTGGAAGTCGGGCCCCCGCCGCCGGCTGATCCTCGGGTACGCGGGCCTCACCGTCGCCGCCTCGCTCCTGTGGTCCGCGCACTCCGTGGTGCTGCTGGGCGCGCTCGGCCTGGTCGTCGGCCTCTGCATCGCTCCCGCGCTGATCAGCGGCTACACGCTGGTCGAGTCCCTGGTCCCGGCGTCCGCCCGGACCGAGGCGTTCACCTGGCTGACGGGCGCCGTCGCGCTGGGCCAGGCGGCCGCCGTGACGGTGGCCGGACGGCTCGCGGACGGGTACGGCGCGAGCGCCGGTTTCCTGGTCCCGCTGGCCGGTACCGCACTGGCGCTGGCCACCCTGCTGGCCCTCCGGTCGCGCCTCGGGGCACGTCCGGCGACCCGGACCGTGGCACGTGGCGTCGGTCACCGCGTACCCGTGACGGTGGACTGATCCCGCGGAATACGTCAGTATGGACTGTCGTTAGCACTCATTGAGTGAGAGTGCCAGGAGGAAGACAAGTGCCGACCTACCAGTACCAGTGCACCGAGTGCGGCGAGGGCCTCGAGGCGGTGCAGAAGTTCACCGATGACGCCCTGACCGAGTGCCCGAGCTGCCAGGGACGCCTGAAGAAGGTGTTCTCGGCCGTCGGCATTGTCTTCAAGGGCTCCGGCTTCTACCGCAATGACAGCCGCGGCGCCTCGTCGAGCAGCTCGCCCGCCTCGAAGTCGTCGGGCTCGAGCAGCTCGTCGTCGAGCTCGTCCTCGTCGAGCTCCTCGGCGTCCAGCTCTTCGTCGGACTCCAAGCCCGCTTCCTCGAGCGCGGCCGGAAGCTCCAGCTCCGCCGCCTGATCCGGATCCGGCTTCCCCCTGGACCCTGCCGTTTCCCACGGCGGGGTCCTCGGTGCATCGGGGCCCCGTTAGGGTGAGCCGCATGGCGAACGCAGCGACTGCAGGCACCGGCGCGGACATGCGCGCGGACATCGGCGTCATCGGCGGCTCGGGGTTCTACTCCTTCCTGGAGGACGTCACCGAGGTCCCGGTGACCACCCCGTACGGAAGCCCGAGCGACGCGCTGTTCTTCGGCGAGCTCGCCGGGCGCCGGGTCGTCTTCCTGCCCCGGCACGGTCGCGGCCACCACCTGCCGCCGCACCGCATCAACTACCGGGCCAACCTGTGGGCCCTGCGGTCGGTCGGCGTACGCCAGGTCCTCGGGCCGTGCGCGGTGGGCGGCCTGCGCCCCGAATACGGGCCCGGCACGCTGCTGGTGCCGGACCAGCTGGTGGACCGGACGAAGACCCGTACACAGACGTTCTTCGACGGTGAACCCCTGCCGGACGGGACCGTGCCGAACGTCGTGCACACCTCCTTCGCCGACCCGTACTGCCCCGACGGCCGCAAGGTGGCCCTCGCCGCGGCGCACGGACGGGGCTGGGAAGCGGTGGACGGCGGGACCATGGTCGTCATAGAGGGCCCGCGCTTCTCCACCCGCGCCGAGTCCCAGTGGCACGCCGCCATGGGCTGGTCGGTGGTCGGCATGACGGGGCACCCGGAGGCCTACCTCGCCCGAGAGCTGGGGCTCTGCTACACCTCGATGGCCCTGGTGACGGACCTGGACGCGGGCGCCGAAACCGGCGACGGCGTCTCGCACACCGAGGTACTGAGGGTGTTCGGCGAGAACGTGGGCCGGCTGCGGGAGGTGCTCTTCGACGCGGTCGCCGGGCTGCCCGAGACCGGCAGCCGCTCCTGCTTGTGCACCCACGCGCACGACGGCTGGGACCTGGGCATCCGGCTTCCGTGATCGTGGCCGTGGTCTTGGCCTTGGCGGTGGCCTTGACCTTGACCTCGGCGGTGGCCTTGGCCTTGACCTAGGCCTTGGCCTTGGCGGTGGCCTTGGCCTTGACCTCGGCGGTGGTCTTGGCCTTGACCTAGGCCGTGGCCTTGGCGGTGGCCTTGACCTAGGCCTTGGCCGCTGGGCGCTCCGGGGGGTGACGGGGTTTTCCCCACCGCGGGGGTTGTCCACAGGCTCGGGCGGGATCGGCGGGGACGCGGGATCGTGAGGGGCGTCGGCGAAAGCCGGCGGAGCTGATGCCCGGTCCCGGTCTCTCACGGCAGGCGGTGGTTGCCATGACGTCCCGTCATCTCGCTGTTCCCGGTTCGTTTCCTGTTCCCCGTTCGTTTCCTGGCGCGGGGGCGCACCCCCCGCACACTTCTGCGCTTCCGGCTCCGGCAGGCTCGGCTGTCCTCCCGCCCGGCGCCCGCTGGGCCGCCCCGGCGCCGGTGCCCGAGACCTGCGGGGTGCCGCAGTTCGCCCCGCTGCGGGTGCGCGGCGGCCGTCACCGGCTGCGGCGGGCCGTGCGGCGCAGGCGGCGTGCGATGGCGGCAGGTCTCGCCATGACCGCCGCGGCGCTGGCCGCCTCGGCCTCGGGGTCCCGCGGGCCCGCCGAGACGGACAGACCGCAGGCCGCCGCGGCGCCCGAGCGGGAGCGGAAGCCGGTCGAGGTGGTGTCCGCCCCCGTGCGGATCGCGGACGGCGCGACCGTCCGCCTGCTGCGGCCCGGTGACCGCGTCGACGTGATCGCCTCACCCCTCTCGCCCTCGGCGGACGGTGACGACGCCCGCGTGGTGGCCAGAGGCGCTCGCGTGGAGAAGGTGCCGCGCGCGAGTGGTGAGTCGGCGGACGGCGGTGCGCTGGTCGTGCTGTCCGTCCCGCGCGCCACCGCCACCGCGCTGGCGGGCGCGGGGGCGACGTCCCGTCTGGCCGTGACGCTGTGCTGAGCCGGCCGGCACGCCCCCGTCGTACTGAGGGGCTGCCACCTCACCTGTCCGTGTGTACGGATTGGACGGTTGTGCCCGTTGACGGGCGTAATGACTCCGCCGACTGCACATGCGACGAAGGGCACCGTGGTGAGCCAGGAGAAGAATCAGAACCTGCTGGAAGGCTTCAAGGCCTTCCTCATGCGCGGGAATGTGATCGACCTGGCGGTCGCCGTGGTGATCGGAGCCGCCTTCACCAACATCGTGAACGCGATCGTCAAAGGAGTGATCAGCCCCGTCGTCGGCGCCTTCGGCACCAAGAACCTGGAGAGCTACCGGTCCTGCCTGAAGGCCCCGTGCCAGGTGAACGACAGCGGCGAGGTCGTCCAGGGCGTCGCCATCCTGTGGGGCTCGGTGCTCAGTGCCACCCTCAGCTTCCTGATCACCGCGGCCGTCGTCTACTTCCTGATGGTGCTCCCCATGGCCAGGTACCTGGCGCGCCGTGCGGCATTGGAGAAGGAGAAGAGGGGCGTGGAGGAGACCTTGGAGGTCACCGAACTGGAGGTGCTCAAGGAGATCCGCGACGCCCTCGTCGCGCAGCGCGGTGCGGAGCGCGGCGCTCCGTAGGGCAGCCGGCTCAGAGGTGGTGCGGCGGCTTCTCGTCGAGGAATCGCGCGAGATCGGCGGCGCTGTCGGCGCCGCCCGGAGGCCGCTCGCCCCACCCACGGTCCGTATCGTCCGCGGATGGCTGGTCCAGCGGATCGTCGAAGATCAGCGCCGGTGTCCTCTTCTTGGGACTGGCCGGACTACTGCTCGGACTGTTCGGGCTGTCCGCGCTGTCCGGACTCGGTGTGTTCCTCGGATTCTGCGGGTTCTTCTCTTCCTCCGGCGCCGATTCGCTCTTCGCGTCTCGCGGTCCGGGGGCGGGGGCGGTCCTCATGGTCCCAGCGTACGCCGGTTGTCAGCGGCCGGACTCGGGCGTGGGCTCGTCCTCCGGCTCGTCCTCGGGGCCGGGCTCGGGCTCGGGAGGCGCGCCGGGGGCCGGAGCGTCCGTCGGGGCGGGCGGCGCGCCGGGGGCCGGGGCGCCCGTCGGGGCGGGCGGGGCGCCGGGCGGGGGCTCGCCCGTGGGGGCGGGCAGGGCGCCAGGGCCTGGCTCGCCCGTGGGGGCCGGGGCGTCACCGGGCTCCGGCTCGTCCTCGGGCGGCGCGCCGGGGGCCGGGGGGCCGGCCGGGTCCGCCGGGGTGGGGGCGGCGCCCCGGGGCGGGTGGTCGGGGGGTGTGGTCACGCGGCCACCGTAGGTGCGTCCATCACGGTTCGCCCGTTGTGGGGACTTCGGGGGTGATCGCTTCCCACGGATGGCGCCCGGCGGCGGCGCCTCTGCTGTTCTGGTGGGATGACCACCCCTTCCCCCGGCCCCCTGCGGCCCCTGGTCTCCCGCAGCCGCGACGAGGCGCACCGCACCGCGACACCCCTGGAGCTCTTCTTCGACCTGTGCTTCGTCGTGGCGGTCGCGCAGGCGGGCGTCCAGCTCGTGCACGCCGTCGCCGAGGGCCATGCCGGGGACGGCATCGCCCGGTACGCGATGGTGTTCTTCGCCATCTGGTGGGCGTGGATGAACTTCACGTGGTTCGCCTCGGCGTACGACAACGACGACACCCTCTACCGCGTGGTGACCCTCGTCCAGATCTCCGGCGTCCTGATCCTCGCCGCCGGGGTGTCCCAGGCCTTCGAGGAGCAGGACTTCTTCGTCGTGTGGCTCGGGTACGTGGTGATGCGGCTCGCCCTCGCCTCGCAGTGGCTGCGAGCCGCACGGGCCGCGACCGGGGCGGAGCGCACGATGGCGCTGCGGTACGCGGCAGGGGTGACGCTCTGCCAGCTCGGCTGGACCGCCTTGGTGTTCGTGCCCGAGGAGGGCCGCCCGTGGGTCTTCCTCGTGATGGTGGTGGCCGAACTGTCCGTACCGCCTCTGGCGGAGAAGGACTACGCCTCCAGTTGGCACGCGCACCACATCGCCGAGCGGTACGGGCTGTTCACCATCATCGTTCTCGGCGAGACCATCGCCGCGGCGACCGTCGCCGTGAAGACGGGCGTGGAGGAGAACGACGCGCTGGGCGACCTGCTGCCCATCGCGGCCGGCGGGCTGCTGCTGATCTTCGCCGCCTGGTGGATCTATTTCATCGTCCCGGCCCACCAGCGGTTGCTGTCCAACCGGCAGGCGTTCCTCTGGGGCTACGGGCACTATCTGATCCAGGCGTCGGCGGCCGCGATCGGCGCGGGCATCGAGGTCGCGGTCGAGCAGGCCGTCGGCAAGGCCCACCTGTCGGCGACCGCCGCGGCGGCCGCGGTGACCCTGCCGTCGGCACTGTTCCTGCTGTTGCTGTGGACGCTGCACTCCCGCTACTTCAAAGTCGGCATCGCTCAGCAGCTCGTGCTGCCGTGCGCCGCGCTCGGGATCCTGCTCTCCACGTTCGCCGGGCGCTGGGGTGTCCTCACGGCCGGATTCGTCGCGGCGGCGGCCGTCGCCGCCGGGGTCCTGCTCACCGCCCGTACGGCGCGTGGTACGCAAGGAGGATGAATGACGCACTGACGGACGTGGCCGGGCTCCGGGTCGGCCACGCGCGCGTACCGGGGGACAACGCGCTCAGCGGCACCACCGTGATCCTGGCGCCCGAGGGCGGGGCGGTCGCGGCGGTGGACGTGCGCGGCGGCGGCCCCGGCACCCGGGAGACGGACGCGCTCGACCCGCGGAACCTGGTTCAGCGCATCGAGGCGGTGGTGCTGACGGGCGGCAGCGCGTACGGGCTGGAGGCGGCGGCCGGCGTGATGGCCTGGCTGGAGGAACGCGGGCGGGGCGTGCGCGTGGGGCCGGACCCGTCGCAGGTGGTGCCGGTCGTTCCGGCGGCGTGCGTGTTCGACCTGGGCCGGGGCGGCGACTGGAAGGCGCGCCCGGACGCGTCGACGGGGCGCGCGGCGGTGGAGGCGGCGGACGCGGCGGGCCCCCGCGCCCCTGTGGAGTGCGGGGCCGTCGGAGCCGGGACCGGGGCGGTGATCGGTGGGATGAAGGGCGGGGTCGGTACGGCCAGTACGGTCCTGCCGTGCGGGATCACCGTCGGCGCGCTGGTCGTGGCCAACGCGGTGGGCTCGGCGGTCGATCCGCTGACGGGGGCGCTGTACGGGGCGTACGGGGACGGGCCGATGGAGTTGCCCGCCCCACAGGTGCACGCGGCGGCGGCACGGCGGCTGGCCGAGGCGCTGGAGCGCAACGACTGGCCGCCGCTGAACACGACGCTGGCGGTGGTCGGTACGGACGCGGAACTGACCAGGGCGCAGGCGCAGAAGCTCGCGGGGACGGCGCACGACGGGATCGCGCGCGCCGTGCGGCCGGTCCACCTGCTCAACGACGGCGACACCGTGTTCACCCTCGCGACGGGCGAGCGCCCCCTGCCGGACACGCACGGCCCGCTCGCGCTGAACGAGGTACTGGCGGCCGGTGCCACCGTGGTGACCAGGGCGATCGTGCGGGCGGTGCTGGCCGCCGAGTCGGTTTCGGGTCCGGGTGGCGACTTCCCCGCGTACCGGGATCTGTACCGCCTCGACTGAGGGGGGCCGACACCGAGTTGGACGGGGCGCGCGGGAACTCGTGCCGCGCGCCCCTCGTTTTGGGGAAGTCGGACGCGTTGTCAGACCCAGGCACTACCTTAAGCAAGCATCGAGTGACACGCGGCGACGGCCTGGAGACCCCTCTTGAACGTTCCGAACGACGAGACGACCGAGATGCACGTCGAGCGCCTCCTGGGGCGGGCGCTCAACTCCTTCGACCTGCCCGACGCGCTGGTCGAGCGACTGGACTCCGCGCTGGCGCACGCCAGTTCGCTGCACTCGTCGCACCACAGCGCGGCGCTCCACCGGGCGACGTACCGGCACACGTACCTGCTGGCAGACGGATCGTCGCTGACGCTGTGGGAGCTGGTGCACAACACCGGGCGCACCGGCACCGAGCAGCACGAGCTGTACGCGGACGAGACCGACGTACGCCTCGCCGCCTCCCGCCTGCCCGTCGGCTTCCCCGAACCGGACGACGACCTGGCCGTGGACCTGCACATGGACCTCGACGCGGACCTGGAGCTGCTGGGCGCGCTGCTGGCCCGGCCGATGGCGCCTGCCCCGACGGTGTACATGCCGGACGACTCGGCCGACCACGCCCGCCGGGTGCTGCGCCGCGCGGAGAACGAGGACCGGCCCGGCGAGGCGGTGGCCGCGCGGCTGCGGGGCGCGTTCGCCCACCACATCAAGCAGGTCTTCGGCCGCCAGTTCAGCGTGCTGGGCAAGGACGCCGGGTTCACGCTGTACGAGCACGCGTTCCTGCTGCTGGACGGCAGTGAGATGAGCCTCTGGGAGGTGGAGCACACGGCGACGCCTGACGGCAGGCACATGTGCGAGGTCTACGAGGACGAGTCGGCCGCGCGCGAGGCCATGGAGCTCCGCGCGCGGGTGCGGGGGCGCGTGCGCTGACGGACCGGGTCCGTCGGTGTCAGGCCGCGACGGCGACCTTCTCGTGCGTCTCCCCCGGCTCGTCCGCCGCCGAGGCGGGGGTGGACGCCTTGCGGGCGTGGCCCTTGAGCAGCAGGACGAGTGCGGCGCTCACCAGGGTGCCGGCGACGATCGCGACCAGGTAGAGCAGTGGGTTGCCGATCAGCGGGACGACGAAGACGCCACCGTGCGGGGCGCGCAGGGTGCACTCGAAGAGCATCGACAGGGCGCCGGTGACGGCGCCGCCCACCATCGCCGAGGGGATGACGCGCAGCGGGTCGGCGGCGGCGAAGGGGATCGCGCCCTCGGTGATGAACGAGGCGCCGAGCACCCAGGCCGCCTTGCCGTTCTCCCGCTCGGCCCTGGTGAACAGCTTGCCGCGCACCACCGTGGCCAGGGCCATCGCCAGCGGCGGCACCATGCCGGCGGCCATCACGGCGGCCATGACCTTCAGCGAGCCCTCGTTGGGGTCGGCGAGCCCGCCGATGGCGAAGGCGTAGGCGACCTTGTTGAGCGGCCCGCCCAGGTCGAAGCACATCATCAGGCCGAGGATCACGCCGAGGACGACCGCGTTGGCGCCGGACAGTCCCGACAGCCAGTCGGTCAGCGCCTTCTGGAGCGACGCGATGGGCTTGCCGATCACCAGGAACATCAGGAAGCCGACGACGGCGGAGGAGATGAGGGGGATGACGACCACGGGCATGATGCCGCGCAGCGGGCCGGGCACCCTGATCCGCCGTATCGCCAGCACGACCCCGCCCGCGATCAGACCGGCGGCCAGGCCGCCGAGGAACCCGGCGTTGATGGCCAGCGCGGCGGCGCCGCCCACGAATCCGGGCACCAGCCCGGGGCGGTCGGCCATGCCGTACGCGATGTAACCGGCGAGGACGGGAACGAGGAAGCTGAACGCCAGGGCACCGATCTGGAAGAGGAGCGCGGCCCAGCTGTCGGCCTGCCCCCAGGCGAAGTACCCGGCGACGGAGGGGGCGTCCTTGACGGTGTAGCCGCCGATGGCGAAGCCGAGGGCGATGAGGAGCCCACCCGCGGCGACGAACGGCACCATGTAACTGACGCCCGACATCAGCCACTTGCGGAGTTTGGTGCCGTAGCCCTCGCCGGGCTCGCCCGCGTTCTCGACGGGCGTGCCCGGGGGTGCCGTGGTGGTGACCTCGCCTCGTTCGGCCTTGCCCCGGACCTCGGCGATCAGCTCGGCGGCCCGGTTGATCCCGGCCTTGACGCCGACGTCGACGGTGGGCTTCCCGGCGAACCGTTCCTTCTCCCGGACCGGGACGTCATGCGCGAGGATCACGCCGTCGGCTGCCGCGACGACGGCGGGGTCGAGCCGGGTGAACCCGGCGGAACCCTGGGTCTCCACCACCACCTCGACTCCCGCGTCCCGCCCGGCGCTCTCCAGGGACTCGGCCGCCATGTAGGTGTGCGCGATGCCGGTCGGGCACGACGTCACCGCCACGATCCGGAAGGTCACCGGCGCCTCCTCACCTCCGGGGGCTCCCCCCGGCCCCCCGGCGGCACGGCCCTCCGGCCCGGACGGCCCGCCGCCGGAGGCGGGGCCCGCGGCGGCGCCGTCCCCGGTGACGTCGCCCGGCACAGCGGCGTCGACGTCGGTGGCCGCCCTCGACTCACCCTCGGAGGGAGCGCTCCCCGCTCCGGCAGGGGCCCCACCGGAGGCGACGTCCTCAGCCGTCGCGGGCGCGGCGGCCTCGAGGGCGGAGCCGGCCCGCGCGGGGCCCTCCGCCGGTGCGGCGGCCTCGGGGCGCTCGGGGGCGGGGTCCTGGGGCGGGGCGTCGCCGCGGATCAGGGCGGCGGCTTCGGGCGGGGACGCCGTCGTGCGGAGCGCGGAGGTGAAGTCGGGGTCCATCAGGCGGCGGGCCAGGGACGAGAGGATCGTCAGGTGGGCGTCGTCCGCGCCGGCCGGGGCGGCGATCAGGAAGATCAGGTCCGCCGGGCCGTCCGGGGCGCCGAAGTCGACACCCTGGCCCGAGCGGCCGAAGGCGAGCGTCGGTTCCGTGACGTGGGCGCTCCGGCAGTGCGGGATGCCGATACCGCCGTCCAGCCCGGTCGGCATCTGCGCCTCGCGCGCCGCCACGTCGGCCAGGAAGCCGTCGAGGTCGGTCACCCGGCCGAGCCCCGCCATGCGCTCGGCGAGCGAACGGGCCGCCTCTTCCTTGGTGTGCGCGGCCAGGTCGAGATCGACCAGGTCCGCGGTGATCATGTCGCTCATCCCGGGTTCCCTTACTCGCTCAGGTCTCGGTCGAGGGGCACGTCGGCGGTGACGGTGACCGCCGACAGGTCCAGGTCGGCGGGCGTGGGCATCTCACTGCCCGGCAGCCGCACGGCCGCCGCGCCGTGTGCCACCGCCGCCGCCAGGGCGTCCGGGCCTTCACCGCCCGCGGCGAGGAACCCCGCCAGGGACGCGTCTCCCGCGCCGACGTTGCTGCGTACGGAGTCGACGGCGGCGTACCCGTAGAGGGCACCGGCCTCGGACACCAGCAGTTGCCCGTCCGCGCCGAGGCTGGCGAGCACCGTGCCGGCACCCGCGTCGCGCAGTTCCTCCGCCGCCTTCAGCACGTCGCCCACGGTGGCGAGGGGGCGGCCGACGGCGGCGGCGAGCTCCTCGGCGTTGGGCTTGACCACGTCGGGGCGGGCGCGCAGCGCGGTCAGCAGCGACGGTCCGGAGGTGTCGAGGGCGATCCGCGAGCCGTACCCGTGGGCACGGGTGACGAGATCGGCGTACCACTCCGGTCCGAGGCCGGGCGGCAGGCTGCCGCAGCAGGCGACCCAGTCGGCGGCGGGTGAGTAGGCGCCGACCGCCGCCAGGATCGCCTCCGACTCGCCGGGGGTCAGCCAGGGCCCCGGGGCGTTGATCTTCGTGAGCGTGCCATCGGGTTCGGCGACCGCGATGTTGGAGCGGGTGTGGCCCTTCAGTGGCACGGGTGCCACCTCGATGCCCTCGTCGGCCAGCAGTTCGGCGACGAGCGCGCCGGGTGCGCCGCCCAGCGGGACGACGGCGACGGTACGGTGGCCGGCCGCCGCCACGGCGCGGGAGACGTTGACGCCCTTGCCACCCGGGTCCATGCGTTCGCCGGCGGCGCGCAGCACCGCGCCGCGCTCGAGGACCGGGACTTCGTACGTCCGGTCCAGGGACGGGTTGGGGGTGACGGTGAGGATCATGCGCGTACGACTTCCGTTCCGGCCGCCTCGATGGCGGCCGCGTGTTCGGGGCTGAGTCCGGTGTCCGTGATGAGCAGGTCCACGTCGGTGAGGTCGCCGAAGCGGGCGAAGTGCTCCTTGCCGTGCTTGGCCGAGTCGGCGAGCAGCACCACGCGGCGGGCGGCGGCGACCATGGCGCGCTTCACGGCTCCCTCGGCGAGGTCGGGGGTGGTGAGCCCGTACTCGACGGAGAACCCGTTCGTGCCGAGGAGGAGCACGTCGGCGCGGATCTCGTCGTACGCGCGCAGGGCCCAGGCGTCGACGGCGGCGCGCGTACGGTGCCGGACGCGTCCGCCGACCAGGTGGAGGGCGATGCCGGGGTGGTCGGCGAGCCGGAAGGCGGCGGGCAGGGCGTGGGTGACCACGGTGAGCCCGCACTCGGGGGGCAGCCCGGCGGCCACGCGGGCCACGGTGGAGCCGGCGTCGAGGATGACGCTGCCGTCCTCGGGCAGCTCGGCGAGCGCGGCGCGCGCGATGCGGTCCTTCTCGTCGGCGGCGGTGGACTCGCGTTCGGCGAGGTCGGGCTCGAAATCCAGCCGCCCCGCCGGGATGGCCCCGCCGTGCACCCGGCGGACGAGCCCGGCCCGGTCCAGGGCCTTGAGGTCGCGACGGATGGTCTCGGCCGTGACCTGGAGCTGTTCGGCGAGGGAGAGCACGTCGACCCGGCCGCCCTCGCGGGCGAGGCGCAGGATCAGCTGTTGGCGCTCCGGTGCGTACATGTGGTTTTGAGTCCGATCAATGCCCGAATTTGTGGTTTCACCAGCAGGCTACGCCCGCATTCAGGGGAAGTAAACACATCCGGGCAAACGGAAGGCCCGGATCCAGGACGTCATGCACCCCTGGATCCGGGCCGGCTGTCCGCGCGGGGCCGAACCGCCGCACGGGTCGGCTCACCGCCCGGGCCGAACCGCCGCACGGGCCCTCACCCCCGCGGGCCGAACCGCCGCACCGCCGGCTCACCGCGCGGCCGTGCCTCAGTGCGCGAGCACCGGCTCCGGCTCATCGGCCGGCACCGCGTCGGCGGCTGCTGCGCCTTCCATGTGCTGCTTCGGCCGGCCCGGCAGCGCGAACATCACGACGAAGATCAGCGCGAGGACCGCCACGACCCACCACAGCGAGCCCTGGAACGCGTCCGCGAACGCGGCTCCGACCTCACCGGGCGCGAGGCGCTCCTCGTCGATGACCCCGAAGAACACCACCGAGACCAGCCCCAGGCCCAGCGCCGTGCCCATCTGCCCGGTCGTGTTGATCAGCCCGGACGCCGAACCGGCGTGTTCGCGCGGCACGTCCGACAGCACGGCGTCCGTCAGCGGCGCCACGATCAGACCCATGCCCACGCCCATCACGATCAGCGGCGCGGCCATCTGCCAGGGCTCGATGCCCGTCCCGTACCGCCCGGCCTCCCAGATGTAGAGGAGCACCCCGGCGACCATCGTCAACGCGCCCGCCTGGAGCACCTTCCGCCCGAAGCGCGGGACCAGCTTCTGTACGGACATCCCGGCCGCGGCGGACACCGCGATGGAGAAGGGCACACCGGTCAGGCCGGCCTTCAGCGGGCTCCAGCCCAGCCCGATCTGCATGTACAGCGTCCAGACCAGGAAGAAGACGCCCATCACGACCCCGAAGGTCAGCTGCACCGCGATACCGGCAGCGAAGCTCTTCACCTTGAACAGGGACAGTTCCACCAGCGGTGAGCCGTCCTTGCGCGTCTTGTACTTCTCGTACGCCACGAACGCCCCGAACACCACCAGGCTTCCCACCATGCACAGGTGGCCCCACAGCGGCCAGCCCAGCTCACGGCCGCGCGTCAGCGGGTAGATCAGCATCAGCAGACCGAGCGTGACCAGCGCGACGCCCACCAGGTCGAGCCGGGTCGCCTTGTCGGCGCGCGACTCGGTGATGAACCTGCGGCCCAGGATCAGCCCGGCGATGCCCACCGGCAGGTTGATCAGGAAGATCGGCCGCCACTCCAGCCCGAACAGGTTCCACTGGGTCAGCAGCGCGCCCAGCAGCGGCCCGGAAACGGCCCCGAGCCCCACCACCGCGCCGAACATCCCGAAGACCTTGCCGCGCTCGTGCGCCGGGAAGGTGACATGGATGATCGCCAGCACCTGCGGGACCATCATCGCGGCCATCGCTCCCTGCAGCAGCCGGGAAGCGACCAGCATCTCCGGGCTGGCGGCGAAGCCGCAGAGCGCGGAGGCGGCGGTGAAGCCGGCGATGCCGACGAGGAAGAGCCGCTTGCGCCCGTAGATGTCCCCGAGGCGCCCGCCCGTGATGAGCCCGGCGGCGAAGGCCAGCGCGTAACCCGCCGTGATCCACTGGATCGCGCCGAACGAGGCCGCGAGGTCCCGCTCGATGCTCGGGATCGCGATGTTGACGATGGTGACGTCGACGAGGTCCATGAACGCGGCGGTCATGACGACGGCGAGGGCCAGCCATCGCCGCCGGTCGTTCTGGGGCACGGCGGTGTCCGTGGGAGTGGTGGTGGAGATCATGCGACAAAACTAGTCCGCGTATAGGTCAGCTCATGTCCTAATGGACACGCATCCTGGACGGCATGACGGACACCCCGGCACGACTCCTCAATCTGCTGTCGCTCCTCCAGACGCCCCGCGAGTGGCCGGGCAGCGAACTGGCCGAGCGACTCGGCGTCAGCCCCCGGACGATCCGCCGCGACGTCGACCGGCTGCGGGATCTGGGCTACCCGGTCGAGGCGAGCCGTGGCTCGGTCGGCGGGTACCGGCTGGTCGCGGGCGCCGCGATGCCCCCGCTCCTGCTGGACGACGAGGAGGCGGTGGCGATCGCCGTCGGGCTCCGCGCCGGGGCCGGCCATGCCATCGAGGGCGTGGAGGAGGCGGCCGTACGGGCACTGGCCAAGCTGGAGCAGGTGCTCCCGTCGCGGCTGCGGCACCGGGTCGCCACCCTCCAGAACGCGACGATCCCGCTGACGCGCGGCGACGGCGCGACCGTCGCACCCTCGACGCTGACCACACTCGCGGCGACGGTCACCGCGCACGAGCGCCTCCGGTTCGGGTACCGCGCGGGCGACGGGACGGAGTCGAAACGGCAGGTCGAGCCGTACCGCCTGGTGTCGACGGGCCACCGCTGGTACCTGGTGGCGTACGACCTGGAGCGCGGGGACTGGCGGACCTTCCGCGTCGACCGGGTCACCGACCCGTTCGCGACGGGCGCCAGGTTCACGCCGCGCGAACTGCCGACCGGCGACGCGGCGCGGCTGCTGGGCCACTCGGAGACCCGTACGCAGGAACACGACGTGGACGTGACCTTCGAGGCGCCCGCGGCCTTCGTGACCGCCCGCCTGCCCGCCCACCTGGTCCCGGCCCCCACGGGCCCGGACACCTGCCGGCTGCGCGCCCGGTCGGCGGACTCCGTGGAGTGGCTGGCGCTGCGGCTGGCCCTGGTGGACTGCGAGTTCACGGTGCACGGGCCGGACGCGCTGGTCGGCTACGTCAGCACCCTGGGCGCCCGGCTGACCCGCTCGGTCGCGGCCTGAGCCCGCGCGGTACGGGCCGGACGCGCCACGGCACCGCACCCAGGGCGCCCGGCCGACCCGCTCGGTCGCCTGAACCCGCAGGGGCTCCGGCGGTTGACCCGCTCGGCACCTGAACCCGCGGGGCTCCGGCGGTTGACCCGCTCGGTCGCGGCCTGAGCGCGCAGGGGCTCCGGGGACGAGTCCCCGGAGGGCCCGAGTGCCTACGCCGCCGCGTCGAAGCCCGTGTCGCGGGCCATGCGCTTCAGTTCCAGCAGCGCGTGCTTCTCGATCTGGCGGATCCGCTCGCGCGTCAGGCCGTGCTCCTTGCCGACCTCGGTCAGCGTCCGCTCACGGCCGTCCTCGATGCCGTACCGCATGCGGATGATCGACGCCGTCCGGTTGTCGAGCTTGCCGATCAGGTCGTCCAGTTCCTCGCTGCGCAGCAGCGTCAGCACCGACTGCTCGGGCGAGACCGCGGAGGTGTCCTCCAGGAGGTCGCCGAACTGGGTCTCGCCGGCGTCGTCCACCGACATGTTGAGCGACACCGGGTCGCGCGCCCAGTCCAGGACGTCGATGACCCGCTCCGCGTTGGAGCCGAGCTCGGCGGCGACCTCGGCGGGCTCCGGGTCGCGGCCGTGCTCGCGGTTGAACTCCCGCTGTACGCGCCGGATGCGGCCCAGTTCCTCCACCAGGTGCACGGGGAGGCGGATCGTGCGCGACTGGTCGGCGATCGACCGGGTGATGGCCTGGCGGATCCACCACGTCGCGTACGTCGAGAACTTGAAGCCCTTGGTGTAGTCGAACTTCTCCACCGCGCGCACCAGGCCCGCGTTGCCCTCCTGGATGAGGTCGAGCAGCGGCAGGCCGCTGCGCGGGTAACGGCGGGCGACCGCCACCACGAGACGCAGGTTCGACCGGATGAAGACGTCCTTGGCGCGCTCGCCCTCCGCGACCAGGCGCTCCAGCTCCTCACGGGACGCGCCCGAGGCCTCGGAATCCACGTCACCGTCGAGGATCTGCTGGGCGTACACACCCGCCTCGATGGTCTGTGACAGCTCCACCTCCTTGGCGGCGTCGAGCAGGGGCGTGCGCGCGATCTCGTCGAGGTACATGCCGACCAGGTCGCGGTCGGCGATCTCCCCGCCCACGGCGCGAACGCTGCTTGCCCGGTCCGTGGTCCTGGTCTCACTCGAGGCGGACTGACGACGGGCGACGGCACGGGTTGCCATGCGAGCTCCCTTGCTGAGTAGGTCGCGACACCCTCCCGGGTGCCCTGCATCCGACGGAAACAACGACTGGAATCCGGACAGAATTCCCATGACCCCCGTCGATTTCCGTGATCTTGCAGTACCCTGTCCGGCCACGGAGGGGGAGCGGATGTCGCAGGACTGCGAAGAGGTGCAGGTCAGGCCGGGCCGGGAGGACGACCTCACCACCCTCACGGACATCTACAACCACTACGTCCGTGAGACGGCCATCACATTCGACACAGCCCCTTTCACCCCCGAAGAACGCCGCCCATGGCTGCACTCCCACCCGGAAGACGGCCCCCACCGCCTGCTGGTTGCTCGCGACGCCCGCGACCCGGGAACGGTTCTCGGTTACGTCACCTCCAGCCCCTTCCGGCCCAAGCCCGCGTACTCGACATCGGTCGAGGTGAGCGTCTACCTCGCCCCGGACGCGGCGGGGCGCGGCATCGGGGCGCTGCTCTACAAGCAGCTCTTCGAGGCGCTGGCCGAGGAGGACGTGCACCGCGTCTACGCCGGGATCGCGCTGCCGAACGAGCCGTCGGTGCGCCTGCACGCGCGCTTCGGGTTCCGGCACATCGGCACCTTCGGGGAAGTGGGCCGGAAGTTCGGGCGGTACTGGGACGTGGCCTGGTACGAGAAGGCCCTGTAGCCAGTCCTACCCGAACTGGACGGACCGCTTCGCCAGCCCCATCCAGAACCCGTCGATGACACTGCGCCCGCCGCTCAGGTCACCGGCCGCGTCGGCGGCGCCCAGCGTGACGAACAGGGGCGCGAAGTGCTCGGTCCGCGGGTGGGCGAGCGTGCCGGCGGGTGAGGCGTGCGCGAAGTCCAGCAGCGCGTCCACGTCCCGCTCCTCCAGCGCACGCCGCCCCCAGTCGTCGAACTCGGCCGACCAGCCGGGTACGCCCTCGTGCCGCAGCGCCGCCAGGTTGTGGGTGAAGAAGCCGCTCCCGACGATCAGTACGCCCTCGTCGCGCAGTGGGGCCAGCTTCCGCCCGATGTCCATGAGCCGGGCCGGGTCGAGCGTGGGCAGGGACATCTGGAGGACCGGCACGTCGGCGTCCGGGTACATCTCGACGAGCGGGACGTACGCGCCGTGGTCCAGCCCGCGGTGGGGCAGGTCCTGCACGGGCGCGCCGGGCGCACGCAGCAGCTTGCGGACGGACTCGGCGAGCCGGGGCGCGCCGGGAGCGGCGTACCGCACCTGGTAGTAGGGATCGGGGAAGCCCCAGAAGTCGTACACGAGCGGGACCGTCTCGGTGGCGCCGAGCGCGAGCGGCGCCTCCTCCCAGTGGGCGGAGACCATCAGGATCGCGGAGGGCCGGGGCAGGCGGTCGGACCAGGCGGCGAGCTGGCCGGGCCAGACGGGGTCGTCGGCGAGCGGCGGCGCGCCGTGCGAGAGGTAGAGGGCGGGCATCCGCGCCGTCCCACGCTGTACGGGGTCCACGAAGGCGGTCATGGCGGCGGCTCCTGACGTGTTCTTCCATCCTACTTACTTGAAACTTAAATCAAGTTACTTGAAACTTAAAACAGCCTCGAGCACGACCTTAGCGGCCATTTGTTCAACTTTCAAGAAGACGTAGAGTGGGATACATGGATACGGCACCGAACGGCGGGCGCGGGGAGCCGCACTGGCTCAGCGACGACGAGCAGCGCGTCTGGCGCGCGTACCTGCACGCCACCACGCTCCTGGAGGACCATCTCGACCGGCAGCTCCAGCGCGACGCCGGGATGCCGCACATCTATTACGGACTGCTCGTCCAGCTCTCCCAGGCCCCCCGCCGCCGTATGCGGATGACGGAACTCGCCAAGGACGCCAAGATCACCCGGTCGCGGCTGTCGCACGCCGTGGCCCGGCTGGAGAAGAACGGCTGGGTACGCCGCGAGGACTGCCCCTCCGACAAGCGCGGCCAGAACGCCTACCTGACCGACCAGGGGTACGAGGTGCTCAGGCGGAGCGCGCCCGGCCATGTCGCCGCCGTACGCCAGGCGCTCTTCGACCGGCTCAGTCCGGAGCAGGTCGACCAGCTCGGCGAGATCATGCGGCTCATGGCCGAGGCACTGCAGCCGTCGGGCCGGGACGCCGACCTGCCCTGGCTGCGCTGACCCCCGCGCCCCTACGTGACCAGCAGGACGCCCGCGTACGACGCCGCCGCGACGATCACCCACGCCGCCAGGCCCAGCGCCGCGACCCGCGCCCCGGTGCGGGACAGCGTCGGCAGGTGCACCGCACTGCCCAGCCCGAACAGGGCGGCCGCGAGGAGCAGTTCCTGAGCCGAACCCGCCGCCTCCAGCGCCGGCCCGGGCAGCCACCCGGTCGTCCGCAGCACCACCATGCCGAGGAACCCGGCGACGAACAGCGGCACGAGCGGCGGCCGCCCGCCCTTCGGCGCGGTACGCCCCCGCCGCCGCGCCGACACCACCAGTGCCGCGACCAACGGGGCCAGCAGGGCGACCCGCATGAGCTTGACCAGGACCGCCTCGCCGAGCGCGGCCGGCCCGGCCGTCTGCGCGGCGGCGACCACCTGGCCCACGTCGTGCACCCCCGCCCCCACCCAGCGCCCGAACTGCTCGTCGCTCAGCCCCAGCGGGCCGTGCAGCAGCGGGAGTACCGCGATGGCGAGCGTGCCGCACAGGGTCACCAGGGCGACCGACGTGGCGGCATCGTCCTCGTCGCTGTCCCGTACCGCGCCGACCGCGCCGATCGCCGACGCGCCGCAGATCGCGTACCCGGTGGCGATGAGCACCGGCTGGTCGCCCGGCAGACCGAGGCGGCGCCCCAGCCACCACGTACCGCCGAGGGTGGCGGCCACGACCGCGACCACCATGGCGACCGTCCCCCAGCCGAGGCCCAGGACGTCGGAGAGGCTCAGCTTCAGGCCGAGCAGGACGACACCGGCACGCATCAGGCGCTTGGCCGCCAGCGTCAGGCCCGGCCGCCAGCGGCCCCGGACGCGGGTGCGCAGCCAGGGCGTGTGGGCGGTGGCGACGCCCAGGACGACGGCGGCGGTGAGCATCGGAACGGCGGGCACGGCCAGGTGCACCAGCCAGGCCACGCCGACCCCGGCAGCGGCGAGCGCGAGCCCGGGCAGGGGACCTGGACCCACCCGCGTGCCGGCCCGGAGCGGGCGGACGCGTGAGCCGACGAGCGCCATCAGCGGTCCGCGGGCAGCCGGTAGATGCGCCGGACGCTGGTGCCCAGGCGCGTGATGTCGGCGCCGTAGACGTGGATCGACAGGGCGGTGCGGTCGCCTCCGTTGCGTACGGAGTGGATGTCACCGGGCGGGGCGAAGGCGGCGACCTCCCCGGGTCCGTTCACCACGTCCTCGGTGGCGAGGAGCCGGGCGGACGTGCCGTCCGGGACGAGCTGGTAACGGCGCTCGTGCTCCTCGCCCTGGTGGATGCCGGCCGCACACCACGAGACGTGGTCGTGGATGGGCGTGGCCTGTCCGGGCAGCCAGACGATGGCGACCACGGAGAAGCTGCCGTCGGGCTCGGCGTGCAGCACGTGCTGTCGGTAGTGGGCGGGGTCGGCCTCGCACTGCGCCGGGGTGAGCAGATCGGGCGCGCCGAGGTGCGGGGCGAGGCGATCCGCCACGAGCCGGGCGGTCGGTTCGGGCGGCAGTCCGCGGTCCACGGCGTGGCGTATCGCGTCGACGAGGGTACGAAGGCGTTCGGTGGTCGGGCCGGCAGCGGCAACGGAGGTCGTCGTCATGGCGGCAGCGTCCGCCCGGCGAATCCATTACGTCCAACGAGGGTTTTTTGCCAAGTACCCAAGCAGCGCTTATGAGTGCGGCGGGTTCAGCAGCCGACCTTGGACTCGGCCACCGCGACGATCTGCTCCAGCATGAGGGCGGTGGCGGGGATCCTCAGATGGTCGCGGAGGACGTACGCGTACACCTGACGGCGTGTGTGCGGCTCGACGATCCGCCCGGTGACCTTGTCGTGGCAGAGGAACGACAGGACCAGCGCGGGGACCATCGCGATGCCCACGCCCGCCGCCACCAGGCTCTGCATCACCAGGTTGTCGTCCGTGGTGCAGGCGATGTCGGGGCTGAAGCCCGCCTCCGCGCAGGCGTGCAGGAAGTTGGCGTTGCAGCGCGCGCAGCCGGCGATCCACCGCTCGTGCGTCAGATCGGCCAGATGCACGGCCCGGCGGCGGGCCAGGGGGTGTCCGGTGGGCAGGAGCACCGTCAGCGGGTCCTCCAGCAGCTTGAACTCGTCGAGTTCGTCGGGGATGCCGACCCGCAGGCCCGGATAGCTGAAGGCCAGGGTGATGTCGCACTCGCCCCGGGCGACCATGCGCAAGGACTCGGGCGGCTCGCTCTCCACCAGCTCGACCCTCACGCCCGGGTGTTCCGCCGCCATGCGGGCCATCGCCTCGGGCAGGATCGTCGCTCCGGCGCTGGGGAAGGCGCACACGCGCACCCGGCCGGAGCGCAGCCTCGCTATGGCGTCGATCTGCTCCTGGGCGGCGGCCAGGCTGTCAAGGATCGTCCCGGTGTGCCGGGTGAGGGCCTCCCCCGCCTCGGTGAGTCTGAGGCCCCGCCCGACACGGGTGAACAACGGTGTGCCGACGTCCCGTTCGAGCGCCTTCATCTGCTGGCTGACGGCCGGCTGTGTGTAGCCGAGGGCACGGGCGGCCGCCGTATAGGAACCGGTCCTGACCACTTCATGGAAGGTCTTGATGTACCGGGAGTCGAACACAGCCGAAAGCATAAGCAGAAATTGGGGTACGGAAAGAGGCCGGTACGGGAAGCGGCGGGTGCAGGAAGGGGCGGGTACGGGGAGAGGCGGGTGCGGGAAGAGGCGCTCCCCGCCACGTCGGTGGCGGGGAACGCCCCTTGGGTCACGCCCGTGTGCCCGTGGGCCCGCAGGCCCGTACGCCTCAGTGCGCGATGACGGGGATCTTCACCTCGTCCTCGACGCGGTCCGCGTCACCACCGCCCGCGACCGGCTGCGAACCGGCGCCCGGACGGCCCGTGTTGATGAAGGTGACCGCGATCACGGCGGACACCAGCAGGATGCCGACGGCCCACCAGATGGCGGCGGAGTATCCCTCCACCATGCCCTGGAGCTGGAGCAGCTTCTGCGCCTGCGGAGTGGTCGCGGCGGCCGCGTGGTCGGTGATGTACGCGGTGGTCGCCGACGCGGCGATGGTGTTGAGCAGTGCCGTACCGATCGCGCCGCCGACCTGCTGCGAGGTGTTCACCATCGCGGAGGCCACGCCGGAGTCGCGGGCCTCGACGCCGTGCGTCGACAGGGACATGGCCGGCATGAAGGCCGTACCCATGCCGAGACCCAGCAGGAGCTGCGCGGGCAGGATGAGCCCGGCGTACGACGAACCCACCTCAAGCTGCGTCAGCAGCAGCATGCCGGTGGCGGCCGCGAGGAAGCCGGGGCCCATCAGCAGCCGGGGCGCGACGCGGGTCATCAGGCGGGCACCGATCTGCGTCGAGCCCGTGATCATGCCGGCGATCATCGGCAGGAAGGCGAAACCGGTCTTCACCGGCGAGTAGCCCTTGACGACCTGGAGGTAGTAGGTGAGGAAGAGGAACAGGCCGAACATCGCGATGATGGCGAGCCCGAGGGAGAGGTAGACACCGGCCCGGTTGCGCTCGGTCATGACGCGCAGCGGCAGCAGCGGCGACTTCACCCGCGCCTCGACGGCGACGAACGCGGCGAGCAGGACGGCGGAGGCGACGAACAGGCCGATGGTGGTCTCGTGGGACCAGCCGTGGGACTCGGCGCGGGTGAAGCCGTACACCAGGGAGACCAGGCCCAGGGTGGACAGGACGACGCCGGGGATGTCGAGCGGCGACCGGTTGCGGCCACCGGCCGGCTCACGGATCACGAAGTAGGCGCCCGCGGCGGCGACGACGGCGAAGGGGATGTTGACGAAGAACGTCCAGCGCCAGTCGAGGTATTCGGTGAGGACACCGCCGAGGATCAGGCCCACGGCGCCACCGCCACCGGCGATCGCGCCGTAGATGCCGAACGCCTTGGCGCGTTCCTTGGCATCGGTGAACATCACCGCCAGCAGGGACAGCGCGGCGGGCGCGAGCAGCGCGCCGAAGGCGCCCTGGAGGGCGCGCGAGCCGAGCATCATCGCCTCACCGGTGGCAGCGCCACCCAGCGCGGAGGCCGCGGCGAAGCCCAGCAGGCCGACGACGAAGGTGCGCTTGCGGCCCCACAGGTCGGCGATGCGGCCACCGAACAGCAGCAGTCCGCCGAAGGCGAGGGCGTACGCGGTGATGACCCACTGCCGGTTGCCGTCCGAGATGCCCAGGTCCTGCTGGGCGGAGGGCAGCGCGATGTTCACGATCGTCGCGTCGAGCACGACCATCAGCTGGGCCAGGGCTATGAAGACCAGTGCTTTCCAGCGGCTGGGATCGGGTGTGAGGTCGAGGGGCGCGGGGCCGGAGGACGTTTTTGGCATGGGAGCAGCCACCTAGGGACTCGGAAGGGCGGAAAACGGGCGTAAGGACGGACGTGCGGGTGGAAGGGGAGGTCGGGGAACCCCGGCAGACCTACGGCTCGCGGCGCAGGTCTTCCAGGGTCGCGGCGGTGCCGGGGAGCTCGGAGCGCGCGGGCGTCTCCAGGCCGTCCAGGAACAGCTGCAGATGACGGTGGACGAACCGGTCGAAATTCGGGCATGCGGAGCCCGGCAGCGGCCGGGTGAGCTGGGAGAGGCCGATCAGCAGGTCACCGACGGCGACGTCGGTGCGCAGCCGGCCGGCCGCCTGCGCCCGGTCGAAGAGCGCCTGTACGGCCTCTTCCAGGCGCCCGCGTTCGGCGAGCAGCTCGGGGTGGTCCTGGTCGAAGACGCCGGAGATCATCGGGCACAGGGCGCCGATCCGCTCGTCGGCGGCGGCGTGGGTGAAGCGGCGCAGCGCCTGGAAGGTGTCGGCCTCCTCGGCGGCCGCCTCCAGGGCCCGCTCGGTGGTACGGGACATGACGGACAGGACGACCTCGTGGACGAGTGCGCCCCGGTCCGGGAAGTGCCGGTAGAGCGTGGCATTGCCGACTCCGGCGCGGCGGGCGACCTCGTCGAACGGCACGTCGGGCCCGAACTCCACGAACATCTCGCGGGCCGCCGTCACGATCCGCTCGCGATTGCGCAGGGCGTCCGCCCGCGGACGAGCCGCGCGGGCCCCCCGGGGTGCGGCCTGGGGCCTGCGCGAGGGCTCGGCGGGGGCCGCGCCTGCGGGGGTGGCCGTGCCCGCGGAGGGGGCCGCGCCCGCCGGAGTCGGCGTGCCCACCGGGGTGGCCGTGTCCGCCGGAGTCGGCGCGCCCGCCGGGGTGGCCGTGTCCGCCGGGGCGCCCGCGCCCGCGGAGGGGGCCGCGCGCGTCGCGCCCAACGCGCCCATGACGGAGGCGGTGCCCGTCCCGGGGACCGTGCCCGTGACGGCGGTGGTGCCCGCCGCGGGGACCGCGCCCGGGCGCATGCCGGTACCGGAGGCCGGGCCGCCCGTACCGGTAGTCCTGCCCGCGCTCGTGGTCGTCACGGTTCGCTCCCTCTCTTCGGCGCACAACCGGGGACGGCTTCCCCGTTTGGCTGCGACATAGGGCTAAACGGGGAGCCCATCCCCGCTTACTCCCGTTTCCTCTGTGAGCTGCGCCACTCAGCTCCTCGCGAGTAACCCACGATCGGGCGCACCCGGCGGGCGCCCGCACCCGGCCCGGCAGAGGCTGATCGGACGGAGAGCAGTCGGACCCGGCCGGCTGCCGCCGACCGAAGGCGATCAGCACGCATGCAGCAGACCCGCCGGCGGATACGCAGACCGGCCGCCCTCGGGGCGGCCGCCACCACCCTCGCCATGGCCGGCCTGGTCACGGCGAGCTCGACCCTCCCCGACCCCACCCGCGCCTCGGCCGGCCCCATCGCCGCCCGTTCCGCCGCCGACGAACCGGGACTCGCACCGTGCCGGATCACGACCACCCTGGGGATCCAGCTCTCGGAGGGCATACCCACGGGCCCGGGCTACGCGCGCTCGACGGGCGAGGTCCGTGCCCTGACCCTGATGGTCGACTTTCCCGACGCCCCCGGCGAGGGCCCGGCGATGAGCCGGTTCGCCGAGTTCTTCCCCCAGACCACCGACTGGTTCCGCACCAGCTCCTACGGGCGGCTCCGCTACCGCCCCGAGGCCCCGCTGAAGGACTGGCTGCGGATGCCGATGCCGTTCGGCTCGTACGGGATCGAGCGCGGCTCACCGTACGAACCCGGCTACCGCCAGCTCGTCCAGGACATCGTGACGGCCGCCGACCCCAAGGTCGACTTCGCCGACTACGACCTGATCAACGTCCTGGTCACACCCAACGCGGGGCCCTCGGCGCTGGACACCGTCCTGTCCGTCACCTTCTCCGGCAACGGCGAGGCCCCGCACGCCGACGGCACGCCGCTCGCCAACACCTCGTTCGTCTACAGCCGCCAGGACGACGGTTCGGGCTCGTACCACGAAACGGGCTACCGGGTCCTGCCGCACGAGAACGGCCATGTCTTCGGGCTGCCCGACCTGTACACCGCCGAGGGCGGCGCCGCGGTGGGGCACTGGGACATCATGTCCGAGGACTGGGGCGCCAACAACGACCTGCTGGCCTGGCACAAGTGGAAGCTGGGCTGGCTCGACGACGGCCAGGTGCGCTGCGCCTCCGCGTCCGGCACCCGCGAGTACACGCTCACGCCGCTGGCCAGGAAGGGCGGGCCGAAGCTCGCCTTCGTCCCGCTCACCCCCGAGTCCGGGTACGCCGTGGAGGTCCGCACCCGGGACGGCAACGACGAGGCGGTGTGCGAGCCGGGTGTGCTGGTCTACCACGTCCAGGCCGACGTGGACACCGGGCACGGGCCGGTCACCGTCGTGGACAGCGACCGTGACAGCGGCGGCTGCACACGCCGCCCGAACGTGCACGCCGAACTGTCGGACGCCCCCTACCGCCCCGGCGAGTCCTTCACCGACCGCGAGAGCGGCGTACGGATCACGGTGCTGTCCGAGGACCCGGAAACGGGCGTCTACCGGATCCGCGTCACCCGCGCCTGAAGCCGCCCTGCAGCTTCATCTCAACCTCTTCCCGCAGGTCCCGCTTCAGCACCTTGCCCGTGGCGTTCCGCGGCAGCGGGCCGTCCTGTACGAGGACGTGGGCCGGCACCTTGAAGGCGGCGAGACCCCGCGCCACATGCGCCCGCAGCTCCTCGGCCCCCGCCGTCGCTCCCTCCCGGAGCCGCACCACGGCCGCGACCTCCTCGCCCAGCACCGGGTGGGGCACACCGAGCACGGCCGCGTCGGCCACGTCGGGATGCTCGTACAGCGAGGCCTCGACCTCCACGCAGTACACGTTCTCACCACCCCTGATCACCATGTCCTTCAGCCGGTCCACGACGCTGACCCGCCCGTCGTGCACGGTGGCCAGGTCACCGGTGCGCAGCCAGCCGTCGGGCGTGAACGCGGCGGCCGTCGCCTCCGGGTCGTCCCAGTAGCCGCGCACCAGGGACTGGCCGCGCAGCCAGAGTTCACCGACCTCGCCGTCGGGCAGGGGGCGCCCGTCCGGGGCGGCGATCCGCACCTCCGTGACGGGGCTGGGCCGCCCCACGCTGCCCGGGAAGCGGCGGTAGGACGCGCCGAAGTTGGCCATGACACCGCCGCTGGTCTCGGTCAGCCCGTACCCGTTGCGGGGCTCGACGCCCTCGGGGCAGCGGGCGACGAGTCCGGGCGGTGCGGCGGCGCCTCCGGTGTTGAGGTGGGCGAGTGTCCCGAGACCCCTGTCGCCGGCCGCCTCCAGCAGTTGGAGCGCGGTGGTCGGCACCCCGGCGTAGTGCGTCACTCCGTGCGTGTGGATGAGTTCCAGGGCCTTGTCGGCGTCCCACTTGCGCATCAGGACGAGCGTGCCGCCCGCCGCCATCACCGCGTAGAACGACGTGAACGCGGCGACGTGGAAGAAGGGGAACGTCGTCAGCGACACGGGTGCCGGGCCCTGCCCGGGGATCTGCCCGCGTTCCAGGGCGGCGACGGCGGCGTGGAACCGGGGGTTCGTCGCGGCGCCGGCCTGGGCCAGGTGTGTGGCGACGGCCCCCTTGGGCCGCCCGGTGGTGCCGGAGGTGTAGATGATGGTGGCGTCGTCCTCGGGCCGGACCTCCACGTCGGGCGGGCCGAGCGCGGGATCTGCGACGGGGAGGTCCTCGTACCGCTCGAACCCTTCCTCGGCCTCCCCGTGGAAGACCAAGGCCGCCACCGGGTTGCGGCGCACCCATCCCCGCACCCGCTCCACCCGCTCCCCGTCGACGAGCAGCACGCGCGGGCGGCAGTCGTCGAGGGCGTAGGTGAACTCGTCCTCCGTCCACCAGGCGTTGAGAGGTACGGCGACGAGTCCGGCCAACTGGGCGGCCCAGAAGGCGACCTGCCATTCCGGGTGGTTGCGCATGGCGACGACGGCCCGGTCTCCGGGGCGCAGCCCGTACACGTCGGTGAACCTGCGGGCCAGCGCGGAGGCGGCGGCGAAGAACTCCCCGTAGGTGTACGTCCGGTTCTCGGCGACGAGGAACGGCCGCTCGCCGTACGCCCAGGTGACCTCGACGAACTCCCGCAGCGTGCGCGGCCCGGCGGCGTACACGCGCCGTCCGTCCTCGGCCGTCACCACGGCGAACGGCGCGCCGGGCGCGGTGAGGACCGCGAGGTGCCTCGCGTCGGGTCCCGCATCGGCGGGCCCGGCGGCGGCCGTCGCCGAGTGGTGCGTGGACGGATCGGTGTGCGGCACGATCGCCTCTTCCTAAGCGCCTGCTCAGTCCCTCCCGGCGACGCTATGCGCCCCGACCGCACCCCGTCAAGGTTCGTGTATCCACCACTTATCTCGTCCACCCCGGGTCGGCGGCGGAAACACTCCGCGTCCACCCGCGATCCCCCGCACGCACACGGCGCGTCCACCCGGGGTCGCCCGCGCACACACGCCGCGTCCACCCCGGGTCGCTCGCGCACACACGCCACGTCCACCCGGGATCCGCCGCTCGAATGCCCCGCGTCCAGCCCGGGTCCGCCGCACGCACAGCCCGGGTCCAGCCGGGATCCGCCGCTCGGACGCCCCGCGTCCAGCCCGGGTCCGCCGCACGCACAGCCCGGGTCCAGCCCGGGTCCGCCACCGCCCTCATGCCGCAGGGGCCAGGACGGGCCGTACGACGAGCCACATACGGGCCAGCCACTCCTGCGCCGTCTCGCGCGGCCCGGGCAGCCCCTCGCCGAAGGCCATGTCGGCGCGCGTACGGGCCATCGTCTCGGCCCCCACGATCACCGACATCACGAGCGCGGCGGCGGAGCGGGCGTCGGCCCCGGGCAGCGCCGTGCCGTCACTCTCGGCGCGCCGCAGGGCTCTGAACAGACTGCCGAGCCAGTTGACATGGCAGTGCATTGACGGGTCCTCAGGTGTCTCCAGCTCACGGGCCAGCCGCACGCCGGCCCGGGTGACCACGTCGCTCTCGAGCAATCCGACCAGGGTGTACGTCATGTCGACGACGGACTGGAAAGCCGGCCCCGGGCGCTCCGCACACAACTTCAGGGCGGCGCCCGAAGTGGCGCACGCCTCGACCTGGACGGCGCGGGCGAGCTCGGACTTGGCGGCGAAGTGGAACGACAGCGCGCCCTTGGTGACCTGCGCGTGATCGCTGATCACCGCGAGTGTGGCCCGCTCGTACCCGACCTGGTCGAACACCGCGGCGGCCGCCCGGATCAGATTCGCCCGGGTCCGCTCGGCCCTCTCCTGTTTCGCCACAGCCCCCACCCCTCTCGCCGGGCACGACAGTAGAACCAACCTAGAAACCAACCTCTTGGTTTGTCAACGGGGCGCTCGAACAACGCCCATTCAGCCAAAGCTCGGTCCCAGGGGCCAGTTTGCCACCCTGACCCCCGGTCAAACAAACCATCTACGCGGTTCTTTAGCCCAGCAGCACCGGAGCGTGACGCCTCGCTCCGCGCCCTCACCGGCGGGCGGTACGCACCACCGGTACGCCCCACCGGTACGCCCCACCGGCCGGCCCCGCCCAGGTGCCCGCGCGTTACGCGCCCCCCGCGCCAGTGGCGACCCCCGCCCCGGCAACGCCGCCGAACGCCTCCGCGTGCGCCCGCGCCCAGTCGGCGAAGCCGCGCGGGGCGTGCCCGGTGGCCTCCCGCACGCCGTCGGCCACGGCGGCCTTCGCCCCGTCACGCTGCCGCCTGGCGCCCTCCAGGAGGGCCTGGACCAGCGGCTCGGGCCACCTGGCCCGCCACCGCTCCAATGCCTGATCCTCCGTCAACTCCACGAACCGCAGGGGTCGTCCCAGCACCTCGCCCAGCACCCGGGCCTGCTCCCGGGCGGACAGCGCCTCGGGGCCGGTCAGGGCATAACTCCGCCCGGCGCACGCGGGGTCGAGGAGCGCCCGTACCGCCGCGTCGGCGACGTCACGCGGGTCGACGCAGGCGTTGCGCCCGGAACCGTGGAGGGCCCGGACGGTGCCCTCCTCCCGTACGGAGGCGGCCCAGCCGAGGGCGTTCGACATGAAGGCCCGGGGGCGCAGCAGCGTCCACGCGAGCCCCGAGGCGAGCAGCCGCTCCTCGTTGTCCCGCTGCCAGCGGGTGAGCACGTCCTGGGCGTCGGGGTCGAGCACGGCGAGGGCGGAGAGCTTGACGACCCGGCGCACACCGGCGGCACGGGCGGCGGCGAGGACGTTCTCGTCGTGCTGCGGCCGCAACGGGTCGGCCGTGATGACGAGGACGACGTCCGTGCCCCTCAGTGCGTCCCTGAGTCCGCCTGGGTCGCCGAAGTCGGCACGCACAGCTTGTCCGCGCAGCCCCTGCCGCGCGGCCTTGTCCGGATCCCGCACCAGAAGCCGTACGTCCACGCCCCCGTCGACGACCCCGTGCCCGCCCCGGTCGGCACCCCCGTTCGCGACCCCGTCGACGACCCCGTGCCCGCCTCGGTCGGCACCCCCGTCCACGCGTCCGTCCACGCGCCCGTCCACGCCCCCACCCACGACCCCGCCGGCGGCGAGTCCGTGGGCGACGAGCCTGCCGACGGTCCCGGTGGCGCCGGTGACCGCCACGACGGGCCGCGACGTCCGTCCGTCCCGCGTCACGCCACCTCACCTCCCCGGCGGCACAGCCGCTCACCGCGTGCGACACCGGTGTCGAAGTCCTGCACGGTGCCGGGTGCGGCGATCCCGGGAAGCAGGCAGTCCCACATCTCCTTCACGCGCCGGGGCAGCTCCTTGCGGCCGTCCACCTGCCGCGAGTAGAGCTGTACGCCCGTGCACGCGCCCACCAGGAACCGGGCGATCCCTTCCGGATCGGCCCCCTCGCGCAGCTGACCCAGCTCCCGCGCCCGACGCAGGTGCCCGGCCATGAGCTCGCGCCAGCCCTCGAACGGCGCCCCCTCCGCGAGCCGCTCCTGGTCGATCGACAGCTGCACGCCGGCCCGCAGCAGCGGGTCCTCGAGCAACCGGTGGGACCACACGAGCGTGATGTCGACCAGCCGCTGGAGCCCCTCCGACTCCAGCAACGGTTCGATGCTCTCCTGCTGGGCGTTCATCACCGCCTTGGCGAGCCCCTCCTTCGACCCGAAGTGGAAGTAGAGCGCCCCCGCGGTCAGCCCCGCCCGCTTGAGGATCTTGTTGATGCCGGCCCCCGCGTACCCGTGCTCGTCGAACACCTCGGCCGCCGCCCGTATCAGCGCCAACCGGGTCTGCACGGCCCGCTCCTGCTTGAGCTGTGCCACGCGTCCACCCTCCCTCTCCCGCAGCAAAAAGAACGCCCTCTACGCTACGGCCCCGTCCCCCGCCCCCGGTCGGAACCGGCCACCTCGCGCCGTTCAGCCCCTGACCAGAGGACCCGTACTCATTCGCCCACGTACACGTACTCATGAGGCGCCCGGTATGGGGTGGGGCGCGTGATGCTCGTGCGATGTGATCTTCTTGGCCGGAAAGATCCGCGGGGGAGGGCTGCGCATGGCGTGGGACGAGTGGGAACAGATCAAAGCCGACGTGTCCGATCGGCAGCCCGTGGCCATGCGGCTCAACCAGGTTCCGGTCGAGCCCGGCACCGGGCCCAGCGCCGTGACCGGCGGCCTGGCGTCCAGCAAGAAGGCATGGACCACGGCCGGTGAAGGAGTGGGCTCCCTTCGCCGGAGCGTCAGCACCGCGCTGACCACACTGGAGGACGGTCAGGCGGGCCTCGGCGCGACCACGGGCTGCCTCACCGCGGCAGCGCAGAAGGACGTGTACGCCTCATGGAAGAAGTACGCCGAAAGCGTCCGCGAGAGGTGCGGCTCACTCCAGAAGATCCTGGACCAGGTGGGCCATGACCTGTTGAGGACCGATTCGGCGGTCAAGGGCGAGATGGACAAGCTGAAGCTCACGTACGCGGACACGGACGCCGTCGGCGGCCGGGCGAAGGACCGGTGACGGCGGAATGGACTACGCCACCCTCAAGGCCCTCAAGCCCTCGGAGTTCGAGGACGCCGCCGACGGATACCGCTCCATGGGCAGCATGGCCGAAGCGGCGCAGGAGCACATCGAGAACACCGTCGCCGCCGGCATGCGGAGGACGCTGAAGGGCGAGGCGGCGGACGCGGCGCAGAAGCAGCTCCAAGCCCTGGCGAAGAACTTCCACTACACCCGGACCGAATGCGGTGTGGTCAGCACGGCCCTGAACGGGTTCGCGTACGACATGGAAGCCGCCAAGCGGAAGCTGAACGCGGCGATCGCCGACGCCCAGGCGGACGGCTGCACCGTGACCGCGGACGGCTCGGTCACCTATCCGGCGGGTCGGAAGCCGGGGGACGAGAAGGACACCGACGGTGGCACGGTGACCGGGAGCGCCGGAGGCGACCAGACCTCCGACGCCATCGAGCGCCAGGCGGCGAACATCCACCCGAACCCGCATTACGGCAAGGCGATGGGGTACGCCAACCGGATCGCCGACGCGCTGAAGGAAGCCACGGACGCGGACGCCAAGTGGGGGCCGAAGGTGCGGGCGCTCAAGGCCGATGACGACCTCACCGTGTCCGCCGCGGACTGGACGGACGTCACGTCGGACACGGGGGGCGTGCGCCAGGCGGCCGACGCCTACCTCGACACGATCAAAGCACCGCCCAAGAACGATTGGCCCCAGGACAACGCCAACTGGTGGAAGGGCCTCTCGGAGGAGCAGCGCGCCGCCTACGTCTCCATGCACCCCGCGAGTGTCGGGGCGCTCGACGGCCTTCCCTCCGCCGTACGCGACGACGCCAACCGCACCGTGCTCGCGGAACAACGCGCCGCCAGGCAAGTGGAGTACGACGCCTGGCTCAAGAAGGAACCCGAGCACTACAGGCCCTACATCAGCCCCGTCACCGGTCGTGAGGTGAAGGGCGCGATGGTGCCGACCGAGGAGTGGAAGGAGTGGAACGAGAAGAAGCAGCAGCTCGAAAACGGCTACAAGGGCATGGACGACATACAGAAGCGGTTCGACAGCTACACGAGCGAGAGCAATCGCCCCTATCTGCTCGGGTTCGACGGGAACAACATGGGACGCGCCATCGTCTCCATCGGAAATCCGGACACCGCCGACAACGTGGTGACGTACGTGCCCGGGACGTTCGCCAAACTCGAGTCGATCGACGGAGACATCGGCAGGGCGGAGGCACTCCAGTTGCGAGCGGAGCGCCAGGATCCCACCCACTCGACGGCATCGATCGTGTGGCTCGGTTACGACGCCCCGCAGGGCATCTTCACCGATGCGACGGAGACCAAGTGGGCGGACAAGGCGGAGGAGCCGCTGGGCAACTTCCTGCAGGGCATCGAGGAAGCCAACCACCGGGACGTGAACCAGACACTTCTGGGTCACAGCTACGGGTCCCTGGTGGCAGGCCAGACGATGCGAACCCACATCGACCTGCCCGTCGACAACGCGATCATGGTGGGCAGCCCGGGCGTGGGCGTGGATCACGCGAAAGACCTGAACATCCCGCCGGACCACGTCTTCGCGGCCACGGCCAAGAACGACCTCATCAACCTCGCCCCGCCCCCGGCGGGCCCCCTGGCCCCTCTCAACCCGAAGGCGTACATGGAGCTGTTCGACGACCACTCGATCGTCCACGGAACCGACCCGGTCTCCGACGACTTCGGCGGCGTGGTCTTCGACGTCCCCGCCGGTAAGCATCCGGGCGCGAACTGGGAGACCATGCCCGCTCACTCCCAGTACTGGGACGAAAAGCCCCTCGGCAGCCTGGCGAAGATCGTCACCGGAGGACGGCCGTGAATCGGCGCACAGTGATCGCGGCCGCCGCACTGCTGACCATGATGGCCGGGGTCACCGCGTGCGGGGGGCAGGAAGACGGACAGGAAACCGGCGGAGAAGCACCGAAGCAGGTCACCATGAACGAGCAGCAGGCGATCGACCGGGCAGAGCAGATCATTCACCAGGCGGTGGACGGCATGTCCCCCAAGCCCACACTGGAGCGCATCGGCCCCCAGCCCGTCGGCCCCTGCATCGCCAGGGACGATCACGGCCCGGACGACCGGGTGCAGGTGACCGTCGCCTACAAACTGACCGGTGTTCCCGGGTCCGAGGCCCACAAGCTGGTGCGGCAGGCCCGAGACGCCTGGCTGAAACAGGGCTACACGTACAACTCGTCCGGTGAGGACGACTGGGCCGGCCCCTTTCCGTCGGTCTACATGCGTACGGAGCCCGACGACTTCTGGCTGGACGCCGTGACCGGCGTCGTGGACCGCGCCAAGGGCGAGGGCCTCGCCTCCCTCGCCGTGAAGTCGCCCTGCTTCCTCCCGCCGGGGAAGTCCTCGGCGGCCGCCTCGGCCGAACCCGCCGCACTGACGGACCCGCGGGACGACGACCCCGCTCGGCACCGCGCCCTCGGCCACTCCAGCCGGATCTACGACGCCCTGCGGCTCGGTTCGGCGCCCACCCAGCCCGGGGAGGGTCTCAGCACGGTCCACGACGAGTCCGGGACCTCGGTCCATCACACCTGGTCGACCGAGCCGCTGCGGGAGGACGAGGCGGTACGGGCCTTGGCACGCGCGCGGGCGTACTTCGGGAGGGCCGGATGGAGCGTGCGCCACCTCCCGACGCATGGGGGCACCCCCGCCGTCGTCGCCCGGCACCCCGCGGACGGCACGGTCGCCCAGGTCGCCGCCGGGGCCACCGGCGCGGTACGCGTCGCGGTGACGACGCCCGCCGACGGCCCGGCGCCGGCGGACGCCTGACCGCCGGCCCCACGAGCCCCGGCACCGCACCCCGGCCGCCCGCTTCCCACCCGGCCGGCTCGTCCTCGCCGGAGCAGACGCCCGAATACCCCCCGTGTCGACCGCGACCCACCCGCTACACTGTCCGCGGCGGCTCAGCGCTCCTCAACTGGGTCCCGCCTCCCGCCTCCGTAGCTCAGGGGATAGAGCACCGCTCTCCTAAAGCGGGTGTCGCAGGTTCGAATCCTGCCGGGGGCACCAGGCAAAACGGCCCGGACCGATCATGGTCCGGGCCTTTTTGACGGCACCATTTGACGGCAGTCGTCCCTCAGGCGGCCGGTCGCCGGCGCCTGAGCAGGCGGTCCATGTGGCTGATCGCCTCCCGCTGGGGGTCGTGCACGACGTGCGTGTACACGTCCATCGTGATGCTGATCTGGCTATGGCCGGGGATCTCCATGATCACGCGCGGCGCGACGCCGGCCGCCGTCAGCAGCGTGGCGCAACCATGCCGGGCGTCGTGCAGCCGGACCACCCGCAGCCCCGCATCGGCAGCCACCCGCGTGAACGACCGGTAGACATTCCGGGGATCCACCGGCCGACCGTCCCTCGTGGCGAACACGTAGCCCTTCTCCGACCATGTGAGACCGGTGCGTGCGGACGCTTACCACTGCTAAAGCCGGTGCCGGCGCAGCGGCGCGACGCACAACGCGGGCATCGGAAAGACGCGTTGGCGGCGGCTCTTGGGGTCGTCGTCATAGAGCGTGCCGCGCTGGCGCTGCGTCTGCTGGCGTACGTGCAACACCCGGTTGTCCAGGTCCACGTCCGACCAGCGCAGGCCCACCAGTTCCCCGCGCCGCAGGCCCATGGCGATGGCCAAGACGAACGCGGCGCAAAGCGGGTCTCGTGCGGGCGCCGATGTGGTCGTAACCGCCATGGCCGCGGTGGCCGAAGCCCTGGGTTCCGCATAGGCCGTGCATGGGCTGCTTTGGCCGACCTGTGGCCAACGCGGCCCAATGTGTGGGAATGGCTCACAATGGCGACAACGTCGCTACGAACTCAGAGGTAGCACCTTCACGAGCCCTCTCCCGGGGGCTAGCTCCGTTTCGACCTGGCGACGCCGCAGCAAATGGCGCCCCGCAACGGTAACAAGTGAGGCGCTTCACTTGGGGGCCCGGGCGGTTTTAACCACGGCTCACTGAGCGGCTGACAGGTGGGCGTACATGCCGCTATAGCATTCTGCCATTTTGGCGGTCTCAGGGAATACACGGGGGTAACTATTGGAAAGATGCCCAAGATGCTCAACCGATCTATCGACAACCCTGTCCATGTCTCCATATTGAACCATCAAACCGCGAAAGCGGGCAAGTTCCGATCGCAGCGCATCCTTTCTTTCGACGAGGACGTCATAAACCGCACGACGCTCCATGCGGTTTGCTTTTGAGTTCCATATGCGATAGCCATCGCGAAGATCCCGCATCCGCCGACCAGGCGATATACTCCATCCTGCGAGTTCATCGAGATCGGAGAATTCTAGGTACATTAGATTCAATGCTTCATCAACAGCACTGCCTGTTTCCTCTGGTAGGCCATCCTTCTCCAGTCTAGCCAGGTCTCTAAGCAGGGAATGGACGGCCTCATCTCGAAACCATAGCAACTTTGCACTTTTGATTCCGATCGGTGGAAAATGCTGAACCATCCTCTCACTTGAGAGCATTTCAGATACGCCATGGGCAGCCCTGTTTACGCGCACCATCATACCGACAACCAAAGCCTCCCCTCCGGCCCTATCAAGCCATACCGGGCCGCCACTGAACCCCTCACTCACGGAAAAGCCCGTCATTTTAGAATTGTCAAGTTGATATCTAAAGTAGGGCCGCTGGCCGAGAATCACACTCGACACGAAAACTGGACCGGACACCTCAGTCCAGCCCTGTATTCGCACCTCACGTCCGGTGAGGTCTTCGACGTCGGCAGCCAAGCGGCAGGGCTCGACGCCCTCGGGACCTCGCCCGTCAAGTTGCAGCGTCGCCACATCGTCATGCTCGGATTCCCATCTTACGAGGGTGGCCGCCTGGGTAACTGCGGGGCTATCCGCGTATGGAAACCTTATGTCTACCTGCGCGACATCTCGGTCGGATGACTGAACAGGTCGATCGAGTATCTTTTCGATGACGTGGAGCGCCGTAAAGATATAACCGTTGACCGTGTAAATCCCGCACCCGCGATGCTTCGCTTCGTGCTGGCGTGCAACAGTTACGAATCCGCTGCTGCGATTACGCATTCTCGCTTCCGCTCCAGTGAACGGTGAAGTTTAGGGAAGCCTGCGCCTCCCCCTTCACCAGCTTGACGTCAGCCCCGCCGATGAAAGTAATACCGAAGCAAAGTTCCGCCGATTCATAACTAAGAGCGCTCGCGGTCATCTGCTCTTTGGCTATCTGTGCCAAATTCGATGCGGCGAGTATCCCTCGCTTAAGGGCATCGACTCCGGAGTCCAGGAGTCGGTCGGCTACGCCTACTTCTACCCAGCCGCCGTCCCATACTTCGGCGGTGTCATCTATCTCTAGCGCCACTTTGAGGTCGGAACCTGGAAGTTGGACCACTACCGTCGCCATGAGATCACCAGATTTGTTGAATCTGCGATTTCTTGTCGGGTTCGCATCCCCTTCCTCCACAGTGCTCCACGATGGAGATCAGCGCACGTTGATCATCCACGCTCGAAGTTGCAACGGGCCTCCACCACATCACGCCGGCCGTAGCCGAGGCGGATGAGCCGCCCATTGGGAGCGAGCTCTCTAACGTTTGAGCACGAGCGTTTAGCGGATCGTGAGCAGCGCTGTGACGCGCGCTCTCGGTGGTGCAACCGCTCTGCCCTCGCTAAGTAGGCAATGTGGGGGCCAGAACGGTGGATCCGAGTGCAGAACGGCAGTACCTTGCACCAGACCCCATTCCCGTCGACGTGCCGCGACGCTTCTGGAATCCGCTGTGGGAGTGTCAGGGCCCCATGTCAGGCCATGGCAATGATCGGTAGGTTAGAGCGGGCCGGGCGAAGCAGTGGAGTGACGGCAGTCTCTGACGGCAACACCAGCGCACGTTGCCGTACCTGTAGGACCGGTCGCACACCATACGCAGGAGGCAGGCAAACCTCACCGCTGGCCAGCAGATCGGCCGGATGATCTCCTAAAGCGGGTGTCGCAGGTTCGAATCCTGCCGGGGGCACCAGCGAGAAGACCACCTACGAGTTTTCGTAGGTGGTCTTCCGGCGTCCATGGCCGGTGGCCTCCCGCTGTGGTCTCCCGCCGGCCGCCCGCCGGAGTGGCGCCGCGGGCGATCGAGATCGTCGTCGGTTCACCGGACGGCGGAGGGCGGTCGCGACCGGCGTGCCGAAGGGGTGGCGCCACGCGATACTGAGATTGCTCGCACAACGACGCCGCCGGTCTTTTTGTATGCCGCATCCGGGGCGCGCGGCGAGGTCAGAGACCGCGCCGTCGGGCCGGCCGGAAGCACGGCTCCTGCCAACTCCCGCTACAGGAACGGGGGATCCGCGATGTGCCGTTGGATCGCCTACTCGGGTACGCCCGTCCTTCTCAGCCAGGTCCTGTTCCAGCCGGAACACTCCCTGATCGACCAGAGCCTGCACTCCCGTCTGGGCGTGGAGACGACCAACGGTGACGGCTTCGGCATCGGCTGGTACACGCAGGACACGGACACCCCGGCGGTGCTGCGGGACGTCGGCCCCGCGTGGAACAACCGCAATCTGCAGGAGGTCGCCGACCACGTCCGCTCCGGTCTGTTCTTCGGGCACATCAGGGCCTCGACCGGGACGGCCGTACAGCAGAGCAACTGCCACCCCTTCCGGCACGGACGCTGGATGTGGATGCACAACGGGATGATCAACGGCTTCCCCCTGCTCCGCAGGGAGCTCGCCATGGCCGTCGATCCGGCTCTGTACTCCGACATCGAGGGGTCGACCGACTCCGAGCTCATGTTCTTCCTGGCCCTCACGTTCGGCCTGGCGGAGGACCCGCCCGGGGCCGTGGCGCGGATGGCGGGCCTGGTGGAGACGACGGGGCGCGCGCACGGCGTCGAGCACCCGCTGCAGATGACCGTCGCGGTGTCCGACGGCGAACGCGTATGGGCCTTCCGGTACTCCAGCGAGGGACACTCGCGGTCGTTGTACTTCAGCACCAAGGTGGATTCCCTGCGGGCGCTCCACCCGGATGCCTCGTTCCTGCGGCAGATCTCCGCAGAGACCCGTCTCGTCGTCTCCGAACCGCTGGGCGACCTCCCCGGCGCCTGGAACGAGGTTCCGGAGAGCAGCTACGGCGTCATCCAGGCGGGTGGGGACACGCTCCACGCCTTCCGGCCGAGCGGCGGGTGACGGGCGCACGCGGGGCGGACGCGCCTCGGTGGACCTGGCGTATGCGCAGGTGAAGGCGGTACGAGCCGTCCCGCCACGGCGTGCCGCGCGCCGGGGCGGGAAGGCTGGGATGCTGGGAGCAGAGCGCGTTGCCCATGACGTGACCCTGGCGGACAGGGGGTGATGAGCGCCGTGGCCGAGACCTACGACAACACCGGAAGACCGACCGTTCCCTCCTCCGATCCCCTCGGAGACCCGTTTCTGCGCACCCGGTTCGCCCTCCCGGCGAGGCCGACCACCTTCCTGCGGCGGCAGCGGCTCGTCGACCACCTCGACCAGGCGCTCGACACCCCGCTGACCCTGCTCAACGGCGCGGCCGGAGCCGGTAAGACCCTGCTGGCCGCCGACTGGGCCGCCGGGCTGCGCCGGCCGGTCGCCTGGCTCACCGCCGAGGCGGGGGACCGGCGGCCCGGGGTGTTCTGGGCGTACGTCCTCCAGGCCCTGCGTGCCTGCGGCGCGCCGGCGTCCGACGCGGTGGGGACGCCCGCGGACGCGGCCGGAGTGGACCGCAAACTGCTGGCGGCGCTCGCCGCCGACCTGAACGAACGCGAGCGGCCCGTCGTCCTCGTACTCGACGAGTACGACCGCGTGTCCGCTCCGGAGGTCGCGGAGCAACTGGAGTTCGTCCTGCACCACGCCGGGCGGGGACTGCGCCTCATCCTCGTCACCCGCACCGAACCGCTGCTGCCGCTGCACCGCTACCGGGCGGCCGACGAGCTGACCGAGATCCGCGCCGCCGAGCTGGCCTTCACCCCGGAGGAGACCGCCGCCCTGCTGGAGCTGCACGGTCTGCGCCTTCCCGCCGACGCCGCCCGCGGCCTGGTGGACCGCACCCGGGGCTGGGCCGCCGGTCTGCGCCTGTTCGTCCTGGCCGCGCGGGAGAGCGCCGATCCGGAGCTCTACCTGAAGGAGTTCGAGGCGGGCCACAGCACGGTCGCCGACTTCCTGCTGGCCGAGGTCCTCAAGGGAAGGACGGAGGAGACACAGGACCTCCTGCTGCGCGTCAGCGTCCTGGACCGCTTCTGTCCGGAACTGGCCAACGCGCTGACCCTCCGGTCCGACGCCGAGCCCCTCCTCGCCGCGCTGTGCCGGGACAACGCGTTCGTCGAACACCTCGGGCACTCCTGGTACCAACTCCACCCGCTGTTCGGAGAGATACTCCGAGCCCACCTGCGCGAACGCATGCCCGGGCTGGAGCCGGAACTGCACCGGCGGGCCGCGATGTGGCTGCGTCGTTCGGGTTTCCTGCTGGAGACACTCGTCCACGGGGCCGCCGCGGAGGACTGGGACCTCGCCGCCGGCGCCCTCGTCGACGACCTGGCGATCGGCCAGCTCTTCACCGGCCTGTGCTCGGGCGACCTGGCCCAGTTGTTCTCCCGCATGGGGCCGGAGGCCGACAGTCCGGCGACGGACCTCGTACGCGCGGCCCGCGACCTGTCCCGGTGCGACGTCGGTCACGGCCTGGCCCGTCTGCGCCACGTCGAGGAGCGCCTGGACGACGACGCGCCCGACGCGGCGGCCGCCCGGTTGAGCTGTGCGCTGCTGGAGGCGCTGGCCGCGCGGCTCACCGGATGTCCCCCACGGGGCGAGGACGCCGCGGAGGCGGCCGACGAACTGCGGCGAGAGGTCCCGGCGTACCTCCTCGACAAGCATCCCGAGCTCACCGCTCTGCTGCTGACCCATCTGGGATCGGCCCGCCTGTGGGCCGGGCGTTTCGAGGACGCGCACGCCGCCCTGACCGCCGTGGTCGGCACTCCGGGCGGAGACTCCACCGTGCTGCCGCGGGGCGAGGCGATGGGACACCTGGCCCTGCTCGACTATCTGAACGGCTGGCTCGGCCGGGCGGAGCGCAAGGCCCTGGCAGCGGTGTCCGAGGCGGAGCGGGTCGGCCTGCCCCAGCCGTCCGGCTCCGGCATCGAACGGCTGGTCCTGGCCGCCGTGGCCGTCGACCGCCATGAACTCGGCCGGGCCCAGGTCCTTCTCGAGGAGACGGCACAGCTTCCCCCCGGCACACGCGACCCGGTGCCCGCGGCGGGGCGAGCCCTCGCCACCGCTCGTCTGTTGTTGGCCAGGGGCGAGACCCGGGCCGCCGTCGAGGCGGCGGATCCGGCCCTCTCCCCCGTCATGGCGTCTCCCTGGGCGGCAGGCTACGAGGCGCTCGTCGCCTCCGCCGTCGACCTGGCCGAGGGACGGCCCGACGAGGCGGCCGAGGGGCTCCGCGGAGTGACGGGCGACCAGCCGGTGTGCGCCGCGGAGGCCGCCGCGATCCAACTCGCCGCGGGGCGGGCCGACGCCGCCATGGACCTGCTCGACAGCATCCGTACCGACGGCCGGACCGGTCCGGCGGTGAACGTGAGGGCAGCCCTGGTGAGGGCGCAGGCAGCGGAGGGCGCGGGAGACACCGCCACCGCCCGCAGACTCGTGGGGCGGGCGCTCCTCGACGCGCGGCGCGAGCGGCTGCGGCGTCCGTTCCTCGACGCCGGAGCGTGGATCCGGCCCCTCCTCGCCACGGCACCGTTGCACGAGCTGGCGGCGGGCTGGCTCACGCCCGGCCCGGCGCCCCGGGAGGAGCGGCCCCGGCAGGAGCCGCTGCCACCACCACTCGTCGCACCGGAACTGAGCGGGCGCGAGCGCGATGTCCTGGAGCGGCTCGCGCGGATGATGTCGACGGAGGAGATCGCCGCCGACCTGTACGTGTCGGTGAACACGGTGAAGACCCACCTCAAGAGCGCCTACCGAAAGCTGGCGGTGAACCGTCGCAGCGACGCGGTCCGCCGCGCCCGCGAGCTGCGGCTGCTGTGATGTCGCTCGGGGGTGAGTGGCCGGGGCGCGGGTGAGTGGGGGGTGCGGGGGTGAATGGGGGGCGCGGGTGAGTGAGGGCGCGGGGGTGAGTGGGGGCGTGCGGGTGAGTGGGGGCGCCTAAGCGAGTGGGGTGGCGCGTAGGCGAGTGTGGGGGCGCGGGAGTGAGTGGCCGGGGCGCCGGTGAGTGGGGGGACGCGTAAGCGAGTGTGGTGGCGCGTCGGTGGCCCGTCCGTGAGCACCGGGTCGGTGGCCCGTCCGTGAGCGCGGGCGGTCGGTGCGCGTCGGTGGGCGCCTCGGCGAGAAGGTCCGGCGCCCCTTCCCCCGCGGCGGGTGAGGCACGAGGCGCACGCTTCCGCTCCGATGGGGAGGAGCGGCGGGCCGAGTGCAGGCCGCTGTCCGGCCGGTTCCGCCGGCGTACCGGGCCTACTCCGCGAGGTGGACACCGTGAAGCACTGGCGGGCTCTGGCCGTCCTCGGTACGGCACAGTTCCTGATGGTCCTCGACACCTCGGTCATGAACGTGTCCATCAGTCAGCTGGTCGAGGACTTCGACACGGAAGTCACCGCCATCCAGGCCGTCATCACCCTGTACGCACTGGTCATGGCGGCATTCATGCTCATCGGCGGCAGGCTCGGGGACATCCTGGGGCGCCGACGCATGTTCCTTCTGGGACTGGTCGTCTACGCCGTGGGGTCGACCCTCACAGCCCTGGCCCCCACCCTGTGGGTGCTGACCCTTGGCTGGTCCGTCATCGAGGGACTCGGAGCCGCCATGGTGCTGCCCGCCATGGCCGCCCTCGTCGCGGAGTCCTACCGAGGCCGGGACCGGGCCGTCGCCTACGCGGTCATCGGGGGGCTCGCCGGGGCCGGGATCGCGGTCGGCCCGCTGCTCGGCGGCTGGGTGACGACGTACCTCACCTGGCGGCTGGTGTTCGCGGGCGAGGTGGTGGTCGTCCTGGCCGTCCTGCTGTGCCGCCGGTGGATCCCGACACCGGCACCCTCCGGTCGACGTCCCCGGCTGGACGGCGTCGGTGCCGTGCTCTCGGCGACCGGACTGGCGCTGTGCGTGCTGGGTGTGCTGCAGAGCAGCACCTGGGGGTGGGTGCAGCCCCGCAACCCTCCCTTCACCGTGCTCGGCTTCGCCCCGACACTGTTCGTCGTCGGAGCCGGGGCGGCCGTCCTGGCCGTCTTCCGGCACTGGGAGCGACGCCGGGACGAGAAGGGCGTCGACCCTCTCGTCCACCTGTCCCTGCTGCGCAGGCCCGTGCTGCGGTCGGGCCTGATGGCGCTGCTGAGCCAGAACCTCATCCTGCTGGGGCTGTTCTTCACCATTCCGCTGTACTTGCAGGTGGTGCAGGGCTTCGACGCGTTCCAGACGGGACTCCGTCTGCTGCCGGTGTCCGCCACCATGCTGGTGACGTCCCTGTGCGCGTCCTCGCTGGGGCGGGTGTGGGGGCCGCGCCGGGTGGTCCGGCTGGCCCTGTTGACCCTGGCGGCCGCCGTCGTCTGGCTGCTGGCCACCGTCGACCCGGTCATCGACGACGCGCAGTTCGCCGGAGCCATGGCCCTGCTGGGCGTGGGCGTCGGGCTGCTCGCCTCGCAGTTGGGCAACGTCGTCCAGTCCGGCGTCGGCGAGGAGGAACGCAGTGAGGCCGGAGGGCTCCAGTTCACCGCACAGAACCTGGGCTCGGCGCTGGGCACCGCGCTCATCGGGTCGATCCTCATCGGTGCGCTGGCCCATGCCTTCACCACACAGGTGGCGGACAACCCGCAGCTGTCCGAGCAGACCCGTGAGCAGGTCGGTGTCTCCCTCCAGGCCGGGGTTTCCTTCGTCCCCACCGATCAGGTGCGCTCGGCGGCCGAGCGTGCCGGGTTGCCGCCGTCCGAGGTCGACGCCGTCGCGGACTCCTACGCCGCCGCGCAGCTGGACGGCCTGAAGGCGGCGATCCTCGCCACCGGCGGCATCGCCCTCGCCAGTTTCCTGATCACACCGCACCTGCCGACCGCCGCCCGGCAGAACCGTGCGCCGCGGCCGGACGGCGATGCTCCGGACGGTGACGCGCCGGCCGGAGACGCCGGGTCGGCGCGCTGAGTCGGAAGGACCGGCCAAGTGTCCAGAACCGGAACCGGAACCGGGGCGGCCACCGCCCGCCGGGCGAGCCGCGCCGAGCGCCGTGCCCACGCCGACTACACGGGCGCGGTGTACGGGTCCATGCTCGCCGCCTCCGTGGTGATCGGCGCCGGCTCCCTGGGCTCGTTGCCCCGTATCGAGCTGGTGCTCCTGCTGATGCTCACCAGTCTGGTGTTCTGGATCGCGCACGTGCACGCCCACCTGTTCGGGGCGCGCCTCGCTCAGCAGGCACCGGACCGCCGGGTCGTGCTGCGGGCGTGCCGCGACGAGTGGCCCATCGTCAAGGCCGCCGTCCCGCCGGCCGCCGCGGTGGCCGTCAGCCCGCTGCTGGGGCTGGACGTGCGAGGTGCCCTCTGGCTGGCCCTCGCCGTCGCCGTGGCCGGTCAGGTGGGGTGGTCGGTGGCCGCGGCCCGCCGCGCCGGTGCCTCCCGGCGGCTGATGGCCGCCACCGCGTCGGTCAATCTCCTGCTGGGCCTGCTGATCGTCTCCTTCAAGATCGTGTTGACGCATTGAGGACGTGCCCGCCCGGGACATCCGCCACCGGGCGAAGGGTCACCTGTACCGGGTGAGGTCCGGAGGGAGCAGGAAGGCGGACGATCGTGGGGAAGGGTGCCGCCCACCCGTCCCGGGCAGTCCGTGAGGGGACAGCTTGTGCGCTACGAGATCCGAGTCGAGGGACACGTGTCGGAAACGCTGGCCAAAGCCTTTCCGGAGCTGGGACATGTGGTGATGTCCGGCCAGACCGTCCTGTTCGGCCACGTCGTGGACGAGGCGCACCTGTACGGGCTGCTGGCGCGCTGCCAGTCACTGGGACTACGTGTCGTGGAGATGCGGCCGATGCCGGAGTGACGGGCCCGGCGACCAGGTACGGGCTTGGCGGACCGTGCGGGCCTGGCGGACCGTGCGGCCCCGGCGGACCGTGGGGCCCTTGGGGCCCGGTGGGCCGTTCGGACCCGCCTGTCTGTACGGACCCGGCGGATCGCTCAGACCCCACGGAACCGTACGGGCCCGGCGGACCGTTCGACACGGCTCGCTCCCCACGGCGGCCGGCCCCCCGGCGCCCCTCAGACGTCTCCCCCGGCGCCCCTCGGGGTCAGGGCCGTTCCGCCGTGATCCGGCCGGAGCGGGAGGCGGCTTCCAGCGCCTTGTGATCGCGCTCGTTCTGGTCGGCGTAGGACTGCGCGAACTCGGTCAGCGCCCGGTCGAAGCGGTCGCTGCCGCCCAGGTAGGCGGCGAGGGCGACGGGATCGCCCGAGCGGGCGTGGGCCCGTGCCAGGGACGCCCCGCACAGCCGGCCGAAGAGGGCGAGCAGGCCCGGCCCCATGGTTTCGGGCCGTGCGATGCCCTTCCAGTCCCAGAGCTGGCGCACGTAGAAGTCCCGGTCCTGCCCGTCGAGGCCGACGACGTGCGTCCAGCCGAGGAAGATGTCACCGGTGGTCTGCATCAGGCGCTGCCCGGCCACCACCCGGCGGCCCTGGTTGTCGTAGCGTTCGCCGCCCGTGTGGGCCGCCAGCACCGACTCCTGGGCCTCCTTGGCCTGCAGCAGCAGGGGATCGTCGTCGTCCTTGCCGAGCAGGAGCAGCACCCAGCAGCGCGTACCGACACTGCCCACGCCCACCACCTTCCTGGCCATGTCCACCAGGCGGTAGTGGCGCAACAGGTGCCGGCGCTCGGACGGCAGGGTCCGCGCGTACCCGTCCAGGAGGGCTTGGAAGTCGCCCTCCCGCCCGGCCCCGGACGGGTTGGCCGACAACTGGTCCAGCGGGATGATCAGCGGCGGGTCCGGGGCGATGCGCCGCCCCTCGGCCGTGACGCGGGTGAGCTTCGCGAAGGCCTCGAGATGCGTACGCGTACGGGCCAGCGCCGTGGCCTTCGCGGTACGGCGCCTGGCCTCCTTGTCCATCGACGAGGCCAGCAGCTCCCGCATCCGGTCGGCGTCGTCCTGGGCGTACCAGATGTCCAGCGTGCGCATGCCGGCGAACTCACGCATCCGCTGCCGGTACGCCCCCACACAGGCCCGCACGGTGCTGTTCTGCTCCTTGAGCGAGAAGCCGTTCGCCCTGGCCGCCGTCACGAAGCCGGCCGCCAGCCGTTTGACGTCCCATTCGAACGGCCCGGTCAGGGTCTCGTCGAAGTCGTTGATGTCGAAGACCAGACGGCGCTCGGGCGAGGCGAGCAGCCGGAAGTTCAGCGGGTGGGCGTCACCGCAGAGCTGCACCCGGAGGCCGGTGCTGGGCAGGGGCGCCAGGTCCGCCGCCATGATGGCGGCGGCGCCGCGGTAGAAGCGGAACGGCGACTCCAGCATGCGGCCGTAGCGGATGGGCACCAACTCCGGCACTCTGTCGGCTGACTGGCGCTCGATCACTTCGATGGGGTCGGGCCGTCGCCGCGCCGCCTCGTACCAGCCGTGGCACGAGCGTGAGGCGCGTTTGCGCGCGTCCCTGCCGTACGCCGCTCGCTCGGCCGGTGACAGGGACGGGGTGAAAGCGCTGGTTACGGTCATGGTCCGGCCTCCTGGTCCGGCGGCTCTCGCCGCTGTCGGCGCAGCCCCGCCTGGACCGCGCCCGCGAGCACCCGCGCGGCGACCCCCACGAGCAGCAGCCCGCCGAACATCTGCAGCATCGTCAGCACTCGCCCGGTCTGTGACCGTGCCGCGATGTCCCCGAAGCCGACGGTGCTGAACGTGGTCAGAGTGAAGTACAGGGCGTCCGTCCTGGTCAGCGGTTCGCTGAAGGAGCCCGGGGAGGAGCGGTCCAGCAGGTAGTAGGCGCCGGCGAAGAGGACGAGGAACAGCACCAGCGTGGCGGCAAGGGCCTCGACGGCCTTCAGCCGCGGATGGGGTGAGCGGACGATGGCCCGTACCTCCCAGCCGAACACCAGCAGCACCGCCGCAAGACCGCCGACGAGCAGTGCCGACGCCCCGGCCGTGCCCCGGTCGTCCAGGGGCAGCAGGTAGTAGGCGGTGACGAGGCCGACGGCTATGAACACGGTGCGGACGACGGACACGACCAACGCCCTCCGGCCGGGACGGGGCCACCGGGGCGCGTCCGGCCCGGACGGCGTCCGGTCCGTGCGGTCTGTGCTCGGGTCGCTCATCTCGTATCTCTTCGCTCCGTTTCGCTCCACCCGGCCGCGCGCCGACCGATTCCCACCTCACCGCCACGACGGCGCCGAGGGATCACCCGTGGTGGGTGATCCCGGCCCCCCGTGACGGGCGTGACCCTGGGGCGGTCAGGTCCCCCACCCACGGGACACCGCACACCGAACACCACCGCCCACCGCACACCGCACACCGCACACCGCCGATCACGCGAGGAGGAGCCATGACCATGCCGCGTGGTCCGGCATCGCGCACCGGACAGGAACACCGGCCCGACGGGACGGCCCCTGGCCCGAGGGGTGATCCCGCCGACGCACTCGCGCGGCTCGGGCGCTCCTGGACCTGGCTGCTCGGCTCGGCGGCCGCCACGCTGGTGCCGGGTGTCCTCGTACTGGTCTGGCCGGAGGCGACCCTGCACGTCCTGGCCGTCCTCATCGGTCTGTACCTGCTGGTGATCGGGGCGTTCCGGTTCGTGGACGTCTTCGCGCGCGGGGGCCACGAACGGCTGCCGGCGCTGCTCCTGGCCGTGCTGTACCTCCTGGCCGGGGTGCTGTGCCTGCGGAACCCCCTGCAGACGATCGCCGCGCTCTCGCTGATCGTCGGGGCCGTCTGGCTCGTCTCCGGAATCCTCACCCTGTACGCGGCCCTCACCGCCGCGGACCTGCCGCACCGCGGCATCGTCCTGGGCTCCGCGCTGCTCGGCATCGTCGCGGGGATCGTGGTCCTCGCCCTGCCGACCGAGTCGGCCCAGGCCCTGACCCGGCTGCTCGGCCTGTGGCTGGTCCTGCTCGGCCTGGCCGAGGCGGTGGTCGCCCTCGCGTGGCGGGCCATGCTCCGCAAGACGCGCCCCGGCCCGCACGCCCCCGCCGGGACGGCCTGACACCGCAACCGAAGGGCCCGGCGCGCGCCCCCGGCCGCGACCCGGCCCTGGACGGAAGGCAGCACTCATGAACCCTGCCGTGACCCCGGGTCCGCCGGACTCCGGCGGATCCGCGACCCCGAAGCACGTCATGACCGCCGACGAGCGGGCGGAGTACGAGCGGTTGCGCCGTCACGCGGCGGTGCGCCACCGGGGGGTGCGCCGGGCCGGCGCGTCGGTCCTGCTCCTGCTGACCCTGCTGCTCGCCCCCCTGGCCGTGGTCGCGGCCTGGGTCCAGGACACGGTCTCCGACACCGACAGGTACGTGGAGACCGTCGCGCCGCTGGCGTCCGAGCCCCCCGTGCAGGAGGCCGTGATCAACCGGCTCACGGACCGCGTGGTGGCCAATGTGGACGTCAAGGCGGTGACGGACTCGCTCGCCAAGGCCCTCCAGGACGCCGGGGCACCACCCCGCGTGGTGGAGGGGGCCGGAGCCCTCACCGCTCCGCTGCAGAACGCGGTCAGGACCGTCGTGGACCGCACGATCACGCGGGTGATCACCAGCGACACCTTCCAGCAGGCGTGGGAAGGCGCCAACCGGCGGTCGCACGCGGCGGTGGTGAACATGCTCACCGGGGACGGCGAGGGCGCCCTGCGCGCCGAGGGCGGAACCATCCAGCTGGATGTGGGCGAGGTCGTCGACCAGGCCCGGGAGCGGCTCGTGGCCGCGGGCTTCGAGAAGGCCTCCGCCATCCCGGACACCGACCGGACGATCACGCTGTTCGAGACGGAGCAACTGGGCAAGGCGCAGGACACCATGCGGCTGCTGGACGTCCTCGGTGTCTGGCTGCCCGTCCTGACCGTGGTGCTCGCCGTGCTCGCGGTGTGGACGGCGCCGGCGCACCGGGCGATGCTGATGGTCACGGCGACGGGCGTCGGCGTGATGATGGTGGTGCTGCTCGTCGCCCTGGCCCTGGTCAGACGGGTCTATCTGGACTCGGTCCCGCCCGCGGCGCTGCCCACCGACGCGGCGGCGGCGATCTTCGACACGTTCGTCCGGTTCCTGCGTGACAGTACGCGCACCCTGCTGGTCGTGGCGGTGGTCGTCGCGCTGGTCGCGTATCTCTACGGCCATGGGCGTCCCGCCCGCGCCGTACGAGGGACGACGGACCGGGGAACGACGGCCGCCGGCCGGGCCCTGCACGGCGCCGGAGTGCGGACCGGGTCCACGGGACGCTGGCTGGCGGGGCACCGGGCGTGGACCACCGGCGCCGTCATCGCGGCCGGAGCGCTGACGCTGGTGCTGTGGAACCACCCCTCGGTCGGAGTGGTGGCGCTCGTTCTCGGCATCGCCCTGGTCGTCGTACTCGTCCTGGCGATCCTCGCGGCCGCGGCCGGACCGGCGGACGGGACGATGGGCGGACCGGCCGACGGACCGTCGGACCGACCGACGGGCGGACCGACGCAGGGACCAACGGACGGACCGACGCACGCACCAACGCAGGGACCAACGGACGGACCTACGCACGGACCGACGGGCGGACCGCCGGACGGGACCACCAACCGCCCGCCGGACGGTCCTGCGGGTCCGACGGCGGGCCGGGCGGTCCCGTGAGTCATGGTCCGGGACCCCGGACCTCCGGAGCGGGAGCCGTCCCGCGGGCGCGCGGGACGGCTCGCCGCGCGCCTGCGTTCGGGGCCCGCGGCCCGGCTGCTGTCCCGGCTGTCGGCGCTCAACATCGTGGAGGGCTCCGTGCGGCTGGCCGCGCAGGCCTTCCTGACCGCGCTCCCGCTGCTGATGACGGTCGCGGCGTTCGCCCCCGACTGGATGCAGGACCTGCTGGCCGACTCGCTCCGCGCGGTGCTGGGAATGGGTGGCGACACCCTCGACGAGATGCGCCAGGTGTTCTCCGCGACCGGCACGCCGCGGAACACCGCCGGGGCGGTGGGCGTGGTGGTGACGCTCCTGTCGGCCACGGCGTTCAGCCGGGCCCTTCAGGCGGTGTGCGAGCGGTGCTGGCACCTGCCGCGCGCACCGCTGCGGGCCGCGGTCTGGCGCTGGCTGCTGTGGCTGGTCGTCTGGCTGGCCTTCCTCCTGCTCCAGGCGCCGTTGCGCGGCGGCTTCGGCGGGGGCCCGGTGACGGGGCTGGTGCTGTCCGTGGGCTCGGCGACGCTGCTGTGGTGGTGGTCGCAGCACCTGCTGCTGGGCGGCCGGGTCGGCTGGCGGAGCCTGGTGCCGGGAGCGCTGCTGGCGGGCGCCGGTACGGTCCTGCTGAGCAGGGCCGCCCGTCTGCTGATGCCCACCGCCATGGAACGCAGCCTGGACGAGTTCGGGCCCTTGGGCCCCGTCTTCACGTTCCTCTCCTGGCTGATCGCCGTGTTCCTGGTGGCCGTCTCCGGCCTGGCACTGGGCGAGTACGTGGCCTCCACCTCCTGGTACCGGACGGCCGCCACACTCCGCCGCCGCGGGCGGACGGGCCGCTGACGCGACGGCGGGAGCGGGCCGGCCGGGACGCCTCACCCGCCGCGCACACTCACCCTCGCCGGGTGAGGCCGTCCGGTGGTGACCGTGGGCACCCTGGAACGGCACAGAACCGCTGCCGGGCAAGCGCCCTGGACGGAGGACGGACATGAGCGCAGTGACCTACCTGGCGTACGACTTCCCGTTGCTGAGCGCCTTCTGGACGATGCTCGTCTTCTTCCTGTGGGTGTTGTGGTTCGTCCTGCTGTTCCGGATCATCCTCGACATCTTCCGTGACGACTCCATGAGCGGTGGGGCGAAGGCCGGCTGGCTGGTGTTCTGCATCGTCCTGCCCTTCCTCGGGGTGTTCGTCTACGTGATCGCCCGGGGCAAGAACATGGGCCGCCGCGAGGCGGCGCAGGCCCGCGCGCAGCAGGAGGAGTTCAACGCCTACATCAGGCAGACCGCGGCCGGGGGCCGGTCCAGCAGCGTCGACGAACTCGCGAAGCTGTCCGAGATCCGCGACCGGGGCGACATCACGGACGAGGAGTTCCGCAGGGCGAAGGAACTGGTCCTTGCCGGACACGGTCCGGCCGAGCACTCGGGTCCCACCGGCCGCACCGCCGGCCGCTGAAACCGCACACCACGAAACGAGGCGCAAGATGACCGCGACACACACCCGATCGGTCCCCCCGGCGAAGCAGGCATGGGCGACCGGTCTGACGGCCTTCGCGGCCGTGATGCTCTTCCTCGTCGGGATGCTCGACATCTTCCGGGGCATCATGGCCATCGCCGAGGACGACGTCTTCGTCACGACGCCCAACTACGTGTTCGAGTTCGACCTCACGAGCTGGGGCTGGATCCACCTCATCCTGGGCGTCATCGCCGTGATCGTCAGCATCGGGCTGTTCCAGGCCGCGCTGTGGGCGCGCATCACCGGCGTGGCCATCGCCGGACTCGTCATCCTCGCCAACTTCCTTTCCCTGCCGTACTACCCGGTGTGGTCGATCGTGATGATCGCCTTCTCGGCCTTCGTCATCTGGGCCCTGTGCGTCCGCCGTGACGACTCCTACGACCTGTCCGGGGAACGCCCGTCGCGGAACGTGTGAGGCGTACGGAGTCCTCGAAGGAGTAAGGGCCGGTGGAACGACACGGCGGGCAGTCGAGGCACACGGAGCACAAGCACATGGGGCAAGCGGGTCGGGCCGAGGCCACGACCGTACGCGAGGGCAGGGCCGGACCGGCCCGCCTCGCCGTACTCGCCCTCCTGGCAAGCATCCTGGTGCCGCTCGTCGCCGCGGGTCTGCGGAGCGTGCTGTGGGCGTCGGCCGGCATCGCCGGGCTGGCGCTCGCGGCCGTCGGCGTGTGGTGGGCCCTGGCCCACACCGGTCCGCTCCGCGCCCTCGGGGTGGCCCTGTCACTGGCCGCGCCGGTCGCCGTCCTCGCCCTGTACGCCGCGTTCGGCATGCTCTGGCCGGCCGTGGTGTCCCTGGCCCTGTGGGTGCTGGCCGTCACGGCGGCGCGTACGGCTGTGGCGCCCGGTGACCCCGCCGCCGGGCGCCCTGTCGCCGGGGCGCCGCGGGCCCCGTGGATCCTGATGAATCCGCGCTCCGGGGGCGGCAAGGTGGGCCGTTTCGGCCTGGTGGAGAAGGCGGAGGCGGCGGGGTGCCGGGTCGCCCTGCTCGACGCGGGCCAGGACGTCGTCCAACTGGCCCGGCAGGCCGTCGCCGAGGGAGCCGATCTCCTGGCGGTGGCGGGAGGCGACGGCACCCAGGCGCTGGTGGCCGAGGTCGCGGCGCGCCACGACGTGCCGTTCGTGGTGGTGCCCGCCGGGACCCGCAACCACTTCGCCCTCGATCTGGGTCTGGACCGCGACGATCCGGCGGCGGCCCTGGAGGCCCTGACCGACGGCGTCGAAATCCGCGTCGACCTCGGGTACGCGGCGGACCGGGTGTTCGTCAACAACGCCTCGTTCGGCATGTACGCGTTCGTCGTCACCGACCCCGCGTACCGGGACGCCAAAGCACGCACGACCCTGCGCACCCTCCCCGGCCTCCTCACCGGCGAGGAGGCGCCCAGGCTGCGGACGCGGGCCGACGGGACGGACGTCGACGGACTTCAGGCACTGCTCGTCAGCAACAATCCCTACGGGCGTGCCGTCGACGCGGCCCGTCCCGGGCGCAGGGAGCGGCTGGACTCGGGGCTCCTCGGCGTGGTGTGCGTCCGGGTCGCCAACACCGCCCAGGCGGCTCGCATCGTGCGCGGCCCGCGCTCCGGAGGCCTCATCCGGCTGAGCGCAGAGGAGGTCGTCGTCGAGGCCGACACGGCCACCCTCCCGGTGGGCATCGACGGGGAACACGTCGTTCTGCCGTCACCCGTGGTGTGCCGCAGCGCCCCCGGGGCCCTCCGGGTGCGGGTTCCGCGCCGTCGCCCCGGCACGCCCCGGGCGGGCGGGGCGACGGCCGACTGGCCGCGCGTGGCACGGCTGGCGCTGGGCCGCCCGTCCCCCGGCCACACCGTCAGTCGCCGCACGTGAGGCGGAGTTGGGCCGCCGCGTGGTGGGCGCCGGTCAGGGAGCGGTCGCCCCAGTCGCGGCCGCGGTCGGTGAGGTGGACCGTGAAGGTGGGGGACTTGACCGGGTAGGTGCCGACCTGGACCAGGCTCCCGCGGTGGATGGTCTGGAGGACGCCGAAGACGGCGTACGTGGAGGAGCGGTCGTCCGGGTCGGCGAGGACCCGGTAGACGGTGGGGTCGCCGGCGACATCGATGTCGCGTGGGCCCTTCGGAACGTACACCGCGAGGGCGCACCGCTCGTAGTCCGTTCCGACCGGCCAGGTCCATGTCGCCGTGCCCGTACCGTCCCTGTTCGCACTGCCCGACATCGGCAGGGCGGTGAACCGGCCGTCGCACCCGCCGCCCCGGAAGCCGCCGGAGTCCACCGTGTACCAGGCGGCGTCACCGTTCTCGAACCGGCCCTGCTCGCGGTAGGTCGTTCCGGTCCTGCACCCCGGGCCCGCCCATGCCGTGTAGGTGGGGGGACGCACCGGGGCGATGCGGGACGGCAGGCTCTGCCCCGGCAGCCGGCCGCCCCGGTCGGTGTCGGGCCGGTCGTCGCCGCCGCCCAGCAGGAATACGGCCGCGGTCAGGCAGCCCGCGGCCACGACGATTCCCGCTGCCAGCACAGTACGTACGCTCGCCATGGCCGACCACTATGCAGCGCGACTCGCGGTAACCGTGAGGGTCAGCGCAATTCCTCGGGGCACGGCGTGCCGCGCGGGAAGATCTTGTACGGTGCGGCCAGCCGGTACACCCCCGGCTTCGGCGCGAGCAGCTCCGTCCACTCGTCGCCCTCCCTGTCCTCCTCCGCCTTCAGCAGGCAACCGTGGAGATTGACGAAGGACTTGGGGGCGTCGTCCGCGCGCTGCCGGGACGCCTCGGTCTCCTCCGGCGGCTCCACCTTCTTGCCCTCCTCGTCGAGGAGGGCCAGCCAGGGCGAGTACGGCACCCGGATCAGCACCCGCCCCGCCGTGCCGACGCGGATGGTCACCTCGCCGGCGCCCGCGCGGACCACCGTCGCCGGCGGGTCGGCCAGTGGTGTGGGGTCCTGCACGGCGAACAGCCGCCAGTTGGCGTCGGACCACACCGGGCGGAGGTACGGCTGGCCGTCCTTGACCAGTTCCGCCTCCTGCTCGGCACCGGTGTCCGGATCGCCCTTGGGCAGGACGACGTAGTGGACGGCCCACCGGTGCAGCCAGTCGCGGTAGGTGGCGGAGTTGAGCGTGTCGTCGTAGAAGACCGGGTTGCGCTCCATGTCCGCCTGGCGGTTCCAGCCCCGGGCGAGGTTGATGTACGGGGTCAGCGCCGACGCCTCCCGGTGGCTGCGCGCCGGGACCACCTCCACCCGCGCCTTCTCCGCCCCGAGCTGCTGGAGCTGGTTGATCAGCGGCGCGGCCTCCCGGGCCCACGACGCGTCCGGGGCGGTGCGGATGATGTCGTCGGCACTCTTGAAGCCGATCCACACGTTCAGGACGGTGAAGGCGAGGACGAGGGCGTACCACTTGCGCGTACGGCGAGCGGTGTACGGCAGGGCGGCCAGCAGCACGACCCCCGCGAACAGCATCGGCAGCCGGGAGACGTTCGACCCGATCTGTGAGTCGATCAGCCAGGTGAGGAGCGTCCCGAGCGCGTACACCGCCGCACCGGTGCGGACCGTGCGCCAGTCCTCCGGTACGAGGACGAGGACGAGGACCCCGAAGGCGAACGGCAGCATCGTCGACCCGAAGGACATCGGCTGCGTGCCGGAGAAGGGGAACAGCCACGACGACAGGGCCACCACGACGACCGGCGCGAGACCGAGCGCGTACGCGCCGGGGCGCCGCTTGTTGAGGAACAGCGCCGCCGCGGCGACCCCCAGGAACAGCCCGGCCACCGGACTCGCGGCGGTCGCCAGCCCCGCGAGCGGCGCCGCGACGGCGGCCTTGGCCCACCGCTTGGTGCGCCACCGGTGGGGCCAGCAGAAGACGGCGGCCACCGCGCCCAGCGCGAACATCATGCCGAGGCCGAAGGTGACGCGGCCGGACAGCGCGTTGCACAGGAACGCGAACACCCCGGCGAGCGAGCACGCCAGTGGGTTGCGGACGGCCCGTACGCGGACCAGGATCAGCGCGGTCAGCGCCGCCGACACCGTACCGGCGATCATCATCGTCGTTCGCACGCCGAGCAGCGACATCAGGTACGGGGACACCACGCTGTACGACACCGGGTGCATCCCGCCGTACCAGGCGAGGTTGTACGCCGAGTCCGGGTGCCGGCCCACGAACTCGGCCCACGCGTCCTGCGCGGCGAGGTCGCCGCCGCTGTTCGCGAAGACGAAGAACCAGACGATGTGGGTGAGCGCGGCGAGCGCGGTCGCGACCGTGACCGGGTGGCGCAGGTACGCCGCGCGGGACGCGGCCCGGGGCACGGGAGCGGCTGCGGAGGCGGATGCGGTGTGGGCGAGGGGGGCGTCCGAGGGGTCCGGTGCGGTGGGAGCCGTGAGGGCCGCCGGGCACGCGCCCGCGCCCGGAGTGTCGTCGGGCGCTGAGGCCGGTGGCCTTATTCGCGCCCGGGAATTGGCGGCGCCTTCCGCGCGGGCCGGCTCAGCGCTGGTCGGCTCAGTGGTGGTCACTGCGGCTCTCTGCTCTCTGCGTCGTCCCCCACGCCCTTGCTACGTGCTGTCTGCGAAGACGTCGCCCCGGCGCCATCCGTTGCCTGGACGTGTCCGGACGCTAACACGGGGGCGCCCCGGAAATCCGGGGCGCCCAGGGAGGTTTCAGCCGAGACGGGTCAGTTTGGCGCCGAGGCCCGGTTCGGCCATGGCGGTCTTCAGCGCCACCGGCACCCGGACCTGGCTGGCGCCCTCGCCCACGGTCAGGACTCCGACCTGCGTGCCGACGGGCCCCGAGTGGGGCAGCGCGCGGCCGCCGTTGCCCAGCTCCAGCTTGACGGTCAGGCCGGACCAGCCGACGACGTTCACGTCCTTGGTGGCGACCACCGGGGTCCTGCCGCCCAGACCGTCGTCGACGTGGCCGACCACGTCGCCCTTCTTGACGACCGTGTGGTTCCGCAGCAGCTCCTGGGTGGCGAGCATCGCCTCCTTGCTGGCGGCGATCGCGCTGCCCAGGATGGGCGTCTTGTACTGGGCCAGGACCGCGCCCACGATCAGCTGATCGGTGTCACCGACCTGCTTGTGGGCGGCGAAGAGCAGGTTGCCGCCCGCCTTGGTGGTGCTGCCGGTCTTGATGCCGAGCGCCCCGTCGTACGGGACGAGGTCGTTGTAGTTGCGCCACTTCTTGCCCGACGGGTCGGTCCACCTGGGCATCTTGGTGATCTCCAGCAGCGCGGGGATCTCCACCAGCTTCTCGCCGAGCTTCACCTGGTCCTCGGCGGAGCTGACGGTGGTGTGGTTCAGGCCCGACGGGTCGGTGTACGTGGTGTTCTTCATCCCCAGTTCCTTGGCGGTGTCGTTCATCTTCTTGACGAACGCCTCCTCGGAACCGGCGTCCCAGCGCGCCAGCAGCCGGGCGATGTTGTTGGCGGAGGGGATCATGATGGCGGCGAGCGCGTCGTACTCGGAGATCTTGTCGCCGGCCTTCACGGTGTTGAGGGTCGACTCGTTCTGCGCGTCGTAGCCGCCCTCCTTCTCCGCCAGGGCGTCGACCTCGATCATCTCGCCCTTGGACCCCTTCTTCAGGGGGTGCTCCTTGAGGATCACGTAGGCCGTCATGGCCTTCGCCACGGAGCCGATCGGCACGGGCTTCTGCTCGCCGAACGAATCGACGTGGCCGAGGCCCGTCGCCGACATGTAGCCCTGGCCCTCGTTCGGCCACGGCAGGGACGGCTCGCCCCCCTCGAAGGTGAAGGACGGCTTCGCCGTCATCGCCAGGGCGGGCGCGGGAAGCGGTCGCACGAACTGCACGATCGCAAAGATGACCACCAGCAGAAGGACCAGCGGCGTCCAGATCTTGATACGCCTGACCACCGTACGGACCGGGGTCTCCGGCGGGGGCGGGGTGTTGGTCAGCTCGGCCAGCATGTCGAGCGGCGGCCGTGGGGGCAGCGGCTGCTGCTTGGTCCGCTCGGGCTCGGTGAGGGAGGCGGGCGTGCTCGCCTCGGCGGGCGCGGCGGGTGTGGCGGGAGCGGCCGACGTGGCGGAAGCCGGAGCGGCGGGAGCCGGGGCGGCGGGCTTCTTCTGGGCGGGGCGCACGTCGTCCCCGCGCAGCGGTACGAACTTGCTCGTCCGCTCGGCGGGGGACTCCGGGGCGGGCGCCGGGGCCGGGGCCGCCTTGGGCGTGATGGCCTTCAGCGCGGTCGTCGGCTGGTCCACGGGAGCCGTCCGCTGGACCGCCCGGAACACGGCGGTGGGCTGGTCGACGGGCGGCTGCTCGTCCTTGGCGGACGCGCCCTCGGCCTCGCCGGCCGGCTCGTCGGCGGTACGGGCGGGCTCGTCGTCCTCGGCGGCGAGCTCGGGGGCGTCGTCGGCCTCACCGGACGGCTCGACGCTCCCGGCGACGGCGTCCTCGGCAGCGGCACGGGCGGGCTCGCGGGGCGCGTCGGCGCTCTCCGCAGCCGGCTCGTCGGCGTTGCGGGCGGGCGGCTCGGGCTCCCCGGCAGCCGGGCCGGCGCTTCCCTCGGCCGGCGAGTCGACCTCGTCGTCCTCGGCGGCGTCCTCGGCGTCTGCGGCGACCTCGGCCGCCTCCGCGGGCTCCCCCGCGCCCCTGGACGGCGCCTCGGAGACCGCGGGGTCGTTTCCCTCCCGCTCGTCCGACGTGTTGACCCATGCCGCCACGGCGTCCCGCAGGCGGGCGTCCCCGTCGCCGTCGGCGTCCTTCCGTACCGCCTTGAACACCGCTGTCGGCTGGTCGACCGAGCGCTCCGCGTCCCCGTCCGGCGACCCGTTGTCACCGAGTACGGCAAGCCTCGGATCGCGCTTGTCCGAAGCCGTCTCCCCCGGCGACTTCTGCTGCTCCGACTTGTCGGGGGACTCGCCCGCCACCGTGCCTCCTTCAATCAACGCGTTGCCCGAACCATGTACCAGTGTCCTGTCTGAGCGCTTGGCTCGGGTGCAAGACGAGAACGACATACCTACTGGTTCCCGTACGAAGCACCCAGGCGCCCTCGACAGACCAATGTGAGAGGGGTCACCCTGTCATTCATCCACGCGGGGAGGCATGGATGGGCAGGAGCCGCAGAACACTTCCGGAGGAGCTTCTGCTGCTCGCTCTGGACCCGGCCACGGGTACCACAGCGCAGCCGCAGTCGCTCGACCTCGGCCTGGCCGGAGCACAGCTAGTGGAGCTGGCTCTGGCAGGACGGATAGCCCCTGACGGGGATCGTATCGCCGTGGTGATGCCACGGCCGACCGGAGATCCGACACTGGACTCCGCGCTCGAGCTGCTGCGCAGGCGTGGCAGTCCGGTGCGGGCCGTCCACTGGATCGGCGGGCCCCGGCTGGGGCTGCGCCAGACGTATCTCTCGCATCTGGAACGGTGCGGCATGGTGCATGCCGTCGAGGGCCAGATGTGCGGGGTGCTGCCGACGACGCGCTATCAGGCGACGGAGACGGCGATCAGCCGGGAGATCAGGGCCCGGCTGGACAGTGCGATCCGCACCGGCGTACCGCCGGACCCGCGGACCGCGGCGCTCGCCGCGCTGGCCCACGCGGTCGGTCTCGGCAAGCACCTCTACCCCGGCAACGAGGGGCGCTCGTCGCGCTCCCGGCTCCGGGACCTGATCAGGCACGACCCGATGGGCGGACTCGTGGCGCACGCCGTGATGGACGTCCAGAACGGCGTGGGCGCACAGCCACGCCGGAACTCCGGCCCCGGAGGCGGTGGCCGCCCGGCCACGGCCGTACCGATGGCCCGCGCCGTGGCGCACTGAGCGGCGCACAGGAACGGGAGAGAACACCACCGGGCACAGCCGAAGCGAGCACCAGGCGCACACCCCCACGACCCGTTCCGGGAGCCGCATGAGCGCGCGGGGCAGCCACAACGGCCGCCCCGCGCACTCGCGCGTGCCCGTACGTGCGTACACACAGGGGCTCGTGTGGCCATTTTCCAGCGCGCAAAGCCCATTGGTGGCAGTCTGCTGAGCAGTAGATACGTAGAGCTACGCCAGCTACCGCAGCCAAGCAGCCGGAGGTGCAGTTTCCCGTGGCGTCCAACGTCAACCCCACCGTCAGGCGACGCAGATTGGGCCAGGAGCTGCGCCGGCTGCGTGAGCTCAAGGGCATGACGGCGGAGGAGGTGGCGGAGCGTCTGCTCGTCTCGCAGTCGAAGATCAGCCGCCTCGAGAACGGCCGCCGCTCGATCAGCCAGCGCGATGTCCGCGACCTGTGCGGGGTGTACGAGGTCGAGGACCACCGTATCGTCGATTCGCTGATGCAGATGGCGAAGGACTCGCGCCAGCAGGGCTGGTGGCACGCTTTCGGTGACATCCCGTACAGCGTCTACATCGGCCTGGAGACGGACGCGGCCTCGCTGCGGGTGTACGAGCCCCAGGTCGTACCGGGGCTGTTGCAGACCCGGCGGTACGCCGAGGCGCTGATCACCGGCGCCCTGCCGGAGTCGTCGCCGGCCGACATCGAGAAGCGCGTCAACGTCCGCGCGCGCCGCCAGGAGCGCATCAAGGACGAGGAGACGCCGCTGCGCCTGTGGGCGGTGATCGACGAGTCGGCGCTGCGCCGGGTGGTCGGCGACCGGCAGCTGATGATCGAGCAACTGGAGCATCTGGTCGACCAGTCGCAGCTTCCGCACGTCACCGTGCAGGTGCTGCCGTTCGACATGGGCGCGCACCCGGGCATCAGCGGCCATTACGCGATCCTGGAGTTCCCGGACGCCTCAGACTCCTCGGTGGTCTACATCGAGGGGGTGACCAGTGATCTGTATCTGGAGAAGGCGAACGACGTGCAGCGGTACAGCGTGATGTACGAGCACCTGCGCGCCCAGGCGCTGAACGTGGAGCAGACGCGGCAGTTCATCGGCGAGGTCATCAAGGACTACACGGACGCGACGCGCTGACCTGTGGGGCCACAAGGCCGCGAGGGACGTCACATCAGACTTTGTAGTGATGCGTCCGAATTTGCCGGTTCGCGCATGAATTACGGGGATTCGCCCGGCCCGCCGGGGAAGAAGCCGGTACGGTACACCCCGACCGGCTTCCAGTGGAAGACCCGCACGGAATATGCCATCCAGTCGAGTGAACGCCCGTCCCGCGCACAGATCCCGACGAGTAGCGTCGATCACGCCAGCCTGCAGGCCAGGTCGGTGCGAGTCACTGCTGTCACTGTCGAGAACCGGAGCGGAGAAGATGGCAATCATTCAGGGCGCCACGGACACCTGGACCAAGTCCTCGTATTCCGGCGGGAACGGCGCATGCGTCGAAGTCAAGTCCCCTGTCGTCGCGTCGATCGCGGTACGGGACTCGAAGGCCCCCGCCGGTCCGTCGATCACTTTCGTCCCCGAGTCGTGGAACGCGTTCGTGCGTGAAGTGAGCACGGGAGCTCTCTGAGCTTCTCGGCTCCGAGCCCGCCGGCTCCGAGCCCGTCGACGCGTCACCGATGAGCCCTCTCGACTGGTCCGCCGTCCCGGCCGAGGGGGCTCGGTCATGCGCTAACGCACTTGGTCCACGTACCGGTCCGTCCCCGGCACCGTCGGGATGAAGGGCGCGACCAGTTCGACCCTGCCCCACTCCCCCGCCTCCCGGCCGAGGTCCGTGAAGTGCTCCTCCCAGCAGGAGCGGGGGTCCTCTTCCAGGAACCAGAGGAGCGTGAGTCGGGTGTCGACGGCCTCCACCTGCTTGACGTAGGTCATGCGGTCACCCGGCAGCGGTGTGGGGCGGAAGACGGTGACCATGGCGGCCGGGGTGCCGGTGAGGCGGCGTGGCAGGTGGCGGGAGCGGAGCCACTCCAGCAGTTCCGCCCGCTGCCCGGGCTCTTCGGTGTCGACGACCTGCAGGATCAGGCCCGCGTAGGGGTGGTCGAGTGCGTGGTGGTCGCGCGGGCCGGCCGCGCCGTCGCGGTAGACCGTGGCCGCGTGGTCCTGGAACGCGGTGAAGACGTGGCGGCGGTCCCGGTACACGCGGCCGTCGCGGTTGAGACGCCTGTTGATGGCCACCGTCCACTTCATGTGGTCGTCGTAACGGCCCTCGGTGATCCAGTAGGTGGAGAGGTAGCACCCGGCGGTGACGGGCTGGGCGACCGCCGACTTCTCCGGCCGGCGCAGTAGTTGCAGGTCACGGGTGGCGACCCAGCGGCGTCCGGCGTAGATCCAGGGCATGGCCATCGCGCCCGCGTAGTAGTGGTCGTCCTCGTACCAGCGGTTGTAGGCGTATTCGTGGCCGGGGTGCGGTTCGACCATGGTGATCAGGGCGTGGCCGGGGCGCACGCCGTACGGGCCGACGGCCGCGAGCCGTGCGTACTCCTCGCTCCGCGTGTCATTGTCGTCGTCGCTCATGCGGCCTACTCTGACGGTGCGTCAGATAGCTCGTCCAGAGCCCGGGAGGCACCGGATGCTGTTGCGCGACAAGACCGTGATCGTGTCCGGCGTCGGTCCGGGCCTGGGCCACCAGGTCGCCGCGGCCGTCGTGCGGGACGGGGGCAACGTGGTGCTGGGTGCGCGCACGGAGGCGAACCTCGTGTCGTGCACCGAGCGGATCGACCCCGAGGGGCGGCGCAGCGCGCGGCTCGCCACGGACATCACCGACGAGGGCCGGTGCGAGGCCCTGGCGGCGCTGGCGGTCGCGCGGTTCGGCGGGATCGACGCGGTCGTCCACGTGGCGGCGTACGACAGCCACTTCGGCGGGCTGGAGGACGCCGACTTCGAAGCCTGGCGGGACGTGCTGGACGTCAACCTGCTGGGGACGCTTCGGATGACCCGCGCCTGCCTGCCGGCGCTGAGGAAGCGCGGCGGCGCGGTGGTCCTCATCGGCACGCAGTCGGCGGTGGCCGCCCCGTCCCAGGTGCGGCAGGCGGCGTACGCGGCGTCCAAGGGCGCGCTGACGTCGGCGATGTACTCGCTGGCGCGCGAGCTGGGCCCGTACCGGATCCGGGTGAACACGGTGCTGCCCGGCTGGATGTGGGGGCCTCCGGTCCAGGCGTACGTGCGGTTCACCGCCGAGTCCGAGGGCGTGCCGGAGGGCGAGGTGCTGGGCCGGCTGGCCGGGCGGATGGCGTTGCCCGAGCTGGCCACGGACGGGGATGTGGCCGAGGCCGCGGTGTTCCTCGCATCCGACCGGGCGCGGGCGATCACGGGCCAGTCGCTGCTGGTCAACGCGGGCGAACTGATGAGGTAGAGCGCCGCCACTACGGACGCCCGGGTGTCAGCCCCTCGGGTAACGGGCCAGCCAGCCCGGCGCGGAGACCGCCGGGCCGTGCAGGGCCGGGCCCTGTGTCATCTCCATGGCGAAGTCGTCCGCCAGCTCGAGCACCGTGGGCCGCCCTTCCAGTTCGGCCAGCCAGGCCGGTGGCAGGGCGGTCTCGCCGTGCAGGGCGCCCAGCAGCGCACCGGTGAGCGAGCCCGTGACCTCCGACGGGCCGTCATGGTTGACGGCGAGCCGCAGCCCGTGCCGGACGTCCTCGCCGACGAGCGCGCAATAGACCGCGATCGCCAGGGCGTCTTCCGCGTGCTCGCCGTCGGTGTCACCGAGCGAGGCGATCCTGGCCGGGCTCGGAATGCCCTGCCGTACCGCGCCGAGGGCGTGCTTCAGCGCCTCGCTGACCGGCTCGTGCCCGGGGCGCGGCGCCAGTTGCGCCAGCGCCCGCTGCACGGAGCCGTCGACGCTCTCGCCACGGGCCAGACCGTGCACGACCACGGCGAAGGCGCCCGCCGACAGGTAGGCGGAGGGGTGACCGTGGGTCTGGACGGCGCACTCGACGGCGAGCTGGCACACGAGCTGCGGCTCCCAGCCGACGAGCAGCCCGTACGGCGCGGACCGCACCAGGGCGCCGCCGTCACGGGCGGCGGGGTTCTTGGGCTTGTCCAGGGTGCCGAGCGTCTCGTCGCCCAGCCCCGTGACGTTGGCGTGCGCGGGGTCCCGACGGGCGTACAGCCACTCCTCGCAGGCCAGCCAGCCGTTGTCCTTGCGGCGCTCGTCGGGGCCCCAGTCGCGCTGGGTGGCGGCCCACCGCAGATGCGCCCGGTGCACGTCGGTGGGCGGATGCCAGGCGCCGGTGTCGCGGCGCACCTGGGCGCGTATCAGACCGTCGACGGTGAACAGCGTGAGCTGGGTGGCGGACGTGACGGCACCGCGCCGCCCGTACGCCGGTGCCAGGTCGGCGAGCCCGTCCGGCCCGTGTGCCGCCCGGATCGCCTCGACCGACAGACCGGACACGCCCGCCCCGAGGGCGTCCCCGATGGCGGCACCGAGGAGGCAGCCCCGTACCCGGGCGCGGAAGTCCTGCTGCTCGGCGCGGCCCCAGACCGCCGCGGCTGCTGCGCTCACCTCGCGTCCCTCCCGTCGCCCGTCACCCGTCGCCCTTCGATGCCACTGTCGGCGCGCAGCACTGTAATCGAAGGGAACCGGCCACCTGGGGCCCGGAGTGTTATGGGTACGGACGCCCCAGAGGTACGGATCTGGGCGTACGCCGCGCCTTCGGGCCTCATGTCCCGTCACCCCCGCGGCCCCGGACCCGGGGCCCGGCACGCGGGGCCCGGGACGCCCGGGGCCGGGTCAGTCCGTCAGCACCGGCAGCAGTTCCGGCAGGTGCCCGTCCGAGGCCGCCGCCGCCCGTCGGCGTTCCTGCGGGACCTCGCCGTACAGCGTCGTGCGGGGGCGGGCCGGGCGGCCGGCCGCGTCGGCGATGGCGACGAGGTCGCGGACCGACTTGTACGAGCCGTAGGAGGAGCCCGCCATCCGGCTGATGGTCTCCTCCATGAGCGTGCCACCGAGGTCGTTCGCGCCGGAGCGGAGCATGTCGGCGGCGCCTTCGGTGCCGAGTTTGACCCAGCTCGTCTGGATGTTGGGGATGTGCGGGTGGAGCAGCACACGGGCCATGGCGGTGACGGCACGGTTGTCGCGGGTGGTGGGGCCGGGACGGGCGATGCCGGCGAGGTAGACGGGGGCGTTGGTGTGGATGAAGGGGAGGGTGACGAACTCGGTGAAGCCGCCGGTCTCCTGCTGGATGCGGGAGAGCGTGCGGAAGTGGCCCAGCCAGTGGCGGGGCTGGTCGACGTGGCCGTACATCATCGTCGAGGAGGAACGGAGACCCAGCTCGTGGGCGGTCTTCACCACCTCGATCCAGGTCGCCGTCGGCAGCTTGCCCTTGGTGAGGACCCAGCGCACCTCGTCGTCGAGGATCTCGGCGGCCGTGCCCGGGATGGAGTCCAGACCGGCTTCCTTGGCGGCCGTCAGCCATTCGCGGATCGACATGCCGGTGCGCGTCGCGCCGTTGACGACCTCCATCGGCGAGAAGGCGTGGACGTGCATGCCGGGGATGCGGTCCTTCACGGCCCGGGCGATGTCGAAGTACGCCGTGCCCGGCAGGTCCGGGTGGATGCCGCCCTGCATGCACACCTCGACCGCGCCGACGTCCCAGGCCTGCTGGGCGCGGTCGGCGACCTGGTCGAGCGACAGGGTGTACGCGTCGGCGTCCGTACGGCGCTGGGCGAAGGCGCAGAAACGGCAGCCGGTGTAACAGACGTTGGTGAAGTTGATGTTGCGGGTGACGATGTACGTGACGTCGTCGCCGACCGTGTCACGGCGGATGTCGTCGGCGATCCGGCACAGCGCGTCCAGGGCCGGGCCGTCGGCGTGCAGCAGGGCCAGGGCCTGGTCGTCGGTGAGCCGGGTCGGGTCGTCGGCGGCGACGCCGAGGGCTTCGCGCACGTCGGTGTCGATGCGCTGCGCCACCATGCCGGGCGCGGCGGCCTCCCGGAGGGCCTCCCAGTCGCCGTAGACGTCGTCGAAGTCGTCGCGTCGGTCGGAGGTACGCCCCGTGGTGTCGATGGTGCGGTGCAGGTCGGTGCGGCCGGCGGCGGTGAAGCCCCCGTCGGGCTCCTGCCACGGCAGGCCGCGCACCTCCGCGTCGGGGTCGGCGAGGCCGGTGGCCGGGTCGGCGAGGGCGCGGACGTGCGGCAGCAGGCGGGGGTCGAGCCAGGGCTCGCCGCGCGTGACGAACTCGGGGTAGACGCAGAGACGTTCCCGCAGCTCGAAGCCCTCGGCGGCCGACTTCTCGGCGAGGGTGTCGATCTGTGGCCAGGGCCGCTCGGGGTTGACGTGGTCGATGGTGACCGGCGACACCCCGCCCCAGTCGTCGACGCCCGCGCCGATGAGCCGTCCGTACTCGCCGTCGACCAGGTTCGGCGGGGCCTGCAGGCAGGCCGAGGGGCCCATGATGTGCCGGGCGACGGCGACGGTGGCGACCAGGTCGTCCAGCTCGGCGTCCGGCATGCCCCGCATCGCCGTGTCCGGCTTGGCGCGGAAGTTCTGGATGATCAGCTCCTGGATGCCGTGGTACGCCCGCGCCACCCGGCGCAGCGCGAACAACGACTCCGCCCGCTCCTCGTACGTCTCGCCGATCCCGATGAGCAGCCCACTGGTGAAGGGCACCGAGGAGCGGCCCGCGTCCTCCAGCACCCGCAGCCGCACGGCCGGTTCCTTGTCGGGCGAGCCGTGGTGCGGGCCGCCCGGCTCGGACCACAGCCGGGTCGCCGTGGTCTCCAGCATCATGCCCATCGAGGGCGCCACCGGCTTGAGCCGCTGGAAGTCCGTCCACGACAGCACGCCGGGGTTCAGGTGCGGCAGCAGCCCGGTCTCCTCCAGGATGCGGATCGCCATCGCCCGTACGTACGCGATGGTGTCGTCGTACCCGTGCGCGTCCAGCCAGTCCCGCGCCTCGGGCCAGCGGTCCTCGGGCTTGTCGCCGAGGGTGATCAGGGCTTCCTTGCAGCCCAGTTCGGCGCCCCGCCGCGCGATGTCCAGCACCTCGTCGGGCGACATGAACATCCCCTGCCCGGCGCGCCTCAGCTTGCCGGGCACGGTCGCGAAGGTGCAGTAGTGGCACTTGTCGCGGCACAGCCGGGTGAGCGGGACGAACACGCTCTTCGAGTACGTGATGACCCCGGCCCGCCCCGCCGCCGCCAGCCCGGCGTCCCGCACCCGCGCGGCGGACGCGGCCAGGTCGTCCAGGTCCGCGCCCCGCGCGCGGAGCAGGACGGCGGCCTCGGTGACGTCCAGCGCCACACCCTCCCTGGCCCGCTTCAGGGCACGTCGCATGGCATTGGCGGTGGGTCGTCCGGGCTGGTCGTCGGTCATGGACCCGAGCATACGAGTGCGGGGTCCCTACACGTACCGGGCGTACTCGTCGAGCTTCCGCAGCACCTCCGTCTCGCCGGACGGCGGGAGTTGGACGACGGTCTCCGTGATGCCGAGGTCGGCGAAGTGCGCGAGCTTCCCCTCCGACGGGTGGACGGCGTAGGGGACGACGTGGAGGGCCTCCGGGTCGCGGCCCGCCCTCTCCCACGTCTCGCGCAGTACCGGGAGCTTCTCGGTGAGGCCCCGGCCGCCGATGGGGAGCCAGCCGTCGGCGTACTCGGCGATGTGGGCGAAGAGCGTGGGTCCGGCCGCGCCGCCGATCAGGGTGCGGGGAGCACCGCCGGCCGGCTTCGGGAAGGCGCAGGAGGCGCGCACGGACGCGGTCCCGCCCTTGTACGCGGTGGGTTCGGCGGCCCACAGGGCGCGCATCAGGGCCATCCGGTCGCGGGTGCGTTCACGGCGGGTGCGCCAGTCGACGCCGTGGTCCTCCGCCTCCTCACGGTTCCAGCCGTAGCCGATGCCCAGGGTGAGGCGGCCGCCGGAGAGGTGGTCGAGGGTGGCGACCTGCTTGGCCAGGTCGATCGGGTCGTGCTGGGCGACGAGCGTGATACCGGTGCCCAGACCGAGCCGGTCGGTGACGGCCGCCGCCTGGCCGAGCGCCACGAAGGGGTCGAGGGTGCGGCCGTACTCGGGCGGCAGGTCGCCGCCCGCCGGGTAGGGGCTGGTGCGTTCGACGGGGATGTGGGTGTGCTCCGGCAGGTACAGGCCCGCGAAGCCGCGCTGTTCGAGCTCACGCGCGAGCCGTACCGGAGTGATGGTCTGGTCCGTGAGGAAAATCGTCGTCGCGATGCGCATGACGGCCCAACGTATGGCGTGTGGCGGCGAAATCCGAGACGGTCGCCCCGGGTTGGCGGGAAATTCACCGGCCGCGAGGAGGGTGGCACCCATGATGGGCAGACGAGGATTCGTGACGGGCGCGGCGGGGGTCTTCGCCGCGCGGGGCGTGAGCTTCGCCCCCGGCGAGACCGAGCAGGTACTGCGCGGCACCCTGCCGCCCGGTTCGCCGGACTACGTGTACGTGCCGGTCGAGGTGCCGCGCGGGGTGCGGGAGATCCGGGTGTCGTACGCCTACGAGCGGCCCGCCGTGCCGCCGGGGACGCAGGGCAACGCCCTGGACATCGGCGTCTTCGACGAGCGCGGCACCGAGCTGGGCGGGCGTGGCTTCCGGGGCTGGTCGGGCGGCGCGCGCACCGAGTTCTTCCTCCGCGCCGACGACGCCACTCCCGGTTACCTCCCGGGGCCGGTCCGCGCGGGCACCTGGCACATCGCGCTCGGCCCGTACACCGTCGCGCCCGAGGGCCTGGCGTACACGGTGACGGTCCGCCTCGTGTACGGGCCGTCCGGCCGCACGCCGAGGCCCGTGTACCCGCCGGAGCGGGCCGCGGGGCGGGGCCGGGCCTGGTACCGGGGCGACTGCCACCTGCACTCGGTGTACTCGGACGGCAGGCGCACCCCCGCCGAGATCGCGGCCGCCGCGCGGGCCGCCGGGCTGGACTTCATCAACTCGTCCGAGCACAACACGCACGCCGCCCACCGGGCGTGGGACGGGCTGTGGGGCGACGACCTGCTGATCCTCACCGGCGAGGAGGTCACCACCCGCAACGGTCACGTCGTCGCGCTCGGCACCGACCCCGGTACGTTCGTCGACTGGCGCTACCGGGCGCGGGAGAACCGCTTCGGCAGGTTCGCCCGCGAGATCCGGCGCGCCGGCGGGCTGGTCGTCCCGGCCCATCCCCACGCCACGTGCGTCGGCTGCAACTGGAAGTTCGGCTTCGCCGACGCGGACGTGGTGGAGGTGTGGAACGGTCCGTACACCCCGGACGACGAGGTCACGCTGGCCGACTGGGACAGCCGGCTGGTCGCCCGGGGCCGCTGGATTCCCGCGATGGGCAGCAGTGACGCGCACCGCGAGCCGCAGACGGTCGTCCTCGCCGACGACCTGACCCGTGAGGCGATCCTGGCCGGGCTGCGCGCGGGGCGGTCGTACGTCGCCGAGTCGGCCGCCGTGAGCCTCGCCTTCTCCGCGGCGGGCGGCCGCGGCGCCCACGCGGGCATCGGCGAGCGGCTCCCCGTCCCGTCCGACGCCCCGGTCACGGTGCGCCTGGACGTGACGGGCGCGCCCGGCTGCACGGCCCGCTTCGTCACGGACCAGGGCGTCCTGCACACGGCCGCCCTGCCCGCCTCCGGCACGGGCACGGTCGAGTGGACGACGACACCCGCGTACGCCGCGTACGTCCGCGCGGAGGTACGCCACCCGGCGACGCTCCCGCCTCTGCCGGGGGCGCTGGCGGCGTTCACGAACCCGGTGTTCCTGGGGGACGCCCCGTAGGCTCGTCCCCATGAGCAGCGCGAGCCCCGGCCCCCAGTCCGTCGACCGTGCGCTGGAGATCCTCGACCTCGTGGCCGACGCGGCCGGGCCGGTCGGGGCGAAGGCGCTGGCCCGGAATCTGGGGTGTTCCCTGTCGACCGTGTACCACCTGCTCGGGCCGCTGGTCGCGCGCGGGCACCTGGTCAGGGCGGAGGGCGGCGGGTACGCGCCGGGGCCGCGGGTGGCGGCGCTGCACCGGGCGTTCCAGCGGCACGTGGGGGCCGGGCCCGGGGTGGGCGAGGTGCTGGCACGGTTGCGGCGGGACAGCGGGGCGGAGGCGTACTTCACGGCGTACCGGGACGGGCGGATCACGGTCGTGGACAGCACGGCGCCCGTCGCGGACACGGCGCACCCCTTCGTACCGGGGCCCGAGGTTCGGGCGCATGCCACCGCGCACGGCAAGGCGCTGCTGGCGGAGGTGTCGCGGGGCGCGCGGCGGCGGTACCTGGCCGAGCACGGGATGGCCCGGTTCACCGACCGGACGATCACCGGGGCGGACCGGTTCGAGGCGGAGCTGGCGCGGGTCCGGGGGCGGGGGTTCGCGGTGTCGGTGGGGGAGGCGGACCCGGCGTACACCTGTCTGGCGATGGTCCTCCCCGGTGACGGCGAGGTGCGGCACGCGTTGTCGGTGTCCCTGCCCACGGGACGGTTCCGCCACCGGCACGGGCAGGTGCGGGCGGCCCTCGCCTGCTCCGTACGGGCGTTTTCCGGCGGTGCCGGAATCGCGGGCGGGTGAGCTGGACCGCGGGCCGGGCGGGGAGCACCGTAACGGCATGATCTTCATCGCCGTAAGGTTCACCGTCCGTCCCGAGTACAGCGACCAGTGGCTGACACTGGTCGACGACTTCACCCGCGCCACTCGCGCCGAGCCGGGCAACCTGTTCTACGACTGGTCGCGCGACGTCGAGGACCCGAACCGGTTCGTCCTGCTGGAGGCGTTCGCGGACGCGGAGGCGGGCGCCGCGCACGTCGGGTCGGACCACTTCAGGGCCGGGATGGAGGCGATGGCCGGTGCCGTCGCCGCCACACCGGAGATCATCAACGTCGACCTGCCGGGCCGCGGCGGCTGGGACGCCATGGCGGAGCTGAGCCCTCGCCCCTGACGGCTCAGTCGTTGACCGCGGTGAGCAGGACCGCGGTGTCCGTCACGGCCGTCACGCCGTGCCGCTCGGGCGGCAGCAGGTACAGGGAGCCCATGGTCAGCTCCACGTCGCCGGACTGGGCCGTCACCTTGACCACGCCCCGCAGCACTTGCAGGGAGGCGGCGGGCGGCGTGTTGTGCTCGTCGAGCGAGGTGCCGGCGGTGAGGGCGATGACGCTCTGCCGCAGTGGCGGGTCCCGGAGGATCAGGTTCGCGCTGCGGCCGTGCTCGTCGGCGTGGGCGGCGACGAGGTGTTCCTCTGCGATCGCGTTGAGGTCATACATACCGTCCACCTTGCCCCGCGGCCGGATCCTACGCATACGGAAGGGCGGGCACCGTGCCGTCCCACGGTGCCCGCCCTTCCGGCTCAGGTGTGCGCGTGCGCGTGCGGGGACGTCAGTCCGCGACGACCAGCGACGGCGTCTCCTTCTTCAGCACCTCGCCCCGGAAGAACGCGGGGCTGCGGATCTGCATGACCAGCATGATCACGACGCCCAGGAGCAGCAGGCCGACGCCGATCACGAACACCGAGCCCATGCCGAGGACGGAGGAGCCGGAGCCGTAGGCCGGGTCCCACATGTCGTACAGGGTCTTGGCGAAGACGGCGGTGAGCATGAGGCCGCCGAGTGCCGGCAGGACACCCTTGAACAGCGCGTCCTTGGCGGAGTGCGTCAGCTCCTTGCGGAAGAACCAGACGCAGGCGAAGGCGGTCAGCGCGTAGTAGAAGCAGATCATCAGGCCGAGCGCGTAGATGGTGTCGACCAGGACGTTCTCGCTGACCAGAGTCATCACCGTGTAGAAGACACCGGTGCCGACACCCGCGACGACCGTGGCGAGACCCGGCGTCTTGAACGTGGGGTGGACCTTGGTGAAGGCGTGCGGCAGGGCTTCGTACGTCGACATCGCGAGGACCGTGCGGGCGACCGGGATGAAGGTGGTCTGGAGGCTCGCGGTGGCGGAGGCGAAGACGGCGACGAAGAGCGTGACACCGAGGACGCCGCCCATGACCGGCCCGGCGAGGGCGGCGAAGACGTTGTCGGAGGTGTCGGGGTTGGCGAGGCCGAGGCCCTGGTCGCCGGAGCCGACGACCATCTGGGCGGCGATGCCGGTGGCCAGGTAGGAGCCGATCAGCACCACCATGGTGATGAGCGCGGCACGGCCGGGCGTCTTGGCGCTTCCGGTGGTCTCCTCGTTGGTCGCCATACAGGCGTCCCAGCCCCAGTAGATGAAGATCGCCAGGGACAGGCCCGCGGTGAAGGCGGAGAACGACTCGACGGCGAAGGGGTTCAGCCAGGACCAGGCGAAGTCCGTGCCGGTGGTGAATTCCGCGCTGCCGACCTTGGAGAAGGCCATGGCCACGAAGACCGCGAGGACGACGAGCTGGAGGCCGACGAGCGTGTACTGGACGCTCTTGGTGGCGGTCATGCCGCGGTAGCTGATGGCGGTCGCGATGGCGATGAGCACCAGGGTGGTGAGGATGTGGACGCCCTTGTTGTCGTCCAGTGCGGCGATGTCCGGGTTGCCGCCGATCTCACCGGCCAGGAGCCAGAAGTAGGAGGTCGCGACACCCGCCAGGTTGGACAGGACGATGATCGTCGCGATGACGAGGCCCCAGCCGCACATCCAGCCGACCTTGGGGCCGAACGCCTTGACCGTCCAGGTGAAGGAGGTACCGCAGTCGGGCATCGCCCGGTTCAGCTCGCGGTACGCGAACGCCACCAGGAGCATGGGCAGGAAGCCGGCCAGGAAGACGGCCGGCATCTGGAGCCCGACCTCGCCGGCCGTGGAGCCCAGCGTGGAGGTCAGGCAGTAAACGGGGGCGACAGTCGAGATGCCGATCACGGCACTGCCTACCAGCCCGACGGAGTTCCCGCCGAGCCCCTTGGTTCGTACGTCACCGGTGCCACCCGACATGGTGACGCCCCTTACCGTGTCTCCGGCCTGGGGCCGTGCTTCCACCTGAGTCATGCAGAGGACGTTAGGTGCTGCGGTTTCCACATCCGGAAGAAGGCACTCCGCGATCTTTGCCTTTCATTGCGGGGTACAAAGCCGCCTCCGACCAAAGAATGAAAGATGCCCTCCGACCCACTCCGACCGATTGGTAGGTGAAAACCGCACCGTTCGATATGCGGGAACCGCAGCGACGCCCGTTTTGCCCGTTTCCAAATTTTCCCGCGCCGTTTTCACCCGGGCCAGACGAGCGCCTGCAGCTCGCTGTACGCGTGCAGCGCGTAGGAACCGACATCCCGGCCCACACCGCTCTTCTTGAAGCCTCCGAACGGCGCCTCCATGTTGCGTCCGATCGTGTTCACTCCGACACCTCCGGCCCGCAACCGGCCCGCGACCCGGAACGCCCGGGCCACATCGCCGGACCAGACGTAGTCGATCAGCCCGTAGTCGCTGTCGTTGGCCAGCGCGACGCCCTCCTCCTCGTCCTCGAACGGCACGACCACGACGACCGGCCCGAAGATCTCCTCCCGGACGACCCGCATGTCGTTGGCGCAGTCCACCAGCAGGGCCGGGGCGACGTAGAAGCCCTTGTCGTACGAGGGCGGCGACCCCCGCCGGATGACCCGGGCCCCCTCCTCGCGCCCCAGCTCGACGTACGCCTCCACCCGGTCACGGTGCGCGGCCGAGATCACCGGCCCGACGACCGTCCCCGGGGCGGCCGGATCCCCCACCTCCATGCGGCCCAGGTAGCCGGTCAGCCCCTCCACCAGCCGCTCGTACACCCCCCGCTGCGCGAGGACCCGCGTCGGAGCCGTACAGATCTGACCGCTGTAGAAGGAGAACGTGGTGCCGATGCCCCGCACGGCCGCGTCCAGGTCGGCGTCGTCGAACACCAGCGCCGCGCCCTTGCCGCCCAGCTCCATGAGCTGCCGCTTCACCTCCCGCCCGCACACCTCGCCGATGCGCCGCCCCACGGCCGTCGAACCCGTGAAGCTGACCATGTCGACGTCCGGGGCGTCGACGGCCGCCTCCCCCACCTCCGCACCCGAGCCCGTGACCACGTTGACCACCCCCGGCGGCACCCCGGCCTCCTCCAGCGCCCGGGCCATCGCGTACACCGACAGCGGATCCTGCGGCGCCGGCTTCACCACCACCGTGTTGCCCGCCGCCAGCGCCGGGGCGATCTTGCCGGCCGGGTTGGCCCAGGGGTTGTTGTACGAGGTGATGCACGTGACCACGCCGACCGGGCGGCGCACCGCGACCGCCCCGAGGACCGCGGCCGGACCCATCGGGCCCGCCCCGTTGATCTGCGGAGGCAGGGGCTGCTCCACCGGTTCGAGGGCGCCCCTGGCGTACCGGCGGAAGCGGGCGACGGCGACCGCGACCTGCATGGCGCGCGCCGTGCCGGTCGTCGCGCCGCTCTCGGCCCGCGCCAGACGTACGTGCGCCTCCGCGTCACGCGCGATGACCTCCGCGGCCCGGTCCAGGATCGCGGCCCGCTCCTCCGGCCTCGTCCTCGACCAGCCACCGAAGGCCTCCTTCGCCGCCGCGGCCGCTTCGTACACCTGCCGCGGGCTCGCCTCCGGGGCGAGGCCGACGACCTCCTCCGTGGCCGGGTCGACCACCTCGTAGTGCCCGCGCTCGGGCTCGACCCATTCGCCCCCTGTGAAGAGCCTCACCTCGTCGGCACCGTCCTCGTGTCCCGCCCCGACCGCAGCACCCTTCCCGGCACCGCACCCGTGACCCGGTCCTCCCGCACGGTCTCCACACCGTTGACCCGCACCGAGACCATCCCGGCCGCCCGCGAGTCCAGCCGGGGGCTGTCGCCCGGCAGGTCGTGCACCAGCGACGCCGGTCCGGCGTCGATCCGCTCCGGATCGAACAGCACCAGATCCGCCGTGTACCCCTCGGCCACCCGCCCCCGCCCACGCAGTCCGAACAGCCGGGCCGGGTCGTCGCTCAGCATCTTCACCGCCCGCTCCAGCCCCACCAGCTTCCGCCCCCGCAGGCAGTCGCCGATGAACCTCGTCGTGTACGGTGCCCCGCACATCCGGTCCAGGTGGGCGCCCGCGTCCGAACCGCCGAGCAGGACGTCCTCGTGCTCCCAGGTCTCGCGCCGCAGCGCCCACGACGCCGGATCGTTGTCGGGCGGCATGGGCCACAGCACCGTGCGCAGCCGGTCGCGCGCGCATATCTCGACGATGCACTCGAACGGGTCCTGCCCCCGCTCCCGCGCGATCTCCCCGACGACCCTCCCGGTCAGCCCCTCGTTGTCCGGGCTGTACGTGTCGCCGACGACGTACCGCCCGAAGTCGGCGAGGCGCCGGAAGACACCGGCCTCCTTGGAGTCGGCGCGCCGCAGCATCTCCGCCCGCACGGCGGGGTCCCCGAGCCTGACGATCCGCTCGGCCACGGGCAGCCCCAGCACCTCCCCCCAGCCGGGAATCAGGTTCAGCGCGCAGAACGTCCCCAGCGACATGTTCATCGGCGTCAGGATCGGCATCGTCAGCGCCACGATCCGCCCGCCCGCCTTCCGCGCCCGCTCGCTCGCGAGCAGCTGCCGGGGCACCCGCTCGGGAACGGCCGCGTCGATGGTGAGGACGTTCCAGTTGAGCGGCCGCCCCGCGGCGACGCTCATCTCCACCAGCAGGTCGATCTCCGCGTCCGCGAACTGATCCAGGCACCCCGCCACGATCGCCTCGATCTGCGTCCCCTCGTGCTCGCCCACCGCCCCGCACAGCGCCAGCAGTTCCTCGGGCCCGGCGTGCCGTGACGCCACGGGGTTCCCGTCCCCGTCCGAATGCGTGGACGACTGGGTGGTGGACAGCCCCCAGGCCCCCGCCTCCATCGCCTCCCGCAACAGCCGCACCATCTCCCGAAGCTGCCCCTGGGTCGGCCGGCCCCCGATGGCGTCCGCGCCCATCACGTACCGCCGCAGGGCGCAGTGCCCCACCATGAACCCGGCGTTCACGGCGATACGCCCCTCCAGGGCGTCCAGGTACTCGCCGAAGCCGTGCCAGCTCCAGTCGACGCCCTCCTCCAGCGCCCTGAGCGCCATCCCCTCGACCTTGGACATCATGCGCCGGGTGTAGTCGGCGTCCTCGGCCCGCAGCGGCGCCAGCGTGAACCCGCAGTTCCCGCCCACCACCGTGGTGACCCCGTGGCTCATCGACGGTGTGGCGTACGGGTCCCAGAACAGCTGGGCGTCGTAGTGCGTGTGCGGGTCGACGAACCCCGGCGCGAGGACCAGCCCGGTGGCGTCCTCGCTGCTCCTGGCCGCCGCGGTGACGCCGCCCGGCTCGGCGACGACCGCGATGCGCCCGTCCCGTACCCCGACGTCGGCCCTGCGCGCGGGGGCGCCGGTGCCGTCGACGAGGTCGGCGCCCTTGATCAGATGGTCGAGCATGACGTCCTCTTCTCGCTGCGTCGCGGTGTGCGCCCCGGGCCGGGTCGCCGTGACCGGCCGCGGCCACGGTGCCCCCGCCCGGGGCGATACGGAGCCGGCGGCCCGGGATGCCACCGCCCCGCGTCTGTCGGGACCCGCCGGCCGGTTCTGGCGGTACGCCCTGCCGGCCGTTCGTGGGCATTCGTTCCGCACGGCGGAACGGGTGGGCACAAACGGTCCGCGGACGGACCCGTTGCGCCCTGGGGCGGTGCCTGTCCGGTGGGTGGGGGCGGGGCCTCCGGGCTCACCTCCTCGAGGCCGGCGGCCTTCGGTCTCCGCGGTTCGGAGCCCACCCGTGGCCGTCAACCTCTGCGGGGGCGACCCTGCACGGCCCCACCCCGGCCGTCTGCCGGGTGCGGACGGGGAGGGGCGGGCCGGGTCGGCCGGCTAGGCGGCGGACGAAGCCTGGCGGAAGCGTGTCGTGCGGTGCACCGGGTCCGTGTCGATCCTGGGGATCACGTGCTCCCCGATCAGCCGGATCGTCGTCATCGTGTCCTCGTACGACACCCCGATCGGCAGCCCGAACGACAGCTGGTCCGCCCCCGCCTGCTCCCACCGCTTGCACTGCCGCAGCACCTCGTCCGGGTCACCGCAGATCATCAGCTCCTCCGCGATGAGCAGCTCGATGATCTCCTCGGTGTACTCCGGCAGCAGCTCGGGCCATTCCGGTATCCCCTCCGGCCGCGGGAACGTGTCGTGGTACCGGAACAGCAGCGACTGGAGGTAGTTCAGCCCGCCGCCCACCGCGACCTCGACCGCCTTCGCGTGGGTCTCGGCGCAGATCGCCGTGGACGTCACCATCACGTTGTCGTTCACGAACGCCCCGACCGGTTCGGCGTTCCCGACCGCCGTCTTGTACGACTCGACCGCCCATTCCATGTCGGCGACCTTCTGCACGCTGAAGCCGAGGACGCCCAGCCCCTTGCTGCCCGCCATGGCGTACGAGGACGGCGACCCGGCCGCGTACCACATGGCCGGGTGCGCGGCCCCGTACGGCTTGGGCAGGACCTTCCTCGGCGGCAGGGACCAGTGCTTGCCCTGGAACCCGACGTACTCGTCCTGGAGCCACATCTTGGGGAACTCGGCGATCGTCTCTTCCCAGATCTCCTTGGTGTGGTTCATGTCGGTGATGCCCGGCATGAACCCGAGGATCTCGTGCGACCCGGCTCCTCGCCCGGACCCGAACTCGAAGCGTCCGCCCGACAGGTGGTCGAGCATGGCGACCTTCTCGGCAACCTTGACCGGGTGGTTCACCGGGGCGAGCGGGTTGAAGATGCCGGACCCCAGGTGGATCCGCTCGGTCGCGTGCGCCAGGTACCCCAGGTACACGTCGTTGGCGGACAGGTGCGAGTACTCCTCCAGGAAGTGGTGCTCGGAGGCCCAGGCGTATTTGAACCCGGATCTGTCCGCCTGGATGACGTACTCCGTCTCCTCCATCAGCGCCTTGTGCTCCGCCTCCGGGTCGGCCTGGGCCCGCTGGGCCGGCACGTATCCCTGTACAAAGAGCCCGAATTCCAAGGGGTCCACCATCCCTCTGCAGCCGACGCGTATCTGACGGACCGTCAGTTCATGACAGTCGACTGTTCCACCCCGCACCGGACCCGTCAACGCTTTGACTGACACTCCGTCAGAAAACGTTGACCCCTGCCAGCCACCCCCCGTCGATGACGAACGGCTGCCCCGTGATGTACGCCGAATCGGCGCTGGTCAGGAAGAGGGCCAGCGCCGCCACCTCCTCCGGCCGCCCGACCCGTCCCAGCGGCACGAGCTTGCGGTACAGCTCGTCGAGCGCGGCGGGATCGGTCCCCTCGGGACGGGTCATCGGGGTGTCCACGGCCCCCGGGCACACGGCGTTGACCCGGATGCCCTTCCCCGCCAGCTCCACCGCCGCGACCCGGGTCAGTCCGAGGACGGCGTGCTTGGTGGCGGCGTAGGCGCCCACGTACGCCATACCGGTCAGGGCGGTGTACGAGGCGGTGTTGACGATGGTGCCGCCACCGGCGGCCTCGATCTCCGGCGCCAGGGTCCGTATCCCGAGGAAGCACCCCACCTGATTGACCCGCACGACCTCCTGGAACTCCTCCAGCGGCGTGGACACGAGCTCGTTGAAGCGCAGTACACCCGCGTTGTTGACGAGTCCGTCGATCGTGCCGAAGGCGCCCTTCCCCGCCTCGACGGCGGCGCCCCAGTCCTCCTCCCGCCCCACGTCCAGGTGGACGTAGAGCGCCCGCCCCTCCCCCAGCTCCTTGGCGAGCGCGCTGCCCGGCTCGTCGAGCACGTCCCCGAGGACGACCCGGGCCCCCTCCTCCACGAAGAGCCGGGCCTCCTGTTCCCCCTGCCCGCGCGCCGCGCCCGTGATGAGCACGACCCGACCGTCCAGCTTCCCCATACCGGCCTCCCGCCTCCTCAGCCCAGCAGGGGCGCAACGCCTTCCGCGAAGGCCCGCATCTGGTCCGTCAGCTCCGCACGGCTCCGGGACCGGAACCGCACCTGTATCTGGTCCACGCCCATCGCCGGGTACGCGCGCAGCGACTCGGCGAGCGCGTCCGGCTTGCCGCTGAGGGTGCGCCGCCCGACGCCCCACGGGGCGTCCCCCACGTACAGCGCCTCGGTGATCGCACCGATGACGAGCGGGCCGGCGATACCGGCCTCCTCGCGCAGCCGCCGCAGCCTCCCGATCTGCGCGGGCAGCCGGTCGCGCGGGTCACCCTGCGGCAGCCAGCCGTCCCCCCTGAGCGCGGCGCGGCGCACGGCGGCGGGCGAGGAGCCGCCGACCCAGACGGGCACGCGCTCCTGCGCCGGGCGGGGGCGCTGCCCCAGCCCCTCGAAGGCGAACCGCTCCCCGTGGAACTCCGGGTACTCCTCCGGCCCCAGCGCCGCCTTCAGCGCGTCGACCGTCTCGTCCAGCACGGCGCCCCGGTGCTCGAAGTCGACGCCGAGCGCCTCGAACTCCTCCCGTACGTGCCCGGCGCCCACTCCGAGGATCAGCCGCCCGCCGCTCAGATGATCGAGGGTGGCGTACTGCTTGGCGGTGACCAGCGGATGCCGTAGCCCGACGACCGCCACATGACTCAGCAGCCGTACGCGTCGGGTGACCGCGGCGAGGTGGGCGAGGGTGGCGACGGGGTCGTACCAGACGGTGCTCATCGCCCCGGCGAGCCTGCGGGGGATCGCCACGTGGTCGCAGCACGCGATGTACGCGAACCCGCAACGATCGGCGGTCCGGGCGGTCTCGGCGAGGTCCTCGGGGCCGGCGCCCGCCTCCCAGGGTTCGGCGTAGAGGGCGCTCTGCGACTGGACCGGAAGCTGCATCCCGTACGAGACCATGCCCACCCCTTGTCTGACGGTGTGTCAGTTCACCACGGCGACCCCATGGTCGTGGCTGACACCCCATCAGGCAAGGGCCGTACCCCACCCCGGCAGCACCCTCACCCCAGCAGCGCGTACACCGTGGAGGCCCGGGCCGCGGGCTCCGCCTCGCCCTCCGCGGTCATGGTGATCTCCGCGAACGCCATCCGCCTGCCCAGCTTGGTGATGCGCGCGTCCACCAGCACGTCGGCACCGGTGACCGCCCGCATGAAGCTGGTGGACTGCTGGACCGTGGTCATCGGCACGAACGCCCCGCGCGCCGCGGACACCGCGATCACCGTGGCCGTGTCGGCGGCCGCCATCAGCGCCTGTCCCGACAGCCCGCCGCCCTCCCGTGCCAGTCGCCCGTCCCACGGCAGCCGCAGCACGGCGTGCGCCGCGCCCGCCTCCACGACGGACAGGCCCAGCTCCAGCACCCAGGGGGCGAAGTTGTCGGCAAGGATCTTGTCGGCCTCGGCGAGCGTAAGAGTCATGCCGGGATGCTGCCGCCCCGCCCCGGCGCCGAAACCCGCCGGGCGGGCCGTCACCCCAGCTCGAACCCGAGCGCCGTCGCGACGACCGCGGCCTGCTCCAGGTCGATCCTGGCGCCCGCCACCTCCGCCGTCAGCGGATCCAGCGACGACAGGTCGCTGCCCCGCAGGTCCGCGCCCTTCAGCTTGGCGGCGTGGAGCAGCGCGCCGGACAGGTCGCACCGGACGAGGGACGCGCCCTCCAGCCGGGCCGCGGTGAGGTCGGCCTCGCGCAGCCGGACCCCGTCGAAGCGGGCCTTGCGCAGATCGGCGCCCCGGAATCCGGCGAAGGACCAGTCGCCGCCGGTGACCTCCAGGAGCCCGAACGTCGACTGCTCGAAGCGGCTGCCGACGAATTTGCACTGCTCGAAGCGCGCGTCGAAGAAGCCGCACTTACGGAAGGAGCAGTTGGTGAACGCCGCCCCCGTATGGCGCGAGGCGTTGAACCGCACCCCCGAGAACACGCACTCGTCGAAGACCGCCCCCTCGTTCGCGACCTCCGTCCAGTCCGTGTCGTAAAAGGTGCAGCCGGTGTACGTCGTCCCGGGGCCCAGCTCTCGGGCGTACCAGTCCTCGCCCCGGACGACGGCATCGCGTGGGTTCGTCATGTGCCCCATTGAACAGTCGAGCACTGACAACGGCCCCTCACGAAGAGAGGAACTGCCCCACACCCGTCCGGACGTCCTCGGCGTTCATCACGGGGAAGAGGGTGACTTTCGCGCCCAGCTCCATGAAGAGCGGCTCACAGATGGACGGCATCTCGGAGGGGTGCTCCAGGTCGAAGACGATGAACGCGGTGCGCATGCCGTCCAGCGAACCGAAATGCGCCGCCTCCGGCTTGACCCGTTCCAGGAGGGACCCGAGGATCTCCTCCATCCTGTTGCCCTTGATCACCGCGCTGGCCTTCTCGGTGTCCATCTGGCACATCATCATCGTGCGCATGAGCCCGCCTCTTCCGGTCCGAAGGACCCCCCGGTCACTCAGTCTCGGCGGACCGGGTCCGCCCCCGCATCCGGGCGGGCCCGTCCGGGTGGCGGCGCTCCGCACGGCTCGGGCGCCCGGTCACGGCCGCCACAGTCCGTCCTCCGTGAGGCCCAGCAGCTCGATCGCGTTGCCCCGCACGATCCGCTCCACCACGTCCGGTGCGAGGTGGCCCATCTGGGCCTCGCCGACCTCGCGGGACTTCGGCCAGGTCGAATCGGAGTGCGGGTAGTCCGTCTCGTACAGGACGTTGCCGACGCCGATGGCGTCCAGGTTCCTCAGCCCGAAGGCGTCGTCGAAGAAGCAGCCGTGGACGTGCTCGGCGAACACCTCGGAGGGCGGCCGGTGGACCTTGTCGGCGACACCGCCCCAGCCGCGGTTCTCCTCCCACACCACGTCCGCCCGCTCCAGGATGTAGGGGATCCAGCCGATCTGCCCCTCGGCGTACATGATCCGCAGGCCCGGGAAGCGCTCCAGCTTGCCGCTCATCAGCCAGTCGGTCAGGGAGAAGCAGCAGTTCGCGAAGGTGATGGTGGAGCCGACGGCCGGCGGGGCGTCCGCCGAGGTCGACGGCATCCTCGACGACGAGCCGATGTGCATGGCGATGACCGTGCCGGTCTCGTCGCACGCGGCGAGGAAGGAGTCCCAGGCATCGGTGTGGATGGACGGCAGCCCCAGGTGCGGGGGGATCTCGGAGAAGGCGACGGCCCGTACGCCCCGGGCGGCGTTGCGGCGTACCTCGGCGGCGGCCAGTTCAGCGTCCCACAGGGGGATGAGGGTCAGCGGGATGAGCCGGCCGTGGGCCTCGGGGCCGCACCACTCCTCCACCATCCAGTCGTTGTACGCCCGGACGCCGAGCAGACCGAGCTCACGGTCGGAGGCCTCGGTGAAGGTCTGGCCGCAGAAGCGGGGGAAGGTGGGGAAGCACAGCGCGGACTGGACGTGGTTGACGTCCATGTCGGCGAGGCGCTCGGGGACGCTGTACGAGCCGGGTCGCATCTGCTCGTACGTGATCACTTCGAGCCGTATCTCGTCGCGGTCGTAGCCGACGGCGGTGTCGAGACGGGTGAGGGGGCGGTGGAGGTCCTCGTACACCCACCAGTCCCCGACGGGGCCGTCGTCCCCCTTCCCGCCCATCACCGGGGCGAACTTCCCGCCCAGGAAGGTCATGTCCTTCAGGGGCGCCCGGACGATGCGCGGGCCGGTGTCCCGGTACTTCGAGGGGAGCCGGTCCTGCCAGACGTGCGGCGGCTCCACCGTGTGGTCGTCCACCGAGATGATCTTCGGGAAGGTCTCCATGCACAGCACCGTAGCGCCGAACTGACGACCCGTCAGGTCCTTCGGCGGCAGATCGTGTCACGACCTTGTGCAGAGCGTCACCCACTGCTGACGCAAACGCCATCGACAAGGCAGACTGTCGGGGGCGAAACCAGCGGCACGGGGCAGGGGGAGCTATGGACCGTGAAGACGGGCCGCGAGTGCCGGAGCAGCACGCTCCACAGCAGGGTCCCGCCGAGGGCGGCGACCTGCGCTTCGGCGTGCTCGGCCCGGTACGCGCCTGGCGCGACGGCGAAGCCCTGCCCTCCGGGTCGCCGCAGCAGCGGGCCCTGCTGGCCGCGCTCCTGCTCCGCGACGGGCGCACGGCGACGGCCGCCGAGCTGATCGACGCGATCTGGGGCGACGAACCGCCCTCACAGGCCCTCGCGGCGGTACGGACGTACGCCTCCCGGCTGCGCAAGGTCCTCCCGGCGGACGTCCTGGTCAGCGAGTCGGGCGGGTACGCGATCCGGGGCCGGGCCGACGCCCTCGACCTGAACGTCGCGCAGGAGCTGGCCGCGGAGGCGGAGAAGGCGCGGGCGGGCGGCGACCGGACCCAGGCCCGGGTACTGATCGACAAGTCGCTGGGCCTGTGGGACGGCGAGGCCCTCGCGTCCGTCCCCGGCCCGTACGCCGAGACCCAGCGCGCCCGCCTGGAGGAGTGGCGGCTGCAACTGCTGGAGACCCGGCTGGATCTGGACCTGGAGTGCGGCCACCACGCGGAGGCGGTGTCCGAGCTGACGGCGCTCACCGCGGCGCATCCGCTGCGCGAGCGGCTGCGGGAACTGCTGATGCTGGCCCTGTACCGCAGCGGGCGGCAGGCCGAGGCGCTCGCCGTGTACGCCGACACGCGCCGGCTCCTCGCCGACGAGCTGGGCGTCGACCCGCGCCCGGAGCTGGCGCGGCTCCAGCAGCGCATCCTCCAGGCGGACGCCGAGCTGGCCTGCCCGGTCCAGGAGCCGTCCCCGGCACCCGCCGTGTCCCGCCCGGCGCAGTTGCCCGCGACGGTGCCGGACTTCACCGGGCGGGCGGCGTTCGTACGGGAGCTGAGCGACCGGCTGGCCACGGCCGAGGGCTCCGTGATGGCCGTGTCGGCGCTCGCGGGCATCGGCGGGGTCGGCAAGACGACGCTCGCGGTGCACGTCGCGCACGCGGCACGCCCCCGGTTCCCGGACGGGCAGCTCTACGTGGACCTCCAGGGTGCCGGGGCGCGGGCGGCGGAGCCCGAGACCGTGCTGGGCGCCTTTCTCCGGGCGCTGGGCACCCAGGACTCGGCCATCCCCGACACGCTCGACGAGCGGGCCGCGCTGTACCGGTCGACGCTCGCCGGGCGGCGGGTGCTGCTCCTGCTGGACAACGCGCGGGACGCCGCCCAGGTGCGGCCGCTGCTGCCGGGCACGGAAGGGTGCGCGGCGCTGGTCACCAGCCGGGTCCGGATGGTCGACCTGGCGGGCGCGCACCTCGTGGACCTGGACGTGATGTCGCCGGAGGAGGCGCTCCAGCTCTTCACCCGGATCGTGGGCGCCGAGCGGGTGCAGGCGGAGCGGGAGGCGGCCCTGGACGTGGTCGCCGCGTGCGGCTTCCTCCCGCTCGCCATCCGTATCGCCGCCTCGCGTCTCGCGGCGCGCCGCACCTGGACGGTGTCGGTCCTCGCGGCCAAGCTCGCCGACGAGCGGCGCCGCCTGGACGAGCTCCAGGCCGGCGACCTCGCCGTCAAGGCGACCTTCGAGCTCGGCTACGGCCAGCTGGAGCCCGCGCAGGCCCGGGCGTTCCGCCTCCTGGGCCTCGCCGACGGCCCCGACATCTCCCTCGCCGCCGCGGCGGCCGTCCTGGACCTGCCCCTCCACGACGCGGAGGACCTGCTGGAGTCCCTGGTCGACACCTCGCTCCTGGAGTCCGCCGCGCCGGGCCGCTACCGCTACCACGACCTGGTCCGCCTCTACGCGCGTGCATGCGCCGACCGCGACGAACAGCCCCCGTCGGAACGGGACCTGGCACGCTCCCGTCTCCTGGACTTCTACCTGGCGACGGCGGCGCGGGTGTTCGCGATGGAACGCCCGGGTGACCGCCTGGTCGACCACCTGGAGTCGACGGCGTACGAAGGCCTGTCCTTCGCGGACCGTCAGGCGGCGCTGGACTGGCTGTACACGGAGGCCAACTGCCTGCTCGCCTGCGCGCGCCAGGCGACGAACGGTGCCGGCCTGCGCCGCGCGGTGGATCTGCTGTGGGCGGCGAAGGATCTCGCGGAGTCGGGAGCGAACTCCAAGCAGTACGAAGCGGTCGCCGGGGCGGCCCGCGAGGCGGCCCGTGCCGCGGGCGACGCCCGCGCCGAGGCCCGTGCCCGTACGGCGCTCACCAACGTCCACCTGGTGGCCGGCCGTTACGACGAGGCCGACGAGGAGGCCCGTAACGCACGCGCGCTGGCCCTCGAGGTGGGTGATGCCGCGCCGGTGTACTGGGCGGACAACGACCGGGGAATCATCGCCCTCAACCAGGGCCGTTTCGCCGACGCCGAGGAGCACCTGCTCAGCGGGAGGGACGGCTCGCGCGCGGACGGGAACCTGCCCGGGGAGGCGAGCGCCCTGTGCAACCTCTCGCGCGTTCATCTGATCACCGGGCGGCCGACCAGCGCCATCACCCTCGCCCGCCAGGGCATCGAACTCTACGAGCGCATCGGAAGCGAACTGCGGCTGGCCAACGGCCTTTACGCCCTGGGGGTCGCCCTCTCCCGGGCCGGCCGCCACGCGGAGGCCCTGGAGCGTTTCAACGAGGCCCTGTACAGCTTCGGGAAGAACCGCCAGCGCCTGTGGGAAGGGACCACGTACTTCCGTATCGCGGAGACCCACCTCTCCGCCCGTCGTCCGGCCATCGCGGCACAGCACGCCGAACAGGCCCTCGCGAACGGATGCATCGGCGGCGATCGTATGCGGGGCAATGTGCTGACCACCCTGGGCCAGGCGCTCAACGCCCTGGGCCAGCGGGACCGCGCCCGGGCCTGCTGGCATGAGGCGCTCGCCCTCTACGAGCAGATGAACGCTCCCGAGGCCGACCGGGTACGGGACCTCCTGCTGCCCCTGGCGGCCGCCTGAGCCGCGCAGACGCGGACGTTCAGCGTTCGTTTATCCGTACCCGGCACTCTCTTACCCAACGATCCGTCGCGTCGGGGGGCAGACGGTTCGCCTGGGACTCACCGCTAAGGTGAGCGGTCCCAATGCGCCCGTTCGGACACCTCGGGGGAGTGCCCGAGCGGGCGCAGCCAAGCACGGCCTGACAACGGGGAGTTGCGATGAGCGACGCGAAGAAGAACGAAGAGATCGTCACGATGGGCGACAACCACACGCCGGCTCCGCCCAAGGACGGTTTCGTCACCATGGGCGACAACCACACGCCGGTCCCGCCGAAGGACGGCATCGTGACCCTGGGCGACAACCACACGCCCGCACCGCCCAAGGACGGCATCGTCACCATGGGCGACAACCACACGCCCGCACCGCCTGCCGGGCTCTGAGACCCACATCCGACGGGGTGCGGCCGCGGCGGCGCGGAGGGGGAGCCGCCGCGGCCGCGGTATGCGCGTCACGTACTGCACAGGAGTTGGCATGATCCGCACCACTCGCCTGCTGGCCATGGCCTTCGTCGCCGCGGCCGTCACCGGAGCCGTGACCACCGCGCACGCCTCGACGGGTGACGACCGGGGCGGGGCCACGGCGTCGAAGAGCGTGTACGTCACCGGCGGCCCCACCACGCTGAGCGACAACCACGCGCCCACCGGCCCGCGCCACTAGGCCGCTGCCGAAGGGGTGCCGGACCGAGCCGGTCCGGCACCCCTTCGGCGTTCACGCGCCACCCGTCAGCCGTGGGAACGCGCCCGCAGCTCGCCCTTCAGCACCTTGCCGCTCGCGTTCCTCGGCAGCTCGGCCACGAACTCGACCTGCCGCGGCACCTTGTAGTTGGCCATCTCCCGCCGCGACCAGGCGATCAGGTCGTCCGCCGTCAGGGTGGAGCCGGAGCGGCGGACCGCGTAGGCCTTGGCGACTTCGCCGAGGCGGGGGTCCGGGATGCCGATCACCGCGACGTCGACGAGCTCGGGGTGGACGGCGAGGAGCTGTTCGATCTCGGCGGGGTAGGCGTTGAAGCCGCCCACGATGAACATGTCCTTGATCCGGTCGGTGATGCGGAGGTTGCCGGCCTCGTCGAGGACGCCCACGTCCCCGGTGTGGAGCCAGCCGTCCGCGTCGATGGCGCGTGCCGTTTCGGCCGGGTCCTCGAAGTAGCCGGTCATCACGTTGTGGCCGCGCACCAGTACCTCGCCCGTTCCGTCGACGCGGACCTCCGTGCCGGGGACCGGGCGGCCCGAGGTGGTGGCGACGGTTTCCAGCGGGTCGCCCCGGCGGCACATGGTGACGATGCCGCTCGCCTCCGCGAGGCCGTACGCCGTGAGGACGGTGCCCACGCCCAGCTCGCCGTGGAGCCGCTCCACCAGACGCAACGGCACCACCGCCGCGCCCGTCACGACCAGCCGCAGGGACGACAGGTCGTGGGCCGGGCGTGCGGGGTGGTCCAGCAGGGACTGCAGCAGCGTGGGCGGGCCGGGCAGGACCGAGACGCGCTCGGCGGCGATGTTGGCCAGGACCGTGTCCACGGTGAAGACGGGCTGCGGCACCATCACCGCCCCCCGCGTCAGGCACGCGATGATCCCGGCCTTGTAGCCGAAGGTGTGGAAGAAGGGGTTCACGATCAGGTAGCGGTCGCCCTCCGCCAGTCCCGCGAGCTCCGCCCAGGTCTCGTAGCAGCGCAGTGTCTGCGCGTGGGTGATCACCGCGCCCTTGGGGCGGCCCGTCGTCCCGGACGTGAAGATGATGTCCGAGGGGCGTTCCCCGTCGACGGACGCCGCCCGGGCGCGGACCTCGGCCGCGCTCACGCCGTCCCCGCCCGCCAGGAAGTCCTTCCAGGTCCGGAAGTCCTCCGGGGCGCTGTCCGCCAGTACCACGACCTGCTTCAGGTGCGGCAGGACGATCCCGGCCCGCCGCAGGGACGCCACGTACGACGTGCCCAGGAACGTACCGGTGATGAACAGCAGCTTGGCGCGGCTGCGTTCCAGGACGTGCGCCGCCTCCGCGCCCTTGAAGCGGGTGTTCAGCGGCACCAGCACCGCGCCGGCCGTGACCGCGCCGAGGGCGGAGACGATCCAGTCGAGGGTGTTGGGCGCCCACACCGCGACCCGGTCGCCGGGTGCCACGCCGGCCGCCATGCACGCGGCGGCCGCCCGCTCCACGCGCTCGCCCAGTTCGGCGTACGTGACGCGGGTCCGGCCCTCCACGACCGCCTCCCGGGGCCCGTACCGCTCGGCCGCCCACCGCACCAGCTCCGGGATCGAGCCCCATTCCAGGTCGCCGCGCATCTCCCGCCTCCCTCTAGCTGACTGTCCGTCAGATTAGCGCTACCGTGGCGGCCATGACAGGTGCGCTCAAGGACGCGACGGCCATCGTCGGGATCGGGGAAACGCGCTTCGCCCGACAACTGGCCGAGCCGGAGAAGACGTTGGCGTGCCGGGCCGTCGTCGCCGCCCTCGCCGACGCCGGTGTCGCACCGGCCGAGGTCGACGCCTTCGCCTCGTACACCATGGAGGAGACCGACGAGGTCGAGGTCGCCAAGGCCATCGGGGCCGGGGACGTCACCTTCTTCTCGAAGGTGGGGTACGGCGGCGGCGGTTCCTGCGCCACCGTCGGCCACCTCGCCGCCGCCGTCGCCACCGGCCAGGCGACCGTCGGTGTCGCCTGGCGGTCACGCAAGCGCGGCTCCGGGCCGAGGCCCTGGACCAACACCGCCGTCCAGCTGCCCACCCCCGCCCAGTGGACCCGCCCCCACGGCCTCCTCCGACCCGCCGACGAGATCGGCATGCTCGCCCGCCGCTACATGCACGAGTACGGCGCGACCCGCGACCACCTCTTCAACGTGGCCCTCGCCTGCCGCAACCGTGCCAACCAGAACCCCGCCGCGATCATGTACGACCGGCCCCTCACCCGCGAGATGTACATGACGTCCCGCTGGATCAGCGAGCCGCTCTGCCTGTTCGACAACTGCCTGGAGACCGACGGCGCCCTCGCCTGCGTGATCGTGAGCGCCGAGCGCGCCCGCGACTGCCGCCGCACCCCCGTGTACGTCCACTCCGCCGCCCAGGGGCTGCCCGCGCAAACCCACGGCATGGTCAACTACTGGAACGACGATCCGCTCACCGGCCCCGCCTGGACCGCCGCCCGGCACCTGTGGAAACAGGCGGACTTCGGGCCCCAGGACGTCGACGTGGCGCAGATCTACGACGCGTTCACCCCTCTCATCCCCCTCTCCCTGGAGGGCTACGGCTTCTGCGGACGCGGCGAGGGGGCCGCCTTCACCGAGGGCGGCGCCCTGGAGATCGGCGGACGGCTGCCCATCAACACCGGGGGCGGCGGCCTCAGCGAGGCGTACGTCCACGGCTTCAACCTCATCACCGAGGGCGTGAAGCAACTGCGCGGCACCAGCACCGCACAGGTGCCCGGGGCCGCGACCTGCCTGGTCACGGCGGGTGAAGGGGTTCCCACATCCGCGCTGCTGCTGAGGAGTTGAGACGATGCTCGAACCCGTCGTCGACGAGGACGGCGCCCCCTTCTGGGAGTACGCCGCCCAGGGCGAACTGCGCGTCCAGGGCTGCGCCGGCTGCGGCGAGCTGCGCTTCCCGCCCCGCCCCTGCTGTCCGCACTGCCAGTCCTTCGACAGCGAGTGGCGCCCGATGAGCGGACACGGCCGCATCTGGTCGTACGTGGTGCCCCATCCGCCGCTCCTGCCCGCGTACGCCGCCCACGCCCCGCGCTACAACGTCGCCGTCGTCGAGCTCGCCGACGCCCCGCGCATCCGGCTCGTGGGCAATGTCGTCGCCGGGCCCGGCGCGCCCATCGACTCGGTCGATCCGGCGCGGCTGCGCATCGGGGCGCCGGTGCGCGTGGTGTTCGACGACGGCATGCCCCGCTGGGTGCTGGAGCGGTGACGGGCGTCGACGTCCGGAAGGACGGGGACGGCGTGGCGGTCGTCACCCTCGACCGGCCCGGCCGGCACAACGCCGTCGACCTGGACATGGCCGGCCGGCTCACCGGCGTGTGGCGGGAGTTGCGGTACGACGACGGTGTCCGGGCCGCGGTCCTCACCGGGGCGGGCGGGAAGGCGTTCACCACGGGCATCGACCGGACGGTGGACGTGCCGCAGCCGTCGTCCCCGTACAGCATGGACGATCCGCTCCTCACCATCGGCCCCAAGGCCAACGACCTGTGGAAGCCCGTGATCGCGGCCGTGGAGGGGATGGCCTGCGGCGGGGCGTTCTACCTGCTCGGCGAGTGCGAGTTCGTCGTGGCCTCGCGCACGGCGACGTTCTTCGACCCCCATACGGCGTACGGCATGGTCAGCGCCTACGAGGCGGTCCTCATGGCGCAGCGCATGCCGTACGGGGAGGTCGCCCGGATGTCCCTGATGGGTACGGCCGAACGGGTGTCGGCACGGCGCGCGTACGAGACCGGGCTGGTGTCGGAGCTGACCGAGCCGGGCGGCGCGCTCCAGGCCGCACGGCGCGCGGCGGGCGTCATCGCGTCGTACCCGGCCGAGGCGGTGCAGGGCACGGTACGGGCGGTGTGGGCGGCCCGGGAGGCGGCCAGGGAGCGGGCGCTCGCCCAGGCCCCGCACCTGATCGCGCTGGGCAACCTGCCGCCGGAGCGGCAGGCCGCGCTGTTCGAGGGGCGGGGCCGGGGCGGGTACCGCCTGCGGTGAGGCGGTGGGGTCCGTCAGAGGGCGGTCTTCGTCGCGCTGTCGACGACGCACTGCTTGTACTCGCTGCCGTCGCCCGTGCCGGTGTACGTCGTCGTGGCCTCGGCCTGCTGGGAGGCGCCGGCCTTGACGGTCAGCCCGGTCACGTTGGCACGCGCCGTGACGGCGGTGGACGTGGCGTCGCCGCGGAACTTCATGGTGATGTTGTACGTGTGGTCCAGCGAGCTGCTGTTGGTGACCGTGATCCGGGCGACGAGGTTCTTGCCCGCGTCGTCCATCCGGCACTCGTCGATCTTGATGTCGCGCGCGGCCTTGTTGCCGCCGCCGGAGCCGCCGGGGACGGAGACGCCACCCGAGCTGCCGCTGCTGCTGTCGCTGCCGCCGCCGGTGGTGCTGTCACCCGTGGTGCTGCCACCAGTGGTGCTGCTGCCGGAGTCGGAGCTGTGGCTGCTGCCGCTGTTGCTGCTGCAGCCGCCTCCGGAGCCGCGGGCTCCGGTGAGCGCGACGATGGCGATGCCGAACACGGCGATGGCGCGGACATGGCGGAGCTTCACGTTCAACCCCCGTTGAAAGTGTGAGTGAGTGGGGCCCGGTCTTGACGGGCGCACGTCACCCTAGCAGCGCTCGGGGGCGTCTCCTTCCCGCCGTGTGGCGCCCCTCCCGTGGGCGGCGTAGCGTCGTGATCGAGAGCCGACCCTGGGAGGCCGACGAATGATCCGCAACGTCATCGGCTCGATCCTCGCTCTCCTCGGAGCGACGGCCGCCGTCTGGAGCCCCTTCCGTGCCTGGTACGACGGCCGTCCCGGTCGTGATTACGCCCTGGCCGACCTGTTCGGCGGCATCACCGAGGCGAAGGCCGACCTGGTGACCTCGATCCTGCTGCCCATGGCGTTCGCGGCACTGGTGACCGTGGTGGGGCTGGTGCTGCGACTGCGCGGCCTGGTCGCCCTCGCCGGGCTGATCGTGCTGGGCTTCACCATCCTGTGGATGGTGCGCCAGGGGCAGGCCGCCGGCAGCCTGAGCGTCGAGTCCGACGGCTCGGGCCTCGGACAGGGCGTCGCCCTCGCGGCGGGTGGCGGGGTGCTCCTGCTGCTGGCCGCCGTGGTCATGAGCGGGCGAAGGCGCGTCGAGAGCGAGACGTACGAACCTGAGGACGAGGGCCGGCGGCACCGGCACCGGCGCGGGGAGCCGGAGCGTCACCAGGACGCGTACGCCGAGCCCTACGAGGAGCCGTACGAGGAGCCGTACGCCGAGCCCCGCGGGCAGCAGTACGGGCAGCCGTACGGACAGCGGCCCTACGCGGACGACACCCGGACCGCCGAGTACCCCCGCTACGACGACCGCCCGGGCGACGGCCCCGGCCCCGGCGAACCGGGACCCGGACCGGGCGGGCCCGAGCGTCCGCGCGGGCCGCACCACGGGCGGGGCTAGCGGCCGCTGCCGCCGCCGCGACCCGTCGCCGTGCCCTTCACCGCGTCGAGCGCGTACACGCACCGGTCCTTGCTGCACGCGTAGACGACGCCCGCGCGCGCCACCAGCGAGCCGGTGATCTCACCGCCCGTGGTGAGCTTCCAGCGGAGCTGGCCGCCGCTCGCGTCCAGCGTGTACAGCACGTGGTCGGCCGACCCGAAGTGCAGCCGGCCGTCCGCGACGACCGGGGCGCCGATGACCGGCCCGCCGGCCGGGAAGCGCCACTTCGGGGTGCCCGTCACCGCGTCCAGCGTGTAGACCGCGCTGCCGCTGCCCACGTGGATGTTGCCGTCGGCGACAAGCACCGGCTCGCTCGACTGGCGGGACTCGGTGGCGATGCGCCAGCGGTCCTTGCCGGTCGTGGCGTCGATGGCGTACACGGTGCCGAGGTAGTCCGCGAGATACACCCCGCCGCCCGTGACGGCCGGGCCCGGCGCGAAGGCGGGCGGCGAGAGGAAGACCGCCGGTGCCTCGAAGTGCCAGCGCACATGACCGGTCCGGATGTCGATGGACAGCACCCTGGTGCCGGCGGCCACGTACACGTAACCGTCCTCCGCGGGGGCGACGCGCATCGGCACACCGCCGCAGGAGGCCGCGTCACCGATCGGGTACGACCAGCGTTCGGTGCCGGTGCGGGCGTCCAGGGCGCGCAGCCGGGCGTCCTGCCAGACGTACACGGTGTCGTCGAACAGCGCGGGCCCGGCGTCGGGGGTCTCGAAGTCGGTCTGCGCTCCGGTGATCTCCCACAGTTTCTCGCCGTTGGAGGCCTCCCAGCCCTGGACGCCACCGCCCCGGGTGCCGGTGACGACGGTGCCGCGGTCGACCTTGACGGAGTACGCCCAGGCGTCGGTCTGGACGCGCCACCGCTCACTGCCGTCGAGCGCGTCCAGCGCGTACAGGTGCGGCCCGTCGGAGGCGTGGATACGGCCGCCCGCCACGGCCATCGTCCAGGCCACGTCGCGGGTCTTGAACTGGCGCCGGCCCGTGCCGACGTCCAGCGCGTGCACCTCGAAGGACGTGACGTACAGCAGGTCGCCCGAGACGATCGGGGTGCCCCACACGTCGTTGGACATCCGGAACCGCCACGGCCGCCAGTGCCCGGGGCCCGAGGGCTCCTGGGCGGCGGAGGGCACGGAGGCGGGCGGGCCCGCGGGCGGCGCGGGGTGCGCCGGGCCGGACGCGGCTGCCGAACCGGCCGGCTCGGCGCCGTTCGGGCCGGCGGCCGGGCGGCGGATCCAGCCGGTGGTCGGGCCGGCGTCCACCGCGAACGCGGCGCGCGTGTCGGCGACCCGGGGCCCCGGGCCGATCGGCAGCGGGGCACCGGGCAGCCGTACGGGAGCGGCGGGCGCCGCCTGTCCGGTACGCGGGTCGCCGCCCCGGTGGGCGGCGTCCCAGTCCCGGCCGTGGTCCCGGGCGGGAGGGGGGCCGGAGGGCGGCGCGGGAGGCGGGGCGGACGGCGGGGCCGGCGGAGGCGGCGGGGTGGTGGGGCGGCCGCCCCGGCGGGTCTCGATCATCGCGGTCGCCCGGGACGGCAGCCAGGCCGACGCCGTGCCGCTGTCGTCGCTCCCGGAGAACAGGTGCGGCGCCAGCTGGGCCTGGAGGTCGGCGGGCGAGGGTCGCCGCCCCGCCTCCATCTGCATGCACGATTCGATCAGCGGCCGCAGCTCGTCCGGCAGGCCCTCCAGGTCCGGGCCCTCGCGCAGCAGCATGAAGACCGTCTCGACCGGGTTGGCCCCGTGGTACGGGGCGTGTCCGGTGGCCGCGAAGACCAGGGTGGAGCCGAGCGAGAAGACATCACTCGCGCCGGTCACGCTGCGGGAGTCCTTCGCCTGTTCGGGTGACATGTAGGCGGGCGTGCCCACGGCGACGTTGGTCATCGTCAGCCGGGTGTTGGAGACGCCGGACGCGATGCCGAAGTCGATGACGCGCGGCCCGTCCTCCACGACGAGCACGTTCGACGGCTTGAGGTCGCGGTGGACCAGGCCGGCGCCGTGGATGGACTGGAGGGCCTCGGCGATGCCGGCGGCCAGCCAGCGCACCGCCTGGGCCGGGAGCGGCCCGCACTCATTCACTATTTCCTCGAGCGAGGGCGCTGGTACGTACGCGGTCGCCAGCCACGGCACCGCCGCCCGAGGGTCGGCGTCCACCACGGCCGCCGTGTAGAAGCCGGACACCGCCCGTGCGGCCTCCACCTCGCGCGTGAAGCGGACACGGAACAGCTGGTCCTCGGCGAGCTCGGTCCGCACCGTCTTGATCGCCACGCGTCGCCCGGACGCCGATCGTGCGAGATAGACCAGGCCCATGCCTCCGGCACCGAGCCGGCCCAGCACCTCGAAGGGGCCGATCCGTCTCGGGTCGTGCTGCGTGAGCTGCTCCACTTGCCTGCCACCTCCCCGTCGGGGCCATGAGAGTACGGCCCCATGCCCCCTGATTCTTCCTGTCCGGGGCGGTGGTTGCGAACCCGGGGGCGGATCGGGGTGTCTCACCCCGATCCGGACACCCTCGCGGGGATCGTCAGGCGGCCTTCGGCTCCGCCAGCACGGCGAAGACGGCGCCCTGGTTGTCGGCGATCAGGGCGATCCTGCCGTAGGGGGTGTCGAACGGCTCCTCGGTGACCCGGCCGCCGAGGCGGGTGGCGTGGGCGGCCGTGTCGTCGCAGTCCTCGACCGCGAAGTAGATGAGGAAGTGGGCGGGCATCTCGGCGGGGAAGGCGTCGGTGATCACGCTCCGGCCGCCGATGGCCGTCTCGTCACTGGCCTGCGTGCCGGCGGGGGACCAGACGCGGAAGTCGATGGAGGCGTCGTCGAGGTCGCGCACCTGGAAGCCGAAGACCGTCTCGTAGAAGGCGTCCACGGTGTCCTTCGCCCGGGTGTAGACCTCGGTCCAGCAGAAGGAGCCCGGTTCGCCCTGCTTCTCGAAGCCGGTGTGCTCGCCGCTCTCCCAGAGGCCGAAGACGGCACCGCCGGGGTCGGCCGCCTGGGCCATGGTGCCGAAGGAGCCGATCGGCGTGGGGTTCATCACCAGCTGGCCGCCCGCCTCCCGGATCCTGCGGGTGGTGGCGACGGCGTCGGGGGTGGCGAAGTAGACGCCCCAGACGGTGGGCATGCGGCCGTCCCGCTTGGGGGCGAGCCCGGCGACGCGCTTCCCCTCGCTGAAGGCGTTGGTGTAGTTGCCGTACGCCTCGCCGCCCTCGTCGAACGTCCAGCCGAAGAGCTCGCCGTAGAACCGCTTGCCGGCTTCGAGGTCGGGGAGCATCGCATCCGCCCAGCACGGCGTGCCCTCTGTGAATGCGGCCATGGACCTGTTCCCTTTCCGTGTACGGGCGGGGCGTGTGGTGCCCGTCACAGTCACGCTAATGGCGCGGGGCGTCCGCCGCAGGGAAGAAAATCGAACATGCACGCAATTGTCGGCATACGGAAGCCGTCCGGACCCGCATCCGCTTGGTTTGTCCACCGAAGTTTTCCACAGGCTGTTAATAAGCCTATCGGGGTGGCTCCAGGCTCCCCGGTGTCCGTAAAACGGCCGAAAAGCGCGGTACGGAATCGACGCGTCCACGGGGGCGGACGGCACGGGCGCCCCCACCCGGTCCTGCACGGACTCCATGCGAAGCCCGCCACGAAGGCCCCGGCGGAAGCCCGTCACCCCATTTGCAGTCGGCCGAATCGCGCCCCGATCACCCCTCGGTAAGCTGACGGCATGACAGGACAAGTACGCACCGTCGACGGCCGCGTGGCCGGTCGACGCGGACAGGCGACGCGGCAGAAGCTGCTCGACTGCCTCAGCGAGATGCTCAGCTCCTCGCCGTACCGGGACGTCAAAGTCATCGACGTGGCCCGGAAGGCGGGCACTTCCCCGGCGACGTTCTACCAGTACTTCCCGGACGTCGAGGGCGCGGTCCTCGAGATCGCGGAAGAAATGGCCAAGGAGGGTGCCGGATTGACCGAACTCGTCTCCGGCCGCACCTGGGTCGGCAAGGCGGCCTGGCAGACCTCGGAGGAACTGGTCGAGGGTTTCCTCGACTTCTGGCGCAAGAACGACGCCATTCTCCGCGTGGTCGACCTGGGTGCCGCCGAGGGCGACAAGCGGTTCTACAAAATCCGCATGAAGATCCTGAACTCCGTCACCAACTCCCTCACCGACGCGGTCAAGGAACTCCAGTCCAAGAACAAGGTCGACAAGGACGTCAACCCGGCCGCGATGGCCGGCTCCCTGGTCGCGATGCTGGCGGCGGTCGCCTCCCACCAGAAGGGCTTTCAGACCTGGGGTGTCAAACCGGCTGAACTCAGGCCCAATCTGGCGCTGTTGGTCCACCTCGGCATCACGGGCAAGAAGCCGACGAAGTAACACCCCACCCTGTACGTCCTGTCACGCCGACGGCGGTCCGCTTCCGACCGCCGTCGGCGTTCCCATGGGTGCGGCCGGCTGGACGAGACCGGCCACCAGCCGGTCGGCCAGCCACCGGGCCTCGGTGGTGTCGGCTCCGGTGACCACGAGGGAGCCGTGGCGGGCGAGGTTGGAGGTGACCGGGGCGCCCGCGGTGAGGGTGGCGGCCAGCGAGCCGGCCATGACCCGGGGGTGGGCGAGGACCTCCTCCCAGCCGCGCGGCCGGGACACACCCGGCGGCAGGGAGAAGAACTGCGAAACCGCGGCCCTGGAAGGCGACTTGGGCAACCGGACGGGACGGCCCAGCAGGTCGTCCAGCCATGTTCCGTACAGCTCGAAGCCGGGGTTGCACCATTCGAGCATGGCGTGGATCCAGTCACCGCCCTGGCGGGCGTGGAACTCCCCCAGGACGACACCCCGCTCGGTGGTCCAGCACTCCACGTGAAAGGGCCCCGTGGTGATCCCGAGCGCGAGAAGGGCGGCCCGCGTCTCCAGGACGATGTCGCCCTCGTCGCGGGGGCTGAGCGGTGCGGGCATCGCGTGTCCCGCCTCGACGAAGGTGCCGTCGAAGAGCTGCTTTCCGGTGACGGCGAGGATGTGCGGCGTACCGCCCACGATCAGGCCTTCGACGCTGTACTCACGGCCGTGGACGAATTCCTCCGCCAGGACCAGGCCCTCGGCGTCCCTGGCTGCCCGGTGGGCGGCGGCGGCGTCCTCGGCGCGGTCGACCCGGGACACGCCCTGGCTGTTGGAGCCCGTACGCGGCTTCACGACGACGGGACCGTCGCATTCGGCGAGGAACGCGGCGATCTCCTCCGGGCCGGCGCACAGCCGCAGGGCCGGCTGGAGGAAGCCGCAGCCGGCGAGGTAGCTCCGGGCGGCGTCCTTGACGCGTATGCGGCGTACGGCGTCGGGGGAGTTGCCGGGCAGCCCGAGTGCCCGGGCGACGGCGGCGACCGCCGGGCCCGCGCTCTCGCGGTAGCCGACGACGGCGTCGACCGTGCGGGTGCGCGCGTACTCGACGGCCCAGGCGCGGCAGGCGGCGGGGTCGGTGAAGTCGAGTACGTGGGTCTCGGCGGCCCGCGCGGCCAGGTCGGGGGCGGCCGCGAGGTTCTCGGCGAGGTCCGTGAGCACGACTCGGGCGCCCCGGTCCGTGAACTGGTTCAGGGCGCGTTCGCAGATGTCTCGCACGAAGCCGGTGTCGGGGGCGGCGGCACCGCCGAGGACCAGGACGTTGGTCATGGGTTCGCTTTCAGGGGCTGGTCGTGGGCAGGAACGAGGGGCGGTACGGGGCGGGGGCGGGCGGCGGCCCGGTTCTCGGCACGGGCGCAGTAGCCGGCCAGGAGCATGAAGGCGCACACGACGGTGAGGCGCCAGGGGTCGAAGGTGTCCCCGAAGGCGACCTGCCCCGCGTAGGCGAGGCCCGGCAGGGTGGTCAGCAGGACCATGGCGATCGCGGGCCGGGTGCGCTGCAGTCCGATCTGGAGCAGGTACAGCGGAACGGTGACTCCGGCGACCGCGGCCAGTGCCGTGGCGGGCAGCGAGAGTTCACCGCCGGCCGGCCCGTCCGTGCGGATCAGCAGCAACAGTCCCGCGGCCGCGTAGGTGAGGTGGAAGCGGTGGGCGGTCACCCAGGCGGGCGGGGCGCCCACCTCGGCGAGGCGGCTGGAGAGCTGGGCGATGTAGGCGGCGCTGAATCCGGCGAGGACGACCAGCAGCAGGCCCGGGAGGACCGCGAGGCCGGTCGTCTCGCCACCGTCGTGGGTCAGGGCGGCGACCACCAGGGAGGCGGCGAGGAGCACGGCCGCCCGGGCCCAGCCCGCCCGGGACGTACGGTGGCGGGGACCCAGCAGGGCGACGGCGAGGGGACCCACACCGGCCATGACGCTGTTGGCGAGGACGGCCGGCACCCAGGCGAGCGAGACGTAGAAGCCGAGGAAGGTGACCGCGGTCGCCACGTTCATGGTGAGGACCAGCCGCAGGGCCGCGGGCCGGTGGGCCGGGGCGGGCGCGACCGCGCCCCCGCCGACGGCGCGCCGGGCCAGCAGGGCTCCGTTGAAGAGGAGGCTGGTCGCGGCGAAGGCCCCGCACGAGAACATCAGGCTGTCGCCCACGTCGACCCGGCCGGTGAGGTACCCCTCGGTACCGGCCTGGAGCAGCAGTGAGGCGACGATCAGAGCGATGGGCATGTCATTCCTCGGGGCCGAGGCGGTAGAACAGGCCCGCGTCCTCCATGTCGTGGACGACGTCGAGGGAGTTCCGCAGGAGTTCCTCGTCCTCGTGGACGAGGAAGGCGATGCCGCAGGCACCGGTGGTGAGGTGGCGGTCCTTCAGCGGTTCGCCGACGGCCGGCAGGCGGTCGACGCTGTGGAAGCCGGGCAGACGGCGCAGGGTGCGCACCCCGTCGGCGGACAGCAGAACACCGGGGCGGTGGGGGCGCAGGAATATCTTCGCGACGGCTCGCGCGGCACCGTAGGGGGCGTCGAAACGCCGGGCGAAGTCGTCGGGACGGAGGAACCGTTCCGCGACCAGGTGCTGGTGGCTGTAGCCGAAGGCGGCGTGGTACGGGTCGGGGGCGAGTGACGGCCCCATGATGCGGGAGTTGACCTCGATGAGGCGGGGGCCGGCCGCGGTCAGCATCACCTCGGTGTGGGCGGCGCCCTCCCGGACGCCGAGCGCGTCCAGGCAGCGGAAGACGTAGTCCGCCATCTCGGCCTCCGCGGGCGTGAGGGCGGGCCGGGAGACGATGTGGCGCAGGACGGGCGCGCCCTCGGTGTGGTCGATGCGCTCGGCGTAGACCTCGGTGAGGAGGTGGCGGCCGGCCATGCTGACGGTGTTGACGATGTACTGGGTCCCGGTGAGGAACTCCTGTACGAGCACCTGTTCGTTGGTCGTGCCCATGAGGTTGGTGCGGTGGGCGGTCGCGCGGTAGGCCTCGACCACCTCTTCCGGGGTGTGGCAGATGGTGCAGCCGTCGCTGCCGGCGCTGTCCCGTGGTTTGACCATGACGGGGTAGTCGTGGAGCTCGGACAGGGCTTGGCGCAGCTCCCGCTCGGTGGCGACGGAGCGGGTGCGGGCGGCGGGCAGGCCGGCCGCTTCGAGGGCGTGGACCATGAGGTTCTTGTCGCGGCGCGCGGCGGCCTGCTCGGGGGCGTGGTGGTCCAGCCCGAGCTCGTGCGCGAGGGCGTCGGCCAGGAGGACTCCGTACTCGCTGGCGGCGATGACGGCCGTCGGCTTGAGTTCGCGCAGGGCGGCCAGGGTGGCCTCGGTGCCGTGATGCGTCATGGTGCGCGGTGAGGTGGTGTCGGCGTCGCGGGCGGCGGCCAGGTGGGGCTCGTAGAGGCTGACGAAGTCCGCGCCTTCCTCGCGGAAGGCCTCGGTGAGGCGGGTTCCGGTGGAGACCGGGTTGACCAGGACCAGCATGGGTGGGGGCTCCTCGGCGGGTGGGGTGACGGGCGTGCGGCGGGGTTCAGGAGCGGACGAGCTGGGCGCCCACCTCCCGGGCGTGGAAGGCCGCGGTGCGGAGGTAGTTGACGATGGGGGTACGCCGGTGGGCGGCGGCGCCGATGGCCCAGACGCGTTCGCCGGGGACGGACGGGTCCGGCGTGACGCGCAGATCCTCGGTGATGTGCGCCTCGGTCCCGCGGGAGCCGTCCAGGTGGAGCGTCCCGTCGTCACCCCAGGTGAGGCGGGGCGCGTGGTAGCCGGTGGCGCAGACGACCCGGTCGACGTGCTCCTCGCGGCCGCCGGGCCACCGTACGAGCCAGCCGCCGCCGGGGCGGGGCCGGACGTGCTCGGGCATGGCGTCGGCGATGCGGAGGGCGCCGGTGGCCTGGTGCGCGGCCAGTCTGCGGGCGTTGGTGGCCGGGATGGCGGAGATGTACCGGGTGATCGGTTCCCTGAACCGGCCGAGGACGTCGGCGCGCGTCTGCGGGGACCACGGCGCGGCCCACTCGTTGATGGTGTCGATGGTCTCGGCGATGACGTCCTGCCACGCGGCGGCACCGGTGGTGGCCAGGTGGAGTTCCTCGGCCAGGCGGGTGGCCGGCGTGGAGGCGGTGCTCGTCTGGCGCCCGATGCCGCGCCGGGGGGCGTGCCGGGACAGCGCGCTCACCAGGATCCTGGTGATCTGGGTGTCCAGGTGCGGTGAGCGGGGGTCGAGGGCCAGCCAGCGGTCGGTCTCCAGCAGCGCCTTGTCGGGCCGGCACAGCCGGGTGCGTACGGCGGGAAGGGCTCCGGAGGGGGACGTCATGACGACGTGACGGCTCGCGTCCCCGGTGAGGAGGACGAGGGCGGCGTCGATGGCGGACAGTTTGGTCCCGTACAGCAGCACCGTCGCGTCGGTGGGCAGTTCCCGCAGCCGGCGGATCGGGTAGGGGCTGGTCAGCAGCTCGGGGTGGGTGCTGTGGGGCCGTAGCTGGTCGGGGAGGCGGGGGCGGTCGAGGCCGAGGCAGACCAGGACGTCGCTGCCGGTCACCTCCCGGCCGTCGTCGAGCCGGACGGTGTAGCGGGACCCGTCACGGCGGACGGTACGGGCCCGGGCGGTGAGGTGGCGGGTCGTGGTGCCGCGCTCGTGGGCGGCGGCGCGGGCCTGCCGGTAGCGCTCGCGGCAGTACTGGCCGACGAGGTAGCGGGGGACGAAGTCGTCACGGCCCGTCGGCCAGCCGCGCGCGGTGAGGTACGTCAGCAGGCCGGACGTGCCCTCGGGGTCGAGCGAGGTGACGTCCACGGAGGTGTTGCACAGCAGTTCCGGGTCGGTGGTGCCGAAGGCACCGCCGAGGCCGATCGGGTGCGGGGCCACGAAGGTGACGGAGGAGATGCCGGGGCCCGCGGGGATACGGGTGTAGGCGGTGACGGCGTTGGCGCCTCCGCCGATGATGATGACGTCCTTGCCCACCGGTCCTGGCCTCCTGGCTCGTCGGGTGGTGAGAGATCACGGGGGTCAGAGCGGGTCCACGCCGAGGTGTGACAGGCCGTAGGTGTACCCGTCGACGAGGGCTTCCCAGGAGGCGGCCAGGATGTTGGAGCCGACACCGATGGTGGTCCACTCGTGGCCGTCGCCGCGCAGGGCGGTGGTGACGCGTGCGGTCGATCCGCTGCCGCCGGAGCCGCTGAGGAGCCGCACCCGGTAGTTGGCCATCTCGATGTCGGCGAGCGGCGGGTAGATCTGTTCGACCGCCGAGCGGAGGGCCCGGTCGAGGGCGTTGACCGCGCCGTTGCCCTCGGCTGTCGAGAGGATGCGTTCGCCCTTGGCCACGAGCCGGACGGTCGCCTCGCTGGCGTGGCTGCCGTCGGCGCGGTTCTCGGCGATGGTGCGCCACGACTCGATACGGAAGTACTCGAGCGGTCGGCCGTCGATCTCCTCACGCAGCAGCAGTTCGAAGGAGGCGTCGGCCGACTCGTAGGTGTATCCCTGCAGTTCGCGCTCCTTCACGCGCTCGACGACCCGGCCGACCAGCTCGCGGTCGCCGCCCAGGTCGAATCCGAGCTCCTTGCCCTTGAGCTCGACGGAGGCGCGGCCGGCCATGTCGGAGACGAGCATCCGCATGGTGTTGCCGACGCGCTCGGGGTCGATGTGCTGGTACAGGTCGGGGTCGACCTTGATGGCGGAGGCGTGCAGGCCCGCCTTGTGGGCGAACGCGGAGACACCCACGTACGGCTGGTGGGTGGAGGGGGTCAGGTTGACCACCTCGGCGATGGCGTGCGAGACCTGGGTCATACGGGCGAGACCACCCGGCGGCAAAACGTTTTTCCCGTACTTGAGCTCCAGCGCGGCGACCACCGGGAAGAGGTTGGCGTTGCCCACGCGCTCGCCGTAGCCGTTCGCCGTGCACTGCACGTGCGTGGCACCCGCCTCGACGGCGGCGAGGGTGTTGGCGACGGCGCAGCCCGAGTCGTCCTGGGCGTGCATGCCGAGCCGGGCACCGGTGTCGGCGAGGACGGCGGCGACCACCTCCTGGACCCGCGCCGGGAGCATCCCGCCGTTGGTGTCGCACAGGACGACCACCTCGGCGCCCGCCTCGTGCGCGGTCCGCACGACGGCCTTGGCGTACTCCGGGTTGGCCCGGTAGCCGTCGAAGAAGTGCTCGCAGTCCACGAAGACCCGGCGGCCCTCCTCACGCAGGTACGAGACGGTGTCCGCGACCATCGCGAGGTTCTCGTCCAGGGTCGTACGCAGGGCCAGCTCGACATGCCGGTCGTGCGCCTTGGCGACCAGCGTGATCACCGGGGCACCGGAGTCGAGGAGCGCCTTGACCTGAAGGTCCTCGGACGCGGTGGCACCGGCCCGCCGGGTGGCGCCGAAGGCGACGAGCTGCGCGTGCTGGAACCGGATCTCCTCCCGGGCCCGCGCGAAGAACTCGGTGTCCCGCGGATTGGCCCCGGGCCAGCCGCCCTCGACGAAACCCACGCCGAAGCCGTCGAGGAGCCGGGCGATGGTCAGCTTGTCGTCGACGGACAGGCTGATGCCCTCGCGCTGGGCGCCGTCGCGCAGCGTCGTGTCGAAGACGTGGAAGTCGTCGGCCCCGGTCCCCCCGGCGACGAGCCCCGCGGCCGGGGAAGGGGCGGTGAGCCACTCGTCGTCCACCATGGGCCCCCCGTCGTGGTGTGCCATGTGATCTCCTTCCTCGCGTTCTTCGTGGTCGTCGTGCTCGTCGTGCTCTTCCCGCTCCGCGCGTTCCTGGTGTTCTTCGCGGTCGAGTGACCGGGGCCGGGCCGGCGCCGGCCGCGCCCCAGGGGCGCGGCCGGCGCATCGGTTCAGAGCTGCTGCCAGGCGGCGGTCAGCCGCTCCTCCGCGTACCGGCTGGGCAGGCCGGCCACGATCCGCGCCAGCACCTCGTAGATCACGACGCTGCCCTCGGCCACCGACTCGGCCTTGGCCAGGGTCTTCTGCAGCCGGTAGAGCTGGGTGAACGCCTGCTTGGTGTCCTGGCGCCGCAGGAGCCCCTTGATCTGGGCCGCCGCCTTCACCGTGGCCGGGTCGGCGTCGCCGTCGGTGGGCGCCGCGCCGGCGATCCGCTCATGGGCGTCCAGGAACCGCTGCGCCGCCTCCAGTTGCGGCGCCTTGACCGCGAGGGACTCCGTGGCGCCCGCCGCGGTGAGCAGCGCCAGGCCGAGCACCGGGGCGTCCACCCCGTCGGTGGCGCCGGTGACCGGACCCACCATGGTGACCTCGGGGGCGTGCTCGTGGACCGGCCCGAGGGCGGGCTCGGCGAGCATCAGACGCAGGGCCAGCAGGTCGGTCTCGACGGTCGTGGACGCGGCGACCACGGCGAGCGGGGCCTGCCGCACCCGGGGGTCGGCGGCGGCCAGCGCCGGCGACACCGACAGCCGGACCGGGGTGCCGGTGTCCTGGCCGTCGCCCGCCGCGGTACGCCGCTCCGGCTGCCACCCGAGCTTGGCGGGGCCGTCCTCGCCGAACCAGGCCACGGGGAACGAGCCGGCACCGATGTCGGTGTGCTCCACGGCCAGGCCCCGCTCGGACAGGATCCGGAAGTACGCGGCGCGTGCCTCGGTGAAGTCCAGGCCGTCGGTGGTACCGGTGCGGATGGCGCGGCCGGTCTTGACGACCGGCGGGTTCAGCCAGTTCGCGGGGGCCTCGTCGTAGTCCTGGGGCGCGAGGGCGAAGCGGATCGGCAGGCCGACGGACCGCCCGAAGGCGAGGTCGACGGCGTCATGGCCGGGGTTGACCAGGACCGCGCCCGTGCCGAATTCGGGCTTGACCCAGTCGGCCACCCAGATGGGCAGCAGGTCGCCGGTCAGCGGGTGGCGGCAGTACCTGCCGGTGAACGCGGCGTCGCGGCCGGAGGGCAGGCCGTCGCTGAGGGCGTGGCCGGGGTGGACGGCGACGGCGCAGGCGGCGGGGCTCGGCGACCAGTCGGTGATGAAGACCTGGAGCGGCGCGGTGGTGTCCGCGCCGGGCTCCTCCAGCGGGAAGGTGAACAGGGCCCCGGGGGTGCGGCGCAGCGTCTTGCGCTGGCGGGAGGCCGGCGACTGGGGCCAGTTGCCGTCCTCCTCGGCCCCGACCCGCCCGCGGGCCGCCTGCGTCGGTACGTAACGGACGGCGTCACCCGTGTTCCTGGGGTCGCCGACCACACCGGCCGCGGCGGCCAGGGCCGCCAGGGCCTCGGCGGGGTCGCCCGGCCCGTGGACGACGTCGCTGGTGACACCGTCGTAGGTGGCGAGCCTGCTGATGAAGGCAGCGTGGCTGCGGCAGCGCTGTGCGACCGCCGGCGCTTGCGACTCTCCGAGGGACAGGACGATGTGATTCACGCGTACCTCCATGGTGCTCTTGCGTTTCTCCCGTAGTTAACGCCCACCCCGCCGGTGGGGACATGGCGGGTCGTCAACTGGGGCTCTGCGCCGCGTAGTCGGGCCGTTTAGGTCCGGTCGCGGCAGGCTGCGTGTCCGCTGCCGGGGGCGCGGGACGGTGTTCCGGTGGGCCCTCGCCGGCCGGCCGCGCGACGCCGAGCAGACGCAGCAGCGGGGCCGCCATGAAGGTGGTGATCAGGGCCATCAGGACCATGGCGGTGAAGAGGGTCTCGGTGATGACGCCGAGTTGCAGGCCCACGGTGAGGATGACGATCTCGGTGAGTCCTCGGGTGTTCATCAGTACGCCGATGACGGTGGAGTCCCTCCACGACTCGCCGGTGAGCCGGGCGGTGGCCGTGGCGCCGCCCAGCTTGCCCGCGATGGCGACCGCGGTCAGCAGGGCCGTGATGCCCCAGAAGTACCAGGAGTTCAGGGCGTCGATGCGGGTGGTGACGCCCACGGTCATGAAGAAGACGGGCAGCAGCAACTGCGAGACCACCGCGTCGAGCCGGTGGTGGACCTCGGCGCGCCACGCCTGCCGGCGCGGCATGATCACTCCGGCGAGGAAGCCGCCGAAGATCGCGTGAATGCCGATGAGCTCGGTGATCCAGGCGCTCATCAGCACCATGGACAGCACGGCCCACAGCGGGGGGCGCCGGTCGGCGAGCAGCGGCCGGACGACGAAGAGCATGAGGCAGACGTACGCGATGGCCAGGCCCAGGGTCACCAGCGCCTGGAGGACACCGGCCGAGCCGACGACCGCGACGACCACGGCGAGCAGGCACCAGGCGGTGACGTCGTCGACCGCGGCGCAGGCGATGGTGAGCACCCCGATACGGGTGCGGTGCAGGCCCGTCTCCAGCAGGAGCCTGGCCAGGACGGGGAAGGCGGTGATGGACATGGCGGCGCCGAGGAACAGGGCGAAGCCCAGTACCCCGCCTCCGCCGCCGTCGCCGCCCATCCGGGGGTACAGCCACACGGCCGTCCCGGCACCGAGCAGCAGCGGCAGCAGTACCGACACCTGGCTGATGGCGACCGCCTTGCGGCCCTGTCCGCGCAGGGTGGACCACTCGATCTCCAGGCCGAGCAGGAACATGAACAGCACGAGGCCGAGCTGGGCCAGGACGTTCATCGCCCCGAGGACCTGCCCGGGGAAGACGTACGCGTGGGCCTGCGGCCACAGCAGTCCGAGGAGGCTCGGGCCGAGGGCGATGCCGGCGACGATCTCGCCGAGCACCCGCGGCTGCCCCATGCGCGCGGCGAGCCGTCCCGCGAGTTGTGCGGCGACGACGATCAGGCACAGGGCGGGCAGCGCGTGGAGGATCACTTCCCCGCTCGTCATGGGCGCGCTCATGAGAGGGACACCGCCTCGTAGGGGACCGTCTCGTCCGTGACGGCGCGCATGAACCTGGCCATCGCGGGCACGGCGTCCTTGTCGGTGAACAGCCCGTAGTGGCCGCCGCTGTGCTCGACCGTGAGCCGGGCTCCGGTGACCAGTTCGGCGGCGCGGGCGGAGTTGCGGTACGAGACCATGCGGTCGTCGGTACGGGCGGTGAGCAGTACGGGGCAGGTGACCCGCGACCAGGCGGCGTGGGGGTCGTAGTCGCAGGCGGAGCGGATGGCGTGGGCGTAGCGGACCAGGTCCGTGGTGGTGCCGCGGTAGGGCAGGGTGAGCCGTTCGACCAGTTCGGTGCTGCTGCCCTGCAGGCCCATGACCTGCGCTTCGTTGCCGCGGGGCCGGGTCAGCTCGTGGTAGCGCTCCCCCGCGGCCGGGTCGGTGACGATCTCGCCGCACATCTCGAACATGGCGTTGCCCATGGGGCCGCCCGGTACTCCGTTGAACAGGTACGCGCCGTCCACGGATGTCAGGGACAGGGCCGGGCCGTCGTCGAGCCCGGCCATGGCGAGGGCGACGGAGGCGCCGGTGCACCAGCCGGCGAGGTGGGCGGCCGTCACGCCCAGGTGGTCGAGGACGGCCAGCCCGTCCTCGACGTGGTCGGAGAGCCGGGAGTCGTCGGGGCGTCGGCCGGGGCCGGGGCTGCCGCGCAGTTCCCAGGTGACGAAGTCGAGGCCCTCGGCGGCGAACTGCCGGGCCATGTCGTCGAGGAGGTCGATGGGCATGCCCACCGCGTTGACGAAGAGGACGGTGTCGGCGGGGGCCGCGGTGTCGCGGTGCGGGGTCGGCTCACCCCGCAGGATTCTCAGCCGCAGGCCGTCCCGCTCGACGCTCTCATGAAGCACTGCGCAACTCCCGGAGAGCTTCGGCGATCCTGACGATTCCCTCGCCGATGACGGACTCGTCCGCGCTCAGGCTGATGCGGAAGCACTGCTTCCCGTGGTTGGCGAGGCGGGCGGTGTAGAGGGGGTCCACGAAGAAGTGGCGGCCGGGGACGATGAAGACGCGCTTGGTCTTCAGCTGCCGGTACAGCGCCATGTCGTCGAACCAGGCGTGGTTGATCCACAGCCAGCAGAACATGCCGCCCTCGCTGCTGTGCAGCCGCCAGTCCATGTCGTCCGGGAGCAGCTCGGTGAGCAGCTTCTCCGCCGTCTGGCGCCGGTCGCGGTAGAAGGGGCTGATCACATCGGTGGCCATGTCCTGGAGCCGGCCGGTGGTGAGGGCACGGGCGGCGACGTTCTGGGCCAGTTGCGGGGCGTGCAGCGCCGAGTTGGCCAGGAAGGAGACCATGGCGTTGATGTGGTGGGCGGGGCCGATGGCGAAACCGATGCGTTCCCCGGGCAGGCCGGCCTTGGACAGCGTGAAGCAGTTGATGACGTGCTCGTCCCAGGCGGGGGCGGTGGCCGTCGCGGCGATCTGGGGGAAGGGCGCCCCGTACGCGTGGTCGATGATCAGGGGGACGTCACGCCGGCGGGCGACGCCGATGAGGCGGTCGAGCTCGGCGCTGTCGATGCTCCGCCCGGTGGGGTTGCTGGGGCTGGAGAGCAGCATCATGCCCATGCCGCCGCGCTGCTGGAGGGCATCGAAGTCGAAGGCGTAGCGGAAGGACCTGTCCTCGCCCTGCTCGATCCTGGGCGGGACGCCCGCGATGCCCCCGGAGTGCATGCACAGGCCCTGGTAGCCGGTGTAGTCGGGGGTCATGGGCAGGACGATCTGCTGTGTTCCGTCCACGGCGGGTCCGGTGAACAGGGCCGCGGCGATGAAGCACAGCATCTGGCTGCCGGGGCCGACGACGACGTTCTCCGCGGTGATTCCCCACCCGTAGCGGGAGTTGAACTCCGCGACGATCGCGTCGACCAGTGCCGGAGCGCCGCGCGAGGGGCCGTACAGGCAGCTCGCGGTGGTGAAGTCGTCGGCCAGGGATTCGGCCGTGAGCTGTTGCCAGGTGGCCTGCACTTCGCTGATGAGCGCCGGGTTGCCGATGCTGAGGTTGAGCCAGCCGGAGGCGCCGCCGGTGTCGGACGTCGTGGTGGCGATGTCCTCCATGATGCTGCGCAGGCCGGATACCTTCGCCATTTTCGTGCCGCTCAGTGACAGTCCCATGTGTGCCCTCCTTGTCGGGTGGGGTGCGGCATGAAGGGGGCGGCCGGGGCGCCGCCCCCTTCGAGCCTTCGGCTAGGCGGCGGCGGTCGGCGCCTGCGCCAGGTGGGCGGATATCTCGGCCACCGTGGGGTTGCGGAAGAGCTCGTCCATGGGGACCTCGATGCCGATCTCCTGCTGGATGGCCGCCTGGATGCGGGTCATGATCAGCGAGTGGCCGCCGAGCTCGAAGAAGTCGTCGGTGTCGGAGAAGTCGTCGAGGTTGAGCTCACGCGCCCAGATCTGGTGGATCCGCTCGTTCAGCACGTCGTGGTCCTTTCTGTACGGGAAGTCCGGGTCGGATGCTGTGGGTGGGGTACGAGCTAGTGGCCGGCGGGCGGCGCGAACTCCTCGCCGCGGTTGTTCTGGGTGCGCAGCCGGTTGTGCCCGAAGCGGTCCTCGCCGGAGACCAGGACACTGCCGTACTTCTCGAGGTTGAAGTGGGCGCCGTGGGCGGTGAAGCCGTCCTGGTCGGGGTAGACCCGCACGTGGGTCGGCACGTAGCGGCCGGCGATGGCGAACCGCGTCTCGCGCTCGGTGGTGTTGGGCAGGGAGCCGTGGACGCAGTTGGCGGTGAAGATGACGGCCTCGCCCGGCTTCATCTCCAGCTCGACGACGTCCTCCTCGGCCGGCTTCCAGCCGGGCTCGATGGAGAAGTCGGAGAAGTCGTAACCGAAGAAGTCGGTGTCGACGGCCGTCACGTCGTACTCGCCGTCGCGGCCCTGGTTGGTGTTCTTGCGCTCGTCGAAGTACCAGTTGCGGTGCGAGCCGCGGACGAACCGCATGCATCCGGTGTCCTTCGTCGCCGGCGTGAACGTCGTCCACACCGTGATGTCGATGAAGGCGTTCCACTCGGACTCCGTCGGCAGCAGCTGCGGCTTGCCGTTGGCGTAGCTGTAGTCCCGCACCTGGTGCCACTCGGTGCCGCTGGAGCCCGGGAACTTCGGGAAGAACTCGGTGCGCCACAGCAGGACGTCCGGACCGAGGATCGCGGTCAGGTACTTGATGATCGTCGGGTGCATGATGTGGCTGGACAGGTGCGAGATGTCGTAGTGACGGTCGTAGTTGACGCTGTTCGGGTAGAGCGCCTTGGACCGGTCCTGGTTCTGGATACGGATCTCGCGGATGATCTCCGCGGCCTCCTCGGGCTCGTAGAGCTTGATCGGGCCGACGAATCCGTTCTCGGTGAAGCTGCGGATGTCGTCCTTGATGTCGTCGGGGATGACCGCGTTTCCGGCGACCTGTGCGTGGGGCAGCGGGAGCGGAGCGGTTTCCGTCATGGTGAGCCAACTTCCTTGGGTGGATGGATGGATACGCGTGGCCACGAGGGACCGCGCGCTGGGTATGGACCCGGGTCCGTAACCGGACGGGGCGAGGACCCGGAGTTGGTGGGTGCGGATGGGGCTCTATTGCCGTCCGCACGATGAACGGCACTTTGGCGACGGAGCCGAAATCCATTCGGCTCTACGGGCTTCGTGCCGATAGTGGGGCTGAGTGGTCGTCAGGCGGGCCGGCGCACTGGCGAGCGGCTCATCCGGCGCGCCGGGCCAGCGCCCGGCGGTCGACCTTGCCGTTGGGGCTGAGGGGGAAGGCCGGCACCGCCACGAACACCTTGGGCACCAGGTGGCGCGGATGGGCGGCCAGGAGCTCGGACCGCAGGGCACGGCCGTCCAGCTCGGCGGGGCGGCCCCCGGCGCCCGTCTCCGGCAGGACGAAGGCCACCAGGTGGGCCTCCTCGCCGCCCGGTTCACCGCCGGCGACCAGCGCGACGGCGTCCTGGACCCCGCGGCACGAGCGCACCGCGTTCTCGACCTCTCCCAGGTCGATGCGCATACCGCGGATCTTGACCTGCGCGTCGACACGACCGACGCACATCAGCTCGCCGTCGTCGCGCACATAGCCCATGTCGCCGGTGCGGTAGAGGGACACCTCCCGCCCGTCGTCGAGGCGTGCGGTGATGAACCGTTCCGCGTTCAGCGCGGGAGCGTTGAGATACCCGGCGCCTATGCCGGCGCCCGCGACGCATATCTCGCCGGTCTCCCCCGTCGCCACGCTCCGGAGTTCCTCGTCGAGGATGTACAGATCAGTATTGTTCACCGGCCGGCCGATGGGAACACCCCGGACAGCATAATCGGGATAGTCCGTCAGCACATGGAAAGAGGAAACGTCCGTGCATTCGGCAACGCCATAGACATTGACGATTTTCCCGGAGCTGGAGTAATTCTTTGCCCAGTTTTCCATTCGGCTCACCGTGAACGGCTCACCGCCGACGAATGCATGCCGGAGTGAGTCGAGGATTTCCCCGCCCGATTCCTCATCGCGCTGGAGGAGCAGATAGAGCGCGCTCGGCGCACAGTGCAGGGTGCGGATTTTCTGTTCCCTGATGATCCGGGAGGCCATCAGGACGTCGAAGCTGCGACTGGGCAGCAGATGCAGCGTCGCGCCCGAGAACAGTGGCGCCATGAGGCTTCGCTGACTGATGTCGAAGCCGAAGGAGCTGATCATCAGGTTGCTGGAGTCGGCGTCGAGGCCGAATTCGCCGGTGAGCCACTCCAGCAGGTTGTACCAGCCACGATGCCGTACGGCGGTGGCTTTGGGAGCACCCGTGGAACCCGAGGTGAACACTACGTAGCAGACCGCGTCGACATCGACGTCGACCTCGGGTGCCGTGGCCGGGAAGCCGTCCAGGTCCAGCGCGGCGATGTCCACCCGCTTGTCGGCGCAGTGCTCGACGAGCGACGTCGTCGCAGGTGAGACGGCGATCAGGTCGGCGTGGGCGAGCTGCTCCGTCATCAGCCGGAGCCGCTCGGCCGGGTAGGAGGGGTCGAGCGGGGCGTAGCCGGCGCCCACCTTGAGAGAGGCGAGCAGGGTGACCACGAGCTCCGCAGAACGGTCGAGGCACACACCCACGACCGAGCCGGGTCCCACACCGCGGGCCAGCAGGAAGTGCGCCAGCCGATTCGCCCGTTCGTTCAGTTCCCCGTATGTGTAGGACACCTCACCGCACACGAGGGCCGGCTGCTCGGGCCGGGTCCCGGCATGAGATTCGAACACCTGATGGACGGGGGTTGCGGGGGAGGTCGTCAAGCGGCCCTGAAGTCGCATTGTCTTCTCTCAGCTAGTTCCTGAAAAGGGTGAGCTCAGTGCAATGGATTCCAAGCCGGGCACCTGGTGTCGCCCTGCGTTCAAAGCTGATCACAGCCCAGAAGCGGGTGTCAATCAGTTCCGGTTCCCCATGCAACCGGTTGCACTACGCTCCGTAATGGTTAATGACAGGTTTGCCGTTGGCATAGGCCGTGGGCTGACACGCTGCGTGAAAAAGGCGCCCGCCGGGCCGTCGAAATCGTCCCGGCGACTCTCACATTTTGAGACCGGCTGGCCTTGAACGATCACACGGGACAGGAATGCTGCCGTCCGGTATGGTTTTGGGCATAGCCGTGCCGCAATTCGCCACCATGGAATTCAGCCACGATTCGTGACCGAATTCGGCCGGGCCGCGCCCCTGGGGGCGGGCGCGCCGGCCCGGGGAGCACGCGCGGTGCCCCGCCGGCGTCAGGACCGCAGGGCCTCCGCGATCCAGCCATGGACCCGCTCCGCCTGCTGGAACACGGCGAAGTGCCCCCCGCGCAGGGTGTGCCAGGTGAAGGCGCCCGTGGTCTGGTGCTCCCAGGCCGCGGCCTGGTCCAGGCCGGCCCGTGGGTCCTCGTCGGCGGCGAAGACGGTTATCGGACAGTCCAGCGGGGGCTCGTGGACGTAGTGGTACGTCTCGTTCACCGCGAAGTCCGCGATCAGCAGCGGATGCAGCATGCGCAGCAGGCCGGGATCGGACAGTACCTGTTCCGGAGTGCCTCCGAGCCGGCGCAGCACATCGGCCAGTTCCGGGACGGAAAGGCCGCGCAGCCGCGTCTGGTCCATGGGGATCTGTGGCGCCCGGCGGCCCGCGACGAACAGGTGGACCGGTGGTGGCGCGTGCATCCTGCGTAGCTGGCGGCACAGCTCGAAGGCCGACAGTGCCCCGGTGCTGTGGCCGAATATGGCGTACGGGGTGAGGGATTCCTGCGACAGCGAAGCCGCCAGGTCGGCGACCAGGGGGCCGACCTGGGTCTCGGCCGGCTCCCTGCGCCGGGTCTCACGGCCCGGCGGCTGCACCGGGCACACCGCGATCCGGGAGGACATCCCCTCCCCCCAGGCGCGGTAGGAGGACGCGCCCGCGCCGGCGTGCGGCAGGCACAGCAGCCGCAGTTCGGCGTCGCGTCCGGTGCCGAAGGGCAGCCACGGGTTCTTGGTGACGGTGGGTCTCATCGCTCTCCTTGGCCGGTGGTGACCGCCGCGTTGCCGGGGTCGCCCACCGGCACGGTCACGATGTCCGGGGCCGGCGGAGCGCTCCCGCCGGCCGCCGCCTTGTCCCTGCCCGGCAGGCTCACCACGAGGAGCCCGACCACCAGCAGCGCCGTGGCGGCGATCATCGGCACGGTGAACGGCTCGTGGAGGACGACCAGGGCCAGCACCGCCGCCGCCAGCGGCTGGGCGAGGCCCACGGACGCGGCCGTGCGCGCCGCCGTGTACTGGAGGCCCGCGACGAACGCCAGGTAGGGCAGCGCCGTGCCCACCACGGCCAGCCAGGCCACGATCGCCACACTGCGGGTGTCGCCCAGCGACCCGTAGTCCGCGCCGAGCAGGATCGGGGCGAGCATGACTCCGCCGATGGTGAGCGACGTACGCACCACGAACGTGCGGGGCACCCCCGTCTTGACCAGCGCTCCCGTGGTGGCGGAGTACCCGGCGTAACACGCGCCGCACAGCACCGCGAGCGCCACGCCGCCCATCCGGAGCGACTCGCCGCCGTCGAACGTCAGCAGGAAGACACCCGCGACGGCCAGGGCCGTGCCCACGTACCAGCGGGACGAGGGCCGCTCACCACGGGACAGCCAGTCGATGACCGCCGCGCACAGCGGCGCGCTCGTCAGGACGGTCAGCGTGCCGAGGGCGGCGCCGGTCATCCGTACGGAGAAGAAGAAGAAGATCTGGAACGCCGCCGTGCAGACGCCGGCCAGGCAGATGATGCCCTTCTGCTGCCGGTTCAGGGCCCGCCACCCGGCACCGCCCCGCTGGGACGCGAACAGCAGGGTCAGGCACAGAACGGCGGCACCCAGCGTCAGCCGCAGCGTGGCGATCGTCGCCGGAGACACGTCGGGCAGGAGCTGGCCGGCGATGCCCGTGGTACTCCACATGAGGGCGGCCGCCAGTACCAGGAGGGGGCCCGTGTGCCGGCCTAATGAAGGCTGGGAGTGATCGACTTGCTCGTTGCTACTGTCCATGGGCCAGATGCTGACAGGAAGTTCGACGTGGGTACAGCAACTCCGCAACTCGTGCGCTAGGTTGGGGCTCATGCCGAATTTCGATGAGATCAATGAGCGTCTGACAGTCGAGTTGCAGAAGAATGCGCGCCGGAGCAACCGCGAGCTGGCCAGGACGCTCGGCATCGCCGACTCCACCTGCCTGGAACGCGTGCGCAGCCTCCAGGACGAGGGGATCATCACCGGCTACCACGCGGAGGTGAACCTCGACGCGCTGGACCGTGGACTGCGCGCGATACTCGCCGTACGGATCCACCCCAAGAGCCGCGACGCCGTGGAGTCCTTCCGCCAGTTCGTCCTCGGTCTGCCCGAGGTGCTCGACGTCTTCGTGGTGACCGGAAGCGACGACTTCCAGATCCTCGTCGCGGTGAAGGACCCCCAGCGGCTGGAGGACTTCGTCCTGGACCGCATCGCCCAGTACCCCGCCGTGGCCGACGTCCGCGCCTCGCTGGTCTACGAACACCTCCGGCGCCGGCCCGTCCAGCTCCTCAAGGACTCCAAGAACCGCCGGTCACCCGGCTACCCCGCCTGACGGTCCTCGGCGGGGGCGAACACCCCGGCGGTCCGGGCCGCGTGGGCGCGCAGCAGGTGGACCGGGCCGAGGAGCAGCTCGTCGGCGGTGGCCCGCTTGAAGGAGAGGTGCGCCTCGTGCTCCCAGGTGAAGCCGATGCCGCCGTGCAACTGGACGGCCTCGGCGGCGACGGCGCGCTGCGCCTCCAGGCACTGGGCGAGCGCGAGGCCCCCGGCGGCCGGGTCCCAGGCCGCGTAGTACGCCGCCGAGCGCGCCGCCCGCACCCGCACGTACAGGTCGGCCAGCCGGTGCTTGACCGCCTGGAACGAACCGATGGCCCGCCCGAACTGCTCCCGCTCCCGTACGTGGGCCAAGGTCCGCTCCAGTGCCCGGGACGCCGCCCCGACCGCCTCCGCGGCGAGGACGGCCGCCGCCGCGCACCCGGTCGCGGCGAGGGCTCCCGGCACCTCTCCCCCGCCCTCGTCCTCGCCCAGCAACTCGGCGTCGACGTGCCGCAGTTCCACCCGGGCGAGGGACCGCGTCGCGTCCAGCGTCGGGAGCCGGGAGCACACGAGGCCGGCCGCCTCCGCCCGTACGAGGAAGAGCAGCGTACGGGCCCGGGGGTAGCCGCCCGTGTGCGCGGCGACCAGGAGCAGGCCGGCGCTGTGCCCGTCGAGGACCTGCCCCACCTCCCCGTACAGCCGCCACGTTCCGTCGTCGGCGCGGCGGGCCTGCACGCCACCGGTCCGCCCGCCGCCGGCCCACTCACCGGGTCGGTTGTCACCGGTCAGGGCGAGCGCCCGGGGCAGGGGCGCGGCGGCGAGCGTGGCGGTCAGGGACCCGTCCGCGACGCCCGGCAGCAGCGCCGCGCGCTGCGCCCCGGTGCCGAGCCGGGCGATGAGGGGGGCGGCGAGCACGGTGGTGGCGACAAAGGGTGAGGGCGCCAGCGCGCGGCCGGTCTCCTCGGCGGCGAGGGCCAGTTCGACGGTGCCGCAGCCGACGCCTCCGTAGGCCTCGGGGAGGGCGAGCCCCGGCAGGCCGAGCCGCCCGGACAGCAGGGCCCACAGGGCGGGGTCGTATCCGGTGCCGGTGCCGGTCGCGGCCCTGAGCTCGTCGATTCCGCAGTGCTTGGCGAGCAGTTCGCGGAGGGTGCGGCGGATCTCGTCCTGTTCGGCGGTGAAGGCGGCGTCCATGGGGCACTCCCTTTCTGACGGGGCGTCATGTTAGGTGCCGCCGTCGTGGATGCCCAGAGCCGGTATCTGATGTAGCGTCAGTTCCATGCGTCGTCGTTCCGTCGCCATCGTGGGCGTGTCCCTCTCCGACTGCGGACGCGTCGACACCGCCACCCCCTACACGCTGCACGCCCAGGCCGCCCGGCGTGCGCTCGCCGACTCGGGGCTCGACCGGTCGGTCGTCGACGGGCTCGCCTCGGCCGGACTCGGCACGTTCGCCCCGATCGAGGTCGCCGAGTACCTGGGGCTGCGGCCCCGGTGGGTGGACTCCACCGCCGTGGGCGGCGCGACCTGGGAGATCATGGCCGCGCACGCGGCGGACGCGATCGCCGCGGGCCACGCGAACGCCGTCCTCCTCGTCTACGGCTCCACCGCCCGCGCCGACATCAAGGCCGGGCGCCGCACCGCGAACCTCTCCTTCGGCGCCCGTGGCCCGCTCCAGTTCGAGGCGCCGTACGGGCACACCCTCGTCGCCAAGTACGCGATGTCCGCGCGCCGCCACATGCACGAGTACGGCACCACCCCGGAGCAGCTCGCGCGGGTGGCGGTCCAGGCCCGTGCGAACGCCGCGCTCAACCCGGAGGCGATGTTCCGCACGCCCCTGACCGTCGACGAGGTCCTCTCCGGCCCGGTGATCGCGGATCCCTTCACCAAGCTGCACTGCTGCATCCGCAGCGACGGCGGCTGCGCGGTGCTGCTGGCGGCCGAGGAGTACGTACCCGACACGGCGAAGGTCCCGGTGTGGATCCTCGGCACCGGCGAGCACGTCTCGCACACCACCATGTCGGAGTGGGAGGACTTCACCGTCTCCCCGGCGGCGGTGAGCGGCCGGGCGGCCTTCGAGCGGGCGGGCCTGCGCCCCTCGGACATGGACTTCGCCCAGGTCTACGACGCCTTCACCTACATGACCCTGGTGACCCTGGAGGACCTCGGCTTCTGCGCGAAGGGCGAGGGCGGCCCGTTCGTCGAGGGGGGCGCGCTGCCGGTCAACACCGACGGCGGTGGCCTGTCCGCCTGCCACCCCGGCATGCGGGGCCTGTTCCTCCTGGTGGAGGCCACCCGGCAGCTACGCGGCGAGGCACCCGGCCGCCAGGTGCCGGACGCCCGGCTCGGGGTGGTGTCGGGGACGGGCGGCTGGTTCTGCTCGTCCGGGACGGTGGTGCTGGGCCGGGAGCGGTGACGCCTGGTGGCGCCTACTCGATACGGCGCACGGGCTGCCCGGTGACGCGGGCGATGGTGTCGAAGTCGGCGTCCTGGTGGAGCACGGTCAGCTTGTGGTGAGCGGCGGCGACGGACACCAGAAGATCGACGGGGCTGGCGCACTGGTGCCAGCCGCGCGTGGCGAGCTCGTACTGCAACTCGGCGGCGTCCTCCCAGGCCGATTCCCGTATCGGGTAGTACGGGAAGGTCTCCCGCAACAGCCTGTCCATGTCATGGAAGGCGGCTCTCCCACCCGCGCCCCGCAGGAGCTCCTGCCGCACCGGCTCGCACAGACCGACGAGCCCGGCGTTGACGACCGCGTCCCAACTCCCTCCGGTCTGGCCACGGTAGAAGCGGATGAGCGCGCTGGTATCAGCCAGGTAGAGCTCGGTCATGCCGCCCGCTGACCACCTTCGCCGGCTTCGGCCGGCACGTCCTTCTCAATGACCGAAAAGTCGATTTCGCCGTCCGCCACCATCTGCCGCATGCGCTCTACGGCCTCGGCCCGCTTCCGCCGATCCACGATTTCACGCAGCGCGGTGTTGACGGTGTCCTTCTTCGTGGTCGTGCCCAGAAACCGCGCGGCCTCCTCAAGAGCCTCGTCGTCCAGATCGATGACGGTACGGGCCATGGCGACCACTCCTTTACCGCGTATATACGATTTCCAATCAAGGTATCACCGTGGCTGTTCCCCGCTCCACCGGATCCAGGTTCCTTCACCCGGACGCGTCGTCCCGGGCGAGCCCACCGGATGATGGCCCCATGAGCAGCTTCCACGACACACTCCGCTCCCTGCGCGTATGGGACACCCCGCTGCCCGCCTTCGACCCGGAGACCGCGCCCGCCGACCCCCTGCCCCTCTTCCACGACTGGTTCGTGGCGGCGGCGGAGGCCGGGCAGAGCGAGCCGCACACCATGTCGCTGGCCACCGTCGACGCCGACGCGCGGCCCGACGTGCGGACGGTCATGCTGCACGACGCCGACGAGCGGGGCTGGCACTTCGCGACCCACGCCACCAGCGCCAAGGGCAGCCAGCTCGCCGCCGCCCCGCACGCGGCGCTCGGCTTCTACTGGCCGGTGCAGGGCCGCCAGGTCCGGGTGAGGGGCCAGGTCGTGACCGGGACGCCGGAGGAGGCGTACGCCGACCTGCACGCCCGCTCGACGGGCGCCCTGGCCGCCGCCCTGGTGGGCCGGCAGAGCGAGGCGCTGGAGTCGCTGGACGAACTGGCGACGGCGAGCGAGGCGGCCTGGGCCCGGGCGCGGTCCGAGCCGGAGGCCGACGCGGAGACCTGGACGCTGTACGTCCTCGACCCGTCGGAGGTCGAGTTCTTCCAGGGCGACGAACGGCGCCGGCACGTACGCCTCCGCTACCGCCGCACCCCCGCGGGCGCGTGGGCGCGGGAGCTGCTCTGGCCGTAGGCCCCGGGACCTACCGGGTGGCGTACGGGCGCTCGCGGCGGGCGTCGTGGAGGACCGAGCCCCACCAGTCGAGCTGGTCGAGCATCGTCTTCGCGGCGGCCATGGGCTCCTCGGGGTCCTTGAGGTTGCCGTCCTCGTCGAACAGCAGGTAGTAGCGGGGAAAGCTGACGTAGTCCCGGACGGTGTGGGCGTGCAGCTCACCGAAGACCTGCTTGAGCTGCTCGATGGCGAGCAGCCCACCGCTGGCGCCGCTGTACCCCACGAAGCCGATGGGCTTGGCCTCCCACTCGGTGTAGTGCCAGTCGATCAGGGCCTTGAGGGAGGCGGGGAAGCTGCGGTTGTAGTCGGGGGTGACCACCACGACCGCGTCCGCCTCCGCCAGCCGGCGGCTGACGTCCGCCATGCCGGCGGGCCGGGACGGGTTCGGGTCCATGGCCGGAGGCACGGCGGGCAGGGCGAGCGGCAGCTCGGTGCCGGCCAGGTCGATGACGTCGACGTCGAACCGGCCGTGCCGCGCGGCCTGTTCGGCGAACCAGCGGGTGACGACCGGACCGAAGCGGCCGTCCCTGACGCTGCCGATGACGATCGCGAGACGGAGGGGCTGGGAGGACATGGCGGACTCCTTGACGTTCTTCGGGGCCTTGGGGGTGACCGTGCGGTCACGTCCTCCAACCTGCCGGTGCGGGAGGGCGGTGGGGAGGCCGGGCCGAGACTGGTAGTGGCGGGGCCACCATCGGGGGCGGGTTCCGCTGCTAGCGTCGGCCGGGTGAGTGACAACGAGTTGGGGCTGTTCCTGCGCACGCGCCGCGAGGCGGTCACCCCCGCCGAGGTCGGCCTGCCCGCCGGGCCGCGCCGCCGTACGCCGGGGCTGCGTCGGGCGGAGCTCGCCACGCTGGCCGGGGTGAGCGTCGAGTACGTGACGCGCCTGGAGCAGGGCCGCGACCGGCATCCGTCGGCGCAGGTGGTGGCCGCGCTGGCGGATGCGCTGCGGCTGACGGCGAGCGAGCGCGTCCACCTGCACCGCCTGACCAAGAGCGCGGGCAGGGGCCTGTGCATGGGCGCGGCGGCACCGGCGCTGACCGTACGCCCGACCGTACGAGCGCTGCTCGACCGACTCGAACCGGCCCCGGCGGTGCTGCTCAACCGGATCGGCGACCTGCTCGCCTGGACCACCGGGTACGAGCGGCTCGTCGGCCCTCTCGGCATGCTGGAGGGCACCCCGCCGAACCTCGCGCGGTTCGTCTTCGGCGACGAGCGGGCACGGACCGCCTTTCCCGACTGGGACCGGGTCGCCGACGAACAGGTCGCGTCCCTGAAGCAGGGCCCCTTCCGGGTCGACCCCCATGTGGCGGCGCTCGCTGACGAGTTGACGGTGACGGCGGGGGCGGAGTTCACCGACCGGGTGCGCACGCTGCCGGGGCTCCCGGCGGCCACGGGAGTCACTCGCATCACGCACCCGGAGGCGGGGGCGCTGCGTCTGGCGTACGAGACGCTGGAGCTGCCGGCCGACGACGACCAGCGGCTGATCGTCCACCTGCCCGCCGACGACGCGTGCGCCGCCGCCCTGGACCGCCTCGCCGGCCGCCGGCCGGGCGCCCTGCGCGCGGTCTCGGCCTGACGGCGCGGAACCCGGGGGGCCCTTTCCGCGTCGACACGTATGACCACACACGATCTGGGGGAATGGCATGTCCGTCACGCTGGCCGAGGAAATCGCGCTGCTGTCGCTGGACGACGAGTCGGGGGCGGCGAAGGACCGGTCTTCGGCCGGGTGGGCCGTGGCGGGCGGCATCCTGCTGGAGCTGGCCATGGCGGAGCGGATCTCCGTGTCCGACGGCCGGCTGACCGTGGCCGACACGACCCCCACCGGCACCGCGCTGCTCGACGGGCGCCTGGCGCGGCTGGACGAGTGGACGCGGCGCAAGAGCAGGCGCAAGGTCTCCGAGTGGCTGACCAAGGACCAGTCCAAGGCCGTGGCCGCGACGGTGGAGAGCCTGTGTGAGCGCGGCCTCGTCGTGGAGGAGCGCAGCAAGATGCTCGGGCTCTTCCCGCTGCGCCGCTACCCGGAGGCGGACGGCTCGGTCGAGCAGGAGCTGCGCGCGCGGCTGACGTCGGTCGTCGTGCACGGTACGGAGCCGGACGACCGTACGTCCGGGCTCGTCAGCCTGCTGCACGCGGCCAAGCTGCACCGGGTGGCGTTCCCGGACATCCCGCGCAAGCTGGTCGCGCCCCGGATGGCGAAAATCGCCGACGGTCAGTGGGCGGGCGACGGTGTCCGCGAGGCCATCCGGAACATGCAGGCCGCGATGGTGGCCGTCACCGTGGCCACCACCGTCACCGTCCTCTGAGCCGCCTCGTAGGCTTCGGTCATGTCCGTCAACATCACCTTCACCCTCGCCGTCACCGCCTTGAAGGACGAGGCCCAGGCGCGGGAGGTCGTGCGCTCGCTGGACGAGGTCATGGCGGACGAGCGCATCCAGGACCAGGTGAACCTGGGCGTCGCCTGGGACGACAACGGGACGGCCTTCGTGTCGGGCGAGACCGACTTCCCGCTGAGCATCACCCGTTTCCACCTCTGGCAGCCGGACTTCGAGAGCTATGTGAAGTTCGCGGTCGAGGAGGTCGCGCCAGGGGCGAAGATCGCCCTCGACTGGGGCTACCCGGACCTCGAGCGCTGACCGGCCGTGGAGTAGGTTGAACACGTTCAACCTACTGGGGGTGGCCCATGGAGACAGCAGGCGCGCGGGTACACGGCCTCCAGCGGGCCCTCGCGGCGGGCGCGGTGATCGCCACCTTGCCCGGCCTCCTGTGGACGCTGACCAGCTACGTCTACCCGCTGCACGTCCTGACGGCCATGTCCGTCGCGATCCCCCTGTTCCTGCCGCGCCGCCCCTGGGCCTTCACCCGCACCTGCCTGATCCTGGCGCCGGCCCTCGCGGCGTGGGGGCTGCTGGGCTTCCTCCTGGGCATGTTCTTCTTCTGGCCGTCCGCCCTGCTACTGCTCCTGGCCGCCTTCGCCGACCCGCGCCTGCGCCCGGTGAGCGCCACGGCCATGGGCGCGGTCGGAGGACTGACGGCGGCATGGTTCCTCGCCGCCTTCGCCTCCTTCTACTGGCACTTCTCGGCCCCGCCGGCGTGACGGGGCCCGCGCCTCACCGAGACGCGGCGACGAACGCCGCCCAGGCGTCGGGGCCGACGGCGAAGGTGGGCCCGTCGGTGAGCTTGGAGTCGCGTACGTGCACGGCGTGCGGGCAGGCGGCGAGCTCGGGGCGCCGGTCGTAGGCGACTTCGACGCAGTCGCCGCCCGTGTTGCCGCTGTAACTGCTCTTGAACCAGACCAGGCCGGGGGTCATAGCTTCGCCGCCATCCTCTCGATCAGTTCCACGGACTCCCAGGGGTTGAGTGCCTGGGCCCGCAGCGCGCCGAAGAGGTCGATCAGTAGATTCACCTCTTCGGGTTTCGAGATCAACGTATCCGCGCCTTGGCCTTCCGTGTAGCCCAGACTCCGCCCTTCTCGGGTGCTCAGCAGCTTCAAGGGTCCCATCAGGCCCGCATGGGCGGACCGATGCGTCGGCATCACCTGCAACGTCACGTGATTCCTCGATCGGACCGACTCCAGCAGGTGCAGGAGCTGTTCCTTGAGAACCGACTCGCCGCCGATCGGCCTCTGGAACACCGACTCCTCGACGACGTAACTGATGACCGCCTTGGGCCGACGGTCCAGAACCTCCTGCCGCTCCAGCCGCCCCTGCACGAGCCGGTCGATCTCATCGGCCTCGCACACGGGCACCCGCGTCTCGTACACCGCCCGCGCGTACGCTGGAGTCTGGAGCAAACCAGGTACCAGCATGCACTCGTACGCGCTGATGCTCGCCGCGTCCGCCTCCGTGCGCTTCCAGTTCAGTAACTTCGGCGAGTACTTCTCCTCCTCCATCAACCCGGCGCACGACGTCAACACACCACCCGCCCCCAGCGCCGCGTCCGCGTCGACCAGGAACGCCGTCGTCGGGATGCGTTCCGCCCGCTCGTACGCACCCACCAGCGACTCCGACATCAACAGCCGGTCCGCCAGGTCCTTCTGGGTCAGATCCGCCATGGCGCGGAACTTCTTGACCAGCTCGCCCACGTGCCTCCGCGCCGGCGAGGGCTCACCACTCGATCCCACAACCGCCACCGTCCTTCCCACACCGCCCCGAAGTGGATCGTGTCCCCCTGGTCACGCTAAGCGACCACCGCGATGCTCGTAGCCATGACGAGCGAGAAACTCCCCGATTGGGTCCCCGCGTCCGGCCTGCAACTCCGCCTCGCCGGCATCCACTTCGACGCCGTCCGGGTGCGCGGCGTCCGGGGCGAGGCCGTCCTGCACCACCTCGCCGACGCCACCGACGGGCGGCCCGGGCCCGTCGTGCGCGAGGTCTCCGGTGGCCGGTGGACGTACTTCCTGATCCCGCCGGGCAGCAGCAAGGAGTACGCGTGGCCGCCAGGTGCGGCGTGTTTCGGGCCGTGCGCGCGGGACCAGTACGTGGGCATCCCGGCGCCGCACGGCAACACGTATCCGCTGTCCTGGCGGTGTGGTCCGCCCGTCGTGGGCGAGTTCGTGGACCCGGAGCTGCTGCACGAGATCGTGACGTCACAGTTGTGCCTGCCGCCGGCCTGACCCGGCCGCGACGGAATAGCCGCCGCTGCAAGGGAGTTGGCCACGACATGACTCAAGGTCCCGCACCACGCGTCCTGTCCGAAGAGGCCCTCTCCGACCTGCTCGGGAGCCAGCAGTTCGGCACGCTCGCCACGATGAAGCGCAGTGGCCATCCCCACCTCACGACCATGATGTACGGCTGGGACCCCGAGGCCCGCATCGTGCGGTTCTCCACCACGGCGGACCGCGTCAAGGTCAAGCAGCTACGGCGCGACCCCCGCGCGGCGCTGCACGTGTCGGGGGGTGATGTGTGGTCGTTCGCCGTCGCCGAGGGCGAGGCCGAGGTGTCCGAGGTGACGACCGTCCCGGGTGACGCCGTCGGCCGGGAGCTGCTCGGCATGATCCCGGAGGCCGCCCGGCCGGAGGGCGAGGAGGCGGAGACGTTCCTGAAGGGCCTGGTCGCCGAGCGCCGGGTGGTGATCCGGCTGCGGGTGGGCAAGCTGTACGGGACGGCGCTGGACGTCAACGGCTAGGCCGACTCGGCCACTGGGTGGCCTATTTGACACCCCGAGAGACGGTGGGTTTATGTGATCGCCCGGGGGCGCGGCCGCCTCCTGCCGCTGCCGTCCCTGGGAGAGAAGAACTTGTCGTACCCGTCGCACCCCCACCCCGGCAGCTCCAGTCCCTACGGCGGCCCCAATCCGTACGCCCAGCAGCCCCATATGCCGGCCCCGCCCCTTCCGCCCCCGGGCAGCCCGCCGCCCGGCCCGCCCCAATGGGTCCCGCCGGGTCCCCCGCCCCGCGGTGGCCGTGGACGGAAGGTCTTCGGCACCGTGCTCAGCGTCCTCGGGGTGCTGCTGCTCCTCGGTGGAGGCGCGCTCACCGCGCACGCCTACAGCAACGCCCAGCAGGAGCTGCCCAACTACGAGTACGGCAGCGTGATGTGGCGGGACGAGCAGGTGGACAAGGTCTTCCCGCTCACCATCGGTGGCCGCGGCGGGTACAACGGCGGTCTCTACGACCGTGACAAGGCCTTGTGGCACCGCATGGGCATCTCTCCGGAGACCGACTGCGACAAGGGCCTCACCCGCCTCATTCTGAAGTCCGCTCAGGACAACGGCTGCAAGGCGGTCCTGCGGGCCACGTACGTCGACCCCACGGCCAACATGGTGACGACCGTCGCCGTCGTCGTACTCCCCGAGGGACCGCGCAACGCGGGGCCGAAGGAGAAGGTCGACGAGGTGTACCAGGACAACCGTTCCACCGAGGCGGCCGTGGCCGCGTACGCGGTGCCGGGGACCCCCGCCGCCAAGTGGAAGGATCGCAACGGCGCCTACCTGATGGCCGTTCCCGGGGAGCACATGCCGTACGTCGTCGCAGCCACCATCGGTTCGGCGGACGGCCACGTCGCGGGTGAACTGCCGGGCGAGTTCGGCGAGGACAACGACGCCGACCGGGAGTCCTGGCACGCCGACGCCCAGGACCTCGTGGAGCTGTTCGTCTCCCACTTCTCCAACCTGCAGAACGGGGGGCTCCGATGAACAGCGCCCGCTTCATACGCACCACCGCCGTCACCGGCACCGCTCTCGCCTCGCTCCTGGGAGCGGCGTTCTCCTGGGGCGCCCCGTCTGCCGCAGCCGCCGAGAACGCCCCCTCCGGCTGGGAGTCGGCCGCGCTGGGCCTGCCCGCCGCCCACCGGACCAGCCAGGGCGAGGGCGTCACCGTGGCGGTGCTGGACAGTGGCATCGACCCCGAGCACCCCGCACTCAAGGGGCGCGTCGCGAAGGTGGGCCCCGATTTCTACGACAGCGACGGCCTCGGCCCCGGTGACGAGGACTACGGCGTGCACGGCACCGCCATGGTCTCCGACGTCCTCAAGGCCGCGCCCAAGGCGACGATCATCACCGCCCGTGTCATCAACGACAGCAAGGAGGAGAAGCTCGAGCGCCTCAAGGACGGTGTCAGTCCGCTCGCGAAGGGCATCGACTACGCGGTGGCCAACGGCGCCGACGTGATCTCCCTGTCCCTCGGTGGCGGCACCTTCTCCGACCTGGACGGCAGCGAAGTGGGCGCCATGTCCCGGGCCGTCCACAAGGGCGTCACCATCCTCGCCGCGGCCGGCAACAGCGGTGACGAGCTGAACGACGGCAACTTCCCCGCCGGGTATCCGACCGTGATCGCCGTCGCCGCGACGCAGCCCGGGGGCACCCGCGCCGACTTCAGCACCGTACGCACGCACAACACCATCGCCGCCCCCGGCGTCAGCATCACCAGCGCCCGCAAGTCGGGCGGCTACCACGAGATCAGTGGCACCTCCCCGGCCACCGCCCTCGCCGCCGGCGTGACCGCGCTCATGCTCGCCGAGAACCCGGACCTGACCCCCGCCCAGACGCGCGCGATCCTCATGCGCACCGCGGACGCACCCGAAGGCGGCCACGACCCGCTGGTCGGCGCCGGGCAGATCGATGCCGCGGCCGCGGTCCGCGCGGCGGCCGAGCCGCCCGGCGTCGACACCACTCCGAAGGCCTACGAGGGGGACAAGAAGCACTTCGCGTCACCGACGGGCACCAGCAAGATCAGTCACCCGCCGATCGAGCAGGACCTCCTGACCATCGGTCTCGGCGCGGCGGGCGGCGGCCTGCTGTTCGTCGTCGTGGGTCTGTTGCTGGCGCTCCGCAAGGGTCAGCGAGCCGCCGCCTGACGCACCGGCGGCCGGAAGACGGGGATCGCGATCCGGGCGGCGCCCTCCCCCTCCGTACGGAAGGTGACCGTCACGGGCATGCCGATCCACAGGTCCGCCTCGGGGCAGTCCACGATCTCCGTCATCATGCGTGGACCTTCCACGAGGTCCACGACCGCCGCCGTGTACGGCGTACGCCCGGCGAAGGGGACCAGGTCGTTGCGGTGGACGACGGACCAGGTGTAGAGCGTGGCGCGGCCGCTCGCCCGCTCCCAGGTGACGTCGTCGCTCCAGCATCGGGGGCAGAACTCGCGCGGGTAGTGGTGGGCCCGCCCGCAGGCGCCGCACCGCCGGATGAGCAGGTGCCCCTCGGCGGCGGCGTCCCAGTAGGGGCGGGTGAAGGCGTCGATGTCGGGCCGGGCGGGGTTCATGCGCCCAGCCAGCCGATGGCGTGGTCGAGGGACCACGTCTGCCACGCCATGGCGAACAGGGCGACGAGCGAAATGAGGGCCATCATCGCGTTCTGCCCCTGCTCGGCCCAGTCATGGATCATCAGGACCAGGTAGAGCAGGTTCAGCAGCAGGCCGCCGACCAGGGCGAACGGGGTGAGGAAGCCGGTGACCAACCCGAGCCCGAGGGCGAGCTCGGCGTACACGACGACGTACGCCATCAGCTTGGGCCGGGGCGCGACGACCTTGTCGAATCCGGACCGGACCGCCGCCCAGCGGTGCTTGCCGGCGACGTCGGCCGCCCAGGCGATGCCGGTGCCGCGCTCGAACCAGCCCTTCTTGTCCTTGTGCCGCCAGCTCTCCAGCCACCACAGGCCGAGGCCGATACGGAGGACGGCGAGCCATTCGGCGCCGCTGAGCCAGACGGTCTGCATTCCAGGACCCTCCCGCGCAGAGAACTGACGGTACGTCAGTTCAACTGACCGTGGCGCGGGAAGCAAGGGGTCCGGCCTATTCCTGCCGACGGATCCACTCGCTAATCTGACAGGGCGTCAGGTAACGGCCCCGACGAGCAGGAGCGGCGGAACGATGCTTGGATCGACCCACGGCACCTTCACCACCGATCTCCGCGCCCGGGTGGTGGCCTGCGGGCAGACCACCGGAGCCGCCGTCCACGGCACCGCCGCGACCGAGGGCGACCGGGACGTCAGCGGCCGGCCCCTGCACGCTCCCGTGCCCGATCTCGACCGGCTCTTCCGGCCGGAGTCCGTCGCCGTCGTCGGGGCGTCCGACACCGAGGGCCGGCCCAACACCGGGATCACCGGGCAGTTGCTCCGCTGGGCCGAGCGGGTCGGCGCCCGGCTGTACCCCGTGCACCCCGGCCGCCCGTCGGTCTTCGGGCTCGACTGCGTGCCCTCCGTCTCCGCCCTGCCCGAACCCGTCGACGTCGCCGTGCTGCTGGTCGCCGACCCCCTGCCGGTCGTGGAGGAACTCGGCGCCGCCAAAGCCAGGTTCGCCGTCGCCTTCGCGTCCGGGTTCGCCGAGACCGGTGAGGCGGGCGCCGCCGCCCAGGCGCGGCTCGCGGCGGCGGCCGGCCGCGCGGGGGTACGGCTGCTGGGCCCCAACACGAACCTGAACGCCTTCGAGGAGTTCCGCGACGACCTCGACGGCCCCGCGATCGCCCTGATCACCCAGTCCGGCCACCAGGGCCGGCCCCTGTACGCCCTCCAGGAGCTGGGCGTGCGGCTCTCCCACTGGGCGCCGACGGGCAACGAGGCCGACCTGGAGAGCGCCGACTTCCTCGCGTACTTCGCCGAACGGCCCGAGGTCGGGGCGATCGCCTGCTATCTGGAGGGGATCAAGGACGGACGTTCCTTCCTCCTCGCCGCCGACCGGGCGGCACGGCGCGGCGTGCCCGTCGTCACCGTGAAGGTCGGCCGCACCCCGGCCGGGGCGCGGACCGCCGCGTCCCACACCGGGAAGCTGACCGGCGCCGACCGGGTGGTGGACGCGGCCATGCGACAGTTCGGCGTCACCAGGGTCGACGGCCTGGACGAACTCCAGGACACCGCCACCCTGCTCGCCCGCGCCCGCCCGCCGGCCACCGACGGCGTCGTGGTGTACTCGATCTCGGGCGGCACCGGTGCCCACTTCGCGGACCTGGCCGCGGCGGCCGGGCTGCGGCTGCCACGGCTGTCACCGGCCCGGCAGGACGAGCTCCACCAGTGGATACCCGGCTACCTGAACGTCGCCAACCCCGTCGACAACGGCGGCCACCCGGTCGGCGACGAGCGCGGCCGGAAGATCATCGACGCGCTGCTCGCCGACCCGGACGTCGGTGTCCTGATCTGCCCCATCACCGGACCCTTCCCGCCCATGAGCGACAAACTGGCCCAGGACCTCGTGGACGCGGCGGAAACCACGGACAAGCTGGTGTGCGTGGTGTGGGGGTCGCCCGTCGGCACCGAGGCCGCGTACCGCGAGACACTCCTCGGCTCCTCGCGCGTGGCCACGTTCCGGACGTTCGGCAACTGCGTCACCGCCGTCAAGGCGTACCTGGACCACCACCGGTTCGCCCGGACGTACCGCTCCCCCTTCGACGAGGCGCCCCGCACCCCCTCCCCCTCGTACCGCAAGGCGCAGGCCCTGATGCACCCCGGCCACCGGCTGAGCGAGCACGCGGCCAAGCAGCTCCTGCGCGCCTACGGCATCCGCGTACCGCGCGAGCAGCTCGTGACCAGCGCGGCGGCGGCCGTCAGGGCGGCGAGCCAGGTCGGGTACCCGGTCGTGATGAAGGCGTCCGCCCCGCAGCTCGCCCACAAGACCGAACTGGGCCTGGTCCGGATCGGTCTGACGTCCGCCAGCCAGGTCCGTGACACCTACCGGGAGCTCGTCGACATCGCCCGGTACGAGGAGGCCGTGCTGGACGGCATCCTGGTCTGCCAGATGGTCGACCGGGGCGTCGAGATGGTGGTGGGCGTGACGCACGACGAGCTGTTCGGCCCGACGGTCACCGTCGGTCTGGGCGGTGTCCTGGTGGAGGTCCTCTCGGACACCGCCGTCCGCGTACCGCCCTTCGGCGAGGACCAGGCGCGTGCCATGCTCGAGGAGCTGCGCGGGCGGGCCCTGCTGGACGGGGTGCGGGGGGCACCACCGAAGGACGTGGACGCGCTGGTCGAGGTGGTGCTGCGGGTGCAGCGGATGGCGCTGGAACTGGGCGGCCAGTTGTCGGAGCTGGACATCAACCCGCTGATGGTGCTCGAACGCGGGCAGGGCGCGGTGGCGCTGGACGCTATGGCGGTGTGCCGGTGACGAGAGAGGTGCTCCACTCCGTCGACGGCGGCGTCTCGTGGATCGCCCTGAACCGCCCGGAGGCCCTGAACGCCCTCACCCCCGACCAGCGGGAGCGGATCATCGCGCTGCTCTCCGAGGCGTCCGCCGACCCCGCCGTACGGGCCGTCGTCCTCACCGCCACCGGCCGGGGTTTCTGCGCCGGTGCCGATCTGCGCGGCCCGGGGCCGGTGGACCGGGAGCGCGTCGCGGGGGACGTGGCCAGGACGATCCGGCTCGGGGCCCAGCGTCTGATCGCCGCCGTCCTCGACTGCGAGAAGCCGGTGATCGCGGCCGTCAACGGCACGGCCGCCGGGATCGGCGCGCACCTCGCGTTCGCGTGCGACCTGGTCCTGGCGGCCGAATCGGCGCGGTTCATCGAGGTGTTCGTGCGCCGTGGCCTGGTCCCGGACGGCGGTGGCGCGTATCTGCTGCCGCGCCTGGTGGGGCCGCAGCGCGCGAAGGAGCTGATGTTCTTCGGCGACGCCCTGCCGGCCGACGAGGCGCGGGCCATGGGCCTGGTCAACCGGGTCGTCCCGGACGGCGAGCTGGAGAAGACGGCCCGCACCTGGGCGGAGCGCCTCGCGAAGGGCCCGACGCGCGCCCTCGCGCTCACCAAACAGCTCGTCAACGCGTCACTCGACACCGACCGTTCCTCCGCGTTCGCCGCGGAGGCGGCGGCACAGGAGATCACCATGACGACACACGACGCGAACGAGGGCGTGGCGAGCTTCGTGGAGCGCCGCACCCCCGCGTACAGGGGGGACTGACGTGATGGGCCACGCCGGGATGGCGGCCACCGCCGTCCGCTACCTCAGGTCCGTCGGGGCGCCCACGGCCTCCGGCCCGCCCCCGCCACCGCTGCTGCGGGCGGTGCGGGACGACGAACGGCTGCCCGTCGACCCGGCCGAGTTCCGGCGCGTCCTCGGCCACTTCGCCACGGGGGTCACCGTCGTCGCGGCGTACGACGCCGAGGGCCCCGCGGGCTTCGCCTGCCAGTCCTTCGCGTCCCTGTCGCTGGACCCGCCGCTGGTCGCCTTCATGGTGGCGCGCACCTCGGCGACGTGGCCCCGGATCGCCCGTGCCGGGGCGTTCTGCGTGAACGTCCTGGGTGCGGACCAGGCGGTCCTGTGCCGGGCGTTCGCGGTGAGCGGGTCGACGGGGGCGGACAAGTTCGCGGGCGTCCCGTACGACCCGGCGCCGGGGACGGGCTCGCCGCGCCTGGCGGGCGTCCCGGCCTGGATCGACTGCGTGGTCCACGCCGTGCACACGGGGGGCGACCACCTGATCGTGGTGGGCCGCGTGGAGGCGCTGGGCGCCTCGGACGACGGTGACCCGCTGCTGTTCCACCGGGGCGGGTTCGGCCGCCTCATGCCGTGACCGAGACCGTGACCGGCTGCCTCCGCCGGATCACCAGGGCCATCAGCGCCGCCGCCGCGCACAGAGCGCCGGACGCGTACCAGACCACGTCGTACGAGCCGAAGACGTCACGCGCCACACCGCCCGCGAAGGCGACCACCGCCGCGCCCACCTGGTGGGAGGCGAGGACCCAGCCGAAGACGATGGCCGAGTCCTCCCCGTAGTGCTCACGGCACAGGGCGATCGTCGGCGGCACCGTGGCGACCCAGTCCAGCCCGTAGAAGACGATGAAGAAGACCATCGGCGGGTGCACGGACGGCGCCAGCAGCATCGGCAGGAACAACAGGGAGACGCCGCGCAGCGCGTAGTACACGGCCAGCAGCCGCCGCGCCTCGAAGCGGTCGGTGAACCAGCCGGACGCGATGGTGCCGACGACGTCGAAGACTCCGATCACCGCGAGGAGCGACGCGGCGGCCGTCATCGGCATGCCGTGATCGTGGGCGGCGGGCACGAAGTGGGTCTTGACCAGGCCGTTCGTCGACGCGCCGCAGATCGCGAAGGTGCCGGCGAGCAGCCAGAAGGGGCCGGTGCGGGCGGCGGAGAACAGCACCGTCGTCGCGCGCCGCGCCGCTCCCGGCACGGGGGCGGGCTTCGGTACGAAGGTGTCGGCGCCGTACGGCTTGAGACCGGCGTCCGCCGGGTGGTCGCGCAGCAGGAGCCAGACGAACGGCACGACGGCGAGCGCGGAGAGGGCGACCGTGACGGCGGCCGGGCGCCAGCCGTGGTGGGTGACGAGCCAGGACAGCAGCGGCAGGAACACCAGCTGCCCCGAGGCGCCGGCGGCGGTGAGGATGCCGGTCACCAGGCCGCGCCGGGCGGTGAACCACCGGTTGGTGACGGTCGCCGCGAAGGCCAGCGCCATGGAGCCGCTGCCGAGCCCGACGAGGATGCCCCAGTAGAGGACGAGCTGCCAGGGCGCGGTCATCCACACCGTCAGCAAGGACCCGGCGGAGATGACCGACAGCGCGACCGCCACGACCCGCCGGATGCCGAACCGGTCCATGAGGGCGGCGGCGAACGGGGCGGTCAGGCCGTACAGCGCGAGGTTGACGGAGACGGCGAACCCGATCGTGCCGCGCGACCAGTCGAAATCCTCGTGCAGCGGCTCGATCAGCAGCCCCGGCAGCGAGGCGAAGGCCGCCGCGCCGATGATCGTCACGAAGGTGACGGCGGCGACGGACCAGGCGCGGTGGACGCGGGGAGTGCGGGCGGGCGGCTTGCTGGGAGCCGGAGCGGAGGTCGGCATCGTCTGGGTCACGTCGGACAGCATCGTCGGCGGCCCCGCAGCCGGACCAGCGGCCCGGATGCCACCCTTCGATAGGATCGGGCCATGAGCCGACCCGCCCCGCACCGTGTCGTCGTCCTCGCCCTCGCCGGGCTCCTCCCCTTCGAACTGGGCATCCCGCACCGCATCTTCGGCCGCGCCAAGGACGCCGGGGGGCTCCCCCTGTACGAGATCGTCACGTGCGGCGTGGCCCCGGGGCCGGTCGCGACCGACGCGGACTTCGCCATCTCCGTCGACCACGGGCCCGAGGCTCTGGCCACCGCCGACACGGTCGTCGTGCCCGCCTCGTACGAGCTCGGCCCGGTGTACGACGAGGGGAGGCTCACCGACGAGCTGGCCGCCGCGCTCGACCGCATCCGGCCCGGCACGCGCCTGGTCTCGATCTGCACCGGCGGGTACGTCCTGGCCGCCGCGGGATTCCTCGACGGCCGGCCCGCGACGACCCACTGGGCGTCCGCCGAGCACTTCCAGCGGCTGTTCCCGTCGGTCCGGGTCGACGCGGACGTCCTGTTCATCGACGACGGTGACGTCCTCACCTCCGCCGGGGTCGCCGCCGGCATCGATCTGTGCCTGCACATCGTGCGCCGCGACCACGGGTCGGCCGTGGCCAACGAGGTGGCGCGCCGCACCGTCGTACCGCCCCACCGGGACGGCGGTCAGGCGCAGTACGTCCACCGTCCCGTCCCCGACCCGCAGTTCGCGACCACGACGAAGGCCCGTGCCTGGGCGCTCGAACGCCTCCACGAACCGATCCAGCTACGGGACATGGCGCAGCGGGAGGCCATGAGCGTCCGGACGTTCACGCGCCGCTTCCGCGAGGAGGTCGGCGTCAGCCCCGGCCAGTGGCTGACCCAGCAGCGCGTGGAGCGCGCCCGGCAGCTTCTGGAGTCCTCGGACCTGCCGGTCGACCAGGTCGCGCGGAACGCCGGCTTCGGCACCGCCCAGTCCATGCGCCAGCACTTGCAGGCCACGCTCGGGGTCCCGCCCACCGTCTACCGCCGCACCTTCCGCGCCGGGTCCTCGACGCGGGCCTAGGCGAACACGAGCACGCCCCGCGCCACCCGCCCGTGGTGGGCGTCGTCGGCCGCCTTGGCGAAGTCCTCGACCGGGTACGTCTCCGTCACCAGCTCGTCGAGCAGGAGCCGCCCCTCGCGGTACAGCCCCGCGTAGAGCGGGATGTCGTGCTGCGGCCGCGAACTGCCGTACCGGCAGCCGAGTATCGACTTGTCGAGGAACATCGAGGCGGGCGGGAACGCGGCCTCGTCGGCGGGCGCGGTCATGCCGAGCAGGACGGCCTGCCCGTGCCGGTCGAGGAGGTCGATCGCCTTGCGTACGAGCCCGACGTGGCCCACGCACTCGAAGACGTGGTCGGCGCCGCCCGGCAGCACCTCGCGTACGGCGTCGGCGGAGGTGACGAAGTGCGTCGCCCCGAACCGCCGCGCGGCCGGTTCCTTGGCCGCCTGCACGTCGACGGCGACGATCGGGGAGGCACCGGCGAGGCGGGCGCCCTGGAGGACGTTGAGCCCGATGCCGCCCGCGCCGATGACGACGACGGTCTCGCCGCGCCCGACCCTGGCGCGGTTCAGCACGGCCCCGACCCCGGTGAGCACACCGCAGCCGATGAGCGCGGCCGAGCCGAGCGGGATGTCGGACGGGATCCTCACCGCCTGCACCGCGCGCACGAGCGTCCGTTCGGCGAAGACCGAGGTGGACGCGAACTGGTACACCGGCCGCCCGCTCCTGGTGAACGGTGTCCCCGGCCGCCCGATCGCCCGCCGGCACATCGTCGGCCGCCCCCGGTCGCAGTCGGCGCACGCCCCACAGTTCGCCAGTGTGGACAGCGCCACGTGGTCACCGGGCGCCACATGGGTCACCCCCGGCCCCACCGCCTCCACGACCCCCGCGCCCTCGTGCCCGAGCACCACCGGCGCCGGAAAGGGGATGGTCCCGTCGATCACGGACAGGTCGCTGTGGCACAGCCCGGCCGCGGCGATCCGCACCAGCACCTCGCCGGGCCCGGGATCCCGTACGACCAGGTCGTCGACGACCCGCGCCCTTTCACCGTCGAAGAGAACACCTCTCATGACGACCCCTTGGCCTCTCTGGGCAGGCCGAGCACCCGCTCGGCGATGATGTCGCGCTGGATCTCGTCCGAGCCGCCGTAGATGGTGTCGGCCCGGCTGAACAGGAACATCCGCTGCAGGTCGTCGAGTGGGTACGCGCCCGGCGACCACGTCCCCGGGCCGGTCGCGCCCGCCGCGCCCCGTACGGCCATCGCCAGCTCGCCCAGCCGCTGGTGCCACCGCCCCCACAGCAGCTTGGCCACGCTCGGCGCCCCCGCGTCGGCCGGACCGCCCAGGGTCCGCAGCGCGTTCCACCGCATCACCCGCAGCTCGGCCCACTGCCGTACGAGGGCGTCCCTCAGCACGGGATCGTCGGCCGCCCCGTTCTCCACGGCCAGCCGCAGCACACGCCCCAGCTCCGCCTCGAACCCGATCTGCTGGACGAGCGTCGACACGCCCCGCTCGACGGCGAGCAGCCCCATGGCGACCCGCCAGCCGTCCCCTTCCCTCCCCACCACGCCGGCGGCCTCGGCGCCGTCGAAGAAGACCTCGTTGAACTCGCTCGTCCCGGTCATCTGCCGGATGGGCCGCACCTCGATCCTGCCCGGCTGGTCCATGGGCACCAGCAGGAACGACAGCCCGTGGTGGCGCCGTGAGCCCGCCTCCGTCCTGGCGAGGACGAAGCACCAGTCGGCGTCGCCGGCGAGCGAGGTCCAGATCTTCTGGCCGGTGATCCGGTACACGTTCCCGTCCCGCTCGGCCCGGGTGCGCAGCCCCGCGAGGTCCGATCCGGCGCCCGGCTCGCTGTAGCCCTGGCACCACAGCTCCTCCCCCCGCGCGATGCCGGGGAGGAACCGGTTCTTCTGCTCCTCGTCCCCGTACGCGAGCAGGGTCGGCGCGAGGAGTTTCTCGCCGATGTGCCCGACCCGGCCGGGAGCCCCCGCCCGCGCGTACTCCTCGGCCCACACCACCTGCTGGGTGAGCGAGGCGCGCCGGTTGCCGTAGCCCTCCGCCTCCCAGCCGAGCCCGATCCAGCCGTCCGCGCCGAGCTGCCGCTCCCAGGCGCGCCCGCCCTCTCCCCAGGGGTGCGCCTCCAGCCACTCCCGTGCGACGGCCCGGAAGTCCTCGTCCTCTTCCCCGAAGGCGAAGTCCATGGCGGGGCCTACGCGTTCGGGCGGGACTTGGCGGCCGCCGCCCTGGCCATCTCCTCCAGCCGCTCCAGCAGCGGCATGGGGTCGGTGCCGACCGTCCCGGGCAGGAAGTCGGCGATCCGCTCGGGCGTCCAGGGCTCCTTCGCGTACGCGGCCCGGAGTTCGCGCGGCTGGGCCCACACGGCAATCTTGGGTCCGGCGATCGTGTAGACCTGGCCGGTGATCCTCTCGGCGCGAGCCCGGTCGGAGAGCAGGTAGACGACGAGTGCGGCGACGTCCTCGGGGTCGCCGATCTCCTTGAGCTCCATGGGCACGTTCGCCGACATGCGCGTACGGGCGACGGGGGCGACGGCGTTGGCGGTGACGCCGTACTTGTGCAGGCCGAGCGCGGCGCTGCGGACGAGGGAGATGATGCCGCCCTTGGCGGCGGAGTAGTTGGCCTGGGCCACGGAGCCCTGGTGGTTGCCGCTGGTGAAGCCGACGAGCGTCCCGGTGCCCTGCCTGCGCATCACGGCGGACGCGGCGCGGAAGACGGTGAAGGTGCCCTTGAGGTGGGTGGCGAGGACGGGGTCCCACTCCTCCTCGGACATGTTGAAGAGCATCCGTTCGCGGAGGATGCCGGCGACGCACACGGCTCCGTCGATCCGGCCGTACTCGGCGAGCGCGGTGTCCACGACGCGCTGTCCGCCCGCCATGGTGGAGATGTCGTCGGCGACGGCGACGGCCCTGCCGCCGGCCGCGGCGATCTCCTTGACGACGGCCGCCGCGACCTCCGAGGTGGGCTCGGCGCCCTCGATCGACACGCCGTGGTCGTTGACGACGACGCCGGCCCCTTCGGCGGCGCAGGCGAGGGCGACGGCCCGTCCGATGCCCCGCCCGGCGCCGGTCACGGCGATCACCTTGCCTGCCAAGAAGTTCCCCATGCCCGGCCCCTCCAGCCTTCCCGCGCCACCACTTCCGCCTTATCTGACGGATCGTTAGATTTTACGGTCCGCCAGATGCGCCAGCACAAGCCCTGGGAGGGCCCCATGTCACTGCCGGCCGCGTTCCACGAGATCGCCAAGCGCGTCAACAACTGGGGGCGCTGGGGGGAGGACGACGAGCGGGGCGCCCTCAACCTGATCACCGACGCCGTCGTACGGGAGGCGGCCGGGGCCGTGCACAGCGGCCTGCGCGTCCCGCTGGCGCTCCCGCTGTGCCAGGACGGGGTCCAGACGGGCCTGATCCCGGGCAGGATCAACCCGCTGCACGCCATGGTGCAGATCAACCAGGAGCTGTTCGGCCCGGGCACGGTCGCGACCAGCGACGACATCGTCACCATGGGGCTGCAGGCGGCGACCCACTGGGACGCCCTCACCCATGTCTCGCACTCGGGCAGGATCTACAACGGCCGCCCCGCCGGCTCCATCACCACGCACGGCCGCAGCCGGTTCAGCGGCATCGACACGGCGCGGCACATCGTCTCGCGGGGCGTCCTGCTGGACGTGGCCCGCGCCAAGGGCGTCGACCGCCTGCCGGGCGGGCACGCGGTGACGCCGGAGGACCTGGACGAGGCTGCGGAGTTCGGCGGGGTGAGCGTCCGGGCGGGCGACATCGTGCTCGTACGGACGGGACAGGTCCAGGTCTACCTCGCGGGCGACAAGCACGCGTACGGGTATCCGTCACCGGGCCTGTCGGTCCGTACGCCCGAGTGGTTCCACGCCCGCGACGTGGCGGCGGTCGCCAATGACACGCTCACCTTCGAGATCTTCCCGCCCGAGATCGAGGACCTGTGGCTGCCGGTGCACGCCCTGCACCTGGTGGAGATGGGCATGCTCCAGGGCCAGAACTGGAACCTGGAGGAGCTGTCCACAGCCTGTGCACAACAGCGGCGGTACGCCTTCCTGCTGGCCGCGATGCCCGAACCCTTCGTGGGTGCCACGGGTACCCCCGTGGCACCGGTGGCGGTCCTCTGACGCCAGGGCGCCCACGGCGCATGGCCGGACCCCGCGTTTCTCTTGGGTGGCGGCGCACTCATGCGCGCCCCGAGCACGGCACAGCGGCCGCCACCCGGCTCCGGCGGGCTCACCCCGAGGGCCCTGACATGGAGCCGCCGCCGAGCCGCGACCCGCACTCGCCGAGCACGTCAAGCCCTCGGCGTCCCCTCGCCACGAATCGCTGCTCCAAGGGTGATCAGACGGCCACCGCCCGTCAACACCTATTCAGGGATACTTCCGTTATGCCCGATTTATGACGGCGCGCGACGGCGCATACCCTCCCGGCTCACGCACCACCCCCGTCACCACCGGTGCGCCCCGGTCCACTTCGCACCAGATGCTCTTGCCGGCGCCTTCGCGCTGCCACCCCCACCGGTCGGCGAGCCCGTCGACCAGCTCCAGGCCCCGCCCGTTGGTGTCGTCGCCGTCGGCGTGACGAGGGCGCGGGGGGCGGGCGCTGGTGTCGGCGACCTCCACCCGCACCGTTCCCGCCTCCGCCGCGCCCGCGCCGAAGAGCATCCGCAGCACGGCCGGACAGCCGGTGTGCACCACGGCGTTGGTGACGAGCTCCGAAATGAGCAGCACCAGCGTCTCGGCCAGTGGCTCGTCATCCCCTATCCCGGAACCCGCGAGCCGTGACCGCGCCCATCTCCGGGCCCGGCCGACCTCCGCAGGATCGGGGCCGATCTCCAACTGCACCTGAAGCACCTGCACCGCTCACACCATCCGAACCGGCGGACACAACGCCTCGCGTCTCACAGCGACCACAGCCTTCACAGTCGTCACTGAACGTGATTTCCCTGTGGGACAGCATGGTTGACGTACAGTCACCGCAACAAGCGCTTCGGGCATATTCCAGCGCGAAGGAGTACGCGTCCTGCATACTGTGCGACGCACGCTGCGGGTAGTCGAACAGAGGGGCGCACCGCGCCACCGAGGAGCACGAACGGCGGGCACCCCGGGGCACGGAGCTGCCGCACGGGCACCACCGGACCGCACCGGCCTCCGAACCACTCGCACCCCACGGAGGGTACCGGAGGCGGGCACCGACTCCGGGCCGTGACGAGTCACCGGAACACAACAACCCGATATCAACGCTGCGTGACCACCTCACCCGAAGGGTTTCCTCCGGGGGAACGGAGCGCCGCCGCGCACATCTCCTCGGCCTCGCCCGTCCCCATCCACCGCCGTGCCCGCACCCACGCCCGCTTGAGGTGCAGGTGCACATCGGCCTCCCAGGTGAAGCCCGTCCCGCCGTACACCTGGAGGCAGTCCCGGGCGCCACGCACCGCCGCCTCGTCGGCCAGCAGCTTGGCGGCGGCGACGTCCACCGGGTCGGCCGTGACGGCGGCCGCGTACACCGCGCCGCGCGCCACCTCCACCCGCACCAGCATCTCGGCGCACAGGTGGGCCACCGCCTGGAAGGCGCCGATGGGGCGGCCGAACTGCTCGCGCTCGCGCGCGTACCGGGCCGCCATCTCCGTCGTACGGGCGGCGCTGCCGAGCTGCTCGGCGGCGGTGAGCAGCACGGCCACCGGGTCGCCGGGCGCACGCCCCCGCGGCACCCGGTGCAGTGGCGTCAGCGGGTCGGCCGAGCGGACCGGCCGGGCCCCGCGCACGTCGCCGCCCCGTACGGCGTCGGCGGCGTCCAGCCACTCCACCAGCGTCCCGTCCACGGCGGTGACGACCACGTCCCCCTCCGCCGCGCCCTCGACGTGCCCGGCCGCCAGGTGGGTGGCGACCAGCGGTCCGGGCAGCAGCACCCGCCCGGCCTCCTCGAAGACCAGCACCGCCTCCGGCAGCCCGAGTCCCACCCCGCCGTCCTCCTCCGGCAGCCGCAGCGCGAAGAACCCCGCCGCCCCCAGCTCCCGCCACAGCGCCCGGTCCAGTACGCCCGTGTCCACGGCCCTCCGCAGCGCGTCGGGCCCGAACCGCCCCTCCAGCAGTTCCCGCACGCCCCGCCGCAACGCCCGCTGGTCGTCGTCGAGTCGGAAAGGCACGGTCACCGTCCCTTCGGCAGGCCGAGGACCCGCTCGGCGACGATGCCGCGCTGGATCTGCGAAGTCCCGGCGGCGATGGTGTACGAGAGCGACGACAACCGGCCGTGGACCCACTCCCGGTCCAGGTCCAGCGCGTCGGCGCCGAGCACCTCGGCCGCCGTGTCGTACAGCTCCTGGCGGGCGTGCGAGTACCGCAGCTTGAACACCGACCCGCCCACCCCGGGCGCCGAGCCGGCCGCCTCCGCCGCGCTCACGTTCCACTGGATCAGCCGCCACAGGGCGAGGAACTCGGCGTTGAGCCTGCCCAGTCGGCGCCGGAGCACGGGGTCGTCCCACCGGCCGTTGGCCCGGGCCTCGCGCGCCAGCTCGCCGAGGACACGGCGGCAGGCCACCACCTCGCCGGCGAACGCCGTACCGCGCTCGTACGACAGGGTGACCATGGTGACCCGCCAGCCGTCGTTCTCGTCGCCGACCCGGTTGGCGACGGGCACGGGGACCTCGTCCAGGAACAGTTCGGCGAACTCGGTGGTTCCGGCGAGCGTGCGCAGCGGCCGGACGGTGACGCCGGGGGCGTCCATCGGCATGGCCAGCCAGGTGATGCCCCGGTGGCGGGGCGCCGCGGGGTCGGTGCGCACGAGCAGTTCGCACCAGTCGGCGACCTCGGCGTGGGAGGTCCAGATCTTCTGTCCGGTGACCAGGTACCGGTCGCCGTCGCGGACCGCGCGGGTCCGCAGGGAGGCCAGGTCGGAGCCGGCGTCCGGTTCGCTGAAGCCCTGGCACCACACGTGTTCGCCCCTGAGGATCGGCGGCAGCCACCGCTCGCGCTGCTCGGCGGTGCCCTCGGCCGCGATGGTCGGACCCGCGTGGAGCAGGCCGACGAAGTTGGCGCCCACGTAGGGCGCGCCGGCCAGCTCGGTCTCCTCCAGGAAGATCAGCCGCAGGGTCGGGGACGCCGCCCAGTGCAGGTCGCCGTATCCCGCGTCGTACAGCGCGCGTTGCCAGGCGGTGTCGTGGGCGCGGCGTCCCGGCCAGTCGGCGGGGTCGGGCTTCGGGGGCAGGCCGGGCAGCACGGCCGCGAGCCACTCCCGCAGCCGTGCCCGGAAGCCGGCCTCCTCCTGTGTGTACGCCAGGTCCATCAGACGAGGTCCAGGCCGAGCATCCGGATGGCGTTGCCGCGCATCAGCTTGTAGGTCGTCTCGTCGTCCAGCCCCTCGACGTGGTCGAGGGCGACCTCCTTGGTGTGCGGGAAGGTGGAGTCGACGTGCGGGTAGTCGGTCTCGAAGGTGGCGTTGTCGCGGCCGACCACGTCGAGGGACGCGATGCCGTGCTTGTCGCGGAAGAAGCAGCAGAAGATCTGCCGGTAGTAGTACGTGGACGGCGGCTCGGGGATCAGGTCGCGCACCCCGCCCCAGGCGCGGTGCTCCTCCCAGACGTCGTCGGCCCGCTCCAGCGCGTAGGGGATCCAGCCCATCTGTCCCTCGCTGTAGGCGAGCTTCAGCGCCGGGAACCTCACGAGGACCCCGGAGAACAGGAAGTCCATCATCGACGCCATCGCGTTGTTGAAGGACAGCGACGCCTGGACGGCGGGCGGAGCGTCGGGGGACGCGGCCGGCATCTGCGAGGAGGACCCGATGTGCATGTTGACGACGGTCCCGGTCTCCTCGCACACGGCGAAGAAGGGGTCCCAGTAGCCGGAGTGGATGGACGGCAGCCCGAGGTGGGTGGGGATCTCGCTGAAGGTGACCGCGCGTACGCCCCTGGCGGCGTTGCGGCGGATCTCGGCGACCGCGAGGCCGATGTCCCACAGCGGGATCAGGCACAGCGGGATCAGCCGCCCGCCGCTGTCGCCGCACCACTCCTCCACCATCCAGTCGTTGTAGGCGCGCACGCAGGCCAGGGCCACTTCCTTGTCCTTCGCCTCGGCGAAGGTCTGTCCGCAGAAGCGGGGGAAGGTGGGGAAGCAGAGGGATCCCTCGACGTGGTTGAGGTCCATGTCCTCCAGGCGCGCCTTGGGGTCCCAGCAGCCGCGCCGCATCTCCTGCCGGGTGATGCCTTCGAGGGTCATGTCGTCGCGGTCGAAGCCGGCGGCGGCGATGTTGCGCTTGTACGGGAACCTCAGGTCCTCGTAGATCCACCAGTCGGCCGGCGGGCCCTCCGGGTCCATGGTGATCCGGTACTTCCCGCCGATGTACGCCAGCTCACCGATCCCGGTGGTCAGGGGCTTGGGGCCGCGGTCGCGGTACTTGGCCGGGAGCCAGGTCTCGAAGAGGTGCGCCGGCTCGATGACGTGGTCGTCGACGCTGATGATCCGAGGCAGTTCCGTCATGACGCGCCTCCATTTTCTGACGGTCCGTCAGCTCTATGGACGCAGGCTAGCCCCGCACCCCTGGACCGACAAGGCGCACCGCCCTACGCTCACCCCACCGACCTGACGATCCGTCAGTCAAGGAGGAGCCGACCGTGCCGGACACCGCACACGACCTGGGCGCCTCGCGCACCCTGTGGGAGCTCGTCGAACGCCGCGCCCGCCTCACCCCGGACCGCCCCGCCCTCCTCCAGGACGACCGGAGCCTCACCTTCGGCGCCCTGCGCGACCGCGCCGAACGAACCGCGGCCGGGCTCTGGAACAGGGGCGTACGGCCCGGCGCCGTCGTCGCCTGGCAACTGCCCACCCGCATCGAGACCGTCGTCCTCACCGTCGCCCTGGCCCGCCTCGGCGCCGTCCAGTCCCCGGTCATCCCGTACTACCGGGACCGGGAGGTGGGCTTCGCGCTGCGCGAGTCCACGGCCGGCTTCTTCGCCGTCCCGGGCACCTGGCGCGGCTTCGACCACACCGCCATGGCCCACCGCCTCGGCGCGCGCGGCGTCTTCGAGGCGTACGACACCCTCCCCGACGCCGACCCGGCAGCCCTGCCCGCGCCCCCGCCCGCCTCGGGGACGGACGTGCGCTGGATCTACTGGACGTCCGGCACGACGTCCGACCCCAAAGGTGTCCTGCACACCGACCGTTCCCTGATCGCCGGCGGTTCCTGCCTCGCCCACGCACTGCGTCTGACACCGGACGACGTCGGGTCGATCGCCTTCCCCTTCGCCCACATCGGCGGCCTCGACTACCTCGTGATGCTGCTGCTGTACGGGTTCCCCGCCGTCCTCCTGGAGACCTTCGCCCTGCCGGACGCCCTGGACACCTACCGGGCGCACGGCGTGACCACGGCCGGTGGCTCCACCGCCTTCTACGCGATGTTCCTCGCCGAACAGCGCAAACAGCCCGGGAGCAAGCTCATCCCCACCCTGCGGCTGCTCGCGGGCGGCGGCGCGCCCAAGCCTCCGGAGCTCTATTTCGACGTCGTACGGGAGATGGGCTGCCGCCTCACCCACGGCTACGGCATGACCGAGGTCCCGATGATCACGATGGGGTCCCCCGACGACACCGACGAGCACCTCGCCACCACCGAGGGACGCCCGCCGGAAGAGATGGAGATACGCGTCGTCGACGGCGAGGTGCGGCTGCGCGGCGAGGCGGTGTGCCGGGGCTATCTGGACCCCGCGCACACCGCGGAGGCGTTCGACGACGACGGGTTCCTGAGGACCGGGGACCTGGGGTACCTCACGGAATCCGGCCACCTGGTGCTCACCGGGCGCGTCAAGGACGTCATCATCCGCAAGGGCGAGAACATCTCGGCCCAGGAGATCGAGGACCTCCTGCACCGGCACCCCGCGGTCCGGGACGCGGCCGTGATCGGCCTGCCGGACCCGGAACGCGGGGAAAAGGTGTGCGCGGTCGTCGAGACCACCGGCGAGCTGACGCTCGGCACCCTCACCGCGTTCCTCCGGGACGAGGGCCTGGCCGTGCACAAACTGCCGGAGCGACTGGAGGTCGTGGACGCCCTCCCCCGCAACGACACCCTGCGCAAGGTGCTCAAGTACAAGCTGCGCGAGCGGTACTCCGGGGCGTGACGCCGGGCGCGACCACCAGGATGTGCTACGACTCCTGGGTCATGAAGTAGCGGGCGAAGGCCGTGACGGCCTCCTCCTCGTCGACCTGTCCGCTGCGGTCGAGGTCCAGCGACTCGGCCGCGAGCGCGGCGGTGTGCGACTCGACGCCCAGCACCCGCAGGGCACGCTCCACCTCCGCCGTCCCGGCCTTCCCGTCACCGTCCTGGTCGGCGACCGCGAGCAGGGCGCGCACGAAGGGACGGGCGATCTCGGCGAACCGGTCCGGATTGTCGCGCAGCCGCTTCACGGCGCCGCTGACGAACTCCCCCCGGGTCACCCGCTGGTCGCCGTCCACGTCCGCGATTCCGGCCAGGCCCTGCCAGAAGGCCTCCGCGCCGCCCGCGAGCGCCTGCCCCTTGTCCGAACGGAACGAGGTGCCGAACTCCTCCAGCAGCCGGCCGGCCGCGGTCGTGAAGTCCTCGCGGGAGATATAGCCGTTGCCGTCCTGGTCGAAGGCGGCGAACCGGGAGGCGATCCGGCGCTCGTACAAGTCCTCTGCGTCCATGCCGGGAGCGTACGACGCCAAGACGGCGCCGTCACGCCGTCAGTTGCTCGTCCTCCTCGCCGGTGGCCGAGGCGACGTCCGCGTACACCGCGAACAGGCGCCGTACACCGAGGGCTGCCAGGACCCGGTTGACGTGCGAGCCCTCGACGGCCCCCTGGGCGGGCAGTATCAGCCGCAGCCTGCCCCGGCAGGAGTGCAGCAGCCGCCGGGAGGCGATCAGCACGCCGACGCCGCTGGAGTCGCAGAACAGCACCTCGGACAGGTCGAGGACGACGTCACGCCTGCCCTCGGCCACCGCCTCGTGCACGCTCCTGCGGACAACGGGTGAGGTGACCAGGTCGAGTTCTCCCCGAACGCTGAGCACGGTCCAGGCGCCGTGTTCGGCTTCGTCCACCGTGAGCGTCACGCGCCAACCCTTCGCCGAATCCCACTGGGGCCCCCGAACCGGAAGCGATGCTTCCTTTGCGCCGCTGCTGCCCCGTCGTCCCCCCATGAAACACGATCCACCCGTAGTGACGGTTCCCTTACCATCCGGAACCGGCACGAGGGGCACTTGGCACAAAGAGGGGCGCGTCACCGGTGCGGCGCACTACATTCGACAGCAGTCGGGTTCGGGAGGGCTCCGAATGGCGAAGGACACACCACCGCGCTGGGACCGCAAGATGCAGCAGCGGCTGGCGCGCGGCGAGGCGGCCGCCCTCGGTGAGCTGTACGACCGGTTCGCCTCCCTCGTGCACAACACGGCGCACCGCGTCCTCGACGACGAGGCGGCCGCCGACCAGGTCACGCGCGAGGTCTTCGGGTACGTATGGGAGAACCCGGACGCGTACGACCCCCGGCGCGAGGGCTCGATGCGCTCCTGGATAGCGAAGCTGACCCGCCGCCAGGCCGTGCACCGGCTGCGCCAGGCGGAGGCCAAGGCGCATGCGGAGCGCGGCGGCTCCGCGGAGGAACTGGAGCAGAAGGTGCGGCGCGCGGCGGTGTCCGCCCGCGCGGACTTCATCGTCCAGTCCATGCCCGCGCCGTTGCGCGCCGCGCTGGAGCTGGCCTATTTCCAGCGCCGGGACTACCGTCAGACCGCCGCGGACCTCGGTGTGACCGAGGACGAGGCGCGGCGCCGGCTGCGGCTGGGGCTCCAGCTCCTGGCCACCGCGAACAGCCGGCCACTGGACGGGCGGACGCTGTGACCGGGCCGCTGGACGGCGGTGGCCACGACGACGGCCAGGAGGAGGTGGGTGGCGTGCCGCGCATACCGTCCCCGAGACGGGCCGCCGACGACTACGAGGCGCTGCCCGCGGCCGAGGGCGCGCCGCCGCCCCTGCCGCACAAGGTCCTCCAGTCGCTGCTGGGCGCCTGGGCGCTGTCGGCGTGCTCGCCCGAGGAGACGACCGCCGTCGAGGAGCACCTGACGGAGTGCGCCCCCTGCGCGGAGGAGGCCCTGCGGCTGCGGGACGCGGTCGGGCTGCTCCACCACGAGCGGGACCTGGACCTCGACCCGCTGCTGCGCTCCCGGGTGCTGGAGAACTGCCTGGGCCGCCGGCCCGCGAAGATCCCCGTGCCCGACTGGGCCGGTCCGTACGACGCGGAGACCGCCCGGCTCGACGCCCTGCTGCGGGACATCGGCGACTCCGAGTGGCACGCGCCGGTGCGGCTCAAGTGGTTCGAGCGCGACCGGTCGGTCAGCCGCCGGACCACCGTCGCCGGGGTGATCGGTCACCTCCAGGCCGTCGACAGCCTCGTCGCGACGGCGATCGGCCTGGACGACTCGCTGTCGCCGAAGACCCCGGCCGAGCGGACCGAGGCCTTCTGGCGGGGCGCCCACCACCCGCCCACCAGAGCGGTCCGCGGACCGTGGCGCGACCAGGCCCACACCCTGATCCGCACGGTGTCCTTCGCGGGCCGCGGGGTCGCCGAACTGTCCGTGTCGTACGGCGACTTCTCCCTGCCGCTGCGTGACGCGCTCCTCGACCGGGCCTTCGAATGCTGGGTGCACGCCGACGACATCGCGAACGCCGTCGACTACCCGTACGAGCCGCCCAGCGGCGCGCATCTGCACGGCATGATCGACCTGGCGGCCCGTTTACTGCCGGCCGCCCTCGCCGGCCGCCGCCGCGCGGGGCTCGCCGCCCCGGCCCGCCACCTCGTCACGGCCGGCGCGCCGGGCCGCTCGCTCCACCTGGAGGTGGAGGGCTCGGGCGGCGGCGACTGGTACATCGCCCTGGACTCCCCGGCGGCCATCGGCTCCCCGGACCGCAAGGTCGCGCAGGTGGCCCTGGACAGCGTGGAGTTCTGTCAGCTCGTGGCCGGCCACATCGCCCCGGAGGAAGCCGCCGCGGGCCAGGACGGCGACCGCGAGGCCATCCGCGACGTCCTCTTCGCGGCGGCCTCGCTGAGCCGCTTGTAGTGAGGGGGCTGCCGCCCCCGGGCGGTGCCCTTCTCCGCGGTTACGCCCGGGGCGCCCCGGGCCGCGGGGTTCGCAGGGGCCCGAGCCCTTACGTGAAGACGACCGTGCGGTGACCGTTCAGCAGGATGCGGCGTTCCGCGTGCCACTTGACCGCCCGGGCGAGCGCCTGGCACTCGACGTCGCGGCCGACGGCGACGAGCTGGTCAGGGGTGACCTCGTGGCCGACCCGTTCGACCTCCTGCTCGATGATCGGGCCTTCGTCGAGGTCGGCCGTCACATAGTGGGCCGTCGCGCCGATCAGCTTCACACCGCGCGCGTGCGCCTGGTGGTAGGGCTTGGCGCCCTTGAAGCTCGGGAGGAACGAGTGGTGGATGTTGATGATCCGGCCGCTGAGCTGCTTGCACAGGTCGTCCGACAGGACCTGCATGTAGCGGGCGAGGACGACCAGTTCGACGTTCTCCGCGCGCACCAGCTCCAGCAGCTCGGCCTCGGCCTGCGACTTGGTGTCCTTGGTGACCGGAATGTGGTGGAACGGGACGTCGTACGAGGCGACCAGCTCGGCGAAGTCGGTGTGGTTGGAGACGACCGCCACGATGTCGACCGGCAGCGCGCCGATCCGGGTACGGAACAGCAGGTCGTTCAGGCAGTGGCCGAACTTCGACACCATCAGCACGACCCGCATGCGCTCGTCGGCGCGGTGGATCTGCCAGTCCATCTCGAAGGAGTCCCCGACGGCCGCGAAGCTCGCCCGCAGCTTGTCCACCGTGACCGGGGCCTCGGCCGAGAAGTGGACCCGCATGAAGAACAGGCCGGTGTCCCGGTCGCCGAACTGCTGACTGTCCTCGATGTTGCAGCCGGTGATGAAGAGGTAACTCGAAACGGCGTGCACAATGCCCTGCTTGTCCGGGCAGGAGAGCGTGAGGACGTACTGGTCGGTCATCCTGGCAGGATGCCACATCCGGGAGGGGCGGCCGGACCGCGGTCCGTCACGCGGACCTCGTCATGATCCGCAGCACGTCCAGCGAACGCGGTGGCGCGTCGGGGTCCTCGCCGTCGTTGACGGCCAGCCGTACGTGCGCGTCACGGGCCGCCCGAACCGCCTCCGGCCACCCGTGGTGACCCATGTAGGCGGAGACGGGGGCGTCCGGGCCGACCTGGTGCATGATCCGCAGCACCCGCAGGACCGCGACGTCGACCAGCGCGGCCTCGCCCGAGTCCCGGAATATCGTCCCCACGTACTTCTCGGCGGACCAGTTGTCCAGCCAGGTGTCCTCGACCAGCCGGTAGACGGCGTCGGTGACGTCCCCGTAACCCTCCAGGCCGGCCAGCCAGCACTCCTGGTGGAAGGCGGGGTCGGAGAGCATGTGCAGCGCCGAGCGCACGTTGGCACGCCAGCGCCACCACGGCATGTCTGTGAGCGGCATGCCGCCCATGGTGGGGGAGCGACGGCCGCGACGGGAAGAGTTCACGGAAGCTGACACGTTTCGATCGTACGTTCCGCAGCAGATGGCGCGGACCGGCCCCCGTAATTCACCTCGGCGTCACCCAGCGTTGAACCACCCTCACTCCCGCGTTACCCATGGGGCGGAATTGTGCATGCCCATGACCGGTAACGGCAGGCGACGCTTCTCCTCCACCCTCTCCCTCATCAGGACCGCGGCGGCAGTCGGCTCGGCGTGCCTCCTGGCCGGGTGCGGGGTCCTCCCTGGAGCCACGGGGGGCTCCAGGGAGCCCATCACCGTCATGACCTGGGCGCCCGAGGGCACCCTCGCGACCAATATGCCCGGTATGCCCGCCATGGGGCAGGCCTACGCCCGCTGGATCAACTCCCGGGGCGGAGTGGGCGGCCGTGAGCTCCGGGTGATCACCTGCAACGTGGGCAACGAGGCCACGACGACCGCCGCGTGCGCCCGGCGCGCGGTCCAGGAGGACGTGGTCGCGGTCGTCGGCTCGTACAGCCAGCACGGCCGTGCCTTCATGCCGGTGCTGGAGGCCGCCGCCATCCCGTACATCGGTGGCTACGGCATCACCGACGACGAGTTCCGGAGCTCGGTCTCCTACCCGGTCAACGGCGGCCAGGCCGCGCTGCTGGCCGGGAACGGCATCCAGCTCGCGGACTCGTGCGACCGCGTCTCCCTCGTCCGGCCCGACACGGTCACCGGCGCGGACCTGCCGTACATCCTCAACGCGGGCCTCGCGGAGGGACACCACCGGACCGCGGCCGACATCCCGGCCGCCGACGACGCCGGCGAGTACACCGACGAGGCCCGGCAGTCCCGCGACCGCGTCGGCGACGAGGGCGGCTGCGTCACCGCCGCGCTCGGCGAGCACACCGCGAACTTCTTCGACTCCTTCCGCCGGCTCCCGCCCGACGGCCGGGACGTCAAGGTCTCCTCGGTCCTCGGCAGCGTCGACCAGCCGCTCATCGACCGCACCGGCGGGGCGAACGGCCCCTTCGAGGGGGCCTACATCACCGGCTGGTACCCGGACGCGGGCGACGAGCGCTGGAACACGATGAAGCAGGTGCTCCGGGAGCACGCCTTCGCCGACAACCGGATCGACCCGGCCGACGCGGGCGTCCAGACGACCTGGATCGCGTACACCGTCCTGACGAAGGTCGTCGAGTCCCTCGGCGACGAGGAGATCACCCCGGGCGTCATCAGCCAGGCGCTCACCCGCGGGGTGCGGGTGGACACCGGTGGCCTCACCCCGCCGCTGCGCTGGCGCTACGAGGACATGCTCGGTACACCCGGCACACCCCGGGTGGTGAACCACCAGGTCACGTTCCAAGTCGTGCGCAAGGGGCGGCTGGTGGCGCAGAGGGAAGGGTTCGTCGACGTCGGCCCCACGCTCCGCGAGGCCGCCGCCCTCTAGGCCGCGTCCGCGCGGATCACAGCTGGGCGGGCTGTCGCGGGGTCAGGCCGTACGTTCCCGCGATGCCGTTCCACAGCGCGGAAGCCTTCCGCTTCGCGGTCGTCGCCTCACCGCTGGCCACGTTGCCCTGGACGAACTCGCCGGTGCTGCGCGCCTTCCCGCCCTTGCAGCCCTTCTTGCCCTTGACCTCGGTCGCCCAGGCCGCGTAGTGGTCGTCCGCCGAGGCGGACGCCTGCCAGGCCTTGGTCAGCGCGGCGCTCAGCTCGGCGTGGTTCGGGAGCTTGTCGACGGTCAGGCCCTGCAGCCGGGTCACCAGCTCACGGCGCTGCCCGGCGGCACCGCGCAGGTCGGTCGCGGCCTGGTCGAGGCTCTGGCACTTCTTGATGTTCTCGACGGAGCGGATCACCGTGTCGCGGCTGTTGTTGCTGTCCGCGAGGAGCTTGTCCAGCGCTTCCGCCTGCGCCTTGGCCGGGTCGGGGGCGGGCTGCGAGGCGCCCGTGCCGGGGGTCGGGGAACTGGCGGCGGCCACACCGGCCTTGTCGGTCGGTGCCTTCTTGTCGTCCTCACCGCCGCTGAGGAGGGCACCGGCCCCGAGTCCCAGGACGGCGCAGCCGACCACGACGGCGGCGATCAGCGGCAGCTTCGAGGACCGCCGCGGCGCGGGCTCCTGGTAGGGCTCCTGGTACTGCTGCGCGGGCTGGGGTGCCTGCGGCGCCTGGTACGGCTGCCGGCCCTGCTGGTGGGGAGCGTGGGCACCGACCGGTGGCATGGCTTGTGTCGCGGCCGCGCCGTCGCGGAACAGGCTGTCGAACTCCGCGGGGGGCTGCCGGTCGCCCGGCGCCCCGGGACGTATCCCGAAGGGCGCGCCGGACGGCTGGGGCGGGACGGGCGCGATGTACTGCGTGGCGTCGTCGTCCCGGGCCGCCGCCGGGCGGGTGCCGAGGAACTGCGTCGACTCGGCCGGGCTCTCGGCGGGCGCGGGCATCGGCATGGGCATCGGCCCGGCACCCGGAGCGGCGACCGGCGGGAGGTACTGGGTGGCGTCCGCGTCGGCGGCCCCCGGCGGCATCTCGGGCGGCAGCGGCTGGGCGACGGTCCCGTACGCCTGACCCTGCGGGTACTGCTGGGGCTGCGGCGAGTGCTGGTGGGGCTGCGGCTGGTGCGGCTGCTGGTGCTGGTGCTGGTGCTGGTGGGGCTGCTGGTAGCCCCCGGGTTCCTGGTGCTGCTGCTGGTACGCCCCCGGCTGCTGCTGCCCGTCCGGCGGCCCCCAGGGGCCGCCCCACGGCCGGCCCCCGGCCGGCCCGGCGGCGGCCGCGCCCCAGGGCTCACTGCCGTCGGCGGGCAGCACGACACCTTCGTGCGCGGGCCGCGCCGCGGGAAGGTGCGGCTCCTGGCCCTGTCCGCTCTGCGTCACCGGGACTCCTACGTGTGAACGGGTAAACCTGCAAACCTACGGAAGCGTCGGCTCACGCTACCGGGTGACGCAGAGCGCGCGCACACGTGTGTGGCAGCAGTAACAAGAACCCTCGTCGAAACGCTGTTAAGTCAGCCCTCCCGCGAGACCCGTCAGGCGGCCTGGAGCTCCAGCCGCGCACCGAACTCGCGGACCGCGGGCTCGTCCGCGTACGGCTCCAGACGCTGCTGCAGGTCCTCCAGGTACTCGGCACCCCTCGACGACCGCAGCGCGCCGAGCAATTCGGCCGCGCGCGTGCCCGTGTGGCAGGCGGCCTCCACCTCCCGCTGCTGCACCTGCGCCGTGGCCAGCAGGACCAGGCCGATCGCCCGCCGCCTGGCCCGCGCCTCGGGGAGGCCGTCCAGCGCCTCGGTCGCCGCCCGCGCCGCGTCCTCCGGCCGGCCCAGGTCCCGGTAGCAGTGGGCCAGTTCGTCGGCGAGGTAGGCCCGGTCGAAGTGGGCGATCCACGCGGGGTCGTCACCCGAACCCGGGTCGCTCCGGTCCATCGCGGCCACCGCCCGCGCCGCCACCTCCTGGCAGGTGCGCACATCGCCGAGCAGGGCGTGCCCGCGCGCCTCGGCCGCCAGGAACATCGCCTCCGCCCTCGGCGGCACGTGCCCCCGCGCCCCTTCCTGCGCCGCCCGCGCAAGCTGGGCGATCTCCCGCGGGTTGCCGAGCTGGGCCGCCAGGTGGCTCATGGACGCGGCCAGTACGTATCCGCCGTACCCGCGGTCCCCGGCCGCCTGGGCCAGCCGCAGCGCCTGGATGTAGTACCGCTGCGCCAGCCCGGGCTGTCCCGTGTCCACCGCCATGTAGCCGGCGAGCTCCGTCAGACGCGCGACGGCCGCGAACAGCCGGCGGCCCACGGTGTCGCGGTACGAGCCGGACAGCAGCCCCGACACCACGCTGTTCAGGTAGTGCACCACCACGGGCCGCACGTGACCGCTGCCGAACCGGTGGTCCAGCTCGACCAGCGCGGCCGTCATCGCCCTTACCGCCTCGACGTCCGCCGTCCCGACCCGCGCCCCGGCCTGCCGGGCCACCTGCGGGTCGGCGGAGGTGATCAGCCAGTCCCGGCTGGGCTCGACCAGCGCGGAGGCGGCCACCGTCGAGCCGGACAGGAAGTCCCGCCGGCCCACGTCACTGCGCCACAGCTCGCAGACCTGCTCGATGGCTCCGAGCACGGTCGGCGAGAACTGCAGGCCCACACCGGACGCCAGGTTCTTGCCGTTGGCCATGCCGATCTCGTCGATCGTCACCGTGCGCCCCAGCTTGCGGCCGAGGGCCTCGGCGATGATCCCCGGGGCCCGCCCGCGCGGCTGCTGGCCGCGCAGCCAGCGCGCCACCGACGTCTTGTCGTACCGCAGGTCGAGTCCGCGCTCCTGCCCCACCATGTTGACGCGGCGGGCGAGCCCGGCGTTGGAACACCCCGCTTCCTGGATGAGAGCCTGCAGCCGTTCGTTCGGCTGACGGGCGACGAGCGGCCTCGCTGCCATGACTACCCCCTGTTGCCGCGGTGATCAGTCCCGCTGATCACTGCCCGGCTGATATACGGAGAATGCAGAAGTTGACCTGCGAATACTGACGAAACCGATGAACCGTGGAGAAGGGCACGCACAGTTACCGAAGCGAGCGGAAGGCATGGGAAGAGCCTGTCCCGCACCAAGTGCCGTTGAAGGCCGACACATCACGCCATAGTGGGAGAGCAGTCACCTCCTCCGACTGTGGCTACCCGCCCACCGCTCCCGGTCCCCACGCGCGCCCCCGTCCGTGCATCCATGCGCCCCGGATGGCGAATCGATGCTCCTCGGCCTCCCTTCCCGCGCCCCGTAACCCGGGGTGAGGTGGGGAGTTGAGTTGTTTCGTGGAAGAGACCATCGGAGTCACGGAAGCCGCACAGATCCCCAAGCAGCGAGGCGAGCAGCTGCTGGACTGCGCCGTGCGGTATGCGGAAGAGCGGCACTGGGACGTGTTCCCCGGCACCTGGCTGGAGGCGGTCGACGGCACGGAGCGGTGCTCGTGCGGCGACACGGCGTGCCCCGCGGCGGGGGCGCACCCGGCGCGGCCGGACTGGGCGACCCAGGCGACGGGCAGCGCCGTGGTGGCGCGCAGGCTGTGGGGGAAGCAGCCGCGGGCGTCGATCCTGCTGCCGACGGGCCGTACCTTCGACGCCCTGGACGTTCCGGAGTCGGCGGGTTTCCTGGCGCTGGCGCGGATGGAGCGGATGGACCTGACGCTGGGCCCGGTCACCTGCACCCCGGACCGCCGGATGATGTTCTTCGTCCTGCCGGGGGCCGCCGCCAAGGTGCCGGACCTGGTGCGCAAGCTGGGCTGGTCGCCGAGCGGGATCGACCTCGTGGCCCGGGGCGAGGGCCAGTACGTGGCGGCGCCGCCGACCCGGGTGGGCGGTCACGGCGCGGTGCAGTGGGCGCGCCGCCCCACGCCGGCGAACCGCTGGCTGCCCGATGTCGAGGAGCTGATCTGTCCCTTGGCGTACGCGTGCGCCCGGGAGGCCGCCGACGCGCGGTCCCGGCAGGGTTGACCCTCATCCGACTGCCGGTCTCGCCCCCTGTCCGCGTCCCGGCGCGTACGTAGGCTGACCCCGTATCGACGGGGACCTACGGAGGCAGTGACCATGCCGGACCAGGTGGAGGACGGGCTCGCGCCCGCGGTGCGGGTCGAGGGACTGTGGAAGCGGTTCGGCGAACAGATCGCCGTGGCCGGGATCGATCTGGCGCTTCCGGCGGGCCGGTTCATCGGGCTGGTGGGCCCGAACGGGGCGGGCAAGACGACGACCCTGTCGATGGTGACGGGGCTGCTGCGACCCGACCAGGGGCGGGTCGAGGTGGTGGGGCACGACGTGTGGCGCGATCCGGCCGCGGTGAAGGCCCGGATCGGGGTCCTGCCCGAGGGGCTGCGGCTGTTCGAGCGGCTGTCGGGGCGGGAGCTCCTCGCGTACACCGGGCGGCTGCGGGGGCTGCCCGGGGACGAGGTCGACAAGCGGGCGGCCCAGCTACTGGACGTGCTGGACCTGGCGGGGGCGCAGAACAAGCTGGTCGTGGACTACTCGACCGGTATGCGCAAGAAGATCGGCCTGGCGGCGGCGCTGCTGCACAACCCGGACGTGCTGTTCCTGGACGAGCCGTTCGAGGGCGTGGACCCGGTGTCGGCGCAGTCGATCCGCGGGGTTCTGGAGCGGTACACGGCGTCGGGTGCGACCGTGGTGTTCTCCAGCCATGTGATGGAGCTGGTGGAGTCGCTGTGCGACTGGGTCGCCGTGATGGCGGGGGGCCGGATCCGGGCGCAGGGCACGCTGGCCGAGGTGCGGGGTGAAGCGCCGTCGTTGCAGGCCGCGTTCCTGGAGCTGGTGGGTGCGCAAGGGCGGGACACGGGCGAGTCGCTGGACTGGCTGGGTGGTGCCCGGTGACGCTCACGGGGGTTTTCGTACGGCTCAAGTTGTCGCTGCTGCGCAATGGGCTCAGGCAGTCGGCGGGGCGCAGGGCGGCGTATGTGACGTCGGCCGTGCTGGCGTTGCTGTTCGCGGCGGGGCAGTTGCTGGGGCTGGTGCTGCTGCGGGGCAGTGAGCACGCGGCCACGGTCACGGTGTTGCTGGCGGGGCTGTTGGCGCTGGGGTGGGCGGTGATGCCGCTGTTCTTCCCGAGTGGGGATGAAACGCTGGATCCGACGCGGCTGGTGATGCTGCCGCTGCGGCCGGGGCCGCTGGTGCGGGCGCTGCTGGTGTCGTCGCTGGTGGGGATCGGGCCGTTGTTCACCCTGTGCCTGGCGGTCGGGTCGGCGGTGGCGCTGGCGCACGGGGCGTTCGCGGTGGTGGTGGCGGTGGTGGCCGTGCCGCTGGTGCTGCTGGTGTGCGTGGCGCTGGCGCGGGCGGTGGCGGCCGGCAACGTCCGGCTGTTGACGTCCCGCAAGGGCCGGGACCTGGCCGTGCTGAGCGGTCTGGTGATCGCGGTGGGCATCCAGTTCGTCAACTTCGGTGTGCAGCGGCTGGGCCGGGCGGGCGGTCTGTCGGCGCTGGACCCGGCGGCGGAGGTGGTGCGGTGGATTCCGCCCGCGTCGGCGTTCGCCGCGGTCGACTCGGCGAGTGAGGGCGCGTACGGAGAGGCCGTGGCCGGGCTGCTGCTGACGGTGGCCGCCCTGGGGGCGCTGCTGTACGCGTGGCGGCGGAGCCTGGTGAAGCTGATGACGGCCCCGGACGGTTCCACACTGGCGGCGGCGTCGCGTCCGTCACGCCGTGAGTCGGCGGCCTCCGCCGGGCAGTTCGCCCGCCTGTGGCCCGAGGGGCGTACGGGCACGGTGATGCGGCGGAGTCTGCGTTATGTGGCGCGGGACCCGAAGACGAAGGCGGCGTGGGTGACGTCGCTGGCGATCGGCCTGATCGTGCCGCTGTTCAACGCGCTGCAGGGCACGGGGTCGGTGTACTTCGCGTGTTTCGCGGCGGGGATGCTCGGCGTCCAGATGTACAACCAGTTCGGCCAGGACACGTCGGCCTTCTGGATGGTCGCGATGACGATCTCCTCGACGCGGGACGCCTATGAGGAGTTGCGCGCGCGGGCCTTGGCGCTGCTGCTGGTGACCTTGCCGTTCGTGGCGCTGGTGACGGCGCTGACGGCGGCGGTGCTGGGCGACTGGCGGACGCTGCCGGAGGCACTGGGGCTGTCGTTCGGGGTGCTGGGCTCGATGCTGGGAACGGGCGCGGTGGCGTCGTCCCGCTTCCCCTACTCGATCCCGCAGGACAGTGGCTTCAAGAACGTGGCGCCGGGACAGGCGGGACTGGCGTGGATCTCCATCCTGGGCGGCATGGTCACGGCCGCGCTGCTGTGCGCCCCCCTGATCGCCCTCACCGTCTGGCTGAACTCGGCCGGGGCGGGCATGTCGGCGGGCCTGCTCCTCCTCGTGCTGGGCGCGGGCTGGGGCACGCTGCTGACGCGGGCGGGCCTCCGGCTCGCGGCGCCGCGCACGGCGGCCCGGCTCCCGGAGATCCTGACGGCGGTCAGCAAGGGCTGACGTCCTCCAGGAAGGGCGCGACGGCGGTGCGCCAGCCTTCGGGCTGGTCGTAGTGGACGAGGTGGCCGGCGTCCGGTACCTCGGCGTACCGCCCCTGGGGCAGGACGCGGACCATCTCCTGGGCCTCCGCGCGGCCCAGTTCGCCGTCCAGGCCGCGGACGACGAGGGTGGGGCAGCGGACGTGGGCGAGGGAGTCCCAGTGGGCGTCGTAGACCCAGGTCTCGCGGGAGGTGAGCATCTGGCGGCGGGAGAACAGGGGGCGCCAGCCGTCCGGGCCCTCGGCCATGACCTCGGCGTAGAACGCGCCGCGCGCGGGGTTGGGGCGCTCCACCCGGGGGTCGTCCTCGCCGAACCATTTCCGTACGTCGGCGAGCGTGGCGAAGGGCAGCGGCCAGGAGCGGAACCAGTCCTCCCATTCGCGCTGGGACGCGGCGCCGAGGGCGGAGGCCCGCATGTCGCAGATGACGAGGGCCCGCACGAGGTCGGGGCGCTCGGCGGCGAGCTGCCAGGCGGTCAGGGCGCCCATGGAGTGGCCGATGAGGACGGCGGGGGCGAGTCCGAGCTGTTCGATCGCGGCGGCGGCGTCGGCGACGTACGCCTCGCGGGTGAAGGGACCTTCGGCGGGCTTGTCGCTGCGTCCGTGCCCGCGCTGGTCGAGCGCGACGGCCCGGTACCGCTCGGCGAGCCAGCGGGCGGTGGAGGCCCAGTGGGAGGCGCGGCCCATCAGTCCGTGGAGGAGGAGCACTCCGGGCGCCTCGGCGTCCCCGGGTGCCCGGCCCTTGGGCGGGTCGGCGAACTCCCAGGCGGCGAGGCGTAAGCCGTCGGCTCCGGTCAGGTCGATGCGTCGCACCATGTGTCCTGACACCCCCTTCTGTTCACGTGCGCGAGCCAGACTATCGAACCTGCATTCGAAAACGGGGGTCCCGCCCGCAACACCGCTCGTTCGAGTGACCCCGCTCAAGGATTGACGGCCGTCGCCGAGGGGAGATCTTCATCGGGAGGCGGGCCGCTCGGGGAAAACGGTCCGAGGGGGACGACCCTGAGAGCTCGGGGCTCCGGGTCAGCACAGGGGAGGTCGGGGAGGGGGGGGGGGGGGGGGGGGGGGGGGGGGGGGAGGGCGGGGGGGGGGGGGGGGGGGGGTGGGGTGGTGGGTCCCGGCGAGTTGGGGATGACGCTTTATCAACCCACCC
>NZ_JBVJAH010000010.1:333858-340141 GCF_055590785.1 Streptomyces sp. NPDC041796
GGGGGGGAGGTTGTGGGGGGGGGGGGGGCCGGGGGAAAAAGGGGGCGGGGGGGGAAAAGGGGGGGGGTTGGGGTTCTGGGGGAAAAAGGGGGGGGGTGGGCCCCCGGCACAAAAACCCCCCGGGGCTCTCCCCGTGTCCAGGGTCTCCAGGCGGGCGCATCCACCTGCTCCCTCCCCGGGCGTGGAGCATCGGCTCACACCCACTCAGGTCATATGCCTGAGCCAAGACTGGCACGCGAGCCGACCGGGCGCTGCCGTTCCGGTCGAAAGCGCGTTCCGTGACCGGGGGGAATTCCGTGACGGTTGGGACGGAGGCGTCACCCGGCCCGGGGGTCCGGGCAGGGCATCGGGCGACGGTCCGAAGCCGTGGGCGGGCGGCACCGCCCCACGGGCGTGGGTCAGCGCTTGGCGACGAAGACGTGCGACGCCACGTCGGCGCCCAGCTCCGCGGCCTCACCGCTGCTGCCGACGAGCACACCGCCCGCCGACTCGGTCACGCTCACCACCGAGCCGGGCTGCACACCCGCGCGCCGCAGCGTGTACATCAGCTGGGCGTCCGTCTGGATCGGCTCGCCGATCCGGCGCACCACCACGGTCTTGCCCTCCGTGCCCGCGTCGAGCTCGGCCAGCGACACCATGCCCTCGTCGAGGAACGCCTCGGCCTCCGCCTTCTCGCCCAGCTCCTCCAGGCCCGGGATCGGGTTCCCGTAGGGAGACTCGGTGGGGTGCCGCAGCAGCTCCAGCACGCGGCGCTCCACCGCCTCGCTCATCACATGCTCCCAGCGGCAGGCCTCGGCGTGGACCTGCTCCCACTCCAGGCCGATCACGTCGACCAGCAGGCACTCGGCGAGCCGGTGCTTGCGCATCACACGGGTCGCCAGGCGGCGGCCCTCGTCGGTCAGCTCCAGGTGCCGGTCGCCCGCGACGGTCACCAGACCGTCCCGCTCCATCCGCGCGACCGTCTGGCTGACGGTCGGCCCGCTCTGGTCCAGCCGCTCGGCGATGCGGGCGCGCATGGGCACCACACCTTCCTCTTCCAGCTCGAGGATGGTGCGGAGATACATCTCCGTGGTGTCGATCAGTCCGGACATACGTGCCCCTCGAAAAGAATCGTGCGCTGGCCCTGACTCAATTCTTGCGCATCGCGCCGACAACCGTGCCGCCATGGGGACAAGCCGGTATTGACAGAGCAATGGTCCAGACCGCAACGTGATCCGCGACACGGAGAGAAGGGGCCTGACGCCATGCCTGACACCAGCGGCGGGAGCGCGAGCGGGAGTACGACGGCCGGTCGGTTCTTCGACGCCGCGATCGGTCTGCTCCAGCGTGTGCGGGACGAGGAGGCGCCGAGCATCGCCGCCGCCGGCGCGGCCGTCGCCGACGCCGTCGCCTCGGGCGGCCGGCTGTTCGCGTTCGGCGCGGGCCACTCGTCGCTCGCCGCCCAGGACGTGGTCTACCGGGCCGGCGGCCTCGCGCTGGTCAACCTGCTCGCCGTCCCGGGCGTCGTCGGCGTCGACGTGATGCCCGCGACGCTGGGCTCCGCCCTGGAGCGGGTGGACGGCCTGGCCGGCGCGGTCCTGGACTCCTCACCCGCCCGGGCCGGGGACGTCCTGATCATCGTCTCGCTGTCCGGTCGCAACGCCCTGCCCGTGGAGATGGCCATGAACGCCCGCGCGCTCGGCCTGACGGTCATCGGGGTGACGTCGGTGGCGTACGCGGAGGAGACCAAGCCCCGGCACGTGTCGGGCACCTTCCTCAAGGACCACTGCGACATCGTGCTGGACTCCAAGATCGCCGTGGGGGACGCGGAGCTCACCCACGAGGGCGTCGGTGCCCCGTTCGCCCCGGCGTCCACGGTCGTGACCAGCGCCCTGATGCAGGCGGTGATGGCCGCCGCCACGGAATCCCTGGTGGCCCGCGGCATCGAGCCCCCGCTGCTGCGCTCCGGCAACGTCGACGGCGGCCACGAGTGGAACGGCCGCGTGATGACCGAGTACGCGGACCGGATCTTCTTCCGCCACTAGGCACCACCGGGCACCACCCCGAACGGCCCGCGCGGCGCCGTCAGTCGGAGGCGCACCCCGCGAGGTCGACCGCCGCGGCGACGCGCACCGCGACGCTCTCCGCGTACACCGCGTCCGGGCGCTCGAAGGCGGGCCGGGTGCCCGAGCGGAGGAAGGTGACCACGCCCAGCGTCCGGCCCCGGCTGCGGAGCACCGCGCACAGGGCGTGCGCCGCGTCCCGGGGCCACTGGCGCTCGGTCGCCCACGCCTCGGAGGAGGTACTCGCCCGCACGGACCCGACCCGGTCCAGCGCCTGCAGGGCGGGGTGCCCCGCCGCGTACCGGACCGGGATCCCGGCACCGCCCAGGCGGGCCACCGGGCCGGGCGCACCGGTCGGCGAGGCGGCCGCCCGGACGAGACGGTCGCCCTCCACCAGGTCCACCAGCGCGTGGTCGGCGAACCCGGCCAGCGCGAAGTCCAGATAGGTGGCCGCCGCCTCCATCGGGTCCTCGCACTCCGCGGCCGCACTGCCCGCCCGGTGGAGCTGACTGGTCCGGAACCGCAGCCGGTCGGCCTCCTGCTCCGCCAGTTTCGCGTCCGTGACGTCCTGGAACAGCCAGCCGACCCCGAGCGGGACCGGCTCCTCGGCGAGCGGTGACGCCAGGCGCAGGAAGCCGCTGCGCCAGCAGCGCCGCCGCTCCCCCTCCGGGGTCCTGAGCGTCACCCACAGCTCGACGAGCGCCCGGGGCGCGCCTTCGGCCAGGACATGGTGGAGGGCGCCCTCCAGTTCCTCCACGCCCTGCACGACCAGCTCACCGAGCGGCCGCCCGAGCAGCGACGTACGGCCCGCGCCCAGGGCCCGGGCGGCGTGGGCGTTGACGACGGTGGGACGGAGGTCCACGTCGACGAGGACGACGCCCCAGGACGCGTCCTCGAACAGGGCCTCGCTCAGGGCGATGGACCGCTCCAGGTCGATCTGCGCGTGCACCTCGCTGAACGCGCAGTACACCCCGGCCGGACGGCCGTCCGCGCCCCGCACCCCCGCCGACTGGGTCCGCACCAGGACCCGCCCGCCGTCCTTGCGGACGAGGGCGAACTCGTGGACCTGCCGGCCGGGTGCCTCCATCACGGCCATCAGCCGCTGGTGCACCTCGTCGGCGTCCGCGCTGCGCACGGCCCACCCGGCGAACCCGTCGCGCCCGACCGCCTCCTCGGCGCTCCACCCGAGGATCCGTTCGGCCTCCCGGTTCCAGTGGGTGATCACGCCGTCGGCGTCGAACGCGCACAGCGCGGCGTCCATCCCGTCGAGCAGCGCGGCGAGCAGATCCGCCCCGGGCCCCAGAGCCTTCGCGGTCTCGCTCCTGGACGCACTCATCCCGGCACCCCCTGCAGGACGTGTACTCACGTGCACGTGCACGCCATCGGTCATTCAACTGGAACGTGACTCAGAGCACAGCCGGTTCCCGGAAATCACCCGGAGCGAAAAACCGGTTGTGGTGCGCCGGAGCGCTTCCTAGGGTGTGGGGCACACGAAGAAAGGAGGTGATCCGGAAGTGGTTTCTTTTCGGATGCGTGAGGTGACTGCGGGCTGAGGCCTGTTGTCGCACTCTCTGTGCAATGTCGGCAGGCCTCCTGCCGCAATCTCCAGCAGTCACCGACCCGCGGGCTCGCCGGCACATCCGGCCGGCCTCTCCGTCAGGAGAGCCAGAGCCCGCGGGTTTCTGCTTGTCCGGATCCGGCAGGCCGGGCTGAGTACGTACACCCGTGCGATGTGAGTATCCGCGACGATGCCCGGCCCACCGGCCGGCGCCCAGGATGGCGGGCATGGACGCCACCGACGCACAGGACCCCTTCGCGCCCAGCACCAAGGCCGTGCGCCTCTTCGCCGGGATCGGGCTGCTCCTGCTGGTGTTCGCCTTCTTCGTGACGCTGGCCGTCCTGTTGCGGCAGGCCTACGTCGGCGACGGAAGGAGCGGCCCCCTCATGGAGCTTGCCCTGTGGTCCCTGGGTCTGTCCGGCGTCCTCGGCCTGTGGGCGCTGTGCATGCCCCATGACGCGGTGGGCCACGGGGTGCGGCGCGGGGCGGTGTTCGCGCAGTACGCGCTGGCGGTGGGCGGACCGCTGCTGGCCGCCGTCGACTTCACGTAGGCGACACGCCCTAGGGCGCCAGCCGCTCGATCCGCCAGGCCTTGTCGTCGTCCCGTACGTACCGCAGCCGGTCGTGCAGCCGGTTCTCGTGGCCCTGCCAGAACTCGACCGTCCGGGGCTCGACCCGGAAACCGCCCCAGTGGGGCGGGACGGGCACCTGCTCGCCCTCCGGGTAGCGGGCGGCTAGCTCCTCGTAACGGGCGAGCAGTTCCGCCCGGGAGGCGATCACCGCGGACTGCTCGCTGGCCCAGGCGCCGAGCTGGGAGCCGTGCGGGCGGGTCCGGAAGTAGGCGGCCGTCTCGTCGCGGCCGACACGGTCGGCCGTGCCGGTGACGAGGACCTGGCGGGCGACCGGGTGCCAGGGGAAGAGGAGCGAGACGTACGGGTTGGTCTCCAGCTCCGAGCCCTTGCGGGAGCCGTAATTGGTGAAGAAGACGAACCCTCGTTCGTCGAAGTGCTTCAGCAGCACCGTCCGCGAGGAGGGGCGGCCGTCGGGCGTCGCCGTCGAGACGATCATGGCGTTGGGCTCGATGATCGCGTCGCTGTCGGCGGCCTCCTTGAACCAGCGCGCGAACTGTTCCATCGGCCCGTCCGCGAGGTCCGCCTCCAGGAATTCGGCGGTGCGGTACTGCTCGCGCATGTCGGCGGGATCGAGAGCTGCTGGGTCGAGAGCGTCTGTCACAAGGCCATCCTGCCGTAGGGGCCAGTCTGCCCGGCACCGCGTGCCACTAATCTCCCTGACCGGTTCGGCGCAGTGTGCCGGATGTCACGCTTCCCCGCATCGGGTGAACCCGACAGACTCATGCGCTGGGTCACTGTTCCCTCCCTACGACGGTGAGGATGACCACCGGCCGTACGGGGCATCACCGCTTCACCGGATGACACCCCGGCCTGTCGCAACCTGTCGCACACCTCACGAGGAGCCGCCTGATGTCCGACTTCGTACCCGGACTCGAAGGAGTCGTCGCGTTCGAGACGGAGATCGCCGAACCGGACAAGGAGGGCGGCGCTCTCCGCTACCGCGGCGTCGACATCGAGGACCTGGTGGGCCAGGTCTCCTTCGGGAACGTATGGGGCCTGCTGGTCGACGGCGCGTTCAACCCCGGCCTGCCGCCCGCCGAGCCGTTCCCGATCCCGGTGCACTCCGGTGACATCCGCGTCGACGTCCAGTCCGCGCTCGCCATGCTCGCGCCCGTGTGGGGCCTGAAACCGCTCCTCGACATCGACGTGGAGGAAGCCCGCGACGACCTGGCGCGTGCCGCCGTCATGGCGCTGTCCTACGTCGCCCAGTCCGCGCGCGGACAGGGCCTGCCGATGGTCCCGCAGAGCGAGATCGACAAGGCCGAGTCGGTCGTCGAGCGGTTCATGATCCGCTGGCGCGGCGAGCCCGACCCCAAGCACGTCAAGGCCGTCGACGCCTACTGGACGTCCGCAGCCGAGCACGGCATGAACGCCTCGACCTTCACCGCCCGCGTCATCGCCTCCACCGGCGCGGACGTGGCGGCGGCCCTGTCGGGCGCCGTCGGCGCCATGTCGGGCCCGCTGCACGGTGGCGCGCCGTCCCGCGTCCTCGGCATGATCGAGGAGATCGAGCGCACCGGCGACGCCGGCGCGTACGTCCGCCAGGCCCTCGACAAGGGCGAGCGTCTGATGGGCTTCGGCCACCGCGTCTACCGCGCCGAGGACCCGCGCGCCCGTGTGCTGCGCCGGACCGCCAAGGAGCTCGGCGCGCCGCGCTTCGAGGTGGCCGAGGCGCTGGAGAAGGCCGCCCTGGAAGAGCTGCACAACCGCCGCCCGGACCGCGTCCTGGCGACGAACGTGGAGTTCTGGGCGGCGATCATGCTGGACTTCGCGGAGGTCCCGGCGCACATGTTCACGTCCATGTTCACGTGCGCCCGCACGGCCGGCTGGTCGGCGCACATCCTGGAGCAGAAGCGCACCGGCCGCCTGGTCCGCCCCTCGGCCCGCTACGTGGGCCCGGGCCCGCGCAGCCCGCGCGAGATCGCCGGGTACGAGGACATCGCCGGCTGACACCGACGGCGTACGGGGGGGGGGGGGGGGGGGGGCGGGGGGGGGGGGGGGGGGGGGGGGGGGGGGGGGGGGGGGGGGCGCCCACGCGGTGGGTAGCGCGG
>NZ_JBVJAH010000011.1:0-101483 GCF_055590785.1 Streptomyces sp. NPDC041796
GGGGCGACCCTGCACGGCCACACCCCGGTCGTACGCCGGGTGCGGGCCGGTGGTTCTTGTAAGACGGCGAGGAGGGGCCGTGCAGGGTCGCCCCCGCAGCGGATCGGCGGAGCGAAACGGTGAGGAGAGTGCTCGGGCACCCCGCCGACCGCGAGGAGGTGAGCCCGGAGGGGCCCCGACCCGGAACGCCGGCCGCAACCGACCTGCACACGCCGCACGGCCGCCGCCGTGACCGGGGCCGGGGCCGGGGAGAGTGTCAGGCCGCAGTGGCGCGGGGGCGGGTGGAGCCCGGGGACATCAGGCCGCCGCGGCGGAGGACGGCGTAGCCGAGGCCGATGCCGATGGCGACGGGCCATTCGATGACGTCGGCCGCGCCCAGGACCCCGAGGCCGAGGTAGAGCGGCAGGCCGCCCTTCGAGGGGAGCACCTGACGGGCGGCAGCGACCGGGAGCAGCGCCGCGTTCGCCGCGCCGTTCGCGACCCGGTCGAGGGACGGAACGGTGAAGCTGATCGTGCGGCCTCCTGGGGAGGCCTTGTCCTCGCTCCGCTCGGGGGCCGGTGCCTTGAGCGCCTTCGCCGCCATCTGCTGGTCGGCGGCCGTCGCGTCGGTGGGCTTGGTCTCGGTGGACTTCGTCGTGGTGCGCTTACGAGGTGCTGGAGAGGTGGCCACAGATCTCACATCCATGGATGCGGTATGGGCAGGTTGTCCATATTTCAGGGTATCCATTCCGGGACGGCTGAAGCGGACGTGACGACGACCGGAGGAACCAGCCATGTCACCGTTGCACCTGCTCGGACCCGTGGCGTCCGGCGTGACGTATGGCGTCGCCGTCGGCGTGCGCGGCGCCGCCGACGTGGCCGCGCAGCTCATGGGGCTGCCGCAGCGCGGCGTGTGGTGGCGGCCCGGGCGCTGCTACATCGAGGTGCACGGGGTGCACGGGGCGGGCGGCGACCGGGTCGCCCGGCGCGTCGAGCGCGCCCTGGAGGAGCATCCGGGCGTGCTGTGGGCCCGGGTGAACGCGCCGTCCGAGCGCGTGGTCGTGGCCGTGTCCGCACCGCCACCGTCGGACCGCGAACTGGTCGCCCTCGTCGAGCGCGCGGAAGGAGAGCTCGACGCGCACGCCGACGAGTTCGACGAGTGGTGCCCCGAACCGCACCACCCGAGCGAGGGCCCCGACACCCGCCAGTCGGTGCCCGCGCTGGCCGCCGACACGGTGGGGCTGGCCCTCGCCTCCGTACGGCGGCTGGCCCCCTGGTTCCGACTGCCGCCCGAGGTGGCGGCGCTCACGGGCGCCCTCCAGCGCCACCCGCGGCTGCGCCACCTGGTCGCCGAGCTCAGCAGCGCGGAGCAGGCCGAATCCGTACTGCCCGTCGTCAGCGCCCTCGCCCAGGGCGTGGCCACCCGGGGCGGCGGCCTCGCCCTGGACGCCTTCGAACGGGTCGCCCAGTGGCGCGAGGCCACCGCCGAACGCGCCGCGTGGAACGAGGCCGAGCCCCGGCTCGTCACCGGGCCGGACGACGCCTCGGCCGATCCGATCGTCGTCGACCGCGCCGGTCCGCCGCCCAAGGACACCACCGACCGGTACGCCGAGCGCGCCACGGCGGCGGGTCTGGCGGCCGGCGCGCTGGCGTCCCCGTTCGCAGGGCCGCGCAAGGGGCTGGCCGTCGCCCTGTCCGCCGTGCCGAAGGCCCCGGACGCCGGCCGCGAGGGCTTCGCCACCCGGCTGGGCCGGGCGCTGGCACTGCGGGGCGTCGTCACCATGGACCGGAGCGCGCTGCGGAGGCTCGGACAGGTCGACACGGTGATCCTGGAGGAGGACGCGCTGCGCAGCGACCGGTACGAGCCCGTGGACCTGGAGCTGCTCAGCGGCGCCGACCCCGAGCTGACCGCGGAGCGGCTCTTCGCGCTGTTCGACTCCGACGCGCCCCTGCGGACCGCCCGCGACGACGACGGCTGGATCCTCGGCCCGCTGGACGACCTGGAACTGACCGGCCGCACCGGGCGGCAGGCCGAGGGGCAGCTGCGCCGCCGGGGTGCCGAGAAGACACTCGGCCTGGCGCGTGGCCACCGGCTCCAGGCGGTGGCGGGGCTCGCCACCCAGACCGCCCCGGGCGCGGACGCCGTCGCCGCCGCCGCCCGCCGGGCGGGGGCGCGGGTGGTGCTGGCGACCGACCGGGAGTCCCCGGCGTTCACCTTCGCCGACGCGGTGGTCCCGGCGGGCGGGCGTCTGGTCGCCTCCGTACGCGGCCTCCAGGCCGACGGCGCGGTGATCCTGCTGGTGTCCGGCAACCGGCGGGCGCTGGGCGTGGCCGACTGCGGGGTCGGCGTGCACCGCGAGGGCGAGCCGCCCGCCTGGGGCGCCCACCTCATCGTCGGCGCCGACCTCGAATCGGCGGGGATCATCGTGGACGCCGTCGGCATGGCGGCCCGCGTCGACCGGGACAGCGCCGTGCTCGCGGCCGGCGGCAGCGGTGTCGGCGCGGTGGCCGCGCTGCAGGCGCCGCCCGCCCAGGCGACGGCCCGGGGCATGGCGGCCGGGACGACCGCCGCGAGCGTGGCGTTCTGCATGGGCGCCTGGCGCGCCCGGCAGCTCCTCGCCCGGCCCCTCGCCCCGCCCGTCACGAGCGTGCCCTGGCACCTGATGCCCACCGACCGGGTCCTGGAGCGGCTCCGCACCGGCGCCGACGGCCTGACCGCCGACGAGGCCGCCACCCGCGGTGGAGGTTCCGGCGGCAACGAGCCCGCCCGCCTCACCCTGCCGACCGCCTTCGTCGAGGAACTCGCGAACCCCCTGACCCCCGTCCTCGCCGGCGGTGCCGCCCTCGCCACCGCCGTGGGCTCACGCACCGACGCCGGGCTGGTGGCCGCCATCACGGGCAGCTCCGCGCTCATCGGCGGCTTCCAGCGCGTACGGACGGAACGCGCCCTGGAGGAGCTGTTCCGCCGCTCGGCCATCGGCGCGCGCGTACGCCGGGGAGGGCGCGAGCGGCTGGTGACGGCCGGCGACCTGGTGGAGGGCGACATCGTCCTGCTGCGGCCCGAGGACGTCGTACCGGCGGACTGCCGGCTGCTGGAGGCGGAGGGGCTGGAGGTCGACGAGTCGTCGCTGACCGGTGAGTCCCTCGCCGTCCACAAGGACCCGGCACCGGTGGTTGCCACCGACATCACCGGCCGCCGCTCGATGGTCTACGAGGGGACCACCGTCTCCTCCGGCCGGGCGGTGGCCGTGGTGGTGGCGACCGGTTCGAGCACCGAGGTCGGACGGAGCCTCGCCACCGCCCGGCAGGCCGCGCCCGAGACGGGAGTGGAGGCCCGGCTCGCCTCGCTCACCCGGTCCAGCCTGCCCATCGCGATCGGATCGGCCGGCGCGGTCGCCGCGTCGGGCCTGCTGCACGGGCGGCCCCTCGCCGACAACCTCGCCTCCGCGGTGAACCTCGCCGTCGCCTCCGTACCCGAAGGGCTGCCCTTCCTCGTCAACGCCGCCCAGCTGGCCGCCGCGCGGCGCCTGGCCGACGTCGGCGCGCTCGTCCGCAACCCGCGGACCATCGAGGCGCTCGGCCGCGCCGACGTGCTGTGCTTCGACAAGACCGGAACGCTCACGGAGGGCAAGCTGCAGCTGGCAGCCGTGAGCGACGGGGACGGCGCGCTGCCGCTGGACCGGCTGGACGGCCCGCGCAAGGACGTCCTCGCCGCCGCGCTGCGGGCCACCCCGCCCGCCCGGCAGGCCGAGCCCATGGCCCACCAGACCGACCGCGCCGTGACGGCCGGGGCGCGCAGCGCCAAGGTGTCCGTGCGGCAGGCGGCGGCACGCTGGCGGAGGCTGGACACGCTGCCGTTCGAGCCGTCCCGCCCCTACCACGCCACGTCCGGGCAGACCGCGCACGGCCCGCTGCTGAGTGTGAAGGGCGCGCCCGAGAACGTCCTGGCCCGCTGTGCCCGGCGCCGGACGCCCGACGGCCGGCCGCAAGCGCTCGACGACGAGGGGATCGCGGGGCTGAACGCGGCGGCGGAGGAGCTGGCGGGCGCCGGGCGACGTGTGCTGGCGGTGGCGGAGCGCCGGATGGACACCGGCGAGGACCTCACCGACGACAGCGTGCGGAACCTGACCTTCCTGGGGTTCGTCACGCTGGCGGACCCGGTCCGTGCGGGCGCCGCGCCCGCGACGGCGCGGCTGCGGGAGGCGGGCGTGCACACCGTGATGCTCACCGGTGACCACCCGGCCACCGCCGACGCCATCGCGTCCACCATCAGCGAGGTCACCGACCCGAAGGTCTGTACGGGCGCCGAGCTGGACGAGCTGAGCGACGACGAGCTGGACGCGCTCCTGCCGACCGTGGACGTCATCGCCCGGTGCAGTCCGCACCACAAGGTCCGGATCGTCCAGGCGTACCAGCGCGTCGGCCGGGTCGTCGCGATGACCGGCGACGGCGCCAACGACGCGCCCGCCATCCGGCTCGCCGACATCGGCATCGCGCTCGGGCGGCGCGGCACCCCGTCCGCGACGGCGGCCGCGGACCTGGTGGTCAGCGACGACCGGCTGGAGACGATCGTCTCGGCGCTGATGGAGGGCCGGTCCATGTGGGCGTCGGTGCGGGCCGCGCTGGGCATCCTCATCGGCGGCAACCTCGGCGAGGTCACGTTCAGCGTGCTGGTCTCCACGCTGACCGGCGCCACACCGCTGAACGCCCGGCAGATCATGCTGGTCAACCTGCTGACCGACCTGGCGCCCTCACTGGCCATCGCCGTGCGGGAGCCGGCCGGCCAGGCGGCGCAACGGCTCCTGGCGGAGGGCCCGAGCCGCTCGCTGGGCAGCGCGCTCACCCACGAGATGCTGCTGCGCGGCGCCATCACCGCCACCGGGGCGGGGCTGGCGTGGACCGGTGCCCGCCTGACCGGCCGCAGCAGGCGGGCGGGCACGGTGGCGCTCGCCGCGGTCGTCGGTACGCAGCTGGCCCAGACCCTCGCGACGGGCGGTCTCGACCGGAACGTGCTGGCCGCGAGTCTGGGTTCGGCGGCGGTGCTGGCCGCCGTGATCCAGACGCCGGGAGTCAGCCAGTTCTTCGGCTGCACCCCGCTCGGGCCGGTCGGCTGGGGCATCGCGCTGAGCTCGATCGCCGCGGCGACCCTGCTCGGTACGGCCCTGTCGCCGCTGGTCCGCACGATGACGGCCGCGGCGGAGGAGGAGCCGGACGAGCAGGAACCGGACCAGCGGGACGAGCGCGAGCCGGACGAGCGGGAGTCGCCCGCCTGAGCGGTCAGCGCTTGGCGTGCCGCCCGCGCGGGGCCGAGGGCGCGCCGTCCTCGGCGACCGGCTCCTTCTTCTTCTGGGAGCGGGCCCGCAGGTACTCGATCACGATCGGGACGACCGAGATCAGCACGATGAGGATGAGGATGGGCTCGATGTTCTTGTGGACGAACTCGATCTTGCCGAGCGAGGCCCCGAGCAGCGTCACACCGGCGCCCCACAGGACACCGCCGATGACGTTGAAGGTGATGAACGAGCGGTAGTTCATCCGGCTCACACCGGCGATGATCGGCGTGAACGTCCGCACGATCGGGACGAACCGGGCCAGGATCAGCGACTTGGGGCCGTGCTTCTCGAAGAACTCATGGGCCTTCTCCACGTTCTCCTGCTTGAAGAGGCGGGAGTCCGGGCGCTTGAAGAGGGCCGGTCCGACCTTGCGGCCGAAGAGGTAACCCACCTGGTCGCCGATGATCGCGGACAGCACGACCAGGGTGCACACCAGCCACAGCGGGGTGTCGAGCACGCCGGTGGTGACCAGCAGCCCCGTGGTGAACAGCAGCGAGTCACCGGGGAGGAAGAAACCGATCAGCAGTCCGGACTCGGCGAAGACGATGACCAGGACGCCGATGAGGCCGAAGGTCTCGATGAGGTAGTCCGGGTCCAGCCAGCTCGGTCCGAGCGCAAGCGTATTCACGGGTTCCGGGGCTCCTGGGTCGGTGGGCGGGGGACGGCTGCCCAAAGCTATCAACGCTTCCACCCCCCACCCGGTTCCACGTCCCCTTCCCTGCCCCCCGCCCCCGGGATCCGGGCCCCGAGAGCGGCCGGCCGCTTACGAGTGGCGGGCCGCGTTGGCGTGGATGGCGGCGTGGAGGTGTTCGGCGAGGCCGGGGGCCATGGCCTCGTAATAGGCCGTGAAGCGCTTGTCCGACACGTACATGTCCGCGAGGCCCCGGTGGATCTCGTAGGTGCAGTCGTAGTGCCACCGGACGATCTGCTGCCGGTGTTCCTCGGCCAGGTCCATCGCCCGCTCGCTCGTCGGCGGCTCGCCCTCCGACATCAGGGCCTGGTAGCGGGCGCCCCACTCGGTGGCCTCGTCCTTCAGGCGCTGCCAGTCGGCCTTGGTGTAGCGCGCGGTACGGCGCTGGGACTCCCGGTAGGCGTCGGTGCCGCCCCAGCGCTGCTCCGCCTCCTCGGCGTACTGGTCGGGGTCGTGGTCCCCGAACACTTCGAACTTCTCCTCGGGCGTGAGGTTGATGCCCATCTTCTTCGCCTCCATGGCGTGTTCGACGGCCTCGGCCATCTTCTGCAGTTCGGCGATCCGCGTGGTCAGCAGTTCGTGCTGGCGCCGCAGGTGCTCGCGCGGGTCCGCGTCGGGATCGTCGAGGAGGGCCGCGACCTGGTCGAGCGGGAAGCCCAGCTCCCGGTAGAACAGGATCCGCTGCAGCCGGTCGAGGTCGGCGTCGTCGTAACGCCGGTGGCCCGCGTGGCTGCGGCCGCTCGGGGAGAGCAGGCCGATTTCGTCGTAGTGGTGCAGCGTCCGCACCGTGACGTGGGCGAAAGCGGCGACCTGTCCCACGGAGTAGCTCATGGCTCTCCGCTCCCTTCTTCTCGGTACGCACACCAGGCTGGGTCCTCACCCGACGTGAGGTGCAAGTCCCCCTCGGCCCAGGTCCCCTTCAGTCCTCGCAGGCCAGCCGGAAGGTCACCCAGCGCACCCCGTCGGGCGACACCCCGTACGCGCAGCCGGAACCGGCGGACCGCAGGTACCCCAGCGGGCCGCGGGTGACGTGGTACGTGCCGGGGCCCGCCTCCCTGAAGGTACGGCCGCCGTCACCGCTGGTGTACGTGCTCCGCTCCCCGTGCACGGTCAGCCGGCCGCCCGGCCCGGCGACCACGACGCCCGTGAGCGTGCGGGGCTCGCGCCCCGGGCCGCTCGTCCACACCCGCGTCCAGGTCCGGCCGCCGTCCCGGGAGCGGTGCAGGGCGCGCAGCGGGTTCCTGACCTGTTCCCCGCCCCCGAGCTCGCCGCCCTCCGCGGCGTACACCGCGTCCGGGCCGACGGTGACCGCGATGCGCCACGCGGGACCGGCGGAGGGGCTGGGCAGCCTGCTCACCGTCCATGTCCGGCCGGCGTCCCGCGTCACGGCGACGGCCGTGCGGCCCGAGCGGGGTTCGACGCCCGACAGCCACCAGGATCCGTCGGGCTGGGCCTCGCCCGCCGGCGCGCGGTGCCGGCCGAGCCCCGGCTGCCGCGCCAGGAACCGGACCTTCCCGTCCTCGGGCGAGATCGCCACCAGCCGCGGTTCGTCGCACTCCTGCACGAGCGGCCCGTCCGGCCCGGCGCACCGGGTGGACAGCACCGCGCCTGGGGGGATCGTGTCGGCCGTGCCCGCCGCCCGCAGGTCACCGGCCCGCCAGGACCGGCCGCCGTCCTTCGTGAACCAGGTGCGCAGCGGATGCCGCTCGCTGCCCTCGTGGATCAGGGCGCGGCCCGGGCCCAGCACCGTGAGCGTGGCGGTGACGCCCACGCCGCGTACCTCGGGCAGCGGAGAGGTCCGCAGCACCCACCGGTCCGCGCCCCGGTCGAGCACCGCGACGTGCTGGCGGCAGAAGCCGTTCTCCGGGGCGGTCTCGTCCTCGACGCACTGGGCGAGCAGGGCGAACCCGCTCCCGTCGGCGGCGAATCCGGGGCTGTGCGACCAGCCGGGCAGGCCGGGAGCCGACGGGATGCGGGGCAACGCCGGTCCCGGGGTCGCCGACGGGGGTGGCGTCGGCGACGGCCGCGCCTCCTGCCCCGTACAGCCTCCGGCCACGAGTGACGCCGACAGCGCCGTCGCCGCCACCGTCCCGGTCACGCGTGCACGTCCGCGCATGGAGCCGCCCCCCGCCCTCCGGCCGGTCCGTGGCGGACCGTGCCGTCATGGAAGCACCGCGGGCCCCGACCCGTCAGCGGCTCGGCCGGCCGAAGTTCCGCGCCGCCGGCGGGACGACCGGCGAGCCGGCTACCGGACGTCCTCCGGGTGCGCCGTCCCCGTCGCGTACGGGTTCTCCTGGCCCTCCGCCAGCACGCCCACGAACGGCTCGCCCTCCCCCGCGAAGGTGTACGCCCCGCCCTCGATGCGCTCGATCAGTCCGCGGGTCCACGCGGCGCCCGCGTCGGCCGAGTGCACCCACATGTTCATGATCTCGCCGATGTGGCCGAGCGCCTCCGGCCCGTCCTCGGGGGTGTAGTACTCCGTGACGCTCGCCCGCCAGCGCTCCAGCCCCTCGATCCGCTGTCGGAGGAGCGCGACGGCCTCCTCGCGCGGCAGGTCGACGATGAAGCCGACCCCCGCGGACAGGACGTCCGTCTTCTGGTCATGGGTGGTCAGCGACTCGCGCAGCAGCGCGAAGTACTCCTCGGTGCCCTTGTCGGTGATCTCGTACTCGGTGCGGGGCGGGCCGCCGGCCGTGCTCGGCGCGGTCTCGTGGGCGTGCAGCAGCCCCTGCTTGGCCATCTGCTTGAGGGCGTGGTAGATCGAGCCGGGTTTGGCGTTGGACCACTCGTGCGCGCCCCAGAACTCCAGGTCGTTGCGGACCTGGTAGCCGTGCGCCCGCCCGTGCTGGCGCACGGCCCCCAGAACCAGCAGCCGGATCGCCGACATCTCCCACACACCCTTCGTAGTCAACTTTGACCAGGGTACGCAGGCGGTGCGGGCGGTGACCGTCAGGCGTGCTCCAGGGCGATCAGATCGAAGGCACTCTTGCCGTCCAGCGACTCACGGACGATGTCGGCGTGGCCGGCGTGCCGGGCGATCTCCTCGACGAGGTGCATGCCCAGCCACCGCATCGAGACGCGGGCGTCCTTCGGGTACCAGGGCGCGTCCGGGAGCGGGAAGGTGTCGTCCAGGCTCGGCACCGTCCGCAGGAACTCCTCCGTCTCCTCGGCCACCGCGTCCCAGAACGCCAGCACGCCCTTGACCGACTCGTCGTCCACCAGCCGGAAGCTGTCGGCCCAGTTCTCCTCGGTGCGCTGCTTCTCGTTGGGCCGCTGCTGGGCCAGCCGCAGCCAGGCCAGCTCCGTCTCGGCGACGTGCTTGACCAGACCCGACAGCGACAGCTCGCTCGCGCTGGGGCGGGACGCGGCCTGCTCGTCGGTCAGTCCGAGCACCGAACGGCGGACCGCGCCGCGCTGCGCCTCGATGAAGTTGAGCAGCGCGCCGCGCTCGTCGCCGTGAGCCTCTGCGGGAACGTGAGTGACCATGACCTGGTCCGCCTTTCCGGTCGGTGCCTTACGACAACCAACCTACGGACCCTTGCGGTCAGGCTCTGTCCTCAACTCGCGCGGAATCGAGCCCGACTCGCGCCCGACTCGCGTCCGAGTCACGCCGTCTTCACGCGGCGGAGGTCCCCGGAGCAGGGGTCCTCAGAAGGGGAAGCGGCTCCGGCCGTGCTGGATGGAGATCCACTTGTAGGTGGTGAAGGCGTCCACCGTCGCCTCGCCGTTCAGCCGCCCCACGCCCGAGTGCTTCTCGCCGCCGAACGGAACGATCGGCTCGTCGTGGACGGTGGCGTCGTTGATGTGGATCATGCCGGTGTGGATGCCCCGGGCGACCCGTACGCCACGCTCGACATCACCCGTGTGGACGGCGCCGCTGAGGCCGTACGGGGTGTCGTTGGCGATCCGTACCGCCTCCTCCTCCCCGTCGAAGGGGACGAGCATCACGACGGGCCCGAAGATCTCCTGGCCCAGGACGGGGGAGTCGTCGGGCAGGCCGGTCAGCACGGTCGGCGTCACGACGTTGCCCTCGGCGGTGCCGTGCACCAGCGCCGTCGCACCGGCCTCGACGGTCTGCTCGACGAGCGTGGTCACCGCCTCGGCCTGGGAGGCGTTGATGAGGGGACCGATGTGGGTGGCCGGATCGGCGGGGTCACCGGCCTTCAGGGTGCGGACCTTGGCGACGAACTTCTCGGTGAACTCCCGCTCCACCGCCCGGTCGACCAGCACCCGGTTGGCCGCCATGCACACCTGCCCCTGGTGCACGAACCGGCTGAAGACGGCCGCGTCGACCGCATAGTCGATGTCCGCGTCGTCCAGCACGATGAGTGCGCTGTTGCCGCCGAGCTCCAGCACGCACCGCTTGAAGTTGGCGGCGCAGACCGTGGCCACGTGCCGGCCGACCCGGTCGGATCCGGTGAACGAGATGACCTTGGGCACCGGGTGCTCGATCAGCGCGTCACCGATCTCCGCGATGTCGGTGATCACGACGTTGAGCAGGCCGGCCGGGAGCCCGGCGTCCTCGAAGATCTTCGCGACCAGCGCGCCGCCGAGGATCGGCGTGTTCTGGTGGGGCTTGAGGACGACCGCGTTGCCGAGGGCGAGCGCCGGGGCGACGGACTTGATCGAGAGCAGGAAGGGGAAGTTGAACGGGCTGATGACCCCGACGACGCCGACCGGCACTCGGTAGAGGCGGTTCTCCTTGCCGTCGACCGGCGAGGGGAGGATGCGGCCCTCGGGGCGCAGGGCCAGGTTGACCGCCTCGCGCATGAACTCCTTGGCCAGGTGGAGCTCGAAACCGGCCTTGGCCCGCGTACCGCCGAGTTCGGCGATGATCGCCTCGGTGATCTCGGCCTCGCGCTCCTCGATGAGTCGCAGCGCCCGCTCGAAAACGGCGCGGCGGGTGTACGGATTGGTGTCCGCCCACGCGCGCTGTGCCCGTTCGGCCGCCCGGTAGGCCTGGTCTATCTCCTCGACCGTGGCCACGGTTATGGAGGCGAGCTTCTCCTCGTTGTACGGGTTGAAGTCGATGATGTCCCACGAGCCGCCACCGGCCCGCCACTCACCGTCTATGTACTGCAGGGCCAGGTCTGTGAAGTAGGACATGCCATCCCTTCCCGAGGGCGCGCAAGCTCATACAGGTGTTTGATGGGACGTCATCCTACTGGCGGGTCACGTGAGTTGGAGGAGACCTCGGAGAAGGTCGCGGCTTTCCTCGGGGCCCGGGCTGTCCTGATGCAGCCGCTTCATCACCCGCTCGTACTGGGCCACTTCTTCGCGCTTGTCGAGGTACAGCGCGCTCGTCAGCTGCTCCAGGTAGACGATGTCGGAGAGGTCGGACTCGGGGAACCGCAGCATGGTGAACGCGCCGCTCTCGCCCGCGTGGCCGCCGAAGCTGAACGGCATGACCTGCAGCGTGACGTTGGGCTGCTCGGAGACCTCGATCAGGTGCTTGAGCTGGTCGCGCATCACGGCCCGGTCCCCGTACGGGCGGCGCAGCGCGGCCTCGTCGAGAACGGCATGGAACCGCGGGGCCCGCTCGGAGACGAGGATCTTCTGGCGCTCCAGGCGCAGCGCGACGCGCCGGTCGATCTCGGCCCGGGCGGCGTCCGGCATGCCGCGGGTGACGACGGCGTGCGCGTACGCCTCCGTCTGCAACAGGCCGTGCACGAACTGCACTTCATAGATACGGATGAGGGAGGCGGCGCCCTCCAGCCCGATGTAGGTCTGGAACCAGCCGGGGAGCACGTCGCCGTAACTGTGCCACCAGCCGGTGACGTTGGCCTCGCGGGCGAGGCCGAGGAGGGATTCGCGTTCGGTGTCGTCCGTGACGCCGTACAGCGTGAGCAGGTCCTCGATGTCCCTCGCCTTGAAGCTCACCCTGCCCAACTCCATACGGCTGATCTTGGATTCGGACGCCCGGATCGAGTAGCCGGCGGCCTCACGGGTGATGCCGCGCGACTCACGCAGCCGCCGCAGCTGCGAGCCCAGCAGGATGCGCCGCACCACGGAACCGCTCGATTCACTTGCGGTCACGTCTCCAACCCTCCCCATCGCTGATGTGTACGACGGAGCACCCCCGAGCCCCGAGACGGCGGATTCTGCCACCAAAACGCTTCACCGCGTACTCGCCCGGTTACGCAAAGACGAAGCCTTGACCGAGTCACGCCCTCTTGACCGTGCCTCCGGTGAAAGTCATGGGGGGAAGATATGCGCAGCAACCGGTGCGAGACGGTACAGACCCGGCGCGTGCACGTGCATCTGCCCTTGCATCAGGTGGTCCCATTCGGAACCATGGACCCCGCGCACCTGCGTAGTCGTTCGTGTTGTCGCACCACAGCCGCGAATCCCGGGAGTGCCTCGCATGGGGACGAATGGATCGACCATGCTCGAGCCTTTAAGGCAGGGGCTTCCGCCGATCGACGCCGCTTCCGTCTCCAGTTCCGCCTCGTGCGCACTGCCCGCCCGCTATGAAGCGGTGCGCGGCGCACGGAAGTTCACCAGCACGACACTGGCCCAGTGGGACCTCACCGACCGGTTCGACGACGTCGCACTGGTCGTCTCCGAACTCGTCACCAACGCGCTCCGGCACGCCCTGCCCGCCGACACGCCCCGTGACGCCCCGCACGACCCGCCCGTACGGCTGCATCTGATGCGCTGGGCGAGCCGTCTGGTGTGCGCGGTGCGCGACCCGAGCCCGGACAGCCCCGCGACGCGCGAGTCGGAGGAGGACTTCGCGGCCGAGTCGGGCCGGGGGCTGTTCCTGGTCGAGTCCTTCAGTGACAGCTGGGGCTGGCACCCGCTGGCCGGCACGCTGCACGGCAAGGTGGTCTGGGCCCTGTTCCGCCTCTCGGACACGCCGCAGAAGCCGTAGACAGCGAGAGCGTGGACCCGACGCCATCGAGGCGCCGCCTTTCCGGCGGCGCCTCGCGGTCGTGCCCGGGTCCCGCGGCCGTGGCCCGGAATCCGGCGGATCCGGTCCGGCTCAGCCGGCTATCAGGTGGTCGAACTCGCCGTCCTTGACGCCCAGCAGCATGGCCTCGATCTCGGCCGGCGTGTAGACCAGCGCCGGGCCGTCCGGGTGCCGTGAATTGCGTACGGCGACATCCCCGCCGGGCAGTTTGGCGAACTCCACGCACGAGCCCTGCGAGTTGCTGTGCCTGCTCTTCTGCCATACGACGCCGTGAAGCTCCGTGGCCGCCATGCCGTTGTACACGTAGTGCACAGGACGCTCCCCGAGATACATGTTGCAGGTGTCAACTATCGGGATCATAGCGGTGAATCCCGCGCAGGTGCGCGTGCAGATGCACGTGCACGCGGGGTGTTCCTGTGGTTACAAGCGCGTTGCTACTGCCCCGTACGCCATAAGAGACGTACGAGCGGCCGTAATGGCTCCCTCCCTTCCTCCACGACATACGAAAAGGCCCTCCGGGAAGGAGGGCCTTTGGTCGAATGTGCGTACGCGAGGACCGTCAGCGCGCCGACGAGGAGTACGGCAGCAGGGCCATCTCGCGCGCGTTCTTGATCGCGCGGGCCAGTTGCCGCTGCTGCTGCGCCGACACCCGCGTCACCCGGCGGCTGCGGATCTTGCCACGGTCGGAGATGAACCTCCGCAGCAGGTCGGTGTCCTTGTAGTCGATGTACGTGACGCCGTCGCGGTCGAGGGGATTGGGGCGGGACTTGGCGGGCTTGCGGTCGGCCGAGTGTCGGGGGGACATGGGGGTCAGACCTCCAGGAGGGCGTCGAAGGCGGGCGGGAGCCGCTTCCAGGCCTCGCGGCCCGCGGCGAACTCCGCGTCGGTGAGCAGGCAGGAGTCGAGGAGCTCGGCGAGCCCCTCCCGGTCCAGGCCGGGCGAGGTGAAGACCAGGTGCTGGCAGCAGTCCCCGTGCTCGGGGTCCCAGTCCAGCGCGGCCGCCGCCCGGCGCACCGGCGGGACCATCTCCCAGGCGGCGTCCGGCAGCGAGGCGAGCCACGGCCCGGCGGGCTCGACGCACAGGGCGCCGCCCGCCGCGTCCCACGCCAGCAGCGTGTCCGGCCGGTCGGCCAGCCAGAACCGCCCCCGGCTGCGCGCCGCCGCACAGCACAGGTCCTCCAGTGCCGCGTACAGCCGCTCCGGGTGGAACGGGCGGCGGCGGTGCCACACATAGGTGCCGACGCCGTGCGCGTCCGCCTCCTGGGGCAGCAGCGCACAGGCGGGGTGCTGTGCGGCCGCCGCCGCCTCGACGTCGAACCCCGCCAGCGCGGCGGCGGCCAGGTCCCCGTCGGGCAGGGTCACCCGGTGGGCCGTCGGGTGGAGCTGAGCCAGGAGCGCGCGGTCCTCGTCGTCGGCGTCCGGGTTGTCCAGGACGGCGAGGACCGGCGCGTACTCCAGCTGACGCGCCCAGGTGTCGGCGACCGTGCGCTGGTCGGTGGCGGCCGCGGCCAGCCCCGCCTCCTTCAGGTCGTCGCCGTTGCCGAGGTAGGGCAGCAGCAGCGCCGGGTCGACGGCGGTGATCACGGAGCTGACCGTCAGCCCGGCCGCCGCGACGACCTCGGCCATCGCCTTGGGTTCGACCGAGTCCCACAGCTCGACCACCGCGAGCCGCGTCAGCCCGGCGCCGGCGAGCCGTTCCAGCTCCGGCACCAGGTCCTCGCGCAGCGCGCAGCACGCGCAGTCGTTGACCAGCGGTGTCTCGTCCGTCGACAGGACACCGGTCGTGTCGCGCACGGTACGGGTGACCGTGCCCCGTTCGGCGGCGGCCGCCAGGTCGTGGTGGAGCGCGACGCTGCCGGGAACGGTGGCGAGCAGCCGGTCGACGGCGGCCGTGCGGGCGTCGGAGTGCAGCCCGCCGACGAGAGCGACGGACAGCATCAGCGTCCCTCGCGTCGCCGGCCGTACCGCTGCTCGAACCGCTCTACGCGGCCCGCGGTGTCCAGCACGCGCGCGTGGCCCGTGTAGAAGGGGTGGCTCGCGGACGAGATCTCGACGTCGATGACGGGGTAGGTGTTGCCGTCCTCCCATTCGACCGTCTTGTCGCTGGTGGCGGTCGACCGGGTGAGGAAGGCGAAGCCGCCCGCCTTGTCACGGAAGACGACGGGCTCGTACGGGGGGTGGATTCCGGGCTTCATGGTGCGCCTCAGCGCTCCTCTCGGAAGTCGACGTGCCGCCCGACGACCGGGTCGTACTTGCGCAGCGTCATGCGGTCGGGGTCGTTACGGCGGTTCTTGCGGGTCACGTAGGTGTAGCCGGTGCCGGCGGTGGACCGGAGCTTGATGACCGGTCGGAGTTCGTTGCGGGCCATGGGGGTAGAGTAAATGGAAATGGTTTCCATTACCAAGACAGTGTCCAGAGAGGTAGGTCACCTTGTCCGCCCACTGCCAGCTGACCGGCGCCCAGCCGGGCTTCGGCAACCGCATCTCGCACTCGCACCGGCGTACGTCCCGCCGCTTCGACCCCAACATCCAGCGCAAGCGCTACTGGCTGCCCAGCGAGGGCCGGTACGTCCGGCTCACCCTGTCCACCAAGGGCATCAAGACCGTCGACTCGATCGGGATCGAGGCCGCCGTGGCCCGGATCCGCGCCCGGGGGGTGAAGGTCTGATGGCCAAGAAGAGCAAGATCGCCCGCAATGAGCGGCGCAAGGAGGTCGTCGAGCGGTACGCCGCCCGGCGCGCGGAGCTGAAGGAGCTGATCCGGCACCCCGGCACCCCCGAGGCCGAGCGGCTCGCCGCCCAGGCCGAACTGCGCCGCCAGCCGCGCGACGCCAGCCCCACGCGCGTCCGCAACCGCGACAGCGTGGACGGCCGCCCGCGCGGCCACCTGAGGCGGTTCGGGCTCTCCCGGGTGAACGTGCGACAGCAGGCGCACGCCGGGTTCCTGCCCGGGGTCACCAAGTCGTCCTGGTAGCCGGCCCTACCGGCTGGTAGCTTGGCGCGCGTTTCCGGCACCGACGTTGGGGAGACGTGGCGTGAACGCGCGCAGGCTCGTACGTACCGGGTTCGTCGCGGCGGCGGGTGTCACCGCCCTGCTCGCGCTGGCCGGCTGCGGCGGCGGCCGCGACCAGCGACCCACCGGTGAAGCCCGCGCAGGCGCAGCGCCTGCCGCCGGCGCCACCCCGGCCGTCAGCGGCCCCACCCCGTCCCCGGTCGCACCACCCGTCACCACCGGTGCCGCGGACGGGTCCTGGGTGGGGCTCACGGACGGCAGACCCGTCAGCGTCACCATCAAGAAGGGCCACGCCCTGGTACTGGCCGACGCGCACGTCTGCCAGGGCACCGCCCGGGGCACGGACACCGTCACGCTCAGCCTGACCTGCGGCGACGGATACACCGCCCGCACGGAGGGCGCCGCCAGGGCCGCCCGGGGCAAGCTGGTCGTCACCTGGACCGGCGGCGCGAAGGACACGCTCGGCAAGGCCGAGACGCCCGGGTGACGCCCGGGTGACGTCCGTGGAGCCGCACGGGAGACGCTCCCGGACAACGGCTACTCCGGCAGCCGCCCCCGCTCGGGGCCACGCGCCCGCCCGTGATCCGTCCGCGCCCGGTCCGCCGCCGCCGTCCCGTGGTGCCAGCCCGCCTCGTCCACGGCGCCCCGCACGCGCGTGGTGGTCGTCTCGGGGAACATCCGGTCCGCCCGTGCCGTGACCGCCACGTCCCGGGCCGCGAGGACCGGCAACAGGGTCGGCTCCTCGGCGGTGACCCGGCGGGAGGTGGACGCGAGCCGGTCGCCGAGGCGGTGGGCGTACGCCAGCAGGAACGACTGACGAAACGTCTTCGTACGCTTCCGTCCACCCTTCCTCTGTTCCGCCTCCGCCTTGGTCATCGCGCCCGTCCCCTGGACCAGCAGCGAGGTGTACAACAACTCGACGACCTCCAGGTCCGGCTCGAAGCCGACGACGGTCGAGAAGCCGAACGCCTCGTTCCACACCGCCCGGCAGCGGTTCGCCGACGCCACCGCGTCCAGCAGGATCGCCTTGGCCGTCTCGTACGGCGCCTCGACGCCGATCCGAACCGCGGCGGGCTCGTCCGGGCTGTGCGTGCGGGCCGCGAGGGCGGCCTCGTCCAGGCTGTGGCGCGCCATCAGCTCCTGTGCCTTCGCGGTCAGCGCCTCGGCCTCCTCCGGGTAGCCGGTCGCCTCCGCCTTGGCCAGCAGCGCCCGGATCCGGGCCAGCATCCGCGGCTCGCCGTGCGCGGGCGCGGAGTGCAGGGGTGAGGCACCCGGTACAGGGCCGACGGGTTCGAGCGCGGGGAGGCGGGCGAGCAGCCGGTACAGCTCCAGCACGGCCGTGGCGTACGAGAAGCGGTCCGCGCGCCAGCCGGTGTCACCGAGCTCGGCGAGCTGCGCGGCCCACCGGGGCGGCAGCCGCTCGTACCGGCCCGTCTCGGCGGCGATCAGCCCCGACACCAGCCGTACGTGGTGCTCGTCCAGGTCCCGGCGTACGAGCCGGACCACATCGGCCGGCTGCCAGCCGCGCTGCCACGCCCGGCGCACGAACTCCTCACCGCGCCGCGCCAGCTCGGCGTCCGCGCCCGGGTCGGCGGCCAGGAGCGAGGCACCGGTGTCGAGGGCCGTGTCGTCCCGCGCGTACAGAGCGGCGGCGAACGCCCGCTCCACGGCACCTGCCTCCGAGTGCCCCGCTGACATGGTCCCCGCCTCCTCGCGCGTACGCCGCTTCCGGTGTCCATGGTCGCAGGGGGGTAGGGCCGGCCCTACCCCGAAGACACCTGCCAGCGGTCGTGATCGCGGGCCGGGGAAGCGGTTCGCTTGAGCCATGACCACAACCGCCGTACGGCTCACCGCCCTTCGCCGCACCTACGGCGACGTCACCGCGCTCGACGGCGTCGGCCTGGACTTCCGTGCCGGGTCCTTCACCGCCGTCATGGGACCGTCCGGGTCCGGCAAGTCGACGTTGCTCCAGTGCGCGGCGGGCCTCGACCGGCCGACCGGCGGGCGCGTCGAGGTCGACGGCGTCGACCTGGCCGGGCTGAGCGAGCGGCGGCTGACGCTGCTGCGGCGCGACCGGATCGGGTTCGTGTTCCAGGCGTTCAACCTGCTGCCGTCGCTGACCGCCGCGCAGAACGTCGCCCTGCCGCTGCGGCTCGCCGGGCGGCGCCCGTCCCGTTCCGAGGTGCGGGCGGCCCTCGCACGCGTGGGACTGGCCGAGCGGGCGCGGCACCGGCCCGGCGAGCTGTCCGGTGGGCAGCAGCAGCGGGTGGCGATCGCCCGGGCCCTGATCACCCGGCCCGCCGTGCTGTTCGGTGACGAGCCGACCGGGGCGCTGGACAGCACGACGAGCCGTGAGGTGCTGCGGATGCTGCGGGAGGTGGTGGACCGGGACGGGCTGACGGTCGTCATGGTCACCCATGATCCGGTGGCCGCCTCGTACGCGGACCGGGTCGTCTTCCTGGTGGACGGGCGGGTGAGCGGGGAGCTGACGGCGCCCACCGCCGAGGTGGTCGCGGGCCGGATGGCCGGGCTGGAGTCCCCGGAGCGTGCGGCGTGCTGAGCCTCGCGGTCCACGGGCTGCGCGGCCGCTGGACGGCCTTCGTGGGAAGCTTCGTCGCGCTGGCGCTCGGCGTCGGGCTGCTGGCGACCATGGGCCTGGGCCTGGCGTCGACGTTCGACGCGCCGGAGCGGGCGCCCGAGCGGTTCGCGGCCTCGCCGGTGGTGGTGGTCGGTACGGACACCCTGACCGTCGGGCGCGTCACGCACGAGCTGTTCCATCCACACCCTGTGGACGTGCGGCTGCTCGCCGCACTGCGGGCACTCGGGCCGGTGACCACCGACGGAAGCCCGGATGCGGTGGGGGTCGACGCCGACCCCGACGCCGTCCGCCGGGTCGTCGGCGACCGCGGCCGGGTCCTCACCGGAGACGAGCGGCGGCAGGCCGACCCGGAGCCGGAGCGGGACGCGGAAGCGCTGGTGACGGTGAACGCCCTGCTGGGCACGGCCGGCGGGGTGACCGCCTTCGTGTCGGTGTTCGTCGTGGCGTCGACGTTCGCGTTCGCGGTGGCGCTGCGCAGACGCGAGTTCGGGCTGCTGCGGGCCGCGGGCGCGACGCCCGGGCAGGTGCGGCGGGCGCTGCTCACCGAGGCGGGCGTCGTGGGGGTCGTCGCCTCCGCGGCGGGATGCGCCCTCGGGGCGTGGGGCGCGCCGGAGCTGGCCCGGCTCCTGGTCGAGGGCGGCATCGCCCCCGAGTGGTTCACGGTCCGGGACGCCGCCTGGCCGTTCCACGCCGCCTTCTGGACCGGCCTGGCCGTCGCCGTCACCGGAGCCTGGGCGGCCGCCCGCCGGGCGGGGCGCACCGGTCCGGTCGAGGCGTTGCGCGAGGCGGACGTGGACAGCGGCGTCCTGCCCCCGGGCCGCCGTCTGCTGGGCGGGGCACTGCTGCTCACGGGTGCCGCCCTGCTCTGCTGGACGCTGATCACCGACCCGTCGGACCTGCTGAAGCGCAAGACGTACACGACCCAGCCGATGCTCCTGATCACCGGCGTGGCCCTGCTCGCCCCGCTGCTCGTCCGCCCGGTGGTGCGCGCCCTGCCGCTGCCCGGTGCCACGGGCATGCTCGTGCGGGAGAACACGGCCGCCGCCCTTCGCCGCACCGCCGCCGTCGCCGCGCCCGTCGTGGTCACCGTCGCCCTGGCCGGATCCCTGCTCGGCTCGGCCGGGACGGTGAGCGCCGCCAAGGCGGCCGAGGCCAGGCGGCACACGGCGGCGGACCACATCGTGACCGGCGAGGACCTCGAGCCGGTCCGGATACCCGGCGCCACGCTCTCCCCCACCGCGTCGACCGGCGTCTTCGTCCGCGACGGCGGCACGGCCGTCGTCCGGTACGAGGCCCGGGCGGTCGCCGACCCGGCAGCCTTCGCCGACCTGGCCCGCCTGCCCGTCGTCGCGGGTGACCTCAAGGACCTGGACGACACCTCGATCGTGATCAACCAGGAGATCGCGAACAGCGAGTCGGGGAAGCGGGCGGTCGGCGACCGGATCGCCGTGTGGCTGGGCGACGGGCGGCGGGTTTCGTTGCGCGTCGCGGCGGTGCTGGCGACCGGGACGGGCGACAACGGTCCGTACGTCACCGCCGCCAACGCCCGTGCGGCGGCTATCGACCGCGTCGACGTACGGCTCCCGCCCGGCACCGGCCCCGCCGTGCTGCGCGCCACCGGTGGCACGGTCACCTCCGTCGCGGCCTGGGCCGCCCCGCGCACCGGTCCGCAGACCCGGCTCGGCCTCCTCGTGGTGCTCGGCATCGCCCTTCTCTACACGGCGATATCCCTCGCCAACACACTGGTGATGGCGACGTCGGTCCGGGGTGGGGAGCTGCGCGCGCTGCGGCTGACCGGCGCGACCCGCCCCCAGGTCCTGGCGGTCGTCGCGGGCGAGGCGCTGCTCGCGGTCGCGGTCGGCGCGGTGCTCGGCGCCGCGGTGGCCGCGGTCAACCTCGCCGGGCTCGGCGCGGCCCTGGCCTCCCTGTCCGCCCCGGCCGCCGTCACGGTCCCGTGGAGCACGCTGGCCGCCGCGCTGGGCGGCTGCGCCCTGGTGGCGGTCACCTCGGCCGTCCTGGCCGCCACCCGCACGGGCCGGTGAGCACCCCCGTGACACCCGGCCGGCGCGGGACGGCGGCCCCTGGGCGGGCCGGAGGATCACACCCGGATCACCAGCTTGCCCCGCACATGGCCGCCCTCGCTCAGCTCCTGCGCCTTCGCCGCGTCGGCCAGGGCGAACGTCTCGGCGACCGGCACCCGCAGCCCGCCCTCGACGGCGAGACGGCCGTGCTCGGCAAGACCCGCCCGGACCACGTCCGACGGGGTGCCGCCCCCGGAGAAGGGGATGCCGTACGCGTCGGCGTCCGTGGCCGCGATGGTGACGATCCGGTCCGTCGTACCGCCCCGCAGCTCGATCGACACGGGCAGCGTGTCATGCCCGGCGGCGTCGAAGACCGCGTCGACAGCCCCGTCGGGCGCCACCGCCCGGACCCGGTCGCCGAGGCCCTCCCCGTACGCCACGGGGATCGCGCCCAGCGCCCGCAGGAAGTCGTGGTTGGCCGGGGAGGCCGTGCCGATGACCGTCGCGCCGAGCGCCACGGCCAGCTGGACGGCGACCTGACCGACCGCGCCCGCCGCACCGTGCAGCAGCAGGGTCTCGCCGCTCCGCAGCCCCAGGAGGCCCAGGACACGCTGCGCGGTCTCCCCGGCCACGGGCAGGGTGACCGCGTCGTCGAAGGAGAGACCGGCCGGCTTGTGGACGATGTCCCCGGCGATCGCGTACTCGGCGTACGCGCCGGTCCGCGTCCATCCGAACACCTCGTCGCCGACGGCGAATCCGGTCGCTCCCTCGCCGAGCGCGTCCACGACCCCGGCGAACTCCAGGCCCGGCACGGCGGGGAACGTCGTCGGATAGAACTGCTCGACCCAGCCGTAACGGCGCTTGTGGTCGAGCGGGTTGACCCCGACCGTCACCACCTTCACACGCACCTCGCCCGGCCCGGGCTCGGGCTTGGGAATCTCACCGAACTCCAGGACCTCCGGGCCGCCGAACCGGTCGTAAGTGATCGCCTTCATGTCGTGCTCCCCCTCGTGGTGGTCTCGCTGACGAGCTCAACCCTCCACCGGAGACCCACCCAACCCGGCCGGTCCAACGGACAGTTGCACCTGTCCGAAAGGACAGTGCCACCCGGACCGGGCCTGTCTAGCCTGGGCGCATGGACCTGATGGACCCGACCGGCCCCGGCGCCGTCCCCGCCCTCAACGCCGCCCACGACGTGATCAGCCAGCCGCTCGGCCGGATCCTGCCCCGGCTGTCGTCCGTCCTGTCCGGGACGGTCCCGCACCGCGCGGTGGCCGAACTGTCCACCCACTGCGCGCACTCACCCTTCAAGACGTACGGGGACGAGGCCCTCACCGCCCGGCTCACCACCGCCGATCTGGCCCCACTGCTCGCCTCGGGAGTCGCGGGCAGGCCCTGGCAGGGCACCCTGGCGGTGGCGGGGGCCGACCACCCGGTGCTCGCCGTCCGCAGCGACGCGACACCGCGCGGCGCCGTGCTGCTCCTGATCCGCGACGAGGGCACCGCTCTCGACGCTGCCGTCCTCGCCCTCGTACAGGCGCTGTGGGACCTGGTCACCAGCCACTTCGAGCGGCTGTCCGCCGAGGCCGTGCCGGGCGCGCTGGCCCGCTCCCGCACCGCCGCCGACACCCGTGCCCGGGTCATCGCCGAGCTGGGCGAGGCGCACTCGGCCGCGCTGACCGGACTGCTGGGCGTCCTGCGCAGCCGGCACCTGGACGACGCGGCCGCCCGCGCCACCGCCACCGACCTGGCCGTGTCCGCGCTGGTGGAGCTGAGGGCCCAGGCGGAGCGGGACCAGCGGATCGCGGAGGAACCCGCCGACCAGGCGTTCGCCCGGCTGGCCGACTCGCTGCGCCCCCTCGTCCGCTACAGCCCGGTCCGCCTGGAGCTGGGCGCACCGGGCTCCACCAAGCCGCTGGCCGCCGACGTGGCGCACACCGCCCGCGCGGTCGTCCGCGCCGTACTGATGAAGGTGCTGGAGCAGGAGCCGGTGGGGCGCGTCCACATCGGCTGGCAGGTCTCCGAGGACGCCCTGCGCGCGACGGTACGGGACGACGGGCCCGGGACCCTGTCGCACTGCACGCTGGGTCCGGGCCGGGTCGCCGAACGGCTCGACGTCCTCGACGGCCGCCTCGACGTCGACGCCGTACCGGGCTGGGGCACCACCGTCACGGCGACGATCCCGCTGCGCACCGCCCAGGATCCCGCGCCGCACCCCCTCACCGCGCTGGGCGAGCGGGAACTGGAGGTGCTGACGCACCTGGCGCTCGGTCACCGCAACCGGGTGATCGCCGAGGAGCTGCACATCAGCGAGTCGACGGTGAAGTTCCACGTGGCGAACATCCTGACCAAGCTGGGCGTCGGGTCGCGCGGCGAGGCGGCCGCGCTCTTCCACGCGGCGGCGTAGCCGCGGCCGCGGCCGATTGTCAGTGCCGGGTGCCAGACTCGCATGCGTGAGCGAGCGCTGGGTGGTGGACGGCACGGAGGGCGGCGGAGCGCGGCTCGTCCCCCTCGGCGGGGACGGCCTGCCCGCCGGCCCGGTGCTGACCGAGCCCGACCTGGTGGAGGCGGTGCGGTCACGGCCGGAGGTCGGCCGGTGGGTGTGGCGGTCCACCGGCTCGGTCTACCCCCGGCTCCTGGCGGCCGGTGTCCGGGTCGAGCGGTGTTACGACATCGAGGGCGCCGAGCAGTTGCTGCTCGGGCACGAGGGGCGCCTGGGTGAGCCCCGTTCGGCGGCGGCGGCCTGGGCGCGGCTGCACGACCGTCCCGTACCGCCCGATCCGCCGCTCAGGGCGGCCGAGCCGGGCGCCCAGTCGTCACTCTTCGAGCCCGTGCCCTCGACGGACCTCCCCTTCGAGGCCCTCCTGGAGGTGTACGCGGACCAGCAGCGAAGACACGCTGCCGCCGAGCACCCGGGGAGGATGCGGCTGCTGACGGCGGCCGAGTCCGCCGGGATGCTGGTGGCCGCCGAGATGCACCGGGCCGGGCTGCCGTGGCGGGCGGACGTCCACCGGGCGGTGCTGCACGAGCTGCTGGGCGAGCGGTACGCGGGCGGGGGCGAGCCGCGCCGGCTGGCGGAGCTGACGGACGAGGTGTCGGCGGCCTTCGGGCGGCGCGTCCGCCCCGACCTGCCGGCGGACGTGGTGAAGGCGTTCGCCCAGGCGGGGATCAAGGTGCGTTCGACGCGCCGATGGGAGCTCGCGGAGATCGACCACCCGGCGGTCGAGCCGCTGATCACGTACAAGAAGCTGTACCGGATCTGGACGGCGCACGGCTGGAGCTGGCTCCAGGACTGGGTGCGGGACGGCCGTTTCCGGCCGGAGTACCTCCCGGGCGGCACGGTCAGCGGGCGCTGGACGACCAATGGCGGCGGCGCCCTGCAGATCCCGAAGGTCATACGGCAGGCGGTCGTCGCGGACGACGGCTGGCGGCTCGTCGTCGCGGACGCGGACCAGATGGAGCCCCGCGTGCTGGCGGCGATCTCCCGGGACCCGGGGCTGATGGAGGTCGCGGGCCACGGGGACGACCTGTACACACGCCTGTCCGACCGGGCGTTCTCCGGCGACCGGAACCACGCGAAGCTCGCGCTGCTGGGCGCGATCTACGGGCAGACCAGCGGGGACGGTCTGAAGAACCTGGCGGCTCTGCGTCGGCGGTTCCCCCGGGCGGTGGCCTATGTGGACGACGCGGCGAAGGCGGGCGAGGAGGGGCGGCTGGTGCGCACCTGGCTGGGCCGGACGAGCCCGCGCGCGGCGGGCGCTGCGGAGGCCGACGAGGCGGGCATCCCGCAGGAGGGGGTGGAAGAGCCGCTGCCGGACGGGGAGTTCACCCCGGGGTACGCGTCGGTGAACGCCCGCGCGCGGGGCCGGTTCACCCGGAACTTCGTGGTGCAGGGCAGCGCCGCAGACTGGGCGCTGCTGATGCTGGCCGCGCTGCGGCAGGCGCTGGCGGGCATGCGGGCGGAGCTGGTCTTCTTCCAGCACGACGAGGTGATCGTGCACTGCCCCGCCGGCGAGGCCCCGACGGTCGCCGAGGCGATCCGTGCGGCCGGTGACACGGCCGGACGGATCGCCTTCGGGGACACCCCGGTGCGGTTCCCGTTCACGACGGCGACGGTGGAGCGGTACTCCGACGCGAAGTGACGCCGTGCCCCGGGTGGACGCCGTGCCCTACTTGAGCGTCAGCCAGGAGTCGTCGACCGCCACCGCCTTGAGCTGCTCCAGGGAGGCGGGCGGCGTCGTCCGGTTGGCGTCCTTGTGCGGGTACTCCGCGTTGTACGAGCTGATGGTGACGCGCAGACCGTTCGGCCGCAGCGCGTCGACCCGCCACTCGGTGACGCCCTTGCCCTTGGCGGGCCGCTCCGAGGTGGCGATCTTCGTGCCGTCCGGCAGTGTCTCGCTCCACTGCGGCTCCCCGCCGCCCGGGGCGCCCTTCGGGGTGAGGGTGGCCCGGAGGTGGCTCTTGGTCTTGTTCTTGACGTCGTACGCGATGATGTAGCCGGTCGCGCCGTCGCCCCCGCCGCCGCGCGGCGAGAGGCCCTTGGGCGAGAGCCGCTGCAGCCGCTCCATGACGTCCAGGCTCCCCGAGATGTGCACCTCGCGGCTGAAGAGGTCCGGGTTGGGGATGCCGTACTTGGTCATCGCCGAGTTCAGCATCCCTACCAGGTGGGACGTCTGCATCCGGGAGAAGGGCGTGTTCGTACGGGTGGCCCTGCCCTCCTTCGGCAGACCGTTGAAGGTGGTCAGCTCGACGAGGTAGCCCTCCTCGGACAGGCTCGTCGTGCGTGACTTGCGCAGGCCCTTGTCCTCGCTCAGGACGGTGGCGTAGCCCCCGCCCCACGACTCGCCGTGACAGCTGATCGCGGGCGGGGTGAGCTTCTTGGGGCAGACGATCAGCTTGCGGTTGGCCGGGTCCTTGCGGTCGGCCCGCTTGATGGACACCTCGACGAGAGCCTGGCCGAATCCGTCGTCGTACACCAGGGACGCGTTCGCCGCCTGGTTCGGGTCGCCGAAGTTGCTGGTGCCGCGCTGCTGGGTCAGCTTCGCCTTGGGCAGTACCCGTTCCAGGATCTGGATCATCTGGTCGGCGCTGACACGGATGTGCTGGTCGGGGTCGTTCGTCCCGGGGTTCGGCCTGCCGGTGAGTGTGACGTCCGGGGTCGGGGACCGGCCGCTGTCGGCGGCGAGTTCCCGGCTCTCCTGGGCGGAGGATGCTCCGAGCAGCCAGCCCCCGTAGACCGCCGAACCGGTCAGCGCCATCACGGCGGCCGCACCGACGGCGGCGTGGCGGCGCAACACCCGGGCACGCCCCCGGCGCAGTCCGCCTTCCACGAGCGCGCGGTGGTCCGTGGTGAAGGTGTCGCCGGTGCGGTGCATCGCCTCGGAGACGTCGTCCTCAAAGGGCATGGGGAACCACCGTTCGTGGGTCGTATGACGTGCGTGGGTCGCAGGGTCGGGGGGGGGAGCGCCGCCGCTCAGTGCGCGGGGACGAGTTCGGCGAGGCTGCCGCCGAGTTGCTCACGGAGCCGGGCGAGCGCCCGGCTGGAGCGGGTGCGTACGGCGGCGGCGCTGACGTTCATGGCGGCGGCGGTTTCCTCGACGCTGCGGTCCTCCCAGTACCGCAGCACCACCACCGCCCGGTCCTTGGGCGCCAGCCGTGCCAGCGCGTCGAGCAGTGCCACCCGCAGCGCCGGATCGTCGCCCCGCCCCGTAGCAGTCTCGGGAACTTCGGCCAGCGGCCGCTCGCCCGCGGAGCGCCGGCGCGCTTGGGTGAGGTAGGCGCGGACGAGGACGGTCTGGGCGTACGCCGCGGGGCTGTCGATCCGCGCCATCCGGCCCCACAGCGCGTACATCCGCCCCAGCGTCTCCTGGACCAGGTCCTCGGCGAGGTAGGTGTCTCCACTGGTCAGCAGGCAGGCAGAGCGGAAAAGATGCCCGGTGCGGCCCGCCGCGAACTCCATGAACTCGTCCGCTCGGGACCTTCTCATGCCCTCCCCTTCACCCACTGCCGTCGTCCTTCACCCCATTGACGCGGCAGCCCCGGGCAAATGTTTCACATGAATTCCTCCCGCCCCCCGCGCTCGCGGCCCGCAGGCCCACGCACAAGGGCGGGCCCCGCATCCGTGGTGTCGGATGCGGGGCCCGCCCAAGCGTGGCTACGCGTGCGGGGAGGTGTGTCAGTCCTGGACCGCGAGGGCCCCGTTCTCGGAGATGACGTTCTCCAGGATGTGCGACAGGGCGCTGTCACCCTTGACCGCCGTGGAGTTCTCGGCGCACTGCTGGTTCTGCGTGTCGTTGAGGATGTCCTGAACACCGATGTTGAGCAGGCCCACGACGTTCTGGACGTCCGCCTCCACCGGCAGACCGATGCAGGGCTTGTTCAGCGTGCCCTGGATCAGCCCGATCTGCGGGCTCATGTAGCCACCGGTCGTGGTGTTGCCGTAAATCTGCTTGGAGAAGTTGCCGTTCTGCGTGTCGACCCCGCGGTCGCCCACGGCTGCGGCCATCGGCGCGGACGCGCCGAGCACGGCCGCAGCGACGCCGGCGGTAGCCAGAACCTTCTTGATCATGGTTCATCCCATTCGTCGAGAGACCCGGTGCTCGGGTCGTGCCAGCGCCCGGCGTCGGGCGCGTGGGAGGTGGGCGTCAGCCCGTTGTGCGTGGCGAAGGCCACGCGGATCCGTCCCGCACGGCTGTGACGACCGTGCGGGACGGTGACCTCGCGCGTCACTTCTGGACGGCGACGGCCCCGTTCTCGGAGAGGACGTTCTCCAGGAGGTGCGACAGGGCGCTGTCGCCCTTGACCGCCGTGGAGTTCTCGACGCACTGCTGGTTCTGCGTGTCGTTGAGGATGTCCTGAACACCGATGTTGACCAGGCCCACGACGTTCTGGATGTCAGCCTGGACGGGCAGACCGATGCAGGGCTTGTTCAGCGAGCCCTGGATCAGCCCGATCTGCGGGCTCATGTACCCACCGGTCGTGGTGTTGCCGTACGACTGGGTGGCGAAGTTGCCGTTCTGCGTGTCGATTCCGCGGTCGCCCACGGCGGCGGCCATCGGCGCGGACGCGCCAAGGACGGCCGCGGCGACGCCGGCGGTGGCCAGAACCTTCTTGATCATGGTCCATCCTTCTCGTCGAGAGACCCTGTGCTCGGGGTCGCCCTGATCAACAGCAGGCCACCGTTTAAGTTGCGCCAGGTCACCCGAAGAGATCAATCACCTAAAACCGGATGAATCACTGAGATGACGATGGGCTTGTTCACGCCCACGGAGATGTCTGATCGCCGCACGACCGGGGTACACGCCCCATATGGACTCTCTCACGACATTCACCACGGAATTCGCCGCTAAGGACCATGTCGTCGGTATTGGTCCGCTGGTCGCGGGGATCCTCCTCGTCGGCTTCCTGATCGGCGCGTTCTGGCTGGGGCGGCGCATCCGGAACCGGGAGCCCGCTCCCCCCACGCCGGACCAGCAGCCGCACCGGCCTTTGGACGCCGGGATCCCCGGCGAGGCCGAGGGCCACCGCCGGCCCGCCGAGCTGGACGAGCGCGAGGACCGGGTGATGCCGTACGAGCTGAGGCACCAGAACACCGACCCGGACTCCTCGCCGCGCAGCGAGAAGGACGCCAAGTGGGGCGGCGCGCCCAGTGGCGGCTTCGGCAGCGGCGGGCCGACCACGGGCGGCTGATCCGCCCCGGCCGATGCCCCGCCGACCGCTCCCACCTGCCGTTTCGCGCGCCGGACGCCTGGGCACCCGGGGGCCATGACCAGTACGGACACGGCCACGCACACCCCCGCCCGGGCGTCCGCCCGTGACACGGCACGGCTGGTCGCCCACGTCGTCGCACCGACGCTCGCGGCCGGCGTCATCGTCCGCCGCCGCGCCGGGATGGCCCTCGCCGAGCGGTACGCCGTCGACCGGCGCGCCACCGGGCTCCTCACCGAATTGCGCGGCGCCTACGGCCCCGGCCCGCTCCGGGTCGACGTGGCCGGGCGGCACTTCGCCGTCGTCCTCCGGCCCGGCGACGCCGCCCGCGTCCTGAACGGCACGCCGGACCCGTACTCCCCCTCCACCCGTGAGAAGCGCGCCGCACTGGAGCAGTTCCAGCCGCACGGCGTGCTGATCACGCACGGCGCGGAACGCGACACGCGGCGCGCGTTCAACGAGGCCGTGCTGGAGTACGGCCACCAGATGCACAGCATGGCCCCCCGGATGGTGCGGACCGTACGCGAGGAGGCCGGCAAGCTCCTGGGCGCGACGACCGCGGGCGACGGCGAGATCGACTGGCCGGCCTTCCGCACCGCCTGGGACCGCACCACGCGCCGCCTCGTGCTCGGTGACACCGGGCGCGACGACACGGGCCTGACCGCGATGCTCGGCAGGCTGCGCTCCACCGCCGACTGGGCGGGCGCCGCCCCGCGCCGCACCGGTCTGCGCGACCGCTTCGAGCGGCGCCTGCGCGGTCACCTCGACCGCGCCGAGCCCGGGAGCCTCGCCGCCGCCCTCGCGGCCGCCCCCGCCGGGTCCGGCACCGACCCGGCCGGGCAGGTGCCGCACTGGCTGTTCGCCTTCGACGCGGCGGGCATCGCGGCCTTCCGGACCCTGGCCCTGCTGTCCACGCACACCACGCAGGAGACGCAGATACGCAACGAACTGGCCGTCACCGACCTCACCGAGCCGCGCCTCCTGCCGTACACCCGCGCCAGCGTGCTGGAGTCGGTACGCCTGTGGCCCACCGCCCCGTTCCTGCTGCGGGAGTCGGTGCGCCCGACCGACTGGGGCGACGACGCGCTGCCCGCCGGGACGGAGTTCCTGATCTACGCGCCCCTGTTCCACCGCGACGAGTCGCTGCCGTACTCCGACCGGTTCACACCGGAGATCTGGCTGGACGGCACGGCACAGGACACCGAGGCGCTGATGCCGTTCAGCGCGGGCCCCGGCGAGTGCCCCGGGCAGGACCTGGTGCTGCTGGTCACGTCGACCATGCTGGCGGCGCTCCTCGAACGGCACACGTACCTGCCGGAACGCCCCGGCCGGCTGCGGCCCGACCGGCCGCTGCCACGCACCCTCGACCACTTCGGGCTGCGGTTCGCCGCCCTCCCCCGGCGGCCATGAACCCTGAATCGTGAGGATACGAGCACGGGCTGTGACATGATGCGAGAGCCTCTCCAAGGCTGCTGTGAACGGAAAGGTTCGGCATGGCTCCTCGCGCCGGTAAATGGCAGCGTGTGCCCCTCATCCCACAGAGCAGGCAAGCGACGGAGGCCGACACGGTCCCCGTCTATTCGTCGTTGATGCGCGAATGGAGAGCGCTGGGCCGGGCCGTCCCGGGACTGCCGGACCACGAATGGGAGGTCCTGGTGACCCGCCCCGTGTGGCCCAGTCGTTGAGCCATCTGCCTCCGGCCGGTGCTCGGCGGTTCGAGTGAATCGGTGCGGAATGCAGCCTCAATGGTGTCTTTCCGCTTTCGCATTCGTTGTGATTTTCGCAGTGGAAGCCGGGCCTCATCGGGCTCGCCCGTCACGAAATCCGTGGCAAGACTTCCTCCTGTGGAAAGGACCCGAAACTATGAAGTGCAAGAAGGCTGCGGTAGCCGTCGCCGGTGTGGTCATGGCGCTGGGTGCGGCCGCGCCTGCTGTCGCCGACGCTGACGCCAACGGTGCCGCCGTGGGCTCCCCGGGCGTCCTGTCCGGCAACGTCGTCCAGGTTCCGGTGCACGTGCCGATCAACATCTGCGGCAACACCGTCAACATCGTCGCGCTGCTGAACCCGGCCTTCGGGAACGTCTGCATCAACAAGTGACGCAGCATCAGGCCTCGGCCGCGTAACAGCCGGTCCCGGAGCGCTCCGGGACCGGCTTTTCTGTGCCCGGATGCCCCCGAGCGGGCGATGAAATCCCCCAACGGCCTACTGGGGGACGGGACCGCGATCCCGATCGGCCCATTAACAATACTTTTGCTCCGAGTGGCTGGCGAAATCCTGACGCCTGGCGAAGGAGCGGACATGGGTCACCGGAGAGCGAAGACGAAAGGCGCACGGCTGGGGGTGCTCACCGCCGGTCTGCTCAGCCTGCTGATGGCGGGCTCCGCCGTGTCGGCCCCGCCCGGCCATGCCGCCGTGCCGGCCTCTGCCCCGGTCGCCGGACCGCGGCAGGGGCCGGGCCCGGGCGGCGACGGGGACGCGGACGCGGACGCGGACGGGAGGGTGGCGGACGCGGGGACGAAGACGGACGCGGGAGCGAGGACGGAACCCGAGGCGGCCGGGGACGCGGCGGGGACAGGGCCGGGGGCCGACGCAGGGACGGGGCCGGGGCCGGAGACGGACGCGGGGACGGGGCCGGGTACGGCGGCAGGGACGGAGCGCGGGCCGGGGCCCGGCGTGGAACCCGGCCCCAAGGACGGACCCGCACCGGAGCAGGGCACGGGCGCCGGGGACGCGGACGGGGCGCAGCCCGGGGCGGGGGCACGGGAGGCGGCGGAGGAGGAAGCCCGGACGGCGATGGGGGCCTACCTGGATTACGGTCCGCGGGGCATCCACCGCATGGCGGGGCTGCGCAAGTGGCTGGGCGGCACCGAGCTGCGGGTGGGGCACACCTACCTCCCGGGCGATGTGTGGACCAACATCGAGGGGCGCCCCGGGTTCCTGGAGCACTGGGCACAGTGGCGGCAGGCCCGGAAGGACCGGCTGTTCGTCCTCAACGTGCCCATGCTGGAGCGCAACGAGAGCCACCTCCCCGACCCCGTCGTACGCCAGTTGCTGCGGCTCGGCGCGGACGGGCGGTTCGACCGGCACTTCCGGGCCCTGGCGGAACGTCTCGTACGGGTCGGCGTGCCGGACACCGTCGTCGTCCTCGGCTGGGAGATGAACGGCATCACCTACTCGCACCGCTGCGGTCCCGACCCGGAGGCCTGGAAGACGTACTGGAAGCGCATCGTCACCACCATGCGCGAGGTGCCGGGGCAGCGGTTCCGGTTCGACTTCGCGCCCAACCGCGGGCGGGACGCCGTTCCGTGGACCGCCTGTTACCCCGGTGACGACGTCGTCGACATCATCGGGATGGACTCGTACGACCAGCCTTCGGGCCTGACCTTCGACGAGCAGGTGAACGAGCCCTACGGGCTGCGGGAGCACGTGCGGTTCGCCGCCGAGCACGGCAAGCCCATCTCGTATCCGGAGTGGGGGCTGTTCCGCAACGGCGACAACCCGGAGTACATGCGGCGCATGCTGGACTGGATCGAGAAGAACAAGCCGCTCTACCACACGATCACGGACTACTGCCCGCACGGCGTCTGGCAGTGCGACGAGAATCCGAAGTCGTCCGAGGTGTTCCGCACGAAGCTGTCCGGGAAGGGCGACCCCACCGAACCGGCCCCGGAGCCGACCCCGGATCCCAATCCGGAGCCCACTCCGGAACCCGAGCCGCAGCCCGAGCCCGAGCCCGAGCCGCAGCCGGAGCGGCCCGCCTGTACGCCGCTGGACCTCGGTGAGTGGGTCGAGAAGTGGCTGGGCCGCAAGCTGTGCGTCCGGTTCGAATGGCGCCGTCACCTCACGGCATGAGCCGCCGCACCCAGGTACGGTCGCGCAACCGGTCCGCCGCCCAGCGGCGGCCGGCCGCGCAGCCGGCCAGGAGCAGCAGCGGTGCCGCCGTCCGTCGCCGGGCCAGCAACAGCCTCTGGTTGACGACCGGTTCGGGACGCCAGTGGCTCTTGTAGGGCTCCCGGCCGCGCAGCAGGCTCAGTTTGACGCGGCCACTGGCGCTGCTCTCCCGGGCGCCGTTGCGCAACAGCAGGGTGGCGACGTCCACCTTGCTGCTGCGCAGCACCGGGTCCGCCCCGTAGAGGTAGCCGCCGGAAAGCAGCGGTGACATCAGCGTGAGGTCCGCGGCGACCACGTCTCCGGCCATGCGGAACTCCGTCACCATCGCGTCCCCCGACTCCACCATCGACCGCACCGCCCGCTGGAGGTGCTCCGCGAACCGGGGCCGGAGGTGCTCCGGCGTCACTCCCCGGTCCGCCCACTGGCGTTGGTGCAGGTCCAGGAGTCGCCGGAGCGCGCCCGGCACCTCGGCGGGCGGGACGACGTGCTCCTCGATGCCCAGCTTGTCGAGCCTCCGCAGCTTGGACCGGGCGCGCTGGGCGCGGGACGACGGCAGCCGGCCGACCAGCTCGTCGATGGACGCGGCGGGCAGCTCCATGCAGACCGAGTCGGGCAGGCGGTGGCGCGGACCGCGCCAGTTCGCGTAGACCCGCTGGGCGGCGGCTTCCGCCCGTACCTCCCGGAGGTCGATCACGGCGGTACGGGCCAGTCGGCCGAGGGCCCCGGTCAGCGCCGGTACCGCCTCCTCGGCGCGCGTGTCGTCGACGAGCACGTCGGAGAAGTCGGTGATCGCCCCGCCCAGGTGCGTCAGTACGGGCAGCGGTCCGCGCACCAGCCGCAGCGGCGCCGCGGCGAGGAGCTGCCCGTCCCGGCGTACGAGGACCACGCGCAGACAGCCGGGGGTGCCGTACGACACCCACCAGGAGTGCAGCCAGGAGTGCGACTGGAACGGGGTGGCGCCGGCGCACCGCCGGTACAGGTCCGTCCACTCCGGCCCCAGCCGGCCGAACTCCTCGCCGTCCCGGCAGACGGTGACCTCCCACGTCATACGAGCGCCTCCTGCTGTGCCACCGGCCCCGGCACGGACCTGTACCCGGCCCGCTCCCCGCGCCGGGGGTACCGGGGCCGCACGAGCAGGGCCAGGGCACCGAGCAGTCCGCCCGCGCAGCCGCCGACGAGCGCGGACAGCGACGCCGACGGGGAGACGGGACTGGTGGGTGTGGCGGCCCGGGTGAACTGGAGGACCTTCACCCCGGTGCTGCCCTCGGTGTGGGAGCCCTTCTGCACCAGGGCCCTGGCCACGCTGTCGGCCATGCCCGCCGCGACCGCGGCCTCCGGCGCCCTCGCGGTGATGGCGATCATCGGGGCGTCCGGCGAGGTCACGGCCTGCACGCTCGTGCGCAGGGTCTCCACCGGCACACCGGCGGCGACCTGGGCGTCGCCGACGACCGCGATGTCGGTCGCGACCCGCCCGTACGCCTGCGCCAGGCCCATCGCCCCGGCCGGGTCGGACTTCGCGGACGGTACGACGATGACGTAACTGGTCGCCGCGTACTCGGGGGTCTTCAGCAGCCCGTAGAAGCCGCCGACCAGGAGGCCCAGCAGCGCGGCGCCCGGGACGAGCCACCGTCGGCGGGTGCGCTTGAGGCGGGTGAGCCAGCCGATCGCACGGCGTACGGCAAGGGACTGGGTCGTGGTCATCGACAACTCGCTCCGTCGTAAAGGTCGTCGTAAAGGCCGTCGTGGAGGTCGTGGTAGAGCGACATCAACTGCCGGGCGCTGCGGGCGATGTCGTAGCGGTGCACGGCGGCGGGCACGGGCAGCCGTTCCCGGGTGACCGACCGCAGCTCGGCGGCCACGTCCGCGACCGCCCCGCCGATCCGGCGGGCCCCCGGCGCCTCCTCGGGCGGCAGGTCGTCGAGCGCGGGGCAGGCCACGTACCGCACGGGCAGCCCGGCGGCCAGCGCCTCGACGATCGCGAGCCCGAACGCCTCGTCGGCGGACGTGGACACGAACACGTCCATGGCGGACAGCAGTTCCGGCAGGCCACGGTCGACCGCGCCCGCCCACACGACCCGGTCCGCCGCCCCGCATTCCCGGGCGACCCGCTCCAGCGGCTGCCGCTGCTCGCCCTCCCCCACCAGCAGCAGCCGGGCGTCGGCGGGCAGCGCCGCGACCGCCCGGATCAGCGTGTCGAACCGCTTGCCGGGCGCGAGCCGCCCCACCCCGCCGACGACGTACGCGTCGGGCGCCAGGCCCAGCCGTCGCCGCGCCGCCCCCCGGGCGGCCGGGTCGAAGGCGAAGCGCCGCACGTCGACGCCGTTGGGCACGACCCGGATGCGCCCCGGGTGCACCCCCCACGCGGCCAGGCGCCGGGCCACCGTGTCGGAGACGGCGACCGTCGACGTACCGAGCCGCTCGCCGGCCAGGTACAGGGCCCGCGCCCCGGGGCTCAGCCGCCGGCCCTCGATCTGCGCGGCGCCCAGCGAGTGCTCGGTCGCGACGACCGTCCGTACGCCGGCCAGCCGGGCGGCGAGCCGGCCGTACAGGCAGGCCCGGTACAGGTGCGTGTGGACGACGTCATAGGCGCCCTGCCGGATCAGCCGGGTCAGCCGGGGCAGGGCGGACAGGTCGCGGTTGCCGCGCATGCCCAGGTGGGCGACCGGCACCCCGTCGGCGCGGAGGGCCCGGGCGACCGGGCCGGGGTTGGTGAGGGTGACGACGCTGCTGCGGACCCGGTCCATGTGCGGGATGAGCAGGCGCAGTTGCTGTTCGGCGCCGCCGATGCCGAGGCCGGTGATGACGTGCAGGACGTTCAGTGCCTTCATGACACGGGTACCGGGGCGCGCCGCACCCCGTGCAGCCGGCGCTTGGCGTGCAGCCGCCAGGCGGTGTCGCGCTGCCCGATGTGCACCCGGGGCACGGCGAACACGCTGTTCAGGGCGCACGGGTCGATGGCTGCCGCGTACGCGTACCCCGCCTCCCGCACGGCGCGCACCGCGCGCTCGTCGACGTGGCCGTACGGGTAGCAGAAGCCGTCCGGGGCGGTTCCCGTGAGGGTGCGGAGCAGTTCCCGGCTGTCTGCCGTCTCCTCACGCAGCACGTGCTCGGGGGCGGCGGACAGGGAGACGTGGAGCAGGCCGTGCGAGGCGACCTCCATGCCGGCGGCGGCGCAGCGGCGGACGCCGTCCTCGGTGAGCAGGGGCTTGCGCGGGCCGAGCGCGTCCCAGCCGTTGTCGCCGCCGAGCCGGCCGGGGAGGACGAAGACGGTGGCCGTGCACTCGTGGCGGCGAAGGACCGGGACGGCGTTGTCGAGGAAGTCGGCGTACCCGTCGTCGAAGGTGAGGCCGACCAGCCCGCGGGTGTCTCCGTGGCGTGCCGCGTACAGCAGGAGTTGCCGCAGGCCGACTCCGCGCAGGCCGTGGTCGCGCAGCCAGCGCAATTGCTTGTCGAGGCGGGAGGGGGAGACGGTCACGTGGTACGGGTCGTCGTCCGTGGTGTCGTCGATGGAGTGGTACATCGCCACCCACAGGGGGATTCTCGGCTGGTTCATGAGCGGGCCTTCGTGAGCCGACGGAACGGGTGCGCGGAGCGGATCAGGGAGGGGACCACCGGGGCGCGCAGCACCCAGGCGGTGGCGGTGAAGGCGGCCGGGACGGCGGCACAGGCCAGGGCGACCGCCAGGAGCGGTGGGCCGGCCGCGCACCACCACCCGGCGGCGGTGGCGACGGCCGCCGCGGCCGTGAGCCGGGCGAGCCCCGCGGCGAGGCCGCGGGCGTCGAGGGGGACACTCTGCCTGCGGACACCGAGAAGGAGGAGGGCGGCGGTGAGGGTGATGCCGAGCGCGTTGGCCGCGGCGATGCCTTCGGCGCCCCACGCCCCGGCCCAGGCGTGACCTGCGGCGGCGGTCACGGTGATGCCGCCGAGCATGGCGGCGGCCGGGTACCACAGGGGGCGCGAGGCGGAGAAGTAGCAGCGGACGAGGGCGCCGACGAGGGTGTGGCCGAGCAGTCCGAGGGCATACACCCGCATGACGGCCGCCGTGGCGGCGGTGTCGGCGCCGTCGAACGCGCCCCGCTGGAACAGCAGGTGGACGATCTGCGGTGCGGCGGCGATGACGGTCGCGGCGCCGACGAGGACGATCACGCCCGCGAGCAGCAGGTCCCGCTCGGTCCGTCGCCGCGCGGTCGCCGTGTCACCGGCCGCGAGCGCCCGCGCGACGACCGGGAAGCTGACCGTGCAGAGCATCAGCGAGAGGACCATCGGCAGTTGGGCGACCTTCTGCGCGTAGTTGAGGTGCGAGATCGCCCCGGCGGGCAGGGGCGCGGCGAGGAACCGCTCGACCAGGACCTGCGACTGGCGGCTCAGCGCGAACACGATCACCGGCGCGAGCGCGGCCAGGAGGAGGCGGGGCGCCGTCCCGCCCCGCGCGGGGGCCGAGCCGGGGGTACGCAGTTGCCGCCACAGGACCGGCGCCTGCACCAGCACCATGAGCACACCGCCCACCGCCACTCCGGCCGCCGCCGCGCGTACGCCCCACGCGCCGGGGTCGAGGAGGACGACCGCCGTGATGATGCCGGTGTTGTACGCGACGTAGATCGCGGCGGGTGCGAGGAACCGGCCGTGGGCGCGGAGTGCCGCGCTGCAGTACCCGGCGAGCGCGAAGGTGAGCAGGCAGGTGGCGGTCAACCGGGTGCAGTCGACGGCGAGTTGGCGCTCGGGCAGTCCGGGCGCGAGCAGGGCGACCACCTGGGGCGCGGCCAGCACGAGCAGCCCGGTCGCCGCGCTCGTGGCGACGACCGTCCTGGGGAGGGTTCCCCTGACGAGGGCGTGTACGGGATCGGGGCCGCCGGTCCGGTCGGTCCGGCCGGAGAGGGCGGCGGCGAAGGCGGGCACGAGGACGAGGGCCATGCCGTCCTCGATGAGCAGCGTGGCCGCGAATTCCGGGACGGTCCAGGCGACGAGGAAGGCGTCCGTGCCGGTACCCGCGCCGAACGTGCGGGCGAGCAGCTGGTCCCGGACCAGCCCCAGCAGGGCGCCCACCGCCGTCAGGGCGGCCGTGAGCGCGGCCGCCCGGGCGAGGAGCCGGCCGGACGGCGCCCATACCGGTCCGCCACCCTCCGGCGCGGGCCGCGCGGCCACCACGACACGCCGCGGACGGTCAGCCATGCGGCACCCCCGCGTCGCGAGCACCCGACGGAACGGCGGTACGCGCCGGAGCGGCGGTGCCCGGCGGGGCGGCGGTGTGCGGCGGGGCGGCGGTGTGCGGCGGGGTGGCGGTGACCCGTGGGGCAGCGGTGCGCGACGGGGCGGCGGCCTGCGGTCGGGTCGCGGTGGCCGGGCCGGGAACGGTGGGCGGTACGGGGCCGGTGCCCGGGGCCGTGGCGGGGGGCGCCCAGGGGGCCGGGGGGCGAGGGTGCGGGGGCGGGTCGCCCCGGAGGCCGGACGGGTACGCGGTCGCCGCCGGCCGGGGCGGGGCGAAGGACCACCACGCCGCCAGGCCCAGCACCAGGGCCGTGAGGACCGTCGCGGGGCCGCCGATGTCCGCGTACGCGAAGTCGACGAGCTGCCAGACCAGCAGGCCCACCGCGACCAGGGCGCACTCCAGGCCGTCCCCACGGGTGTCCGCCAGGCGCCGTAGCGCGCACGCCAGCAGGGCGAGCCAGCTGCCCGCGACCGTCAGCAGGCCCAGCAGCCCCTGCTCGCCGAGGACCAGCAGGTACATGTTGTGCGGCGACAGCAGGGGCTGCCGCTTGAAGCCGCTGCCCGCGCCCGCCGTGTCGCTGCCCGACGACAGGGCCAGCGAGGCGTGGCTGTCCCGGTAGTGGGGGAAGCCCTTGAGCCCGACGCCCGTGAGCGGTTCGGTGCGCCACATCCCGGCCGCCGCGGCCCACATGGTGTACCGGTCGGTGACCGACCGGTCCGGGGCTGCCGTGACCTGCGAGATGCTCGCCACCCGTTCCTGGACCGCTTGCGAACCGACGCCCAGCCCGGCCACCAGGACCACGCCCAGGGCGCCCGCCGCCAGGCCCACCCGCACGGCCCGCCGCACCCCGCACAGAGCGAGGAGCAGCGCGCACGCGGCCACCGTCGCGATCCACGCGCCCCGGCTGAACGACACGACCAGCGGCACGACGAGCAACCCGCCGCAGGCCAGGGCCCACGCCCTGGCCCGCCGCCCCGGCGACCCGAGCGCGATCCCGGCGGCCGCGACGATCCCGTACGCGACGGCCGTCGCCATGCCCATCACGTCCGTCGCCCCGAACGTCCCGACGGCCCGGACGTCCTCCCCCATGTACGAGGCGCCCGTGCCGGTCAGGTGCTGCACCACCCCCACCGACCCCTGCACCAGTGCGAGGCCGATCACCGACCAGGCGACCACGGCGAAGTCCCGCCGGTCGCGTACCAGCAGCACCACGGCCGCCGGTACGAGGACGAAGACCTGGAGGTAGCGGGCGACGCCCGGCAGGCTCGCCGCCGGGTCGTGGGACGCGACGGCCGCGCCGCAGATGCCGAGCACGGGCAGGCCCAGTACGACGGCCGCCGTCCGCGACAGCGGCCGTGCCCGGTCCCGGACCACCCGTACCGCGCAGAAGACGACCAGCACGGCGGACGCGGCGTCCGCCACCGTGCCGGTGCCGGAGGAGCCGCGCGGCGGCGGGACGGCGAGCAGCGCGACGACGGCGAGCAACGGCACCAGCGGTGCCCACTTGCGTACCGGCATCAGCTGCCCGCCGGGCGGATCAGCGAGGCCGCCGTACGCAGCAGGATGCACACGTCCTGCCAGAGCGACCAGTGGTCGATGTAGTGGTTGTCGAAGCGGCACCGGTCCTCGATGGAGGTGTCGCCGCGCAGCCCGTGCACCTGCGCGAGCCCGGTCAGCCCGACGGGCATCCGGTGGCGGGCCGCGTAACCGGGGTGGACGCGGCTGAACCTGTCGACGAAGTAGGGGCGTTCGGGGCGCGGGCCGACCAGGCTCATGTCGCCGCGGAGCACGTTCCAGAGCTGTGGCAGCTCGTCGAGCGAGGTACGCCGCAGGAACGTTCCGACGACGCTCATCCGCTCGTCGTGGGCGACGCTCCAGCGGGTCGCGGCCTCCTCGTCGTCGGCGGGCCGCAGCGTACGGAACTTCAGCAGGGTGAACAGCCGGCCGTCCTGGCCGACGCGCTCCTGACGGAAGATCACGCCGGGGCCGTCCGACAGCCGGATCGCCGCCGCACACAGCAGCAGGAGCGGCGAGAGGGCGGCGAGCATGAGCCCGGCGACCGTGACGTCGAGGATCCGTTTGGGCAGCCGGCCCCGGTGCGCGGGCGGCGCCTCCAGGCGCCGGCAGGCGTGGCCCCACAGGTGCTGGCCCATCGGCATGCCGCCCCCGGTGCCGCCGACCAGCCAGCCGGCGCAGCCGTAGTGGCGCAGCAGCGCCACGAGGTCGGGCTGCTCGCCTCCGGCGAACACCGCGTCGCGCACGGTGTTCTGGATGACGGCCCGGTGGATCTCCTCGGGGGTCGTCAGCACCGGCAGTGACGATTCGGCCGGGGCCGGTGGGCGGTGGGTGGTGACGATGCCGACCGGGCGCATGCCGTACTCGGGGTGCCTGGCGAGGGTCTCGGCCAGCCGCTGCGCGGCGGTGGCGGAGCCGATGACGAGCGCGGAGCGCGGGTGCGCGCGGGACGCGGCACGGCGCCGGTGGTGCAGGACGGCACGGCACCCGCACACGAGGCCCAGGTGGACGGCGTACGCGGCGGCCAGCGCTGCCGGGCCGATGGCGCGCTGCGCGGACTGCGCGGCGAGCAGCGCGGCGGCGGCGCACCACGCGACGGCCGCCCTCCCGGCGAGGGTGGGCAGCTCGTCGAGTACCGAGGCGACGGCGCCGGGCCGGTAGAGGCCGGCGTACCCGTTGAGCGCGGCCAGGCACGCGGTGAGCTGCATCAGCAGGGCGGCGCTGCGCTGCTCGGGGTCGAGCACCAGCGCGGCGAACAGGACGGCGACGCAGTCTGCGGCGACCAGGGAGGAGACGAAGGCCGGCGCGGGCACCGGGCGGCGTGGTGGCAGGGCGACCCGGTCCGCCGCACCTCGGGGCGGGACGACCGTGGTGGTGGCCGGGCTGGTGCTTTCCGTGGTCACTGGGAGATCGGCTCCCTGAGCTCGTGGCGTGGCGTGGCGGTCACCTCGCGGTACACGTCCGCGATGGCCGCGCCGGCACGCCGCACGTCGAAGTGCCGCAGCACGTGCTGCTGGGCCTGGCGGCCCAGGGCCTCCCGGAGGACGGGCCGCTGGAGGAGGCGGGCGAGTGCGGCACCGAGGGCGGCCGGGTCGTCGGGGCGGACCAGGCAGTACGTCTCGTGGCCCGGCGGCAGGCTCTCCCGGGCGCCGTCCACGTCGGTGAGGAGGACGGTCCGGCCGCCCGCCATGGCCTCCAGCGGCGCGAGGGCCATGCCCTCCCAGCGCGACGGCTGGACGACCAGGTCGGCGGCCCGGTACCAGGGCGCGGGGTCGGGGACGGCACCGGCGAAGGTGACCGAGTGTCCGGCGGTGGTCAGCCGGGCGGCGCTGCGCAGCGCCCCGGCAGCGGGGCCGTCGCCGACGAGGACGAGCCGGGCGTGCGGTACGCGGTCGAGGGCGGCGGGCCATGCCTCCAGGAGCGTGTCCTGGCCCTTCTGCCGGCACAGCCGCCCCACGCACACCACGAGCGGTGCCGAGGCGGGCAGCCCGAGCGCGGCGCGGGCGTCGGCCCGGCCCGGTCCGGCGCGGAACCGCTGGGCGTCCACACCGTTGTGGACGACCGTCCAGGGCGCCCGGACCCCCGCGTGTTCGCCGCGCCGCCGTTCCGCCTCGCTGACGCAGATGACCCGGTCGGTCCAGCGGGCGGCCCAGCGCTCCCACCCCCTGGCGAGGGCACCGGTCACCCCGTCGACCGCCTCGAACGACCAGGCGTGCGGCTGGTACACGGTGGGCACCCGGCCGCGTACGGCGATCCGGGCGGCAAGCCCGGCCTTCGCACTGTGCGCGTGCACCAGGTCGGGGCGTACGTGATTCACCAGCGCGGCGATCCGGCGGCTTTCGGCGACCAGCCGCGGCCCCGGCTCGCGGCCCGCCGGCCACGGGTGCACGTCCGCCCCGCACGCGTCGACCGCGAGAGCCAGCGGCGTGCCGGGCGGGCAGGCGACGGCGACCCGCATTCCCAGGTCCAGCTGCGCGCCGACCACGTCGACGACCACGCGGGCCACCCCGCCGTCACCCGGCTGGACAACATGCAATGCGGTGAATGGGGGACGCACGCGTGACCCTTTCTACGAAGCTTTCTGGGAAGCGGGCGGCAGTGAGGGTTCCGGCGGATTCGACGGGACTGGCGGGGTCGGCGGGACATGCGCTTTCCGGTGCGCGGGCGAATGTCAGCGGCGCGTGTTATTCGGGCGCGCCCGCACTGCAAGAACCTCTGAATTCCCCATACTGGTTCTCCGCTTTGACGAGTGAGGACCGCGTCCAGCGAGATGTACGTTATAACTCAGCAAACACGACCAGAAGCATGCGAAACACCGCCGGAGCAACTTCCCGATTTTCACGCCGCGTTGGCGGGGCGGCGTGTCGCGCGCGGGCTTCCGGCGGGCGCGTCACCCATTCGGTCGCGCAACCGGCGAAATTCTGGGGCGTTGTTGGTGTAGCCGGCCACGTCGGCCGCTGTGCCTCATCGACCTAGGAGTTCGTCACCATGTCCCGTATCGCGAAGGCAGCCGTCCTGACCTCCGCCGTCGCCGCGTCCGTCGTCGGTGCCACCGGCGTCGCGCACGCCGACGCGGATGCCGCGGCCGTGAAGTCCCCCGGTGTCATTTCCGGCAACGTGGTCCAGGTGCCGATCCACATCCCGATCAACCTGTGCGGCAACACCATCGACATCATCGGTGCGCTGAACCCGACCTTCGGCAACGTCTGCATCAACGACTGACGCACGCGGCGCTTCGCGCGCACGACAGCCGGGCGTGACGACAGTGCGCCATCCCTCCGGGGATGGCGCACTTCTGCGTGAGCGCGAAAGGGACGGGCGGGCCACTCCATCGGCGGCGCGTCACCATGATCAGGTGACGGAGCGTCGGGCACTCTTCCCGGCAGGTCAGGCGGCCCGATTCACCCATCGGGCCCATGCGCATTTGTCACGCATGCGTTTGCGGGTCGCAATGAGCGGACTCACGGTGATGTCACGTTCCGACGCATCACTGGAAGGACAAGGCATGCGTCTCCTGACACCCCGCCGCGTGGCGGTCACCGCACTCTGTGCCGCGCTCACACTCGGTACGGCGGGACCCGCACTCGCCCACTCCACCTCCCACGCCGCCGAGCAGGGGGCCAAGGCGCCGGAGGACATCGGCGACATCCTCGGCTCGATCGGCGACGTGCTCGACTCCGTGCTCGGCACCGTAGCGGGCACGAGCAGCACCCAGACACTCCCCGCTGGTGAGACGAACCAGCAGATGAAGGACCTCACGGCCGCCATCGAGGCCTTGAAGAAGGCGGCGGCCGAATCCAAGACCAACACCTCCGGCACGACCGGGACCACCGGCACGACCGGTACGACGGGCACGACCGGGACCACCGGCACCGCCGGCACCGGGACGGCGGCCGACGACACCCCCCTGGACCCCATGGACTCCGTGAACTCCCTGGACTCCATCAACTCCGCGGGCTCCATGGACGCCATGGAATCCCTGGACACCGCGGACGCGGACATGGACAAGGCCCTGGCCGCCATGGACAAGGCCATCGACGACCTGGTCGCCTCCGCGGTCAAGGGTCAGGCGGTCACCTCGGCGTCCCAGGTGCAGGCCGCGACCAAGACCCTGATGGACATCATCATGCGGGACGTCACCAAGATGACCGGCACACCGGCGACGGGCGTGAGCACGCTCCCCGCGACCACGCTCCCGGCCACCTCCCAGCCGGCGCCGGTGACCGCCGAGCGCTAGGCCCCGCGCCCCATCGCGTCCCACGCACCGACGGCCGTGCCGCCTCAGTCCCCCCGCTGAGCCGACACGGCCGTCGGCCTTGCTCCTCATACCGATCGGAGAATAGGACGAGTTCGTATCGTTCGGGTGCAGTGCCGAGAATTCCGGGCTCGCGGAGTTTCCCCCACGCGGAGGTCTCGTTACAGAAGGCAGAGCACTGCACAGGTGGCTCCAAGTGGCCTGTGGAGCGCGCGAGTTGCAGCGAACAGACGCCATTCCAGGAAGGACTCACTCCAATGAAGCCCACCAAGGTTGCTGCGGTCGTCGCCGGTTCCGTGATGGCTCTGGGCGCGGCCGCGCCGGCCTTCGCCGTCGACAGCCTCACCCCGTCCAGCCTCAACGGAGGAGTCGAAGCCCTGGGCAAGCGCGGTCTGACCGAGGCGGTTCCGACCGACGCGGTCGGCAAAGTGACCGACGGCAAGGCCGTCGACAAGGTGCAGGGCGCCGCCGGTGGACTGGAGCCCGCGAAGGACACCGCGCAGCCCCTCCTGGGCGGGCTGCCGCTGGGCAAGTAACACGCCCACAAAAAACCCGGCAACGGCCGGGAATGCACTACGCGTACGCGACGCTGCCGGGGCCGACGGGAAACAATGACGTTTCCGTCGGCCTTTCGGCGTGCTCGGCCGTCAACACCGGGGCTTCGACATTGCTGCAACCAGGCGAATTCTGACGCGTTTTTCGGCGCGTGCTCGTTCTTTTGGGCAACACCGTACTCACAGCCCCGGAAGGCGTACGCAGCAATGAACCGGAAATATCAGGCCGGCATGGGGATCGTCGTCAGCTGCCTCGCGTCGGCGGCGATGGCGTCACCCGCCGAGGCGGCCGCCGCCGTCCCCGTCGCACCGGTGGACGTACCGCTGCACGGACTCGGCACCGTACTCCCCACCGAGACGCCGACGCTGCGTACCGGCGTTCCCATCCCGCTCCCGGGCGCGCCCATGGGGCTCACCGGGCACGGGGAGGGCAAGGTGCAGCCGCTGATGCTGCCGCAGCTCCCGGTCACGGCGGGCGTCCCGGAGACGCTGGTCAGCGCCCCGCTGCCGGACGTCGTCGAGGGTGAGCCGTCGGGCCGGGCCCTGGTCGCGGCCCCCGCCTCCGAGGTGCAGGCGACCACCCCGGGCGCGATCCTGGGCTCCCCCGTCACCCTGCCGCGCGCCGAGTCGCTCGGCCTGCCGGGCGTCGAACTGCCGCAGGCCGGTTTCCTGGCACCGACCGTCACCGGAGCGCTCGACTCGTCGCTGGGCCTGGCACAGCCGAAGAACTGACCGCACCCTCGCCCTTCCCCCCGCTCCCCGCGTCCGAATGAGGGAACCCTGTGCCGCGACCGGCTGTTGGAGTGGCGCGGCCGTTACCCGGCCTGACGAGCGGCGTTGTAGGGGAGTGACGACCGCAGGTCCGCGGTCCGATTTCCACGTACAAGGAGATTTTGATGTCTCGCATCGCGAAGGCTGCCGCCGTCATCGTCGGCACGGGCGCTGTCGCCCTCAGCGGAACCGGCCTGGCCGTCGCCGACGCACGGTCCGACGCCGCTGCCGTCGAGTCCCCCGGTGTCATCTCCGGCAACGCGGTCCAGGTCCCGATCCACATCCCGATCAACCTGTGCGGCAACACCATCGACATCATCGGTCTGCTGAACCCCGCGTTCGGCAACCAGTGCGCGAACGTCGACGGCCACAAGAAGGACCACAAGGGCTACGGCCACTGAACCACCGCGCGTACCCCCGCGTCCGGCCCCCCGGCTCACCGCCGGGGGGCCGTTCCGCTTGCCGGGCGCGCCGTTACGCGTAGCGGTAGACGCGGTGGTGGTCGGCTACGTCGGCGGGGGTGACCTCGAACGGCGGCATCGGCTCGTCCCGGGCGACGACCCGCCGGTACTGGGCGGAGCCCGGCGGGGGCGGGGTGGCGGGCAGGTAGGCGGCCCGGGGGTTCTTCCGCTGCCAGCGCGACCAGATCAGGTCGATGAAGGAGTGGTGCAGCCAGAAGACCGGGTCGTTGACCGACGCGCCGCCGAGCATCAGGCCGCCGACCCATCGGTGGACACGGTTGTGGTTGCGCCAGCGGCCGTTGCCGCTCGCACGGGTCCACCCTTCGAGGGCGTTGCGGAAGCCGGTTCGGCTGGTGGAGTCCCAAGGGGCGGAGTCGTAGACGCTTTCCGCGGTCGCGCGGGCGAGCTCCCGCTCGGTCGGCAGGCCGATGGGGTTGGCCGGGTTGCCGAAGTCACGGGTGAGGAAGGGACTTTCGGTCACGCCGACCGTGATCGGCCAGTCCCCCCTGGCGTACGCGAAGGGCCCGGTCATCACCTGGTGGTCGCCGCGCCGGCCGTTGCCGCCCATGAAGTCCTCGCCCCACAGGGACGCGGCCGGGGTGTTGTCTCGGGTCCAGTCCCAGTAGGGGACGGTCACCGTCGGGTCGACGCGCCTGAGGGCACGCTCGAAGTCCAGCAGGTACTGGCGGTGCCACGGCAGGAAGGACGGCGCCATGTGCGCGACCCGCAGGTCGTCCTCGCCGTCCGCGTTGTAGTACTCGATGTGTGTACGGACGAAGTCGTCGTACCGGCCGCTCCTTTTGAGTGCCAGTACCGCGCTGACGAACTTCTTCCGCTCGGCGGAGGTCAGGTCGCGCTGGTTCTTACGGACGTACACCATGGTGTCCTCCTGGGGCCAGTCGGGCGGAGCCCAGCTCGTCCACGGCGGCGCGCGCGGCGGCGAGAGGTGTCGGGTACGACTGGTAGTGGTCGACGGGCGTGAGATAGCCGCCGTCGGCGCACCGCATCAGGTGCAGCGGTCTCCCGTCGATCCGTACGTCGTACCGCGCCCCTGCCACCGGGGGGACGACCCGGATGTGCCGGCCCTTGTACATCTCGTCGGCCCCGTCGGCGTTCTTGTCTCCCGCGCCTTCGGGGCGCGTGGTGGCGACATGGGCGAGCGCGCCGCCGGTGAACGCGGAGACGGTCAGCGTGAACAGCGCCCGCAATACGGCGCGCCGGCGCGGGAGGAGACGGGACAACGACTGTGCGACGCTCATCGATCGGGCTCCCCTGGTCGTCGTGGCTCCCCCGGGCAAACGATCCTGCTCGCGAACCGTTCCGGAGGGTGTGTCCGGGGTGTGTCCGGAGGGTGTGCCCGGGAGGGGTGTATCCGTTGGTGTTCCGGACGGTGTAACCGCATTCCATTACCCGGCCAGGTGAATCACCGCCCGGGCATATCGGCTGAACGGGTGAAAACCAGCCCGAAGGCTCCGTAAGACGGCAGTACCATCCGGCAGCATGACCTCTTCCACGACCGCCGCAACGCCTGGGCAGCAGGAATCCCCTCTGGGCACCCTCACCGTCATCCCCTGGACCAATGAGCCCGAGGCCGACTCCGACTCGCCCGTGACGCCGTTCCTGATGGTGTACTCGCTCGGGGACGGCAGCGACGGTCCCGAGGCCGGGTCGGAGGCACTGCGCGACCAGCTGGAGAAGATCGGCCTGTCGATCGGCGACAAGGTGACGGACCTCTCCCGCGAGACCCGGATCCCGGTCACACTGCTGGTGGAGGCCGAACAGGCGGTGCTCAACCTGCCGTTCATGAGGGTGCAGTGCCCGGTGCCGCCGCAGTGGGAGAAGGCCGCCCACGAGAGCGGCAAGGCCTATCTCATCTGCTCGCTGCGCCCGTGGCCCGAGGCGGTGCAGGGCAAGCCGGTCAGCGAGGAGCAGCTTCGGGCGTTCCTCGCGGACGAGGAGATGGTGGCGCGCAGCGCCCACTGCCTGCTGCCCGTGCGCCGGGTGCGCACCTGACCCATCGACCGAAGGGGCCCCGGCAGCAGGCGTGTTGACCTGGCGCCGGGGCCTTCCCTCGTTTCGGTGGAAGAAAACGGGTAAAACCGCAATGAAAGGATTCCGCGTGTAACGTCGCCGCCATGACGATGACGCGCGTGAAGGACGAGGCTTCCCTCGCCCGGAACGAGGAGCCCGAGCAGGACACGACGGTCGGTGCGGGCCGGGCGTTCGCCTGGACGCTGGTGGTCACGGGCGCGGCGGGACTGCTCGCGGCGTGGGTGATCACGCTCGACAAGTTCAAGCTGCTGGAGGACCCGAACTTCACCCCGGGCTGCAGCCTGAACCCGGTCGTCTCCTGCGGCAACATCATGAAGAGCGACCAGGCCGCCGTCTTCGGCTTCCCCAACCCGATGCTGGGGCTCGTCACCTACGGCATGGTCGTCGCCATCGGCGCCGCGCTTCTGGCGGGGGCGCGGCTGCGGCGCTGGTACTGGCTGGGGCTGAACGCCGGGACGCTGTTCGGGGTCGGCTTCTGCACCTGGCTGATGCACCAGTCGCTCTACGAGATCAACGCGCTCTGCCTGTGGTGCTGTTCCGCATGGATCGCGACGCTGGTCATGTTCTGGTGCGTGACCTCCCACACCGTACGCAACGGCCTCCTGCCGGCCCCGCGCGCGGTGCGCGGCTTCCTGGACGAGTTCGCCTGGGTGCCGCCCGTCCTGCACACCGGGATCATCGGGATGCTGATCCTGACCCGCTGGTGGGACTTCTGGACCGGCTGACCGGCGACACGGGCCGACCGCGACCCGAGCCGGCCACGGGGCTGACCCCGACCGGAGCCGACCGCGGCGCCGCCTCTGCGGCCAGTCGGGAACGGCGCAACAAAAACCCCAGGTCGAGAGTGTCCGACCTGGGGTTTTTCTCTGAGCCGCCTTCGGGATTCGAACCCGAGACCTACGCATTACGAGTGCGTTGCTCTGGCCAACTGAGCTAAGGCGGCATGCCGTGCGATCCCTGTCGGGTGCAGCAGCGGGGACAAGTCTACACAGGTCCGGGGGGTGCTTCGCACACGCGTCAGCGGCAGCGCTTGCCGGGCGGGGGGACCGTGCCGTCGAGGAGGTAGGTGTTGATGGCGGTGTCGATGCAGTCGCTGCCACGGCCGTATGCCGTATGGCCGTCGCCCTCGTAGGTCAGGAGCGTGCCGGAGGAGAGCTGGGCGGCGAGGGACTGGGCCCACTTGTAGGGGGTGGCGGGGTCGCGGGTGGTGCCGACGACGACGATGGGGGCGGCACCGGCGGCCTCGATGCGGTGGGCGGCGCCGGTGGCCTTGGTGGGCCAGTACGCGCAGTTCAGCGATGCCCAGGCCAGTCCCTCGCCGAAGACGGAGGAGGCCTTCTCGAAGGACGGGACGGCGGCGGCGACCTGCTCGGGGCTGGTGAAGGCGGGCGGCTGGTCGAGGCAGTTCACGGCGGCGTTGGCGTACATCAGGTTCGAGTACGTGCCGTCCTCCTCGCGCTCGTAGTAGCTGTCGGCGAGGGCCAGGAGGGCGGATCCCTCGCCGCCCATGGCGCGGGTGAGGGCCTCACGCAGCTGCGGCCAGGCGGACTCGTCGTACATGGCGGCGATCACGCCCGTGGTGGCGAGGGCCTCGCCGAGCTCGCGGCTCTCGCCGGTGGGGATGGGCTGCTCGTCGAGCGCGGCGAAGAACGCCTTGAGGCGGGCGGCCGCGGCGGTGGGCGACCCGGTGCCCAGCGGACAGTCGGACTGCTCGACGCAGTCGGCGGCGAAGGAACGGAAGGCGGTCTCGAAACCGGCCGTCTGGTCGCGGTTGAGCTCGGCGGTCGGCAGGGACGGGTCCATCGCGCCGTCCAGGACGAGCCGCCCGGTGCGGGAGGGGAACAGCTCGGCGTACGTCGCGCCGAGGAACGTGCCGTACGAGGCGCCGACGAAGTTCAGCCGCTTGTCGCCCAGCACCTCGCGGAGGATGTCCATGTCACGGGCGGTCTCGACGGTCGAGACGTGGGGCAGGATCCGGCCGGAGCGCTTCTGGCAGCCGGCCGCGAAGCTCTTGAAGGAGGCGGCGAGGCGTGCGGTCTCGGCCCCGTCGTCCGGGGTCTGGTCCACCTGGGTGTACGCGTCCATCTGCGGGCCGTCGAGGCAGTGGACCGGCTCGCTGCGGGCCACGCCGCGCGGGTCGACGGCGACGATGTCGTAACGGGCCCGGACGGGGGCCGGGTACCCGACGCCCGCGTACCCCTGGAGGTAGCCGACCGCCGAACCGCCCGGGCCGCCCGGGTTGACCAGCAGCGAGCCCAGGCGCTTGCCGGGACCGGTGGCCTTGGCGCGGGACACGGCGAGCTTGATCTGTTCGCCGTCCGGGTCGGCGTAATCGAGCGGGGCCTTCATGGTGGCGCACTCGAAACCGGGGGCGCCGCATGCGTGCCAGGTCAGCCGCTGGCCGTAGTACGCCTTGAGCCGCTCGGCCGAGGCGATCGAGGCCGACGCCTGGGCGGAGGCGGCAGGGGTGGAGCCCCCCTCCGTGCAGCCGGCCAGGAGCAGGCCGAGGAGCGAGGCGGTGACGGCGGACGTGCGGAGCAGACGGCTGGAGTCCATCCCCGGAGAGTATCCGTCTGATCACGCTTTGTGGCCGTGGCCACCCGTACGGGTTACCCCTGGCGGAGGGCCATCGTCATCGCCTCCACCGCGAGCAGGGGAGCCACATTGCGGTCCATGGCCTCGCGGCAGGCGAGGACCGCCTCGATCCGGCGCAGGGTCCGCTCCGGTGTCGACTCGCGGGCGATCCGGTCCAGCGCGTCGCGCACGTCCTCGTTCGCCAGTGCCGTGCCCGCGCCGAGCTGGAGCGCCAGCACGTCACGGTAGAAGCTCGTCAGCTCGCCGAGCGCCAGGTCCAGGCTGTCGCGCTGGGTACGGGTCCGGCGGCGCTTCTGCTTGTCCTCCAGCTCCTTCATCGCACCCGCCGTGCCGCGCGGCATCCGGCCGCCGGGGGTGCCGCCCAGCGCCGCCTTCAGCTCCTCGGTCTCCTTGACGTCGGTTCCCTCGGCGACCTCCTTGGCGTCCTCGGACGCCGCGTCGATCAGCTCCTGGGCCGCCTTGAGGCAGCCGCCGATGTCCGCCACCCGCAGGGGCACCTTGAGGACCGTCGCCCGGCGGGCCCGGGCGCGCTCGTCGGTGGCCAGGCGACGGGCGTGGTCGATGTGGCCCTGGGTGGCGCGGGCGGCGGCGTACGCGGCCTCCGGCTCGATGCCGTCGCGCCGGATCAGGACGTCGGCGACGGCCTCGACCGGCGGCGTGCGCAGGGTGAGGTGACGGCAGCGGGAGCGGATGGTGGGCAGGACGTCCTCGATGGACGGTGCGCACAACAGCCACACCGTGCGCGGAGCCGGCTCCTCCACGGCCTTCAGGACGGCGTTGGCCGACTTCTCGTTCAGCCGCTCGGCGTCCTCGACGAGGATGACCTGCCAGCGCCCGTTCGCGGGTGACGTGAACGACTTGCGGACCGTGTCCCGCATGTCGTCGACCAGGATCTGGGTGCCCACGGCGGCGACCGTCGAGACGTCCGCGTGCGTGCCCACCAGGGCCGTGTGGCAGCCGTCGCAGAACCCGCAGCCCGGTTCGCCGCCGAGCGCCCGGTCGGGGCTGACGCACTGCAGTGCCGCGGCGAAGGCCCGGGCGGCGGTGGTGCGCCCGGAGCCGGGCGGGCCGGTGAACAGCCACGCGTGCGTCATCTTCGACGCGTCGGGCGGTGCGGTGCCGCCCGCGTCGGCGGTGACGAGCGCGTCGGCGTCGCGGGCGGCGGCGCGCAACTGCTCCTGGATCCGGTCCTGGCCGACCAGGTCGTCCCACACGGGCATGGGTCACCGCCTTCCTGCGTACGTGTCTCGGTCCGGCTTCCCGGTGTGGTTCGTGATCCGGCTGCCCGGTGCGGGTTCCATTGTGGGGCAGGGGTCTGACAGCAGAGGTCCGACGGCGGGCGCCGGGCCACCGGGCCGTCAGCACCCGGCTCCGTCAGGACCGGCGGCGGCCGTCCCCGCGTCCGTAGTCCTCGTCGTCGTGCGGGCCGAGCAACTCGTCCGCGAGGGTCGGCAGGTCGTCCAGCGGGGTCTCCTCCGCCCAGTCCGAGCGGCGCCTCGGCCTGCCCTGCTCGTCGACCTGCGGCAGCTCACGGGTCCGCTCGGGGCCCGGCCTGTCGGGCTCCTCGTCCCGGAAGAAGCCCGGCGGCACGCGGTCGGCAGGCCCCCCGTCCCGCACGGGCGGGAGGACGGCCGTCTCCTCGGCGTCCGAGGGCGCGGCCGGGCCGCTGTCGCGCACCGGCCGCAGAACGGTCGTCTCGTCATCGGCCCGCCCGGCGTCCTGGACGTCCCGTACGGGAGGCAGCACGGCCGTCTCGTCGGCGGCAGGGGACGCGGCCTCGTCACGGACGCGCGGGAGGAGGGCCGTCTCGTCGTCGTCCTTGCGCATGTTGACGCGCGGGGCCGGGACTTCCTGGGTCTCCTGGTCCGGGTTCACCACCGGCGTCGGCACCGTGATCTCGGCAGCGGACTCGGTGGCGGACGCGGCAGCCGACGCCGCGGCGGCAGCCTCCGCGAGACGCCGTGCCTCCTCGGCGCGCAGCAGGGCCTCCTCGGCCTTGCGCTGCTTCTCCAGGCGCCGTGCCTCGGCCTCGGCCCGCAGCCGCTCCTGCTCCTCCTTGAGCTTGCGCAACCGCTCCTGCTCCTCGTGGCGGGCCTTCTCCTCGGCCTCGCGGCGCCGCCGCTCCTCCTCGGCGAGACGGCGCGCCTCCTCCGCCCGCCGCCTTGCCTCCTCGGCCTGCCGCTCGGCCTCGCGCTGACGCGCTTCCTCCTCCTCGCGGCGCTTGCGCTCCTCCTCCTCGGCGCGCAGCTTGGCGAGCTGTTCCTGGCGCTCGCGCTCCAGGCGCTCCTCCTCGGCCTTGCGCGCCGCCTCTTCCTCGGCCTTGCGCCGGGCTTCCTCCTCGGCGCGCTTGCGCGCCTCCTCCATGGCCTTCACCTCGGCCTCGGAGAGCGGCAGCATTTGGTCGAGACGGTGGCGTACGACGGTGGTGACCGCCTCCGGCTCCTGGCCGGCGTCCACCACCAGGTACCGGCCCGGGTCCGCCGCCGCGAGGGCGAGGAATCCGGCCCGTACACGCCGGTGGAACTCCGCCGGCTCCGACTCCAGCCGGTCCGGTGCCTCGGTGAACCGCTCCCGCGCGGTCTCCGGCGAGACGTCCAGCAGGACGGTCAGGTGCGGTACGAGACCGCTGGTCGCCCAGCGCGAGATGCGGGCGATCTCGGTCGGCGACAGGTCACGGCCGGCGCCCTGGTAGGCCACGGACGAGTCGATGTACCGGTCGGAGATGACGATCGCGCCGCGCTCCAGGGCCGGGCGGACCAGCGAGTCGACGTGCTCGGCGCGGTCGGCCGCGTACAGCAGGGCCTCCGCGCGGTTGGACAGCCCGGCGCTCGACACATCGAGGAGGATCGAGCGCAGCCGCTTGCCGATCGGTGTGGCGCCCGGCTCGCGCGTGACGACCACCTCGTGGCCCTTGGCCCGGATCCACTCGGCCAGCGCCTCCACCTGCGTGGACTTGCCTGCCCCGTCACCACCCTCCAGTGCGATGAAGAAACCGGTCTTCGACGGGGCCTGCGCCGGGTCCGCGCCGCGCAGCGCGTCGCGCAGGTCGCGGCGCAGCGGCACCCCGGAGCGGTCGTCGGTCTTGGCCAGTACCAGCGCCGCGACGGGCAGCAGCAGGGCGCCGACCAGCATCAGCGTGAAGGCGGCACCGCCGTGGGCGAAGACGAAGTCGCCGCCGGCGAGCCGGTGCGGGCCGATGGCGGCGGCGAGCAGCGGGGCGGCCAGCGCGCCGAGCGCGATGGAGACCCGTACGACGGCGTGGAGGTGCTCGGTGAGACGCGGCCGCCGGTACTCCTCCGTCTCCTGGTCCAGCAGGGTGTGCCCGGTGTTGGCCGCCACACCGGCCGCGAATCCCGCGCCGAGCGCGATGAACAGCACGGTCGCCGTGTCCGGCACCAGGCCCACGGCGAGCAGGGCGACGCCCGTGACGGCGATCGCCAGCGCCAGCAGGCGGCGGCGGGACAGGGCGGGCAGGACGAACGGAGCGCGTCGGATGCCGAGGGCGGTCCCGCCGATCAGCGCCAGCACCAGGAGCGCGAAAGCGACGGGCCCACCGCCGAGGTCGCTGCCGTGCAGCGCCGCGACGGCGGTGGCGGACGCGACGGCTCCGGCGACGGCGGCGCACGCGAGCACCAGCAGCGGTATGGCCCCCGTACGGCCCTTGTCGACGCCGCTTCCGGTCGACGGGCGGCGCAGGCCCTCCAGCGGGGAGCGGGGGCGCGGGGTCTGGGCGTCGGGCAGTTCCAGGAAGTACAGGACGGAGACGGACGCCGCGAACAGGCCGGCCGCGACGTACGAACCGAGGGCCGCCTGGTGGGTGGTGAACCAGTCGATGCCCGTCCCGAGCACATTGCCGACGAGTGTGGCGACGAGGAGCGCGGCCGCCGCGCCGGGGATGGCGGCGAAGCTCGTGCGCAGCGACAGCCGCCGCAGGGCGTCCATGTGGTCCGGCAGCGGCCGTACGGCGGCTCCCTCCGCCGGCGGGGCGGGCAGCAGCGCGGGGGCCGCGCCCTCCTTGGCCACGGTCCAGAAACGCTCGGCGACGCCGGCCAGGAAGGCGGTCCCCAGGAGGAACACGAGGGCCTGGTCGGGCATCCAGTCGATCCACAGCGGCGCGATGACCAGCAGCCCGACGCGTACGCCGTCGGCACCGACCATGGTCCAGCGGCGGTCCAGCGGGCCCTTGGGGGCGGTCAGCGTCGTCAGCGGGCCGAGCAGAACGGCACCGAAGAGGAAGGTGGACAGGATCCGCGCCCCGAACACCGCGGCGACCGCGAAGGCCGCCCCCCGGTACCCGCCGCCGAAGGCTCCCTCGACCACCGCCGCCTGCAGCGCCAGCAGCACCAGCACGAGCAGGGCGAGTGCGTCACCGATCCCGCCGACGAGCTGCGCGCTCCACAACCGCCTCAGCGGCGGGGTGCGCAACAGAGCCCGTACGGCGCGCTCGCGGGAGTCCGCGGCAAGTGCGGCGTCGGAGTCTGAGGTGGGGCTCAAGACCGTTGGCTGCTCGGCTCGCGTCATCCCATCAGCCTATCCGGACGGACCGACACCCAGTCGTCCCCACCCGTACAAACGCCCCGGCCCCGGGAGGGCCGGGGCGCCGTGGCGCGCAGTCGGCGCGCGCCCGGGGCTTCCCGGGATCAGTCGTCCGACGCGGCAGAGGAGGCCGAAGCGGCGGACGAGGCCCTGGACGCCGTGGCCTTTTTCGCCGTTGTCGCCTTCGCCGTCGTCTTCTTCGCCGTCGTCTTCTTCGCCGTGGTCGTCTTCTTCGCGGCCGTCTTCTTGGCCGTCGTCGTCTTCGCTGCGGTCTTCTTCGCCGGGGCCTTCTTGGCCGCCGCCTTCTTGGCGGTCTTCTTCGCCGGGCCCTTCGCCCGCTTCTCCGCCAGCAGCTCGTAACCGCGCTCGGGCGTGATCGTCTCCACGCTGTCGCCGGTCCGCAGCGTCGCGTTCGTCTCGCCGTCCGTGACGTACGGACCGAAGCGGCCGTCCTTCACGACCACCGGGCGCTCGCTGACCGGGTCGGTGCCCAGCTCCTTCAGCGGGGGCTTGGCGGCGGCGCGGCCACGCTGCTTCGGCTGGGCGTAGATCGCCAGGGCCTCGTCCAGCGTGATGCTGAAGAGCTGCTCCTCGTTCTCCAGCGACCGCGAGTCCGTGCCCTTCTTCAGGTACGGGCCGTACCGGCCGTTCTGGGCGGTGATCTCGACGCCCTCCGCGTCGGTGCCCACGACGCGGGGAAGCGACATCAGGCGGAGCGCGTCCTCCAGGGTCACCGTGTCGAGGGTCATCGACTTGAAGAGGGAGGCCGTACGCGGCTTCACCGCGTTCTTGCCGGTCTTCGGGGTGCCCTCGGGAAGGACCTCCGTGACGTACGGGCCGTAACGGCCGTCCTTGGCGACGATCTGGTGCCCGGTCGCCGGGTCCGTACCGAGCTCGAAGTCGCCGCTCGGCTTGGCCAGCAGCTCCTCGGCCAGCTCGACCGACAGCTCGTCGGGCGCCAGGTCCTCCGGCACGTCGGCGCGCTGGTGGCCCTCCGCGTCCTTCTCGCCGCGCTCGATGTACGGGCCGTAGCGGCCGACCCGCAGCACGATGCCGTTGCCGACGGGGAAGGAGGAGATCTCCCGGGCGTCGATCGCGCCCAGGTCGGTGACCAGCTCCTTCAGGCCGCCGAGGTGGTCGCCGTCGCCGTTGCCGGCCTCGGCGGCGCCCCCGGCCGCCGCGCCGTCGCCCTCGCCGAAGTAGAACCGCTTCAGCCACGGCACGGCCTGCGCCTCGCCGCGCGCGATGCGGTCGAGGTCGTCCTCCATCTTCGCGGTGAAGTCGTAGTCGACGAGCCGGCCGAAGTGCTTCTCCAGCAGGTTGACGACGGCGAAGGAGAGGAAGGACGGGACGAGGGCCGTGCCCTTCTTGAAGACGTACCCGCGGTCCAGGATCGTGCCGATGATCGACGCGTACGTCGACGGGCGGCCGATCTCGCGCTCTTCCAGCTCCTTGACCAGCGAGGCCTCGGTGTAGCGGGCCGGCGGCTTGGTGGCGTGGCCGTCCGCCGTGATCTCCTCGGCGGTCAGCGCGTCGCCCCGGGCGACCTGCGGCAGCCGGCGCTCACGGTCGTCGAGCTCGGCGTTCGGGTCGTCGGCGCCTTCGACGTACGCCTTCATGAAGCCGTGGAAGGTGATCGTCTTTCCGGACGCGGAGAACTCGGCGTCCCGGCCGTCGCTCGCCCGGCCGCCGATCTTGACGGTGACGGAGTTTCCGACGGCGTCCTTCATCTGGGAGGCGACCGTCCGCTTCCAGATCAGCTCGTAGAGCTTGAACTGGTCACCGGTCAGGCCGGTCTCCGCGGGCGTGCGGAAACGATCACCCGAAGGGCGAATCGCCTCGTGCGCCTCCTGCGCGTTCTTGACCTTGCCGGCGTACACGCGCGGCGTGTCGGGCAGGTAGTCGGCACCGTACAACTGCGTCACCTGGGCCCGGGCCGCCGCGACGGCGGTCTCGGACAGGGTGGTCGAGTCCGTACGCATGTACGTGATGAAGCCGTTCTCGTACAGCTTCTGCGCGATCTGCATGGTCGCCTTGGCACCGAAGCCGAGCTTGCGGCTGGCCTCCTGCTGGAGGGTGGTGGTGCGGAAGGGCGCGTACGGGGAGCGGCGGTACGGCTTCGACTCGACGGAGCGGACGCTGAACGACGTGTCGGCGAGCGCGGCGGCGAGGGCGCGGGCGTTCGCCTCGTCCAGGTGCAGGACCTGGCCGGAGGACGCCTTCAGCTGTCCGTCGGAGCCGAAGTCGCGGCCCTGCGCGACGCGGCGGCCGTCGACCGTGGCCAGGCGGGCGACGATGTTCGAGGGATCGGACGCGTCACCGGCGCGGCCGGTGGCGAACGTGCCGGTCAGGTCCCAGTACTCGGCGGAGCGGAACGCGATGCGCTCGCGCTCCCGCTCGACGACGAGGCGGGTGGCGACGGACTGCACACGGCCGGCGGACAGCCGGGGCATGACCTTCTTCCACAGGACCGGCGAGACCTCGTAGCCGTAGAGGCGGTCGAGGATACGGCGGGTCTCCTGGGCGTCGACCATGCGCTTGTTCAGCTCGCGCGGGTTGGCGACGGCGGCCTGGATCGCGTCCTTGGTGATCTCGTGGAAGACCATCCGGTGGACCGGGACCTTGGGCTTGAGGACTTCCATGAGGTGCCAGGCGATTGCCTCGCCCTCGCGGTCCTCATCGGTGGCGAGGAAGAGCTCGTCGGACTCGGCCAGCTGCTCCTTGAGCTTCCTGACCTGGGCCTTCTTGTCCGCGTTGACGACGTAGATGGGCTGGAAGTCGTGTTCGACGTCCACGCCCAGACGGCGTACCTCGCCGGTGTACTTCTCGGGCACCTCGGCGGCGCCGTTGGGGAGGTCGCGAATGTGCCCGACGCTCGCCTCGACGACGTAGCCAGGGCCGAGGTAGCCCTTGATCGTCTTCGCCTTGGCAGGCGACTCGACGATGACGAGTCGGCGGCCGCCCTGTGCGGTCTCGCTGGTCGGGGACAACTTCGCTCTTCTCTCCGGTCGACGCTCGGTGGCGCGTGCCGCGCGGTGTGGTCCCACCGCGTGCACTCCTTGCGCACTGCGCACTGCCGTGACGCTGTGCTCTGGCGCTGCTTACGCTGCTGTCGCTGCGGAGTGTGACGGTACAACCCGCCCCCGTGTCAAACGGCAAAAGACCGCAACGGCCACTCGAACGGTAACCCGAGTCCGGGCATTCCTGCCGCCCGGACTCCCTTCAGACCCGTTTCCGGACCCGGAGCCCCCTGTTCCGCCGCACGGTCAGGCGCGGCCGAAACACCACACCCCGAGGATGAGGAAAGCCGCTCCCATCGAGGTCGCGAACGTGATCGCCGCCAGCGGACTTACGCCCAGCGCGACCGGCGCCCGGTGCAGCGCACGTGTCGCGGTCCACAGCAGCAGCCCCGCGCCGAACAGCGTGAACGCCGCGCCGGCGAAGATTGCCGGTCCGCTCTCCATGTCCGTACCCCGTTCCTCGGTGATCCCCTGGTTGCCCCGAGGGGGAGGCTGACACCTCCGGGCATCCTGAGCGCGAATTGCGGGTGAACGGCACGGTGAACGCACCACGCGTTCACCCACGCGGCGCCGCCGCGGGGGGCGGGTCCGGGGCGGGGCGGGTCCGGGGTGGGGCGGGGCGGATCTGGGGGGCGGGTCTGGGGTGGGGCGGGGTGCGTGCGTGGGGGTGTTGCGGGAGCGGGGCGGGCCGGGTGCGGGGCGGGTTCCGGTGGGTGGGCGGTGCGGGACGGGGTCTGGGCGGGTGCGGGACGGGCGGGTGCCGGGGCCGGTACCGGGGGACGCGGTCCGGAGGCGGGGCGGGCACAGGCGCGGGGGGCGGGGCACGGTCCGGGGCGCGGCTCCCGGGCGTACGGGCAGGCGCGGGTTCGGGGCGCCGCTCCCGGGCGTACGGGCGGTCCGGGCAGCGCGCGGTCCGGGGCGGCGCGCGGTCCGGGGCGGATGCGTCTCGGGGTGGGCGCCCGCTCCGGGACCGGGCCGTCCGCGGCAGGCGCCCCCGTGGCCGCCCGCCCCTGGCCGGAAGCGGCCCGGTCGGAGCCGCTCGGGCGCGGCGCTCCGGGCAGGGAGCCGCCCCTCACGCCGCGGCGCGGGGGCCGGGGCGCACGGGTGCGCGGCGTGCGACGGGGCGGTCGCCGTCCCGGTCGGCCACCTCGGAGGGCGGGCGGCCACCGTCGCGGCAGGCCGCCCGGGCGCGAGGCGAAGGTTGGCCGGTTCACGTCCCCTCCCGGGGTCTACCGCGCCGACGGACGTCGCCGTCGTCACATCCCGGTCGCCGGCTCCAGGAACCCTTCCTCCACCAGGAGCCGGATCGCCTGGGGAGTGCGGTCCCGCAGCAGCACCGGGTCCTCGCCCATCAACTGGGCGATGGCGTCCAGGATCCGCCCCGCGCTGAGCGTCCCGTCGCACACACCCGCGAAGCCCGCGCCGACGGCGTCCACCTTGGTGGCGCGGCGCATGCCCCGGTTCTGCCGGAGCACCACGTGCTCCGGATCCTCCGCGCCCGGCAGCCCGACCTGCTCCTGCATCACCTCCGGTACCAGCACGAAGTGGTCGGCGAGCAGATCCGCGTCGTCGCGCGTCCGCAGATAGTCCTGGCGCGCGAAGTGCGCCCGTACCGTCTCACCGAGCGGCTGCTCCACCGGGTGCGGCCACTCCTCGATGACGATGGACGGCTTCTCCGCACCGGACTTGCGGAGCGTGATCCAGCCGAAGCCGATCGCCTTGGTCTTCCGCTGCTCGAACTCGTCCAGCCACGCCTCGTACCGCTCCACGTACCGCTCCGGATCGCCCTGGTGATCCCCCGCGTCCCGCAGCCACAGCTCGGCGTACTGCGTCACGTCCTGCACCTCGCGCTGCACGATCCAGGCGTCGCACCCGCGGGGCACCCAGGAACGCAGCCGCTCCTGCCAGTCCTCGCCCTCCACGTGCTGCCAGTTGGCGAGGAACTGCGCGAACCCCCCTTCGTTCAGCCGCTCTCCCGCCCGCTGGACGAGCGACCGGCACAGATCGTCGCCGCCCATCCCGCCGTCCCGGTAGGTCAGCCGGGCGCCGGTGTCCCCCGTGCCGGAGGCCAGGGGAGAAATGACGAACGGCGGGTTCGACACGATCAGGTCGTACGTCTCCGACGCCACCGGCTCGAACAGCGAACCGGTGCGCAGGTCCGCCTCCGGCGCCCCGGACAGCGCGAGTGTGAGCCGGGCGAACTCCAGCGCCCGCGGGTTCAGGTCCGTCGCCGTCACACGCGTGGCGTGCTGCGCCGCGTGCAGCGCCTGGATGCCCGACCCGGTGCCCAGGTCCAGGGCCGAGGCGACGGGCGTACGGACCGTGATCCCGGCGAGCGTCGTGGACGCGCCGCCCACGCCGAGGACCACGCCCTCGCCCCGGCCGCTCGCACCCGCCGCACCGCCCACGGCGCAGCCCAGGTCGGAGACGATGAACCAGTCCTGTCCCTCCGGCCCGCCGTACGGCCGTACGTCCACCGTGGCGCGGATCCCGCCGTCGTCCTCCACGACCCACCTGTCGGCGAGCGCCTCGTCCAGCGGCAGGACGGCGCCCGCCCGTTCGTGCGGCACGGGCTGCTGGAGGAGGAAGAGCCGGACGAGCGTGGCGAGCGGGCCGTCCGCACGGGTGGCGCGCAGGGCGGGGACCGTCTCGCTGCGGGCGAGCGCGGCGTAGGCGGGTGCGCCGAGCAGCTCGAGCAGGCCGTCGGCGGTGAAGTCGGCGGCGAGCAGGGCGTCGCGGAGGCGGTCGGCGCGGTCGGGCACCGGGAGGCTGGCGGTAAGGCTGGTCGTACTCACCTGCCCATTGTGACCGCCGCCACTGACAATCGACGCGTCGGCCCGGCCCCCGAACACGGGAACCGGGCCGAAGTCCCTACTCGGCGGCGGGGGCGGAGGCGGAGGCCTGGGCCGGCTTGGCGGAGTTGCCCGCCGAAGCGGACGCGGCCGGGCCCGGCTTGGCCGGCGGGATCGTCGGCGAGACCGACGCCTCGGCCTTGCGGCAACCGGGCTGCTTGGCCATCGCCTGGCCGAGCTGGCCGGACTGCAGCTTCGCCAGTGCGTCCTGGTCCATCTTCTCGATCTTCTTCAGGCCCTCGGCGACGCCCTGCAGCCCGTCGGCGAACTTCTGCTGGTTCTTCGGGTCCAGCGCGTCGACCTGCTTCTTGAGGCCCTCGTACGCCGCGGCCGTGGCGTTGAGCTCCTTGACCGCGTCCTGCTGGAGCTTCTCCCCGTTGTCGACGGGCGGTACGCCCGCGTCCTGCACCGCCTTGGCGAGCGCCTTGTCCGCGTCGGCGATGTCCTGGAAGGCCTTCGAGTCGGCGGCCTGGATGTCGGCGGGCTTGCCGTCCGCCGCCGTCGAGATGATGGTCTGCTGGGCGTTGGCCCGCTTCTGGATCTGCGGCTGCGCCTGGTCGCACACCTTCTTGGCCCAGGCGTCCACCTTGTTCTCGCCGTTGCCGCCGTCTTCGTCGCTGCAACCCGACAGTGCGAGCACCATTACCGCACCGCTGGACAGTGCGGCCGCAAGCTTCTTGTTCACCGGTTTGGTCCCTTCCAAGGCTCTCGGCCCCGGAACATACACGCCAAGTGGGGGACATTCGCATGGCGTGCGACCGTTTCGTACGCTTTTACAACCATTTGTATCAAGAGAGAGAAGGCTCACCGCCGGATGAGCCGAACGGGCGGACGGAACGTCACCGCGTTCCGCCCGCCCGCACTCTGACCGGGTGTTACAGAGTCGCCGCCTTGCCGGCCACCCGCCCGGCCGTGCTGTTGTCCTCGTCACCCATGGCGACCGTACGCCGCTTGGACACGTACACCGCGCCGATGATGACGACGATCGCGAACGCCGCCACCACCGCCCGTACGCCCGCGCTGGCGTCGTCGCCGTAGCTGAACTCGACGACCGCGGGCGCGATCAGCAGCGCCACCAGGTTCATCACCTTCAGCAGCGGGTTGATGGCCGGGCCCGCGGTGTCCTTGAAGGGGTCACCGACCGTGTCACCGATCACGGTGGCGGCGTGGGCATCACTGCCCTTGCCTCCGTAGTGGCCGTCCTCGACGAGTTTCTTCGCGTTGTCCCAGGCGCCTCCGGAGTTGGCGAGGAAGACGGCCATCAGGGTGCCGGCGCCGATGGCGCCCGCGAGGAATGACCCGAGGGCACCCACCCCGAACGTGAAGCCGACGGCGATGGGCGCCATGACGGCGAGCAGACCGGGTGTGGCCAGTTCGCGCAGCGCGTCCTTGGTACAGATGTCGACGACACGCCCGTACTCCGGCTTCTCGCTGTAGTCCATGATCCCGGGATGCTCGCGGAACTGCCTGCGCACCTCGTAGACCACCGCTCCGGCCGACCGCGACACCGCGTTGATCGCCAGTCCGGAGAAGAGGAAGACGACCGCGGCGCCGAAAATCAGTCCGACGAGGTTGTTGGGCTGGGAGATGTCCATGGTCAGGTTCATCTCCGTCGCCTTGGCCCCGACGTCGCGCACGGCGGTGGCGATGGCGTCCCGGTACGACCCGAAGAGCGCGGCCGCCGCCAGTACGGCCGTGGCGATGGCGATGCCCTTGGTGATGGCCTTGGTCGTGTTGCCGACGGCGTCGAGGTCGGTGAGGACCTGCGCGCCCTCGCCCTGGACGTCGCCGGACATCTCGGCGATGCCCTGGGCGTTGTCGGATACCGGGCCGAAGGTGTCCATGGCGACGATGACGCCGACCGTGGTGAGCAGTCCGGTGCCGGCCAGGGCGACGGCGAACAGCGCCAGCGTGATCGACGCGCCGCCCAGCAGGAACGCCCCGTACACCGAGAGGCCGATCAGCAGCGCGGTGTAGACGGCGGACTCCAGACCGATGGAGATGCCGGCGAGGACCACGGTCGCCGGGCCGGTCAGGGAGGACTTTCCGATGTCCCTGACCGGGCGGCGGGTGGTCTCGGTGAAATAGCCGGTGAGCTGCTGGATCAGCGCGGCCAGCACGATGCCGATGGCGACCGCCACCAGCGCGAGGATGCGCGGGTCGCCGCCGTGCGCCCTGATGGCGGCCTCGGTGACGCCTTCGAGGGAGGCGTACGAGGACGGGAGGTAGACGTAGACCGCGACGGCCACCAGCGCGAGCGAGATCACGGCGGAGATGAAGAATCCGCGGTTGATCGCGGCCATCCCACTGCGGTCGGCGCGCCGCGGGGCGACCGCGAAGATGCCGATCATCGCGGTGACCACGCCGATCGCCGGCACGATCAGGGGGAAGGCGAGACCGAGGTCTCCGAATGCCGCCTTGCCGAGGATCAACGCGGCGACCAGGGTCACCGCGTACGACTCGAAGAGGTCGGCGGCCATGCCCGCGCAGTCGCCGACGTTGTCCCCGACGTTGTCGGCGATGGTGGCGGCGTTGCGCGGATCGTCCTCGGGGATGCCCTGCTCCACCTTGCCGACGAGGTCGGCGCCGACATCCGCGGCCTTGGTGAAGATGCCGCCGCCGACACGCATGAACATCGCGATGAGCGCGGCGCCCAAGCCGAAACCTTCCAGCACCTTGGGCGCGTCGGCCGCGTAGACGAGAACCACGCAGGAGGCGCCGAGCAGGCCGAGGCCCACCGTGAACATGCCGACCACGCCACCCGTACGGAAAGCGATCTTCATCGCTTTGTGCGAGACGGTCGTCAGGTCCTTTTGCGGCTCTCCGGGGGCGGAAGTCGCCTCACGCGCGGCTGCCGCCACACGCACATTCGCCCGCACGGCAAGACGCATGCCGATGTAACCGGTGGCCGCCGAGAACAGGGCGCCCACCAGGAAGAACAGTGATCGTCCGGCGCGCTGCGACCAGTTGTCCGCGGGCAGCAGCAGGAGCAGGAAGAACACGACAACCGCGAAGATTCCGAGGGTTCGCAGCTGCCGGGCCAGATAGGCGTTCGCGCCTTCCTGGACGGCCGCCGCGATCTTCTTCATGGCGTCGGTGCCCTCACCGGCCGCCAGTACCTGTCGTACGAGCAGCTGGGCGACGATCAGGGCGGCCAGGGCAACCGCCGCGATGACGACCACGATGATCCGGTTTTCATCGGTGAGTACCGCGGCCGCGAGAGAAGTCGGGTGGTCGGACACTTGTGTGGTGAAGAGCCCCGCCATTCGTCCTCCTTGACGTCAGAAGAGCTCAAGACGTGGACGGATTGTAGGGAGCAGAACCTGATCAAAACAGAGCGCCGTAGAACAGAATTGACCTTTGCTTGCCAGTCGGCAAATGCAGGCCGCATGAAATCCACCCGAAAGCAGTAATGACTTTGAACCATTGACGCGGGGCGGAGCGATCTAGAAAAACAAAAAGGCCCTGCTCAGCAGGGCCTTTCATTTCGCCGGGGGCGGGGTCAGGGGAGCACGGCGGCGGGGTTCGTCGGCCAGGTCATCCGGATGACGCCGCCGGCCTCACCGGCCGAAACCTCGACGTCGTCGACGAGCCCGGTGATGACGGCGAGGCCCATCTCGTCCTCGCCCTCCGCGTCGTCGAACTCCTCGACCGGCGCGGCGCTGCGGGAGCCCGGCACCCCGGCGGCATCGGCCGCCGCGACGCCCGCGCCCGGTACCTCGTCCCCGACCTCGATGGAGAACGTCTTCTCCTCCTCGGTCAGCATGACCCGGATCGGGGAGACCACGTGGTTGCTGCGGTGCAGCCCCACGGCGCGGGAGCAGGCCTCACCGACGGCGAGCCTGACCTCGTCCAGCACGGCTTCGTCGACCCCTGCCCGGCGCGCCACGGCGGCCGCCACCAGACGGGCGGTCCTGACGTGCTCGGGCTGGGCACTGAAGCGGAGTTCAACGGTGGCCATGCGATCCCCCTCGACGTGCGGGCGTGCCTCTCAGAGAACCGGGCTGGACGCCCGGCACCCTGCTCTTCCTCCCGGATCCTCCGGCCGGCCGGTCAGCGGTCGGACCTGACGGCCCTGCCGCGCCGACCGGACCTCACCGGCTCGGTCGCCTCCGTTCCGCTCCCGGCCACGTCCCGACCGGATACCCGTCGGCAACAGCCGACCGGTCCGGCGGGCCGTGTCCCGGCCCGGCGATCGTGTCCTGGCCGCCGCGCCGGAAGCCCGGCCGGGGCCGGACCCCACGTACGGGGCCCGCGACCCTGCCCGGGCAACGGCCCGGTCCGACCGGTACGGGCCCGAGCGGACCGATACCGGGTGAACCGGGCCGGTACCGGCGGAGCCGGACCGGAACGGCGACCGGACCAGGGCCGACGGAACCGGAGCCCGGACCGACGGAACCGAACCGGCCGACGGAACCGAGCCGAACCGACGAACCCGGAGTCCGGAGCCCGGCCGACCGGACGGGCCGGTATCGGTCCGGACCCGACCGGCGCGGCGAGCCGACTCAGAACTCAGTCGGTGGCCGCGACGGCCTCGTCCACCGTGGTGTGGATCGGGAACACCTTGGTCAGTCCGGTGATCCGGAAGATCTTGAGAATGCGCTCCTGGTTGCAGACCAGGCGCAGCGATCCTTCATGCGCGCGCACGCGCTTCAGGCCGCCCACCAGCACGCCGAGGCCGGTCGAGTCGAGGAAGTCCACGCCCTCCATGTCGACAACCAGGTGGTAGCTGCCGTCATTCACCAACTCGACCAACTGCTCGCGCAGCTTGGGCGCGGTATACACATCAATCTCGCCACCGACCTCGACGACCGTACGGTCGCCACCAGGGCCGGACACATTGCGAGTCGACAGGGACAGGTCCACGGATCCTCCAGCACCTTGCTATCGAGCGGTCGCCCCTCGGATTCTCCGGACGGAGCCAGGGGACGGATCGCCAGCCGCGATGGCATTCAATCACTTACCAGCAGCCATGCACGACGCCTTGGGAGCATTGTCCGTCACGCCGGTGACACACTCGGTGCCGATGGCCATGAATCACCGCCCCAGTCGCCCACCCGAGATCGGGGACACCCGCCCCTCCCCCGGTACGGTCCTCGACCGGCTCACCGCGGGAGCGAACCGGGCTGCGCGCATCACTCATACGGAGCACCTGCCCCCAAGAGCGGGTCGGCATGCAGTCTGGCCCGATCGCATCCGCCCGGAAGTGATCAACGCCATCCATACGGCGGGCATCGAGCACCCCTGGGCCCACCAGGCGACGGCCGCGGAGCACGCGCTGGACGGCGAGTCGGTCGTCATCGCCACCGGCACCGCGTCCGGCAAGTCCCTCGCCTATCTGGCGCCGGTGCTGTCCACTCTGCTGGACGGCTCCGAGGCGCCCAACGGCCGCGGAGCGACCGCCCTGTACCTCGCTCCCACCAAGGCTCTCGCCGCCGACCAGCGGCGCTCGGTCAAGGCTCTCGCCGCCCCGCTGGGCAACCGGATCCGGCCGGCGGTGTACGACGGGGACACGCCCGTCGAGGAGCGGGAGTGGGTCCGCCAGTACGCCAATTACGTACTGACCAACCCCGACATGCTCCACCGGGGCGTCCTGCCCTCCCATCCGCGCTGGTCCTCCTTCCTGCGCGCGCTGCGCTATGTCGTCGTCGACGAGTGCCACACCTACCGCGGCGTCTTCGGCTCCCACGTCGCCCAGGTGCTGCGCCGCCTGCGCCGCGTCTGCGCCCGCTACGGCTCGTCCCCCGTCTTCCTCCTCGCCTCCGCGACCGCCGCCCAGCCGGCCCAGGCCGCCGGTCGGCTGACGGGCCTGCCGGTGCGCGAGGTCGCCGATGACGCCTCACCACGCGGAGAACTGGTCTTCGCCCTCTGGGAGCCTCCGCTCACCGAACTCCAGGGCGAGCAGGGCGCCCCGGTGCGCCGCACCGCCACCGCCGAGACCGCCGACCTCCTGACGGACCTGACCGTCCAGGGTGTCCGGTCGGTCGCCTTCGTACGCTCCCGGCGTGGCGCCGAGCTGATCTCGGTCATCGCCAAGGAGCGCCTCGCGGAGGTGGACCGCTCGCTGCCCGCCCGGGTCGCCGCCTACCGGGGCGGCTACCTGCCCGAGGAGCGCCGGGCCCTGGAACGCGCCCTCCACTCGGGTGAACTTCTCGGGCTGGCCGCCACCACCGCCCTGGAGCTGGGCATCGACGTGTCGGGCCTGGACGCCGTGGTCATCGCCGGATATCCGGGCACCCGGGCTTCGCTGTGGCAGCAGGCGGGCCGCGCCGGACGCGCCGGGCAGGGTGCGCTCGCGGTGCTCGTGGCCCGCGACGACCCGCTGGACACCTTCCTCGTCCACCACCCGGAGGCGCTGTTCCGCCAACCGGTCGAGTCGACCGTCCTGGACCCCGACAACCCGTACGTCCTCGCCCCCCACCTGTGCGCGGCGGCGGCGGAACTCCCGCTCACGGAATCCGACCTGGCCCTCTTCGGTCCCGCCGTCCCCGAGCTGCTGCCCCAGCTCGAAGCGGCCGGGCTGCTGCGCCGCCGTGCGTCGGGCTGGTACTGGACCCGCCGCGAGCGCGCCGCCGACCTCACCGACATCCGTGGCGAGGGCGGCAGCCCCGTCCAGATCGTCGAGGCCGGCACGGGACGGCTGCTGGGCACGGTCGACGAGTCGGCCGCCCACGCCGCCGTCCACGAAGGCGCCGTCCACCTCCACATGGGCCGCACCTACCTGGTCAAGCGGCTGGACCTGAAGGACTCGGTGGCCCTCGTCGAGGAGGCCAATCCCCCGTACTCGACCACCGCCCGCGACACCACCGCCATCTCCGTGCTGGACACCGACACCGAGATCCCCTGGGGCGACGGGCGCCTGTGCTACGGGTCCGTCGAGGTCACCAACCAGGTCGTCTCCTTCCTCCGCCGCCGCCTGATCACCGGCGAGGTGCTCGGCGAGACGAAACTCGACCTCCCGCCGCGGACCCTGCGCACCCGCGCCGTGTGGTGGACCGTCACCGAGGACCAGCTGGACGCCGCCCGGGTGAATCCGGAGCAGCTGGGCGGCGCCCTGCACGCCGCCGAGCACGCGTCCATCGGCCTGCTGCCGCTCTTCGCCACCTGCGACCGCTGGGACATCGGCGGTGTGTCCGTCCCGCTCCACCCCGACACGCTGCTGCCGACGGTCTTCGTCTATGACGGCCATCCGGGTGGCGCGGGCTTCGCCGAACGCGCCTTCCACACCGCCCGCGCGTGGCTCACCGCGACCCGTGACGCCATCGCCTCCTGCGAGTGCGACGCGGGCTGTCCCTCGTGCATCCAGTCGCCCAAGTGCGGCAACGGCAATGACCCGCTGCACAAGCGGGGCGCCGTCCGCCTCCTCACGGAACTGCTGCGGGGAGCCCCGGAAGAGCCCCGGGAGGGCCCGCCCGCGCCCTGACCCCGGGCGCGTACGGCCCGAACCGGGCGCGAGCCGTCACCTCCGCGATCTCACCGCGCACCGTGCACCGCACCACCTCCGCCCCCTGCGCCCGTGCCACCCGCCCCGCCGCCTCGCAGGCGACGGAAGTCCCCCACAGCGCCCGGTCCGCCGCGGCGAGCGCCGCCAGGTCCGCGGCACCTCCCGCCCGGTGCCGGGCGGCCACCGCCTGCCCCAGCGCGAGGACGGCCGCGAAGACCGCGCACATCACCGTGGCCGCCATCGCCACCCACACCGTCGCCGCCCCCCGATCGCCGGCCGAGCCCCGCCCCGAGCGGCCTCCGGCGTGCGGCAGGGCAGCCGCGCCGGCAACCACCCCGGGCGCGGGCCCGTGAGCCGCACGGGAATCCAGTCCCCGACCCGGGCCATGGCCCACGCCTCGGACGGCGAAGGAACCCGCCGGAGCGCCCGCGGTGGCGGGCGGGCCAGTCATGGCGCGACCCCCACGGTGTCCTCGGCCAGTGCGGCCGCCTCCGCACGGAGCGTCAGGCGCAGCGGGCCGGGGCCCGGAGCCGGGGCCTCCACCCGCACCCGCCACAGATCACCCGTGCGCTCCACCGCCACCCGCGCGCCGCCCGGGGCGGCCGAGCGGGCCGCCGCCACCGCCTCCGCGGGTGGCTCCGAACGGGCCACTGCCCGTGCCCCGGCCCGTGCCGCGTCCACGCACTGGATCTGCGCGGCGGCCGCCACCAGCGCCCACACGAGCGCCATCGTGAACAGCACCAGCGCCGGCAGGACCGTGGCCGCCTCGGCGGTCACCGACCCGCGATCGCCGCCGGTCTCAGAACTGGGCATCGAGCGCCCTCCCGATCAGCGCCTGCAGCCCACCCGACACCACGTCACTCGTCACGATCTTGTAGAGCACGGCCGCGAAGGCGCACGCGGCGAGCGTGCCCATCGCGTACTCGGCCGTGGTCATTCCCGCGTCGCGGCGCGCTCCAGCTCCACGCGCCCGAGCCAGCAGTGCCTTCACCATCCGGTTTCCCATTCCGACCCCCAAGAGATGTCGACCCGTCACATCAGTTCGCTCGCCAGCCCCATGACCACCGGCGCCACCCCGACCGCGAGGAACGCGGGCAGGAAGCAGAGCCCCACCGGGGCGGTGATCAGCACCTGCGCCCGCTGGGCGCGGGCCGTGGCCCGCCGCGCCTGATCCGCCCGCAGTGCGCCGGCCAGCCGGGAGACCGCCTCGGCCGCCGGGGCTCCCGAGGCACTCGCCCGTTCCAGGCAGCGCGCCAGCGGGCGGGCGCCCGGTATGCCACCGAACCGGCCCCACACCTCCCCCGGTTCGCCGCCCAGCCGCAGCTCGGCCGCCGCCCTCGCAAGCCGGTCCCCGACCGGGCCGCCCAGTGACTCCCCGACGGCCTCCGCCGCCTCACGCGGCCCCGCCCCGGCCGACAGGCACGCGGCCAGCAGGTCCGCCGCCAGGGGCAGCCCGCGCTCCACCTCACCGTCCTCGTCCCCCGCCCGGCGCGGGCGCCGCTGCCACTTCCATGCGCCATACGCGGCGGCGGCGCCCACGGCACATCCGGCGATCCCGCCGACCAGCACCCAGCCGCTGATCGCAGCTCCCACCGGCGCCGCCCACCGCCGGACCCACGCCCCGCACCCCGGCCGCCGGGATCGGCGCCGCCCGTACTCCGTCCCGAGCAGCGCGGCGATCCGCCGGCGCACCCGGCCCTCCCGCCGACGCGCCGCCACCGTCCAGGCCAGCCATGCCACACCGGCCGCCACGGCGCCGCCCACCCCCAGGCTGTGGAGGAACTGCCCACTCATGGCCCCTCCCCGGCCCGGACGACCCGGCCGGCCCACCACAGGCCCACGGCCTCCAGCAGCCCACCCACGGCCAGGCAGCCCAGCCCCGCCGGGGTGTGGAACAGCACCCGCAGGGGATCGGCGCCGAGCGCCCAGCCCATCGCGAGCCCCACCACCGGAAGCACCGCCAGCATCCCCACCGTCGCCCAGGCGCCGGCCAGCTGCGCCCTCAGCCGCTCCTGCCGGTCGCGCCCCTCCCGGAGCGCCGCCTCCAGCCGGTCCAGGCCCGCCGCGAGACCGGCACCGCCGTCCACGGCCACCTGCCAGCAGGCCGCCAGACCCAGCAGACCGTCCGCACCGTCCTCCCGCGCGGCGCGCCGCAACGCCTCCGGTACGTCGCCCCCGAACCGCGCCGCCGCCAGGACCGCAGCCTCCTCCCCGCCGAGCCCGCCAGTGGTGCGGGCCGCCCAGAGCAACGCCTGACCGGGCTGCCACCCCGCGCGCAACTCACCCGCCACCGCCCCGCACAGGGCGATCACCGCGTCCGCCCGCCGCTCCCGGTCCCGGGCACGCTCGCGGGCCCGCAACCGCCGTCCCACCAGCGGTACGGCACACGCACCCGCGACCAACGGCAGTACCGACTCAGCCAGCGCCGCCAGAACGCCCGCCACCACCAGGCACAGCCACTCCCGCCGCCCCCGGACCACTGGCGCCCACCGCCTCCAGGACCACGGTCCCGCGACCGGCACGTCACCGCCGCCCGCGAACAGCAACCGCGCCCGCCGCGCCCCCCGCCCCCGGTCCATCACCAGCCAGGCCGCCGCGCCCGCGCACACCGCCGCGTACATCGGCTGTCCCGTCACCACCGCACACCCCCGATCAGCGACCGCAGTCGCTCCCAGCCGCGCTCGTACCGAAAGCCCTCGGCCCCCCACCGCAGTGCGGGAGCCGTGACGACCCATCCCCGCGCGTCCCGTTCCAGCACATGCACCTCTGCGATCCGGCGCTGCCCGGTCCGGTCGCGCGCGAGGTGGACCACGACCGACAACCCGGCCGCCACCTGGCTGTGCAGCGCCGCCCTGTCGAGCCCGGCGGCCGTCCCCAGCGCCTCCAGGCGAGCCGGCACATCAGCGGCGGTGTTGGCGTGCACGGTCCCGCAGCCGCCCTCGTGGCCAGTGTTCAAAGCAGCAAGCAGATCCGTCACTTCGGCGCCCCGCACCTCGCCCACCACCAGCCGGTCGGGCCGCATCCGCAGCGCCTGGCGCACCAGGTCCCGCAGCGTCACCAGGCCCGCGCCCTCCTGATTGGGCGGCCGGGCCTCCAGCCGCACCACATGCGGGTGGTCGGGCCGCAACTCGGCCGAGTCCTCGGCGAGGACGATCCGCTCCCGCTCACCCACCAGCCCCAGCAGCGTGGACAACAGCGTCGTCTTCCCCGACCCCGTACCGCCACTGATCAGATACGACACCCGGGCTTCGACCAGCGCGCGAAGCACCTCGTCCCCACCCGGCGGAACCGTCCCCGCGGCCGTCAGGTCATCCAGGGAGAAGGCCCGGGGCCGCACCACCCGCAGCGACAGGCAGGTCGAACCGACAGCCACCGGTGGCAGCACCGCGTGCAGCCGCGTCCCGTCCGGCAGCCGCGCGTCCACCCACGGCCGGGCGTCGTCCAGCCGCCGTCCCGCCACCGCCGCCAGCCGCTGCGCCAGCCTGCGTACCGCCGCCGCGTCCGGGAAGGCGACGCCCGTCGGCTCCAGTCCCGCACCGCGGTCCACCCACACCCGGTCCGGTGCCGACACCAGCACGTCCGTCACCGCCGGATCGGCGAGCAACGGCTCCAGCGGACCGGTCCCCACCAGTTCGCACCGCAACTCCGCGGCCGCCCCGAGCACTTCCGTGTCGCCCAGCAGCCGCCCTTGCGCACGCAGGGCCGCCGCCACGCCGGCGGGAGTCGGTTCCGTGCCGCTCTCCACGAGCCGCTGCCGGACGGCCTCCAACAGCCCCGCCGTCATGACCCGCTCCCCTCGGCCAGCGCCCGCTCCAGGAACGCCGTACAGAACCGCCCGAGCGGCCCCCGCGCGCTGTCGCCCGGCGGGGCGCCCCCGTCCAGTGCGGCCATCAGGCCCGGCTCCCAGGGCAGTTCCCCCACGAGCGGCAGGCCGAGGACGCCCGCGATCCACTGGTCGTCGACCCCGGCGGCGTACGGGCCGCGCACCACCACCCGCAGGTCGCGGAGCACCGTGCCCACCACGGATGCCACTCGCTTGGCCCCCGCGACGGCCCGCAGTTCGGCGGGCACCACGAGCAGCCCCAGGTCCAGCTGCGCCAACGCCTCCGTGGTGGATGCGTCGGTCCGGCGCGGCAGGTCCACCACCACGACACCGCCGCGTCTGCGCGCCGCCGCCAGCACCGAACGCATCGCCTCCGGGCGGATCTCCACCGCTTCGCCCCGGTCCCAGCTCAGGACCCGGAGCCCGCACAGCGAAGGCAGCGACTCCTCCAGCGCCCCACCGGCGACCCGGCCCTTGGAAGCCGCGAGATCCGGCCACCGCAGCCCCTCGGCCTGCTCACCGCCCAGCAGGACGTCGAGGCCTCCGCCCAGCGCGTCGCCGTCCACGAGGATCGTCCGCCGCCCCTCACGCGCCGCGGTGACGGCCAGCGCGCAGGCCAGGGTCGACGCCCCGGCACCACCCCGCCCGCCGATCACCCCGACGGTCAGCGCCCGCCGCCCCGCGCCCTCGACGACGTCGGCGATGCGGTCGACGAGCCAGCTCTCGGCGTCGGGGAGCCGCAGCACACAGTCCGCGCCGATCTCCACCGCGCGGCGCCACACCCCGGGATCGTCCTGGTCCCGGCCCACGAGCAGCACGTCACGTCTACGTGTCGCACCCCGGCACCGAGCCGCCGCGTCGTCGCCCACCAGGACCAGCGGCGCCGCGTCCCAGCCCGATCCGCGCTCGGGCACCGAGTGGTACACCTCCGGGTGCGCGCCCGCCGCGGCACACAGCCGCAGCAGATCGTCGAGCAGCTCCGCGTCCTCGGTCACGATCAGCGGGCCGGCCCGCTGCCCCTCGACGGTCGGTGCCCGGTCGGACGTGATCGATCCGGCCATGATTCCGCCCCCTCCCTTGTCTCACCGGGAATCGCCTCGCTCGCCTGGGATCGCCTCGATCGCCTGAGGCGCCTCAATCGCCTCAATCACCTGCGATCGGCGGTGATCGACGGTGATCAGCGCGGCGGTGATCGGCGCGACCGTCGGCTCGTCCCGCCGTGGTCCGCGCGAGGTACCCGCCCCGCCCTCATCGGCCGTTAGATCCGCGATTCCTTCAACCGCGGACTTCGCGGCCGGAATCACGGTGTACGACTTCCGGAAAAAAAGTGGATCTTGCTCTAAAACTGTGGACAACTCACCGGTTGTGAATATCCCCGTAGCCCTAACCAGCGACTTCCACAGAGCAGCAGATCCGCTACGCTGAGTGATGGTGAGGGGTGTGGCGGGCAGCCGGCCCGGCGCGACACAAGGGGGGCGGAATGATCGGTCAGAGCCGCCAGGAACGGGCGAAAACGCATCCGGACATGCGACGACCCCCGCCGGGGGGGAGAGCGGGGGTCGTCTCTCCGGCCGACTCGGGGGGGGAGGAGCCGGACCGGGTTAGCACGGTCGCGAACGATCCGTGACTTCCATGGTGTACCCGAGAGCCTTCTCAGGCAAACCCACACGCGCCAGCGTACGCCGAATGGCGGGCACCTATGCTCGGGCTCGTGGAAAACCACTCCTTGCCGCGCACAGCAGCCTTCTTTGACCTGGACAAGACGGTCATTGCGAAGTCATCGACCCTGACCTTCAGCAAGTCCTTCTACCAAGGCGGCCTGATCAACCGCCGCGCCGTACTGCGGACTGCCTACATCCAGTTCGTCTTCCTGGCCGGCGGCGCCGACCACGAGCAGATGGAGCGGATGCGGGAGTACCTCTCCGCACTCTGCAAGGGCTGGAACGTCCAGCAGGTCAAGGAGCTGGTCGCGGAGACGCTGCACGACCTGATCGACCCGATCATCTACGACGAGGCGGCGTCCCTCATCGAGGAGCACCACGCCGCCGGCCGGGACGTGGTGATCGTCTCCACCTCCGGCGCCGAGGTCGTCGAACCCATCGGCGAGCTGCTCGGGGCCGACCGGGTCGTGGCGACGCGAATGATCGTCGGCGACGACGGCTGCTTCACCGGGGAGGTGGACTACTACGCCTACGGGCCCACCAAGGCCGAGGCGATTCGCGAACTGGCCGAAACAGAGGGGTACGACCTGTCCCGCTGTTACGCGTACAGCGATTCGGCCACCGACCTGCCCATGCTGGAGGCCGTGGGTCACCCGTACGCGGTGAACCCGGACCGCGCGCTGCGCCGCGAGGCCGCCGCGCGCGACTGGCCTGTCCTCGTCTTCAACCGCCCGGTCCGGCTGAAGCAGCGCCTGCCCGCCTTCCGGATGCCGCCACGCCCCGCGCTCGTGGCGGCCGCGGCGGTGGGTGCGGCGGCGGCCACCGCCGGCCTGGTCTGGTACGCCAACCGGCGTCGGCAGTCGGCGTGACCCCGCTCCACGAAGCCGCAGGCAGAAGCACTTAACGGGCATTCCGCCCTTGGAGGAAAAAGTGGAGTCAGGGCTTTCGCATCACCCCGGACGGTAGTACAAAGGACTTAACGGCCCGCGAGACCGAGGACATCCGAAAGGATTACCTGTTGAGCAAGAAGGCCCCACGGACCGAACAGCACGAAAGCTGAGCACCCACGCGACGTCGACCCGTCGATTACGGGCCAGCCGCACCAGGCGTCGGGCAAAGTTCCCCGCCTGATGGGCACATATCGAGGACGCATGGTAACTCGGCGGACGTGCCAGCGGCGGTACCGCCCAGCGGTACCGCCGCAACCCTGTCCGGACCCCGGGCCTTTCAGCCCGCCGCACCCCCGTCCGGACACCTCGCCTTTCAGCCCGGCCACGGTGGCCCGCCGGCCCGGCCTCCCGTAATCCTTCCTCAGTCGGCTTTTACGCCGCTCCGCGCTGGAGCGCCTCGCACACCGCAGTCGACTCCCGGACGCCGAACTCGACGGCCCGACCGCAATGCGCGATCCACGCCGCCATGCCTTCCGGGGTGCCGGACAGATAACCCTCGAACGCCGCGACATACGCCGCGCGTCCCTGCTCGGCGTGGCCGACCTCGGCCGGGCAGATCGCCTTGGGGTCCAGCCCGCTGCCGATCAGCACGATGCGCTCCGCCGCCCGTGCCACCAGTCCGCTGTACGAGGTGAAGGGCCGCAGCGCCAGCAGTTCACCGTGCACCACCGCCGCCATCACCAGCGCCGGAGCCGAGCTGCCCGCCACGATCAGCTGCGCCAGCCCCTCCAGTCGGCCCGCGACCTCGGTGGCATCCGGCAGCGGGGCCTCGATCAGCGGCTCGTCGACGGGCTCCCCGTCCCGCCGCGGCCGGCCCATCGAGTCCACCATCGAGTCCGCCACCGCTTCCGGCGCCGCCTCGGTACCCGGCCGCCGCCCCGGATCACCCGCCGCGACCAGATGGAGCCGGGCCAGCACCCGCATCGGCGACTGTCGCCAGATCGACAGCAACTGCCCCGCCTCGGCACCCAGGCGCAGCGCGGCACCGACCGTCCGCGCCTCCTCGTCACCACCGAAGTCGGTGCGCCGGCGCACCTCCTCCAGCGCCCAGTCGGCACCCGACAGAGCCGCCGACGCGCGGGCCCCGCGCAGGGCCGCCTCGGAGGTCACCTCATTGCTGCGGCGCCGCATCACGCGGTGCCCGTAGACCCGGTCGACGGCCTTGCGAACGGAGTCCACGGCATCGGGCACTCCGGGCAGCGCCCCCAGCGCGACCAGGGGGTCAGCGGGATTCGTACTCATAGGTAGCGAGGCTACGCGCCCGACGCCGAGGCCCCACCTTGGAGTGGCCTTCGTCATACATCTCGGCAACTTGACGCAAGGGCGCCACTACGCACCGCTACGCTTCCTGAATATGAAGATCGCTTTCGTAGGGAAGGGCGGCAGCGGCAAGACGACGCTGTCCTCGCTCTTCATCCGCCACCTCGTCGCCAACGAGGCCCCCGTCCTCGCGGTGGACGCCGACATCAACCAGCATCTCGGAGCCGCACTGGGGCTGGACGAGACAGAGGCAGCCGCGCTGCCGGCGATGGGCGCCCACCTGCCGCTGATCAAGGAGTACCTGCGCGGCACCAACCCACGGATCCCGTCCGCCGAGACGATGATCAAGACGACGCCGCCGGGCGAGGGCTCGCGGCTGCTGCGCGTGGACGAGGACAACCCGATCTACGAGGCGTGCGCCCGGCCCGTGCGCCTGGACGACGGCGACATCCGGCTGATGGCGACCGGGCCGTTCACCGAGTCCGACCTGGGCGTGGCCTGCTACCACTCGAAGGTCGGCGCGGTGGAACTGTGCCTGAACCATCTGGTCGACGGGCCCGACGAATACGTGGTCGTCGACATGACGGCCGGCTCGGACTCGTTCGCGTCCGGGATGTTCACCCGCTTCGACATGACGTTCCTGGTGGCCGAGCCGACCCGTAAGGGCGTCTCCGTCTACCGCCAGTACAAGGAGTACGCGCGGGACTTCGGCGTCGAGCTGCGGGTCGTCGGCAACAAGGTGCAGGGCATGGAGGACGTGGACTTCCTGCGCGAGGAGATCGGGGACGACCTGCTCGTCACGGTCGGCCACTCGGACTGGGTCCGTTCGATGGAGAAGGGCCGTCCGGCGCGCTTCGAGCTGCTGGAGGCGGAGAACCGGATGGCGCTGCAGTCGCTGCAGAACGCCGCGGACGACTCGTACCGGCACCGGGACTGGGAGCGCTACACACGCCAGATGGTGCACTTCCACCTGAAGAACGCGGAGAGCTGGGGCAACGCGAAGACGGGTGCCGACCTGGCGGCGCAGGTCGACCCCGGCTTCGTACTGGGTGAGGGGCTCGGCGCCGTTCAGCCCGCCTGACGGGGGGCGGCGGGCGGCGCGGCCGCGCCTGCCGCCGGGGCCGCGGAAGGCTGGGCGGCGAGGAAGGCCGTCCAGCCGTCCTTCGGGGCCTCGCCGACCTTCAGGGTCCGCAGCTTGGCCAGGACGGCGGGGTCCTGCGCGTCCAGCCAGTCGGCGAGCTGCCGGAACGACACGCACCGCACCTCGCTGCGGACACAGACGTTGGCGATGGTCTCCTCGATGGCGCGCATGTACGTGCCGCCGTTCCAGGACTCGAAGTGGTTGCCGATGATCAGGGGGGCGCGGTTGCCGTTGTACGCGCGCTCGAAGGCCTGGAGCATCCCGTCACGGAACTGGTTGCCCCAGTACTGGTGCATGGACGGCGCGCCCTTGGTCGTCCCGGACTGGTTGACCAGGAAGTTGTAGTCCATGGACAGCGTCTCGAAGGCCCGTCCCGGAACGGGGATCATCTGGAGGGAGAGGTCCCACAGGCCCCTGTCCTTCCCCGGCCACACCTGGTTGTTGATACCACTGGTGTCGTAGCGCCAGCCCAACTCACTGGCCGCGCGCACGAAGTTCTCCCGGCCCTCCAGGCAGGGGGTGCGGGCGCCGATGAGTTCCGTGTCGTAGTCGAAGGGCAGCGGCTTCTCGGACGTCAGCCCGGAGTTCGTCTTCCAGTTCTTCACGAAGGACTTGGCCTGGGAGATCTCGCTCTTCCAGTCCTCGACCGACCAGGTTCCGACACCACTCTCCGGGCCGCAGAAGTGGCCGTTGAAGTGGGTGCCGATCTCGTTGCCCTCCTGCCACGCGCCGCGCAGTTCGCGCACGGTGTCGCGGATGCCCTCGGTGTCGTTGAAGCCGATGTCGGAGCGGCCGGGGGCGTGGCCGGGCGGAACGTACAGTGTCGACTTCTGCTCGGGCAGCAGATAGACGCCGCTGAGGAAGTACGTCATCGTCGCGCCGTACTTCTTGCCGACTTCGCGGAAGTGCGAGAAGAGTTTCTGGCTGTCCTCGCCGGCGCCGTCCCACGAGAAGACCACGAACTGCGGGGGCCTCTCACCGGGCTTGAGGGGTTCCTGCTTGCGCAGTCCGGGCTGGGCGCCGGTGTAGGCGGTCGACCCGTCGCCGATGAGCCGGACCGCGCTCTTGGGTGCTCCGACCCGTTTGGGGCCGGCCGCGCCCTCGGCGGCGTCATCCGAGCCGCTGCACCCGGCCAGCCCGGCCACCAGCGCCGCCGTGACCCCGGCCGCGACGGCGACCGAGCGCATCGGCCGCCGCCCGCCCGGGGCGGTCGCGCCCAGGGTGATCCTGCGCGGGGCGAGCCTGCCCGGGGCGGTCGTGCCCAGGACGGTCCGGGCCGGTGCGGTCGCACCCAGGGCGGTCCGGGCCGGTGCGGTCGCACCCAGGGCGGTCCGGGCCGGTGCGGTGCTCAGGGTGAGAGGCCCGTGCGCGGTGCTCTGCTGGGGGGCGCCGGCGCGGGCGGGGGTCCGCCGGGCGGGGCGCCCGTGCCTGCCGGTCTTCTTCGTGGCGGCCATCTTCCGCCCACCCTTCTCGTGGTCCACGGAGGTCTCTGCTGAGAGCGCCGTCAACGTCGCACCACGGAAGGCGGTATAAAGATACGACAAGCCGCACTAGAACGACTAATCACTGAATGAGGTGAAACATTGCCCTATTTGCATCGAAAATAATGCCGGAGTCTTTACTCTGCATTACGATCTGTTTACAGAGAGTTGGCACACTCCCGCCGCTGCACGCCGTGACCCACGGCCGCGACCCCACGTTCGTTCGACCCGCACGTAACCGCGACCGCGCCGCCCCGGAGGAGACGGGAAATCATGACTGCCTGCATCCCGGCCCGCACGAACCGCCCCGGCCGTACGTTCCGCGCCGCCGCGAGGCCACGATTCAAGCGGCCGCACAGCCCGCCGTCGTCCGGGGGCGGGCGCCGGTTCCCCGTCGCGGGTGCCGACGTCTCCGCCTCCCTCGCGGTCTTCCTCATCGCCCTACCGCTCTCGCTCGGCATCGCCCTCGCCACCGGCGCGCCCCTCCAGGCCGGCCTGGTGGCCGCCGCGGTCGGGGGTATCGTCGCCGGCCGGCTCGGCGGCTCACCGCTGCAGGTCAGCGGCCCGGCCGCCGGGCTGACGCTGGTCACCGCCGAGCTGATCCAGAAGTACGGCTGGCGCACCACCTGCGCGATCACCGTCATGGCCGGGCTCGCCCAACTCGCCCTGTCGGCGCTGCGGGTGGCCCGCTCGGCGCTCGTGGTGTCGCCGGCGATCGTGCACGGCATGGTGGCCGGCATCGGTGTCACCATCGCCCTCGCCCAGCTCCACGTGGTCCTCGGCGGTACGCCGCAGAGTTCCGCCGTGGACAACGTCCTCGGGCTGCCGGCCCAGTTGGCCGGCCTGCACACGGCCGCGGTCTCTGTGAGCGTGGCGACGGTCGTCGTCCTGCTGGTGTGGCCGCGCCTCCCCGGACGACTGGGCGGTGGCCTTCGGAAGGTGCCCGCAGCCCTCGCGGCCGTGGCCGCCGCGACCGTGCTGGCCGTCGCCGCCGGAATCGGCGTACCCCGCGTCGACCTGCCCTCCTGGAGCAGTCACGCGCTTCCCGGGCTGCCGGAGGGGCCCGTCCTGGGCATCGCCGTGGGCGTCCTGACCATCACGCTGGTCACCAGCGTCCAGTCCCTGCTGTCGGCCGTGGCCGTCGACAAGCTGGTGGCCGCCCGCAAGGACACCACGGTCCATGTGCCGCGTTCCGACCTCGACCGGGAGCTGAGGGGGCAGGGGGCCGCGAACATCGTCTCCGGCGCGCTCGGCGGCCTGCCGGTCGCGGGCGTCGCCGTGCGCAGCGTGGCGAATGTGTCGGCGGGCGCGGTCAGCCGGCACTCCACGATGCTGCACGGCCTGTGGGTGGTGCTGGCCGCCCTCGTCCTCGTACCGGTGATCGACCTGATCCCGCTGCCCGCGCTCGCCGCCCTCGTCATGGCCATCGGCATCCAGATGGTCAGCATCACCCACATCCGCAGCGTCACCCGCCACCGGGAGGTGCTGGTCTACGCCGTGACGGTGTCCGGGGTCGTCCTCATCGGGATCCTGGAGGGCGTGGCGCTCGGCATCGTCGTGGCCAGCGGTGTCGCCATGCACCGGCTCACCAGGACACGGATCACCAAGGAGACCAAGGGGGACGTGGAACACGTCAAGGTCCGAGGGCAGCTCACCTTCCTGGCCGTGCCCCGGCTGAGCCGGGCGCTGCACCAGATTCCCCAGGGGGCGAGCGCCGTCGTCGAGCTGGACGGTTCGTTCATGGACCACGCGGCCTACGAGACCCTCCAGGACTGGCAGATGTCCCATGTGGCCCGGGGCGGGCAGGTCGAGATGACCGGCCGCACCGGAGTACGGATCGCGGAGCCCGGCGCGGGCACCCACGCCTGCTGCCGCCCATGGACGCCCTGGCGCAACCACCACTGCGGGGAACACACCGCGGCCGAGCCCAAGCTGCACATGAAGGGGCATCAACTGGCGAGCGGGCTCAGCTCCTTCCAGCGCAACACGGCCCCGCTGGTGCGTGAAGAGCTGGCCAGGCTCGCGAGGGAGGGCCAGCGGCCGTCGCAGCTGTTCCTGACGTGCGCCGACTCCCGGCTCGTCACCAGCATGATCACGGCGAGCGGTCCGGGCGACCTGTTCACCGTGCGCAATGTGGGCAATCTGGTGCCGATGCCGGGCGCGGAGAGCGGGGACGACTCCGTGGCGGCCGCCATCGAGTACGCGGTGGAGGTCCTGCGCGTGCAGTCCATCACCGTGTGCGGGCACTCCGACTGCGGGGCGATGCAGACCCTGCTGAGCTGCGACCCGGACGCGCCCCGCACGGCGCCCCAGACACCGCTGCGGCGCTGGCTCCGGCACGGGATGCCGAGCCTGGAGCGGATGAAGAGCACGCACCGCACCTGGGCCCGGCTGTCCGGCGGCCCGTCCGGCGACAGCACGGGCAGACTGCCCGCCGACGCGGCCGAGCAACTGTGCCTGACCAACGTGGTCCAGCAACTGGAGCATCTGAAGGCGTACGAGGCCGTGGCGCGGCGCCTCGCGGAGGGGACGCTGGAGCTGCACGGGATGTATTTCCACGTGGGTGAGGCGCAGGCGTACCTGCTGTCGGACCCCGATACGCGTACGAGCGGTGGCACACGGGCGGACGGCATGCCGGCGGACACCGCTCGGGCTGACGGCACGCGTACGGGCGGGGAGAGCTCCGTCTTCCACTGGGTCGCCCCGACGGCCCTCGCGAAGCCGAGCCGTTCCTTCCTCTGCACCGCCGACACGGCCGTCACCCCCTTCCCCACGTCCCCCGTGCCTCCCTCCTCTTCCCACTCGCCGAACCGGCCGCCGTCCCGGCCCTCGTCGAAGGAGGGAGCACCCGCCTGACCGCCGCCGCGCCGGGACCTGCCGATCGGCCACCCGCCCGCGCCGGGACCCGCAGATCGGCCACCCGGCCGTCGGCCTGGCCGTCGGCCCCGACCATCGACCCCGCCCGCCGACCGCCGGCTGTCGGCCACCCGAGCCAACCGGTGCCCGACCGATCACTCGACCGACCGAGCACCCGGCCAACCGAATCACTCGGCCAAGCGGCCAAGCGGCCAAGCGGCCGAACAGCCGAGGGACGGACTGGCCGAGGGGCCGACCGCCCGACCGATCACTCGACCGACCGAGCACCCGGCCAAGCCGCCAACCGGCCGCATGTCGTCGGCACCGTGAACCTCCGGCGGGCCGCATCCGTGGGAGTGGTCGGTGGCCCCTTCTCCCCACCGCCCGGGGAGGAGGGGCCACTTGACCACCTGGTCCCGTTCACCCCGTCAGCCGGTACCCGTACGAGCCACCCGCCAACAGGTCTAAACCAATCGGCTGGAAGCTCTTGTCACCCGGGCATCTGGCTGATGAGCTATGGGCTGGGACACATCGGACGCCCCGGGAATGGGAGATGTCGTGAGCAACGAGAGCCTGGCCAACCTTCTGAAGGAGGAGCGGCGGTTCGCACCGCCCGCCGAGCTGGCTGCGAACGCCAATGTGACGGCGGACGCGTACGAGCAGGCCGAGGCGGACAGGCTTGGCTTCTGGGCCGAGCAGGCACGGCGCCTCAGCTGGGCCACCGAGCCGACCGAGACCCTCGACTGGTCGAACCCGCCCTTCGCGAAGTGGTTCGCCGACGGCACGCTCAACGTCGCGTACAACTGCGTCGACCGGCACGTCGAGGCCGGGCACGGCGACCGGGTCGCCATCCACTTCGAGGGCGAGCCGGGCGACAGCCGCGCCATCACCTACGCCGAGCTCAAGGACGAGGTCTCGAAGGCGGCCAACGCGCTGACCGAGCTCGGCGTCCGCAAGGGCGACCGGGTCGCGGTGTACATGCCGATGATCCCCGAGGCCGCCGTCGCCATGCTGGCCTGTGCCCGCATCGGTGCCGCGCACTCGGTCGTCTTCGGCGGGTTCTCGGCCGATGCCGTCGCCTCACGCATCCAGGACGCCGACGCCAAGCTGGTCATCACTGCCGACGGCGGCTACCGGCGCGGCAAGCCGTCCGCGCTCAAGCCGGCCATCGACGAGGCCGTCGCCAAGTGCCCGCAGGTCGAGCACGTCCTGGTGGTGCGCCGCACCGGCCAGGACACCGCGTTCACCGAGGGCCGTGACGTGTGGTGGGACGACATCGTCCCCCGCCAGTCGGCCGAGCACACCCCCGAGGCGTTCGACGCGGAGCACCCGCTCTTCATCCTCTACACGTCCGGTACGACGGGTAAGCCTAAGGGCATCCTGCACACCTCGGGCGGCTACCTCACCCAGGCGGCGTACACACACCACGCGGTCTTCGACCTCAAGCCGGAGACCGACGTCTACTGGTGCACCGCCGACATCGGCTGGGTGACCGGCCACTCGTACATCGTGTACGGGCCACTGGCCAACGGCGCGACGCAGGTGATGTACGAGGGCACCCCGGACACCCCGCACCAGGGCCGGTTCTGGGAGATCGTGCAGAAGTACGGCGTCACGATCCTCTACACGGCTCCCACCGCCATCCGTACGTTCATGAAGTGGGGAGACGACATCCCCGCCAAGTTCGACCTGTCGAGCCTCCGGGTCCTGGGGTCGGTCGGCGAGCCGATCAACCCCGAGGCGTGGATCTGGTACCGGGAGAACATCGGCGGCGGCAGGACCCCGGTCGTGGACACCTGGTGGCAGACCGAGACCGGCGCGATGATGATCTCGCCGCTGCCGGGCGTCACCGAGACCAAGCCGGGCTCCGCCCAGCGCCCGCTCCCGGGCATCTCGGCCACCGTCGTCGACGACGAGGCGAACGAGGTCCCCGACGGCGGGGGCGGATACCTGGTCCTCACCGAGCCGTGGCCGTCGATGCTGCGCACCATCTGGGGCGACGACCAGCGGTTCATCGACACCTACTGGTCCCGCTTCGAGGGCAAGTACTTCGCCGGTGACGGCGCCAAGAAGGACGACGACGGCGACATCTGGCTGCTCGGCCGGGTCGACGACGTCATGCTCGTCTCCGGCCACAACATCTCCACGACCGAGGTGGAGTCGGCTCTCGTGTCGCACCCGAAGGTCGCCGAGGCGGCGGTCGTGGGCGCGGCGGACGAGACGACCGGTCAGGCCATCGTGGCGTTCGTGATCCTGCGCGGCACGGCCAGCGAGGACGACGCGCTCGTGGGCGACCTGCGCAACCACGTCGGCGCGACGCTCGGCCCGATCGCCAAGCCCAAGCGCATCCTGCCGGTGGCCGAGCTGCCCAAGACGCGCTCCGGCAAGATCATGCGCCGACTGCTGCGGGACGTGGCGGAGAACCGGCAGCTCGGTGACGTCACCACGCTGACGGACTCGTCCGTCATGGACCTGATCCAGTCCAAACTGCCGACGGCCTCCAGCGAGGACTGACCCGGCTCGGCCCCACAGGAGAGGGCATCCGTCGACGACGCGCCGGATGCCCTCTTCACACATAAAGTGGCTTTCACCGGATATGCCCTCGCGTACACCGGGTACGGTAAGAGCCGCGTCAACACGATGAACACGAGTCTCAAGGTGCGCCGGGAAGTCTGGTCGGCAATGCGTTTCGTCATGCCCGCCGAACCGACCGGAGGTCCGCCACCGTGGCCGCGCCGAACTCCAGCCCCCCGCGCACGTTCCTCGCCCGTCTCTCGCTCCCCGAGCGGACGTACATTGCGAACGCGCTGCGGGCGGAGACGGTGGGCGGTGTCCTGCTCCTCCTCGCCGCCGTCGCCGCCCTCGTCTGGGCGAACACCCCGATCAGCGGCAGTTACGAGTCCGTACGCGACTTCCACATGGGCCCGGCCGCCCTCGGCCTGGACCTGTCCCTCCAGCACTGGGCGGCGGACGGGCTGCTGGCCGTGTTCTTCTTCGTCGCCGGCATCGAACTCAAGCGCGAGCTCGTCGCGGGCGAACTGCGCGACCCGAAGGCGGCCGCGCTCCCGGTGATCGCCGCGCTCTGCGGAATGATCGCCCCGGCGCTCGTCTACACGCTCGTCAGCGTCGGCGGAGGCGGCTCGACGGCCGGGTGGGCGGTCCCGACCGCCACCGACATCGCCTTCGCGCTCGCCGTCCTCGCCGTGATCGGCACCTCACTGCCGTCCGCGCTGCGCGCGTTCCTCCTCACCCTGGCCGTCGTCGACGACCTGTTCGCGATCCTGATCATCGCGATCTTCTTCACCAACGACTTGAACTTCGCGGCGCTCGCGGGCGCCTTCGCCGGCCTGGTCGTCTTCTGGGTGCTGCTGCGCACCGGTATACGCGGCTGGTACGTGTACATCCCGCTCGCCCTGGTGATCTGGGGCCTGATGTACAACAGCGGCGTCCACGCCACCATCGCCGGCGTCGCCATGGGCCTGATGCTCCGCTGCACGCGCCGCGAGGGCGAGGAACAATCCCCGGGCGAGCACATCGAGCATCTGGTGCGGCCCCTGTCGGCCGGTTTCGCGGTGCCGCTGTTCGCACTGTTCTCAGCGGGCGTCTCCGTCTCCGGCGGCGCACTGGCCGACGTCTTCACCAAGCCGGAGACCCTCGGTGTGGTGCTGGGCCTGGTGGTGGGCAAGGCCTTCGGGATCTTCGGGGGTACGTGGCTGGCGGCCCGCTTCACCCGGGCGTCGCTCAACCAGGACCTCACCTGGGCGGACCTCTTCGCGGTCGCCACCCTCGCGGGCATCGGCTTCACCGTCTCGCTGCTCATCGGGGAGCTGGCCTTCGCCGGGAACGCCGGGCTGACCGACCAGGTCAAGGCGGCGGTCCTGATGGGCTCGCTCATCGCCGCCGTCCTCGCCGCGATCCTGCTGAAGCTGCGGGTGCGCAAGTACCGGGCGCTCCTCGAGGAGGAGGAGCGGGACGAAGACATGGACGGCATTCCGGACATCTACGAGCAGCACGACCCCGCGTACCACCTGCGGATGGCGGAGATCCACGAGTACAAGGCCGCCGAGCACCGGCGACTCGCCGAGGAGGCCGCCGCGAAGACGGCTGTGGAGAGGGGGACGGCCGACGGAACGGACCCGGAAACGGCTGCCGAAACGGGCGGGGAGACGGACGCGGAGGCGGACACGGAGACGGACGCGGAGACGGCCGGGCGGGCCGATGTGGCAGGGGGATCGCGCACAGACCGCGACCGTCCGGCATGATCTGAGGTCGGACCGTAGGAGAGAAGAGGGAGCGAGACGATGAGCTACCCCGCCGACAATGGTGGACCTGGTGCGGAGCGCAGTCTCGGCCAGCTGGTCGCCTCGGCGACCGCCGAGATGTCCGCACTGGTGCACGACGAGATCGCGCTGGCCAAGGCCGAACTGCGACAGGACGTCAAGCGCGGCGTGATGGGCGGTGCGGCCCTCAGCGTCGCGGGCGTCTTCGCGCTCTTCTCGCTTCCCGTGCTGAGCTTCGCCGCGGCGTACGGCATCCACAACCTGGGACTCGGGCTCGCCTGGTCCTTCCTGATCGTCGGCGGCGCGTACCTGGTGCTGGCCGGGCTGCTGGCGCTGCTCGCGGTGACCAAGTTCAAGAAGGTCAAGCCGCCGGAGCGGTCCATGGCCTCGGCCAAGCGGACCGCCGCCGTGTTCGGAAACGCCAAGCCGCACCCGCGTGAGGCCGCCGGGCGTCCGATTCGTCCCGCCCTTCCGGTCAAGGACGAGGCCGAGGTTGTGGCACGCTCGTCTGCATGACCGTCCCTGAGAGCAATTCCGGCAGTCCCGTACGTATCGATGGTCCCTGGACACATCGCGACGTGGCGGCCAATGGGGCGCGCTTCCATATCGCCGAGATGGGCGACGGCCCGCTGGTGTTGCTGCTGCACGGATTCCCGCAGTTCTGGTGGACGTGGCGGCACCAGCTGCCCGCGCTCGCCGACGCGGGGTTCCGGGCGGTCGCGATGGACCTGCGCGGCGTGGGCGGCAGTGACCGTACGCCTCGGGGATACGACCCGGCGAACCTGGCGCTCGACATCACGGGCGTGGTGCGGTCGCTCGGCGAACCGGACGCGGCGCTGGTCGGGCACGACCTGGGCGGGTACCTGGCGTGGACGGCGGCGGTGATGCGGCCGAAGCTGGTGCGCCGGCTGGCCGTTTCGTCGATGCCGCACCCGCGACGGTGGCGTTCGGCGATGCTGGCGGACTTCTCGCAGTCGCGCGCCGGCTCGTACGTATGGGGCTTCCAGCGGCCGTGGCTGCCTGAGCGTCAGCTCGTGGCCGATGACGCGGCGTTGGTCGGGCGGCTGATCCGCGACTGGTCGGGGCCGGGCCAGGAGCTGGGTGAGGAGACGATCGACGTGTACCGGCGGGCGATGGCCATCCCGTCGACCGCGCACTGCTCGATCGAGCCGTACCGGTGGATGGTGCGGTCCCTCGCCCGTCCTGACGGGATCCAGTTCAACCGCCGTATGAAGCGCCCGGTGCGGGTTCCCACACTGCACCTGCACGGCTCCCTGGACCCGGCGATGCGTACGCGCAGCGCGGCGGGTTCCGGCGAGTACGTGGAAGCTCCGTACCGGTGGCGGCTGTTCGACGGGCTGGGCCATTTCCCCCATGAGGAGGACCCGGTGGCGTTCTCCACCGAGCTCATCAACTGGCTCAAGGACCCCGAGCCGGACCGGTAGTCGCCCGCCGTGCCCGTCCCCGCGCCTGGGGGGGCACACAGCCGCACGACGAACAGCTCGTATGACGAACAGCCAATTGCCCGGCGCATAGGCCAATTGGCGGCCCCTGGGGCGGTTACCGACCTTGGGGCCCGGGCAGACGTCGGGGTATGGGCTGGACGCACGACTACGCTGACTCAGCACGGAACCGCCGCTCGGCCTCTGCGCCGATTCCCCCGAGGAGCGGTCCACCGACCGGTCAGGGGCCGGATCCCCGACTCGGGATCTCCCGCATCCTCCGCCGCCGAGCCCGCTGGGTCTCGGCCCGCCTCCGGCATACACGCGACTGAACGCGCCTCCGGCGCACGCGCGGCTCGACGCTGCTCCGGCGTACGCGCCGCTGGGCGCTGATCGGGCGTCGCCGTTCCGGCAAGTCCCCGGATCACCGATGCCGGGGCCCTGCCGGGCGGCGGCCGGTCAGAGGGCGCAGCCCTGGCTGTCGACCTGCTGGTTGGCGGTCCGGCCGAGCTCGATGTCCTGGCGGATCTCGTCCGCCGTCAGGGCGTAGCCGGTGTTCGGGTCGTCCAGGGACCTCGCGAAGATCACCCCGTACACCCTGCCGTCCGCGGTGAGCAGCGGGCCGCCGGAGTTGCCCTGGCGGACCGTCGCGAACAGCGAGTACACATCGCGGCGCACCTCGCCTCGGTGGTAGATGTCCGGGCCGTTGGCGTTGATCCGGCCGCGCACGCGCGCCGAGCGGACGTCGTACGCGCCGTTCTCCGGGAAGCCGGCGACGATCGCGTTGTCGCCGCTGCGCGCGTCCGCGTCCGTGAACCGGAGCGGCTTCGCCTCCAGGTCCGGTACGTCCAGTACGGCGATGTCGCGCTGCCAGTCGTACAGCACGACCTTCGCGTCGTACCGCCTGCCCTCGCCCCCTATCTGGACGGTCGGCTCGTCGACTCCACCGACGACGTGGGCGTTGGTCATCACGCGGCGCTCGGCGAAGACGAAACCGGTGCCTTCGAGGACCTTGCCGCAGCTCGGCGCCGTGCCGACGACCTTGACGATGGAGCTCTTGGCGCGGGCGGCCACCGGGCTGCCCGCGAGCGCCGGGTCGGGGGCCCGGACCTCGGTGATCGGCTCGTTGGCGAACGGGCTGAAGACCTGCGGGAAGCCGTTCTGCGCCAGTACGGAGGAGAAGTCGGCGAACCAGGTGGAGGCCTGGGCGGGCATCACCCGCGAGACGCCGAGCAGCACCTTGGAATTCCGGACCTCCTTGCCGAGCGTCGGCAGGGACGTACCGGCCAGGGCGGAGCCGATCAGCCAGGCGACGAGCAGCATGGCCACCACGTTGACGAGGGCGCCGCCGGTGGCGTCCAGCGCGCGGGCGGGTGACCAAGTGATGTGACGGCGCAGCTTGTTGCCGAGGTGGGTGGTGAAGGCCTGGCCCACGGAGGCGCAGACGATCACGATGACGACCGCGATGATCGCGGCGGTCGTCGACACCTTGGCGCCGTCCGTCAGCGGCCCCCAGACGAGCGGGAGGAGATAGACCGCGACGAGGCCGCCGCCGAGGAAGCCGATCACCGACAGGATGCCGACGACAAAACCTTGGCGGTACCCGACGATCGCGAACCACACGGCGGCGACCAGCAGCAGAATGTCCAGCACGTTCACCGTCATTAGCCTCGCAGATTCGTCTCCGGTCGCCCCAGTCGCCCCGTTCGGCTGCGGAGCACAGCGTCAGCCTGTCATGAGCGCCAGTCGAGCGGGACCTGCTTCTCCCGGTCCCAGGGGCGCTCCCAGCCTGCGAAGTGGAGGATCCGGTCGATCACTCCGGCGGTGAAACCCCAGACCAGAGCCGATTCGACCAGAAATGCCGGGCCGCGGTGTCCACTGGGGTGGACGGTGGTGGCGCGGTTGGCCGGGTCCGTGAGATCCGCCACGGGCACGGTGAAGACCCGGGCGGTCTCCGCCGGGTCGACGGCACGGAACGGGCTCGGGGAACGCCACCAGCCGAGGACCGGCGCCACGACGAAGCCGCTGACGGGGATGTACAGCCGCGGCAGCACGCCGAAGATCTGTACGCCGGCGGGGTCGAGGCCCGTCTCCTCCTCCGCCTCACGCAGCGCGGCGCGCAGCAGCCCGTCGGCGTCGGGGTCTCCGTCCTCGGGGTCGAGGGCGCCCCCGGGGAAGGACAGCTGCCCGGCGTGCGAGCGGAGGCTGCCGGCGCGCTCCATGAGCAGCAGCTCGGGGCCGTGGTCGCCCTCGCCGAAGAGGATGAGCACGGCGGACTGGCGGCCGCCGCGCTCGGGCGGCAGGAACCGGCTGAGCTGCTCGGGCGCCACGGTCCGCGCCGCCCGCGCGACCGGCTCCAGCCACTCGGGCAGCCCCTCCTCGGTCACGGTGACCGATGCCAGCCCGTCCCGGCCGCGGGCGGGCGGCTGCGGGCGGGAAGCGGTGGCGGCGGAGGCAGCGGAGGCGGTGGAGGCCCGTGCGGCGGTGGCGGTCGCGGGGGTGGTCGTCGGGGCGGTGCCCCGGGGGTGCGTGGGGACGGGGCGCTCCGGGTGGGCGGGGCCGCGGTGGGGGGTGCGGGGGGCGGTGGGTTCGATGCCGGGTGGCGGGGTCGGCCGGGCACCGGCCGGCGGTGCCGGGCGGTTGGTCCCGCGGTTGTGCGTGTGTTCTTCAGCGCGCGTCATAGGCACCCCCGGCTTCACAACGCGTTTCAGCCACTGATTCGTTCCGTCATTCGTCACCGGCCCCCAGGGGCGCCGCCGGGCGGCCCGGGTAGTCCGGGGGCGGGGCCAGTCGCTGGCCCGGGTAGCCGCCCTTCTCGTACTTCAGGAGCTTCTTCGCCTTCTCCGGGTCCGTCTCGCCCTCCCCGTACGCCGGGCACAGCGGCGCGATCGGGCAGGCGCCGCAGGCGGGCTTCCGGGAGTGGCAGATGCGCCGGCCGTGGAACACCACCCGGTGCGAGAGCATCGTCCACTCGGACTTGGGGAAGATCTCGCAGATCTCCGCCTCGACCTTCTCCGGATCCTCCTGCTCGGTCAGCTTCCACCGCCGGACCAGCCGGCCGAAGTGCGTGTCCACGGTGATGCCCGGTACGCCGAAGGCGTTGCCCAGGACCACGTTCGCCGTCTTGCGGCCCACGCCCGGCAGGCTCACCAGGTCCTCCAGGCGGCCGGGGACCTGACCGCCGAAGTTGTCCCGCAGGGCGGCGGACAGGCCCAGCAGGGACCTGGCCTTGGCGCGGAAGAAGCCGGTGGGCCGGATGATCTCCTCCAGCTCCTCCGGAACCGCCGCCGCCATGTCCTCCGGTGTCGGGTACTTCGCGAACAGCGCGGGGGTCGTCTGGTTGACCCGCAGGTCGGTCGTCTGGGCCGACAGGACGGTCGCGACGAGCAACTCGAAGGGGTTGCGGAAGTCGAGCTCGGGATGGGCGTACGGATACACATCGGCCAGCTCGCGGTTGATCTTGCGAGCTCGGCGCACCATCGCCAGGTGCGATTCCGCCTTCCAGGCCCGCGGCGCCTTCTGCGGCGCACTGCCGGGCGGGGTGGTCGCGGCCGGCTTGGCGGTCTTCGCTGATTTGGCGGTCTTGGCGGTCTCGGTCGCCGTGGCGGCCTTGGCGGTTTTGGTCGCCGTGGCGGTCTTGGCTGCCTTGGTGGTCGTGGGTGGCTTGGCGACCTTTGTCGACTTGGTCGCCGTGGTCGGCCCGGCCGCCTTGGCGGTCGCAGGCGTCCCGGTCGTCCCGGTCGCTCTGGCTGCCCTCGCGGACTTGGTCGCCTTCGCTGCCTTGGCCGCCTCGGCAACCTTTGTCGACTTGGCGGTCGCAGGCGTCCTGGTCGCCCTGGCCGGCTTGGCGGTCTCGGCCGGCTCAGCCTGCCCGGCAGGGGCCGCAGCCGGCTCGGCGGCCCCGGGGGTCCCTGGCGTCGGGACGGGCTCGGGCGGCGCGGCCGCATCGGCCGACCGGGTCGGTTTGGGCGGCTTGGTCGCCTTGACCGCCTTGGTCCCCTTCGTCGGTTTGCCCGCTTTTGCGGCATTCGTCGACACGGGCGACACGTGTTCGCCCACAGCGGAATTCTGTTCCCCGGACACTCTCCCGGCCCCCTCGGCCTGCGCTCTCACCGGCGAATTGGACACCCGGCCAGCCTAAGCGCCACCGCCGACATCCGCCCCGACCATGGTCGATCACGACCCAATCGGGGCCCTGCCGTACGGACACGCGTGCCAGTGCGTCAAACTTGTTGTGATTGATCGCACTGTTTTACCGTCCGGCATCATGGGACCCAACGTCCCTGAGCAGGTCGACATAGGAGAGAACTCGTGGACGACGTTCTGCGGCGCGCCCCGCTCTTCGCGGCGCTCGATGACGAGCAGGCCGCGGAGCTCCGCGCCTCGATGAGTGAAGTGACGCTCGCCCGTGGCGACGCGCTCTTCCACGAGGGCGACCCGGGCGACCGGCTCTACGTGGTCACCGAGGGCAAGGTGAAGCTCCACCGCACGTCCCCCGACGGGCGCGAGAACATGCTCGCCGTCCTCGGTCCCGGCGAGCTGATCGGCGAGCTGTCCCTCTTCGACCCGGGCCCGCGTACCGCCACCGCGACCGCCCTGACCGAGGTCAAGCTGCTCGGCCTCGGCCACGGTGACCTCCAGCCCTGGCTGAACGCCCGCCCCGAGGTCGCCACGGCCCTGCTGCGCGCTGTCGCCCGCCGCCTGCGCAAGACCAACGACCAGATGTCCGACCTGGTCTTCTCCGACGTACCGGGTCGAGTCGCCCGTGCGCTCCTGGACCTGTCGCGCCGCTTCGGCGTGCAGTCCGAGGAGGGCATCCACGTCGTGCACGACCTCACCCAGGAGGAGCTGGCCCAGCTCGTCGGCGCCTCCCGCGAGACGGTCAACAAGGCGCTCGCCGACTTCGCGGGCCGCGGCTGGCTGCGCCTGGAGGCGCGCGCCGTGATCCTGCTGGACGTCGAGCGGCTCGCCAAGCGCTCGCGCTAGTACGCGCACCGCACACGCGGAAGGGCCGCCCCGGGGGAACCGGGGCGGCCCTTCGTCGTACGCGTACCCGCCCGGGTCAGTTCTTCGTGCCGTCCACGATCAGCGGGTTGCCGTTGCCGCCGCCACAGGGGACCGCGTACACCGGGTTCTTGGCGGACGCCTCCTTGTAGGCGTCGATGCACTGGTTCAGCAGGACCTTGTCGGTCAGGGAGTCGTTGAGGATCTTGTTGGCCCGCGCGATGCCCTCCGCCTCGATCCGGCGCCGCTCCGCCTCCGCCTTCGCCGTACGCGCGGCCTCGGTCGCCCGTTCGGTGGCCTGCTGCTGCTGGATCTTGCGGTCGATCTGGCTCTGGAGCTGGTCCGACGGCTTCACGTTGCGCAGATTCACGGTCGTCACGTCGATGCCGCGCGGAGCCAGCCGCTCCTTGATCAGATCGCCGATCTCGGTGTTGATCTGCTCACGGGCGGAGGCGTAGCCCTCCTCGCTCGTGTGGCGGGCGAAGACGTTACGGATGATCTCGCGGCTGTCCGGGAAGACCAGGCGCTGCTGGATGGCCTCCTCGCTCCCGGCCAGCTTGTACAGCTCGACCGCCTTGGCCGGGGTGACCGCCCACTTCACGGTCACCTCCGCGTACATCACGCCGCCCTGCGACGAACGGACCTCCACGACGTCCTTGTCGGACAGGTTCAGGTCGACCGGGCGCGTGGAGAAGGTGGTGACGTTGGTGAACGGCGACGTGAGGTTCATGCCCGACGTCATGGGCGCGCCCACCTTGCCGAACGTGACGGGGACGCCGACCTCGTACGCGCTGATCACATGTACGCAGCTGGTCACGGCGGCGAACAGGCCCGCGATCAGCGCACCGGCGGCGCCGAGCCTCAGACCGCGGCGTTCGGTGCCGCGCGCGACGAAGAACAGCACCACGGCGGCGATGAGCAACAGGATGGACAGGACGAACACGGAAGATCCCCCCAGGGACGGAGCACAGAAGTAAGCGGAGCGTAAAGCATGGGCCATCGCCGCCCCGGACCCAGACCGCGCCCCCCAGGTCGGGCTGTGTTGCCCCGCGGTTCGGTGCCGTCCCCTCAGGTCGGTGCCGCCCCGCAGCTCGGGCCGTGCGGCTCCTCAGATCAGGCCGTGCTCCGTCAGGTACTCAAGCTGCGCCCGCACCGACAGCTCGGCCGCCGGCCACAGGGACCGGTCCACGTCCGCGTACACGTGCGCGACGACCTCGGCGGCCGTCCGGTACCCGTTCTCGACGGCCGTCTCGACCTGGGCGAGCCGGGTGGCACGGTGGGCCAGGTAGTACTCGACCGCCCCCTGGGCGTCCTCCAGGACCGGACCGTGGCCCGGCAGCACGGTGTGGACGCCGTCGTCGACCGTCAGCGAGCGCAGCCGCCGCAGGGAGTCCAGGTAGTCCCCGAGCCGCCCGTCGGGGTGCGCCACCATCGTCGTACCGCGCCCGAGGATGGTGTCGCCCGTCAGCACCGCCCCGTCGGCGGGCAGATGGAAGCTGAGCGAGTCGGCGGTGTGCCCCGGCGTCGGAACGACGCGCAGCTCGAGGCCGCCGACCTCGACGGCCTTCCCGGCGGTCAGCCCCTCGTCACCGAGCCGCAGCGCCGGGTCCAGCGCGCGTACGGCCGTTCCCGTCAGCTCGGCGAACCGCCCCGCGCCCTCGGCGTGGTCCGGGTGCCCGTGCGTGAGGAGCGTCAGCGCGACGCGCTTGCCCAGCTGTTCGGCCGTGTCGATCACCCGCCGCAGGTGCGTCTCGTCCAGCGGGCCCGGGTCGACCACGACGGCGAGCGGCGAGTCCGGCTCGGAGAGGATCCAGGTGTTGGTGCCGTCGAGCGTCATCGCGGACGGGTTGGGCGCGAGGACGTTGACGGCGCGTTCGGTCGCCGGGCCGGAGACCACGGCGCCACGCGGCTGCCCGGGCAGGGAAGCTGCGTCGGTCATGCGTCCCCACCTCCCGTGGCGACCCGCTTGGTGAACTCCTCGTGCCCCGGCCAGCTCAGCACCACCTGGTCACCCTCCAGACGCGCCTGAGCCAGTACGGGGGTGAGGTCCTGGTCCCGGGCCCCCGCCAGTGCCTCGGCGGACGTCCCGTACCCCTCCAGGGCCCTCAGCGTGGCGATCGTCGGCGGCATCATCAGCAGCTCGCCGCGGTCGTACCCCGCCGCGGCCTCCGCCGGGCGGATCCAGACGGTACGGTCGGCCTCCGTCGAGGCGTTGGAGGCCCGCTGGCCGGCCGGGAGGGCGGCCACGAAGAACCACGTGTCGTAGCGGCGGGGCTCGAACTCGGGGGTGATCCAGCGCGCCCAGGCGCCCAGCAGGTCGGAGCGGAGCACCAGGCCCCGCCGGTCCAGGAAGTCCGCGAACGCCAGCTCACGGGCCACCAGAGCGGCCCTGTCGGCCTCCCAGTCGTCGCCTCTCGTGTCGGCGACGACGGAGTCGGCGGTCGGGCCCGCGAGCAGGACGCCGGACTCCTCGTACGTCTCACGCACCGCCGCGCACACGATGGCCTGCGCCTCGGCCGGCTCGTCGACGCCGAGCCGGGCCGCCCACTCGGCGGGCGCCGGACCCGCCCACCGCACGGGATTCTCGTCGCGCGGGTCGACGCCGCCACCCGGATAGGCGTACGCGCCGCCCGCGAAGGCCATCGACGTACGCCGGCGCAACATGTGCACCTCGGGCCCACCGGCGCCGTCGCGCAGCAGCAGGACGGTCGCGGCCCGTCGCGGGGTCACGGCCGTGAGCGTGCCGCCGGCGAGCGCGCGGATGCGGTCGGGCCACTCCGGGGGGTACCACTGACCATTGGGCATGGCCGGATGCTATGCGCATCCGCCGAGATGTTCGAGAGGAAAGGTGGCTACGGCAACGGCCCCGCGCCCAGCCGTGGGCACGGGACCGGAAGCGGCCGGCCCGCGCCCCCGCGACGCGGCGCCGATGCGGGTACGGCCGGACCACGAGCCACGGGCCCACGGACTACGGCCCCGCGGCCCCGGACCGCAGCGCACCACCGGCCGACACACGGAGCAGCAGGCGCACCCGCCCCACACGCGGAACGGAACCGACCCACGCGACGGGCCTAGCGGCCGACGCACGGACCGGCAGAACCGACGTACCCGGCCGTCGCACTGGTCGGAGCACGCGCCGGGAGTACTGGCCCACACACGGAACCGACCCACACGCCGGACGTACCGGCCGTCGCACCGTACCGACGTACCGGCCCGGCACCAGGCGGCGCACCGGACCGACGTACCCGGCCCGGCACCAGGCGACGCACCGGACCGACGTACCCAGCCCGGCGCCAGGCGACACACCGGCCGTCGCACGCGCCGAGGAGGGCCGGGGCCCACCGGGCGCGCCCGGCCGACGCACGGGCCGGCGGAACAGGCCGCTCAGTCCTCGACCAGCTCCACCTGGATCTCGACCTCGACCGGCGCGTCCAGCGGGAGCACCGCGACGCCCACGGCGCTGCGCGCGTGGACGCCCTTGTCGCCCAGGACCTCGCCCAGCAGCTCGCTGGCGCCGTTGAGGACGGCCGGCTGGCCGGTGAAGTCCGACGCCGAGGCGACGAACCCGACGACCTTCACGACCCGGGCGATCCGGTCCAGGTCACCCGCGACCGACTTCACGGCGGCCAGTGCGTTGAGCGCGCAGATCCGCGCGAGCTTCTTGGCCTCCTCCGGGGTGACCTCGCCGCCCACCTTGCCGGTGACCGGAAGCTTGCCGTCCACCATCGGAAGCTGGCCCGCCGTGTACACGTACACGCCCGACCGGACCGCCGGCTGGTACGACGCCAGCGGCGGCACCACGTCCGGCAGGGTCAGGCCGAGTTCGGCGAGCGTCGCCTCCACGCGGCCGGTCACGGCTTCTCCCGCTTCAGGTACGCCACGAGCTGCTCGGGGTTGTTCGGCCCGGGAACGACCTGGACGAGCTCCCAGCCGTCCTCGCCCCAGGTGTCCAGAATCTGCTTGGTCGCGTGCACGAGAAGGGGCACGGTCGCGTATTCCCACTTGGTCATGGAGCCGACTGTAGCCGCTGCCAAAGGCAGCCTCCTGCTCAGGCACCCCAGCCCGAGCGGGGCGGCGGCAGCGCCTCCCGATGCCGCCCCCCGCATGCGCCGCACGTGCCGTCTGCGCCGCACGTGCCGTCTGCGCCCCATGCGCCGTCTGCGCCGCCGTCAGCCGCCCGCGTTCCGCGCCGGAGTCGGTTCTCGCCTCTCCCCCGGCGCCCTTCGGGCACGAGAGGCTCCCGGCCTTGACCCGCCCAAACCGACCCGGGGGCGACTGGCCCACAGCACTACTGGTTAGGCTCGAATACGTGAGCAGGCTCCAGGTCGTCAGCGGCAAGGGCGGTACCGGTAAGACGACGGTCGCCGCCGCCCTCGCGCTCGCCCTCGCGACCGAGGGCAAGCGGACCCTCCTCGTCGAGGTCGAGGGCAGACAGGGCATCGCACAACTCTTCGAGACGGAGGCGCTCCCGTACGAGGAGCGGAAGATCGCCGTCGCGCCGGGCGGCGGCGAGGTGTACGCGCTGGCCATCGACGCCGAGCGCGCACTCCTCGACTACCTCCAGATGTTCTACAAACTCGGCTCGGCGGGCCGCGCCCTCAAGAAGCTCGGCGCCATCGACTTCGCCACCACCATCGCGCCGGGCGTACGGGACGTCCTGTTGACCGGCAAGGCGTGCGAGGCGGTACGCCGCCGGGAGAAACACGGGGGGTTCGTGTACGACTACGTCGTCATGGACGCCCCGCCCACCGGCCGGATCACCCGCTTCCTGAACGTCAACGACGAGGTGGCGGGCCTCGCCAAGATCGGCCCGATACACAATCAGGCCCAGGCGGTCATGCGGGTGCTGAAGTCGCCGGAGACGGCCGTCCACCTGGTGACCCTCCTGGAGGAGATGCCGGTCCAGGAGACCGCCGACGGCATCGCCGAGCTGCGTGAGGCGGACCTGCCGGTGGGTGGCGTCGTGGTCAACATGGTCCGCCCGCACGTACTGGACGAGGACGCGGTACGGGCCGCCGCCGGCGACCACCGCAAGGACATCACCAAGGCGCTCGCCGCGGCGGGCCTCAGCGGTTCGGCCCGGCTGGTCGGCCCGCTCCTCGACCAGGCCGTCGAGCACGCCCAGCGGGTGGAGCTGGAGCGGGAGCAGCGGGAGGCGCTGGCGAAGCTTCAGGTCCCGACGTACGAACTGCCCTTCCTCGGAGAAGGGGCGGACATCGCCGGTCTCTACCGGCTGGCCAAGGAACTCAGGAAGCTCGGGGTGGGTGCATGACTCTCGAAGGGGCTCCCGGCCTGGAGGTCGATCCGCTGCTGGACGACCCGGCGACGCGCATCATCGTGTGCTGCGGCGCGGGCGGTGTCGGCAAGACGACGACGGCGGCCGCCCTGGGCGTACGGGCGGCAGAGCGCGGGCGGAAGGTCGTCGTCCTGACGATCGACCCGGCCCGCCGGCTCGCCCAGTCGATGGGCATCGACCAGCTCGACAACGTTCCGCGCCGGGTCGACGGCATCAAGGGCGGCGGCGAACTGCACGCCATGATGCTCGACATGAAGCGCACCTTCGACGAGATCGTCGAGGGACACGCGGAGCCCGCGCGGGCGGCGGCCATCCTCGGCAACCCCTTCTACCAGTCCCTGTCGGCCGGTTTCGCGGGCACGCAGGAGTACATGGCGATGGAGAAGCTGGGACAGCTACGGGCGCGCGAGGAGTGGGACCTGATCATCGTCGACACCCCGCCGTCCCGATCCGCGCTGGACTTCCTGGACGCGCCGAAGCGGCTGGGGTCGTTCCTGGACGGGAAGTTCATCAAGCTGCTGATGGCGCCGGCGAAGGTGGGCGGCCGGGCGGGAATGAAGTTCCTGAATGTCGGCATGTCGATGATGACGGGCACCCTGGGCAAGCTGTTGGGAGGTCAGCTGCTGCGGGACGTACAGACGTTCGTGGCCGCGATGGACACCATGTTCGGCGGCTTCCGTACGCGGGCGGACGCCACGTACCGGCTCCTCCAGGCCCCGGGCACGGCCTTTCTCGTGGTGGCCGCGCCGGAGCGGGACGCGCTGCGGGAGGCGGCGTACTTCGTGGAGCGGCTGGCGGCGGAGCGGATGCCGCTGGCCGGGCTGGTGCTCAACCGCGTACACGGCAGCGGGGCCGTCCGGTTGTCCGCCGAGCGGGCGCTGGCCGCCGCGGAAAATCTTGAAGAGGGCCGCATTGTGGATCAGGCGGCCGGGAAGACTGGTGTTCGTGGCCCCGAGACCACCTCTCCCGAGCCCGAGGCCCCCGAAACCACAGCAGCAAGCACGGACGTCACGACCGGCGTCGCCACCGCCACCGTCGGCTCCGCCGACACCACGTCGCCCGCCGTCGCGGAACTGACAGCGGGTCTACTTCGCCTGCACGCCGAACGGATGCAGGTGCTCGCGCGGGAAAAGCGCACGCGCGACCGCTTCACCGCGCTCCACCCCGAGGTGGCCGTCACGGAAGTACCGGCGCTCCCCGGCGACGTGCACGACCTGTCGGGCCTCCGCGCCATCGGCGACCGACTCGCGGAAGGGCACGGCTGACCGCGCACGGCACACCGCTGAGGCACCGGGCCCGCTGAACCAGGCAGTGCGCTGTTGACCGCGCACCGCTGACTGGGCAAGCACTGTTGACGGTGCAGGGCACTGTTGACGGCGCAAGGCACCGCTGCCGCGCAAAGCACAGCTACTGAGCAAGACGCCCTGACCGCGCAGCGCGGGCAGCGGCTGAACCGGGCAGCGCACCGCTGACTGGGCAGCACACGGCACGGCTGGCCGTGCAAGACGCCGCCGACTGCGCGGGGCGCCGCTGACCTGCGGGGAACGACTCGTGCCTGTCCCCCTGCTGCTGCTACCTCGTCCGTCCCACGGCTATCCCACTGCCGCGTACGTCTCGTACGTCTCGTCGTCGTCCAGCGCGACGGGCAGGATGCCCGCGCTCCGCTCGTACTCGGTACGCGCGGTCTCCAGCAGCCGACGCCACGACGTGACGGTCGGCCGCCGGCGCAGCAGTGCGCGGCGTTCGCGCTCCGTCATGCCGCCCCACACGCCGAACTCGACGCGGTTGTCCAGCGCGTCGGCCAGGCACTCCGTCCGCACCGGGCATCCGGTACACACGGCCTTGGCCCTGTTCTGCGCCGCTCCTTGTACGAACAGTTCATCCGGATCGGTAGTGCGGCAGGCGGCCTGCGCACTCCAGTCAGCTACCCAGCCCATACCGGCGCCGTCCTCTCCCGAATCGAGGCTCCCCCACGGCGGCAGCGGCATATTCACCGCCACCAGTTGAGGACGTTACGGAAGGTGGGCACAGCGCAACACCCCCTTCGGGCCCAATCTTGAATGGTCCGAACGGACTATGCGTACGCGGCAGATCACCCAGGGGAGTGAGCGCTGGACATGCGTAATAAATGACGCAGTGCGGTGCGTTCTGGGTGAGCCACAAAGGGCACGTGCTGACGCATGAGGGGGAAACGGACATGGTCCCGCGCGGCTCGGGAACGCGCGGGTCATACCGGGGGGCGCGACTGCTGTGACAGGTGTGACCAGCTTAGGCCAAGGCCTGTACGTGTGTCCGGAAAACGAGGAGGGAGCCCCTTCGAAGGCCCCGGAGCCCCGGAGCCGCGGAGCCCCGGAGCCGCGGAGGAGTCCCCGAGGAGGCCCCGAGGCGCCCTCGGGCTCCCGGACCGCTCCGGTCGTGCGCCCATGTCACAACCTGGTACGCGAACATCCCGTAACCCACCCGCTCCCTCGGAACGCCACTACCGACGGATTAGGCTTGCCCCATGCCAAAGAAGCGCTCGGGCGGTGGCCTGACCGGGGCCCAGCAGGCCGCCAAGTTCGTCGGTGTCAGCGTGCTCGCCGGAGCCGTACTGGCCGGCATCGCCCTGCCCGCCGCGGGAGCGCTGGGGCTGGCGGCGAAGGGCACGGTCCAGGGGTTCGACGAGATCCCGGCCAACCTCAAGCGCCCCCCGCTCAGCCAGCGCACCACGATCCTGGACTCGCAGGGCGGGCAGATCGCCACGGTGTACTCCCGTGACCGCACGGTCGTGGACCTCAAGGACATCTCCCCGTACATGCAGAAGGCGATCGTCGCGATCGAGGACTCGCGCTTCTACGAGCACGGCGCCATCGACCTCAAGGGCGTATTGCGCGCGCTCAACCGGAACGCCCAGTCGGGCGGGGTCGCCCAGGGCGCCTCGACGCTGACCCAGCAGTACGTGAAGAACGTCTTCGTGGAGGAGGCCGGCGACGACCCCGACAAAGTCGCCCAGGCCACCCAGCAGACCCTCGGCCGCAAGATCCAGGAGCTGAAGTACGCGATCCAGGTCGAGGAGGAGCTCGGGAAGAAGAAGATCCTCGAGAACTACCTCAACATCACCTTCTTCGGGCAGCAGGCGTACGGCATCGAGGCCGCGGCCCAGCGGTACTTCTCCAAGCCGGCCAAGAACCTGACCCTGGAGGAGTCGGCGATGCTGGCCGGCATCGTCCAGTCGCCGAGCCGCTACGACCCGGTCAACGACGTGCAGGAGGCCACCAAGCGCCGCAACGTCGTCCTGTCGCGCATGGCCGCCGTCGGTGACATCGGCGAGGCGGAGGCCGAGCGGGCCAAGGCCATCCCGATCAAGCTGAAGGTCAGCAAGCCGAAGAACGGCTGCATCACGGCCGTCGACGGTGCCGGCTTCTTCTGCGACTACGTACGCGAGGTCTTCCTTTCCGACCCGGTCTTCGGGAAGAACCGCGAGGAACGCAGCAAGGTCTGGAACCGCGGCGGTCTGACGATCAAGACCACGCTCGACCCGCAGGCGCAGAAGTCGGCGCAGGAGTCGATCAGCAACCACGTCTACCAGACGGACAAGGTCGCCACCGCGGTGACGATGGTTCAGCCCGGCACCGGCAAGATCATGGCGATGGCTCAGTCGAGGCCGTACGGCTTCGGGAAGAACGAGACCCAGATCAACTACTCGGTCAACAAGCGCATGGGCGGTTCGAACTTCGGCTTCCCGGTCGGCTCGACGTTCAAGCCCTTCGTGGCGGCCGCCGCCCTGGAGCAGGGCAAGCCGCCGACCCAGGTGTACTCGTCGCCGTACCAGATGCCCTACCCGTCGTCCGTGTCGACGTGCAGCGGAAAGCCCTGGGTGAACCAGGGGGACAACGTCGAGAACGAGAACGAGTCGGAGGTCGGCCCGTACGCGCTCAAGGACGCGATGGCCAAGTCGGTCAACACCTACTTCGTCCAGATGATCGCCGAGATCGGGATGTGCCCGGTCGTGGAGATGACCAACAAGCTGGGCGTGGTGCAGGGCAACGACGAGAAGCTGCCCGAGGTGCCCGCCATCTCGCTCGGCTCGAAGGGCATCTCGCCGCTGAACATGGCGAACGCGTACGCCACGTTCGCCAACCGCGGCACGTACTGCACCCCGACCGCCATCGAGTCGATCAAGACGGCGGACGGCAAGAGCCTCGAGGTCCCGAAGACGAGCTGTACCAAGGCGATGTCGGAGCGGACGGCCGACACCATCAACTCGCTGCTGCGCGATGTGGTCGACTCCGGTACGGGTGAGAAGGCCGGCCTGACCAGCCGCGACAACGCGGGCAAGACGGGTACGACGGACGCCCGCAAGAACGCCTGGTTCGTCGGCTACACCCCGAACCTGTCCGGCGCCGTATGGGTGGGCAGCCCGAGCCAGGACGTGGAGATGTTCTCCATCAGGATCGGTGGCCGGTACCACGGTGCCGTCTTCGGTGGTGAGGTACCCGGCCCGATCTGGCGGGACGCCATGACCGGCGCGCTCGACGGCCGGGAGGCGCCGCCCTTCGCCGAGGTCCACATTCCCGATGCCCCGAAGGACGGCAAGGGCAAGGGCAAGCCCGGCGACAACAAGCCGGGCGGCGGTGACGGTGACGACGGCGGTGACGACGACAAGCCGGGCGGCGACGATCCCTGGGACGGCATCACCATCCCGCCGGACCTGATCGGCGGCGGCAACCAGCGCGGCGGCGGCAACGGCGGCTGGCGCTGACGCAGACGCAGACGCTGATGACACGCTCACCAGAAAGAGGGGCGGGGGGGGGAGGGGGGGGGGGGGGGGGGGGGGGGGGTGTGGGAGGAGGGGGCGACGGGGGGGGGGGGGGGGGGGGGGGGGGGGGGGGGGGGGGGGGACG
>NZ_JBVJAH010000011.1:101490-232491 GCF_055590785.1 Streptomyces sp. NPDC041796
GACCCCCCCCCCCCCCCACCCCCCCCCCACCCCCCCCCCCACCCCCCCCCCCCCCCCCCCCCCCCCCCCCCCCCCCCCCCCCCCCCCCCCCCTCTTCACTGCGTCGGCCCGTACGAACCTGCGGGCTAGCCGGCCAGCAGCTGCTTGACGACCGCGGCGACGCGCCCGCCCTCGGCGCGGCCGGCGACCTTCGGGTTGACGATCTTCATCACGGCGCCCATGGCGCGCGGGCCCTCGGCGCCGGCGGCCTTGGCCTCGTCGACCGCCTGGGCGACGATCTGCTTCAGCTCGTCGTCGCTGAGCTGCTGCGGCAGGTACGCGTCGAGAATCACGCCCTCGGCCCGCTCACGCTCGGCCTGCTCGGCACGGCCGCCCTGCCCGAAGGCCTCGGCCGCCTCGCGGCGCTTCTTCGCCTCCTTGGCGATCACCTTCTGCACCTCGTCGTCGGAGAGCTCGCGCTTCTCCTTGCCCGCGACCTCCTCCTTGGTGATGGCGGCGAGGGTCAGCCGGAGCGTCGAGGAGCGCAGCTCGTCGCGCTCCTTGATCGCGGCGTTGAGGTCTTCCTGCAGCTTGGACTTGAGCGTGGTCATGCGCACAAGTGTGGCAGGTGCGATGACCTGCACGCCCGCGCATTTCCCGCGCCCTCGCCGTTCTGGGACGATGTCCGTATGCACGCGCGATACGGAGTTCCCCTGAAAGTCACCGCAGGAATCGCAGCGGCCGGCGCGGCCGGTCTGGCCTACGCCGCCGGGTTCGAGGCCCGCTCCTTCCGGCTGCGCCGGATCACCGTTCCCGTACTGCCGCGCGGCACGCGGCCGTTGCGGATGCTTCAGGTCTCGGACATCCACATGGTGAGCGGTCAGCGCAAGAAGCGGGCGTGGCTCCAGTCGCTGGCGGGGCTCCGGCCGGACTTCGTGGTGAACACCGGTGACAACCTCTCCGACCCGAATGGCGTACCGGAGCTCCTCGACGCGCTCGGCCCCCTGCTCGACTTCCCCGGCGTGTACGTCTTCGGCTCCAACGACTACTACGGCCCCAAGCTCCGCAACCCGGCCCGGTACCTGATCGAGAAGGCCCAGGGACGGCACGGCCTGAACGGCAACGCACCGGCGGTCGGAGCCGTGCACAACCCGTGGGAGGAGATCCGCGACAGCTTCGACACAGCGGGCTGGGTGAACCTCACCAACACGCGCGGCCGCCTCAAGCTGGAGGGCCTGGAGCTGGCGTTCACCGGCCTGGACGACCCGCACATCAAGCGTGACCGGTACGAGAAGGTCGCCGGCGGCCCCGAGCCGGACGCCGACCTGTCGCTGGCCGTCGTCCACGCCCCGTACCTGCGCTCCCTGGACGCGTTCACCGCCGACGGCTACCCCCTGATCCTGGCGGGCCACACGCACGGCGGGCAGCTGTGCATCCCCTTCTACGGGGCACTGGTCACCAACTGCGACCTCGACACCGACCGCGTCAAGGGCCTCTCCACCCACCGCGCCGGCGGCAACACCGCCTACCTCCACGTCTCGGCAGGCTGCGGCACCAACCGCTACACCCCCGTCCGCTTCGCCTGCCCGCCGGAGGCCACGCTGCTCACCCTGACCCCTCGGGACTGATCACCCCCCGCCATGGGGCAAATGCCCCGTTTTTACCCCATACACTCCCATACGCCCGCACGGCGGGCCTCTCCGCCGCTTCCCACCTTGATCGCGCCGGCGGCGCCGGGGACGTCGACCCCCGGCTGGGCGGCCCACTGGACCGGATCAGGCCCCCGGTCCACGCCCGCGAAAACCGGATTTCGCCTCAGGGCGCGGGTGGGCTAAAGTAAACGACGTCGCCGGGACACACGGTGACATCGGGGTGTAGCGCAGCTTGGCAGCGCGCTTCGTTCGGGACGAAGAGGTCGTGGGTTCAAATCCCGCCACCCCGACAGCTGAAACACCAGGTCAGGGGCCTGATCCGCGAGAGCGGGTCGGGCCCCTGAGTGGTTCCTGGAGATCGCGCAGGAGAGGATCTTGGCCGGGGTCTCCTGTGGAGCGCCGGCTTCGGCGGCGTCGAGGCAGGATCCATGATCCGAAGCCTTTTGTTGGACCACCCTCTGACCGACCGGTCCGGAAGGAAGCGGCCGTCGACGGGCGAACGCGCCTGGCGGACCGCGCGGCCGGCGATCCCGCGAGAACGGGTCGGGCCCTGGGTGGTTCCGGGGACCTCGGGAGCCGGCCCGGCGGCGGTCAGGGTGAGGGTCCGGCTGCGTCACCCGGACGGCTGCGCCCCTGTCGCCGGGGGGAAGGGGACGGGACACGCTCGGGGAATGAGCAACCCGTCCGAGGGGCCGAGTGGCCCGGTTCCGCACGCGTACGCCCATCACACGTCTCACGAGGAGCCCCGGGGCGGGGGTGGGTGGGCGTCCGGCGGGGTGATGTTCGCCGGTGTGCTGATGATGGTGGAGGGCGTCCTCGGGATGCTCCAGGGCATCGCGGGCATCGCCGAGGACGACGTCTACGGGCGTGTCGGAGAGTACGTCTTCGAGTTCAACGTCAGTGCGTGGGGCTGGATCCATCTGGTGCTCGGGCTGCTGGTCGCCGCCGTCGGGGCGGGGATCCTCAGCGGGGCGGAGTGGGCGAAGGCGAGCGGGGTGGCGCTGGCCGCGCTCGCCGTGATCGCGAACTTCATCTGGCTGCCGTACCAGCCGGTGTGGGCCATCGTGTCGATCGCCATCGCCATCTTCGTCATCTGGGCGCTGTGCTCCGAGGACACGACACCTGTGCCCAAGAGGCATTAGGACTTGGTGGCCTTCAGCGAGTACATCAGCGGGATGCGGCCGCGGTCCGGCGGGAAGCGGTAGTAGCCGTCCTCGTGGCGGGAGAGGGCCTTGAAGCGGGCGAACAGGGAGACGTCGTGCTCGTGCAGGAACTCGATGCGCAGGCCGGCCGAGGCGAGGGCGGAGACGACGTCACCCACCGGGTGCTGCCACTCGACACTGCGGTTGTGGACGGTGGGGGCGCCGAAGTCGGCGTACGTACCCGGGGACTCCTCCAGCCACGCGTCGCGGGCGAAGTAGTCGTGGACGAGCTGCGAACCGGTCTCGTCGTCCAGGATGTCGGTCAGCGGATGGAACTCCGCGAGGTACAGGAACCCGCCGGGTGCGACGAGTGAGGCGGCGGTCTCGGCCCAGCGGGTCACGTCGGGCAGCCAGTTGAGGGCGCCGCAGCCCGTGTAGACGATGTCGTACGCGGTGTCGGGCACCGCCTCGGGCGCGTCGTACACGTCGGCGGCCACGAAGGCGGCCCTGTCGGGGGTGAGACCGAGGTCGGCGGTGAGGGACCGTGCGACGTCGACGGCGGGCTCGGAAAAGTCCAGGCCCACCACCCGCGAGGCGCCTCGCCGGGCCCAGGACAGGGTGTCCAGTCCTATGTGGCACTGCAGGTGCAGCAGTGACCGGCCGGTGACGTCACCGACCTCCGCCACCTCGAAGTCCCGCAGGACGTCCTTGCCGGCCCGGAAGGCGTCCAGGTCGTAGTAGTCACTGGCGACGTGGATCGGCACGCGTTCGTCCCAGCGGGACCGGTTCGCCTCGCGCCAGTCAGCGGGGGTCGGTGAGTACATGCGCCGGAGATTACTGACGAGTTCTGGGCGATGCGAACGGATTGCGGGGATGACGCGGAGATGCCGTCGGTGCCGGAACCTCAGGGCTGGGGGCGACCTGAGCTTGCGAACGCAACTGATAGAAAGACATCGCTGAACTGAGGTCTGCGTCAACGGAGTTTCGCGGATCCTCGCGGAACGGAAGGCGCAAAGGGGGAGGTACGGGGTGAGTTTCGCGGACGAATGGTCGCACATCAAGCAGGAAGCCGCGGCGCGAATGAACCTGGCCAGTGCGGACAGCGACGGCTGGCAGGGTTCGAGCGGTGGGCTGAGGGTGAGCAAAGCGGCCTGGACGAAGGCGGGTATTGGCGTTGGGTCCCTGCGGGGCAGCATCAAGGAAGCCTTGACGAAGCTGAGCGACGCGCAGCAGGGGCTCGGTGCGGGATCCTCCGGCAGTGGAGCGCTGCAGAGCGCAGCCGCCCAACGCGAGTTGCACACATCGTGGAACAAGTACATCGAGAACGTCAGCGGCAGGTGCGGCGCCATCCAGGGCCTGATGGAGAAGGCCGGCAACGAGCAGCTCAAGACGGACGGGGCCGTCGAGGACGAGTTCATGAAGCTGGGCAAGAAGTACGAGGACACTCCCGCCGTCGGCGGCCAGAGCCGGGAGCGGTGATCCAGGCGTGGATTACACAACGCTCAAGGCTCTGAAGGTCTCCGAGTTCGAGGATGCCGCGGACGGTTACCGCGCCGCCAGCAGCATGGCCAGTCAGGCCAAGGACCGCATCGAAAACGAGATCAGCGCCGGTATGCGCAAGGACCTCGACAGCGAGGCCTCGGACGCCGCCGCTCGAGAGCTCAAGGAACTGGCCACCAACTTCCACTACACGCAAATCGAGTGCGGTCTGATCAGCACGGCGCTCAACGCGCTCGCGGCGGACTTGACCGTGCACAAGAAGGCCCTGGACGCCGCGGTGGCGGACGCGGAGGCCGCCGGCTTCACCGTCCTCGCGAACGGGGCGGTGCAGTATCCCGCCGGTGGGGACAAGGTCGACGGCAAGGTCCCGGAAGGCGGTACGGTCACCGGCAGTGCGAAGGGGGCCGCGACCGGCGCGCCGATCGACCCTGCGGGGGACGCGAACGATCTGGCGAGTGCCCTGGAGCGCCAGGCGGCCAACATCCATCCCAATCCGAACTTCGGCAGGGCGGTCGAGTTCGCGAACCGTATCGCCCAGGCTGTCTCCGACGCGACGGACACCGATGCGAAGTGGGCGCCGAAACTGCGAGCGCTGAAGGCCGACGACGACCTCAAGGTCTCGAAGGACGACTGGGCCGACGTCACCGTGGACACGGGCGGCGTCCGGTCGGCCGCCGAGGACTACTTGAAGAGCATCACTCCACCCCCCAAGGACGGGACCGCCGCGGAAAACGCGGAATGGTGGAAAGGCCTGTCCCCGGAGGAACAGGAGACCCACCTCTCATTGAACTCCGCAGCGGTCGGCGCGATGGACGGGCTCCCCGCCACGGTGCGCGACGAGGCCAACCGCGCGGTGCTGCGGGACGAGCACAGCAGTGCGGCCATCGCGCTCCAGAAGCATCTGTCCGGCGAGCCCAAGCGCTTGGAGATGAAGTACACCCTGCGTGGTGACCCGATCGGGGAGCGGGAGACCGACGAGTGGAAGAAGTGGAACGAGGAGAGGGAGCGCCTCCAGGGCCTCGTGGACGGCATGGGCGCCATTCAAAGCCGCTTCGACGCCACCGGTAAGGACGGACTTCCCGAGGCGTACCTGCTCGGCTTCGACCCGGAGGGCATGGGCAAGGGGAAGGTCATCCTCGCCAATGGCAATCCGGATACGGCGGATCACACGGCCGTCTACGTCCCCGGTACGGGTACAAACCTGCCCACCATCGAAGGCGATCTCAACCGTAGCGAAGAGCTGTGGAAGCAGAGCAACAAGATGGCCGCCGGGGCGACGGTCTCCACCATCACCTGGTTCGACTACGACGCCCCGCTCTCGGCGATGCCCTACACGGATGGGGGTGGACTGCTGCCCGAGGCCATGTACGACGACCAGGCGGCGGAAGGTGGTCCCAACCTGCGTGCGTTCCTGGACGGAAACCGCGAAGCGCACCTCGCCGCCAGCGGTGACAAGGGGCACACCACGCTCATGGGCCACAGCTACGGCACCACGCTCATCGGTGACGCCGTGAAGTCCTACTCCCCGGGCTTCTTCGACGGCCCCCTGAAGGCGGACGACATCATCGCGGTGGGTAGCCCCGGCATGCAGGCGGACCACGCGGCCGACCTGGGAGTCGAGCGTGGCCACATGTGGGCGATGGCCGCCCCGGTGTCCAAGGACCAGGTGCCTCTCGCCGGTTCGCTGGTGGGCCTCGGTGACCATGGAGTCGTCCCGACCGATCCCGAGTTCGGGGCCAACATCATGAAGACGGATGCCGAGGACCACAGCGACTACTGGAGGGTCGATGAGAACAACACTCCGTCGACCAGCCTCAAGAATCAGGCCCGCATCATCGTCGGCGACTACGGAAAGGTGAGCCTTGAGTAAGGCCCGCTCGGCAGTCAGGCAAGCGATTCGACGGACTGTGCTCGGCTCCACTCTGGCGCTGGGCCTTACAGCGATGGTGGGGTGTTCATCCATGACGAAGCCGAACGCCGAGGAAATCCTCGGCTATCAGCCCGAGGTACGGGAGATCGACCCGGCCAAGCGGCAGGTGAACGACATCTCCAGCCGTGTCCTCGACTGGATGGGCATCGAGGGAACCATCACCGAGCCGGCGGCCGGGGTCCGCTCTTGTGACGCGGTCGACCCGAAGCTGAAGGAGTACTACGCCGTATCGCACCCATGGGGGATCTACGACCTCCGCAAGGGCACCTTCGCCCAGGCCATGCAAAACCTCCGGGAGCAGCTCCCCAAACACGGCTGGGAGATCACGAAGGACGGTCCCATGGACACCAAGGACAGGGACCCGCAGATCGTCGCGGTGGACCGCCGGAGTCACCACACGCTCACGGTCGAGTGGCTCAGCAACCGGCCCGGCAAGCTCAAGGACATGATCGGCGTCGATGTCGATTCGCGCTGCTACCGCGCGCCCGAGGGGACCGACATCTACAAGGAGAAGTGACCCGCACAGGCCGCACAGGCCGTACAAGCCGCACAAGCCGCTGCTCCCATCGGGTTACATGGACGCATGACTGAGCCGACAGATACGCAGACCACCATGCCCGACTGGGAGAAGCGGTTCCGGGCGCCGCGGGTGTCGTTGCCCGAGTGGGCGTGGGACGCGCCGGGGAGGGCGTTGTTCGTGTCGAACGGGACCGGGACGTACGAGCTGTACGCCTGGGACCGGGACAGTGGCGAGCAGCGGCAGGTCACCGACCGGCCGAACGGGACGACGGACGGGGTGCTGTCGCCGGACGGGGAGTGGGTCTGGTGGTTCTCGGACACGGACGGCGACGAGTTCGGCGTGTGGATGCGCCAGCCGTTCGGGGGCGGTGAGGACGAGCCGGCCGCGCCGGGGCTGGAGGCGTCGTATCCGGCGGGGCTCGCCATCGGGCGGGACGGGACCGTGGTGGTCGGGCGGTCGACGGACGAGGACGGGTCGACGATCCACGTCGTACGGCCCGGGCGGCCGCCGCTGGAGATCTACCGGCACCGGGAGTCGGCCGGGGTCGGGGACCTGTCGCACGACGGGACGCTGATCGCGGTCGAGCACACCGAGCACGGTGACGCCATGCACGCCGCGCTGCGGGTGGTCCGGCCGGACGGGGCCGTGGTGGCCGAGCTGGACGACACCAAGGGCGGCACGGAGGAGCTGGGGCTCGGCGTGCTGGGCTTCGCGCCGGTGGACGGGGACACCCGGCTGCTGGTGGGGCACCAGCGGCGCGGGCGCTGGGAGCCGATGCTGTGGGACGTGGCGTCCGGTGCGGAGACCGAGCTGGGGCTGGACCTGCCCGGTGACGTTTCGGCGGAGTGGTACCCGGACGGGTCCGGGCTGCTGGTGGTCCACAGCTTCGAGGCGCGCAGCGAACTGTGGCGGTACGAGATCGCCACACGGGAGCTGGTGCGGGTGGACACCCCCGCCGGGTCGGTGTCGAGTGCGACGGCACGGCCGGACGGGGCCGTGGAGTACCTCTGGTCGTCGGCCGAGCGGCCGCCGGTGGTGCGGTCCACGGCGGGCGGCGTCGTGCTGGAGCCGCCGGGGATGAAGGCGCCCGCCTCGGTGCCGGTCGAGGACGTGTGGGTGGACGGCCCGGGCGGGCGGATCCACGCGCTCGTGCAGCGGCCGGCAGGGGCGGAGGGCCCGCTGCCGACGGTGTTCGAGATCCACGGCGGTCCCGCCTGGCACGACAGCGACGCGTACGCCGCCGCCCCCGCCGCCTGGGTGGACCACGGCTACGCGGTGATCCGGGTCAACTACCGGGGCTCGACCGGCTACGGGCGGGAGTGGACGGACGCGCTCAAGCACCGGGTCGGGCTGATCGAGCTGGAGGACATCGCGGCGGTACGGGAATGGGCGGTGTCCTCCGGTCTGGCCGACCCCGCCCGGCTGGTCCTCACGGGCGGCTCGTGGGGCGGTTACCTGACCCTGCTGGGGCTCGGCACGCAGCCGGACGCCTGGGCGCTGGGCATCGCCGCCGTACCGGTCGCGGACTACGTCACCGCCTACCACGACGAGATGGAGGCCCTGAAGGCCCTGGACCGCACCCTCTTCGGCGGGTCGCCGGAGGAGGTGCCGGAGCGGTTCGAGGTCTCCTCGCCGATCACCTACGTGGACCGCGTTCGGGTGCCGGTGTACATCTCGGCGGGCGTGAACGACCCGCGCTGCCCGATCCGCCAGATCGACAACTACGTGGACCGGCTCGCCGCCCGGGACGCGGTGCACGAGGTGTACCGGTACGACGCCGGGCACGGCTCGCTCGTGGTGGAGGAGCGGATCAAGCAGGTGCGGCTGGAGCTCGACTTCGCCGCCAGGCATCTGGGGACCCGCGCGGAGGGAAGGTGACGGTGTTCCGTACCGTGGGGGTGTGTACCGGTTCCTGACGACGCCCCGCTGGTGGGGGATCAACATCTTCGTCGTGCTGGCGATCCCCTTCTGCATCTTCATGGGGACCTGGCAGCTCGGCAGGTTCGAGGACCGCGTCGACTCGCACCAGGAGGCGGAGCGGCGGCCCGACCCGGGTGCGGTGAAGGCCGTGCCGCTCGACGAGCTGCTGCCGGTCGACAAGGAGACCTCGGGCCGCCACGCCACGGCGACGGGTCGGTACGGGCAGCAGTTCCTGGTTCCGGGTCGTGAGCTGGACGGCAGGGACGGCTCGTACGTCCTGACCCTGCTGCGCACCGGGAGCGGCACGTCCCTGCCGGTGGTACGCGGGTGGCTGCCGGAGGGCGGCAAGGTCCCGGCCCCGCCGGCCGGTGAGGTCACGGTGACCGGCGCGCTCCAGGCGTCCGAGCACACCGGGAGCGCGGGCGTGCACGCGACGGGCGCGCTGCCGCGGGGCCAGGTCGGCATGATCAGCGCGGCGGCCTTGGTGAACGTGGTCCAGGACGAGGTCTACGACGCCTGGATCACGCTCCTGGACGCCCCGGCGGGCCTCACACCGGTCCCGGCGGCCGCGGCGGAGGGCAGCGGGCTGGACCTGAAGGCGTTCCAGAACCTCGGGTACACCGGTGAGTGGTTCGCCTTCGCGGGCTTCGTGCTGTTCATGTGGTTCCGCCTGCTGCGGCGGGAGGCCGAGCAGGCCCGGGACGAGGCCCTCGGCCTGGCCACGGAGGCGGGACCGGGGCCCGCACCCGAGCCCTCGGAGTCTTCGCCCAGTCCGGCTGCCCGGTCCTGACGGGGGACGCCCCGGTCCCGACGCACGGCTCCGGGAGCCGGCCCGGCGCCCAGGGCCGCGCCCGAGGTCGGGCCCGCGCCCGGCGCCCGAGACCGCGGCCGGCGCCCGGCGCCCGAGACCGCGCCCTACTCCGTCGGCAGCAGGCCCGTCCGGTAGACGGTGCCCGCGCAGGCGTTGGGGATCGTGGCCTGTGCCGCGGGGCCGCCCGCTTCCGGGGTGTGGCTGACCGCGACGCTGCCGTCCGCGCGGGGGCCGTCGCCGTCCGCCTCCTTGCCGAGCTGCGGCTCCACGGCCGTCGTCCCGCCCGTACCGTCCGAGCCGGCCGATTCCGACGAGGTGTCGCCGGTCGGCGGGGTCGGGTCGGGCGAGGCCTCGCCGCCGCCCGTACCGCCGCTGCCGCCGCCCTCCACCGGGCAGGTCTCGCTCGGGACCCAGGCGAACTTCACCTCGTACGAACCCGAGGGCTTGAGGAGCAGCGGGGCCGACGCCTCCTGGGAGGGGTCGGGGAGCCCCGTCGCGGGGTCGCCCGCCGTATGGGCGACGACGGTGATCCTCGCCTGGTCGGCCGCGCCCATCGCCACGGAGGCGACGCCGCCGGCGCCGGAGACCGAGCAGTCGGTCCCCGATACGTTCGTGATGCGGAAGGTCCCGTACACCTTGCCCTCCGCGTCGGGCTGGCCCGCCTCCGCGGAGGCCACACCGAGCTGGGCCGCGTCGCACACCGGCACGGTGGCCGGGACCGAACTGGTCGGCGCCGACGTGCCGCCCACGGTGCCGTCCGAGGTGCCGGCCGCGGGCTCACCGGGCTTGGCCGGGGTGTCCTCGCCGCCCTTGCCGGCGCCGCCGGTCCCCTGACCGGCCTCGGCGCTGGGCGCCCCCGGTCCGCTGCCCTCGCCGCCGGTCTCCTCTCCCGTGCCGCCCTGGACCTGCTCGCCGTGACCGGCGTTCACGGGGCGGTCGTCGGAGGTGCCGTCGGAGCTCGCGACGTGGACGAATGCCGGGACGGCCGTACCGAACAGCAGGGCCGCCGCGGCCATGCCCACCAGGGCCTGGCGCTTGCGCGCCCGCCGCGCGGGAACCGCCCGGCGGAGGTGGTCCAGGGTGCCGTCGGCCGGTTGCAGGTCCTGCACAGCGCCGTGAAGCAGTCTGCGCAGCGCCACCTCGTCGACGGGGAGCTCACCGAGGTCCGGGAGATCCTTGTCCGGCCCGCTGTGCCCGTTGCTCACAATTCCGTTCCCAGTCCGGTCGTTCTCGTTCAACGGCCCGTCCGGCCCGTACCGCTCAGATTCGTGCTCGCTCATGCCGTGGCCTCCATGGCGACGCGCAGCGCCGCGATGCCACGTGACCCGTACGCCTTGACCGAGCCGAGCGATATGCCCAGCGTCTCCGCGACCTGCGCCTCGGTCATGTCCGCGAAGTAGCGCAGCACCAGGACCTCGCGCTGGCGGCGCTGGAGGCCCTTCATGGCCTTGATCAGCGCGTCGCGCTCGAGCTGGTCGTACGCGCCCTCCTCCGCGCTCGCCATGTCGGGCATCGGCTTGGAGAGCAGCTTCAGGCCGAGGATGCGGCGGCGGAGTGCGGAGCGGGACAGGTTCACGACGGTCTGGCGCAGATACGCGAGGGTCTTCTCGGGGTCACGCACACGGCGCCGCGCCGAGTGGACGCGAATGAACGCCTCCTGGACGACGTCCTCACAGGAGGCGGTGTCGTCCAGCAGCAGCGCGGCGAGACCCAGCAGCGACCGGTAGTGGGCGCGGTAGGTCTCGGTGAGGTGGTCGACGGTCGTACCCGCGGTCGTCGTCGCCTCGTCGACGCTCTGGGCGCCTCGCTGGGACGGGATACGGGTCGTACGCCTAGCTGCGGGCATGGGCGCGATCACCGGCATGCCGCCGGGCTGACGGGGTCGCCGGAGCGGGCGCACCGCGCCCATGCCGACCCCGGCTCCGGCCGCACGGGCGCGGAGTGGAACCGCCGCTGTGATGTCGAGTACCTCTGCCACGCCTGTTGGACACGCTTCCCCCCGTCAGGGTTGTACGCGCACGCACCCGCTTTTGACGGTGCGACGTTTGCCCTCATGCGTACCCGCTCTTCCCCAATGCCCCGATATCGCGGGCGCGCGAAGGGGCGACCGCATAGACGCTTCCCGCCCGACCACCGGTTGCAGCAAGGGGGACAGCATCCTCGAACATGCCATCACCCCAGTTCAAGTCGCGCAGACCGCAGACTTGATCACAGGGCGTTCACAGATCCTACAAAGATCCGACGATCCGTTCATCGCAGATTCCGTCCGCACTCAGGACGAAAACTCGGCGGCGACGGCCTCCGCGATCTGAGCGGCGTTCAAAGCGGCACCTTTGCGCAGATTGTCACCGCAGACGAACAGTTCCAGCGCCCGGTCGTCGTCCAGCGACCGCCGCACCCGCCCCACCCACGTCGGATCGGTGCCCACGACATCGGCGGGCGTCGGGAAGTCCCCGGCCGCGGGATCGTCGTACAGCACCACGCCGGGCGAGGTCGCCAGGATCTCGTGCGCCCGCGCGACCGTCACCTCGTGTTCGAAACGTGCGTGTACGGAGACGGAGTGGGCGTTCACCACCGGCACCCGTACGCAGGTGGCGGCCACGCGCAGCTCCGGAAGGTCCAGGATCCTGCGGGTCTCGGAGCGCACGCGCAGCTCCTCCGAAGACCAGCCGTCCTCCTGGACGGAACCCGCCCAGGGCACCACGTTCAGCGCGAGCGGGGCGGGGAAGGGCCCGGTGTCGTCGCCGACAGCACGGCGCACATCACCGGGGCAGGTGCCCAGCTCCGTACCGGCGACCAGCGAGAGCTGCTCCCGCAGCGCGGCGACACCGCCGTGCCCGGCACCGCTCGCGGCCTGGTACGCGGAGACGACGAGCTCGCTCAGGCCGAACTCGGCGTGCAGCGCGCCCACCGCGACGATCAGCGCCAGCGTGGTGTCGCCGGGGCACGCCACGATCCCGCGCGGGCGTACGCGGACGCAGTGGCGGTTGATCTCGGGGACGACCAGCGGGACGTCCGGGTCCGCCCGGAAGGCCGGCGAGGTGTCCACCACCACCGTGCCCTTGGCTGCGGCGATCGGCGCCCACTGCGCCGCGACCGCCTCCGGCGCCAGGAACAGCGCCACGTCGGCCCCCTCCAGGGCCTCCTCGGACAGCCCGAGGACCTCGACCTCCTCCCCGCGCACGGCCAGCTTGCGGCCGGCCGAGCGCGGGGAGGCGATCAGACGGATGTCACCCCAGACGTCGGCGTGCTGCGACAGGATCTGGAGCATCACCGCACCGACGCTCCCGGTCGCTCCCACGACCGCGAGCGCCGGCTTGCGGTTCGTCACCGGCTGCTCACCGCCCGGTGCCTCCGTACACCACTGCCTCGTCGGAGTCGCTGTCCAGGCCGAAGGCGGTGTGGACGGCGCGGACGGCCTCGTTGACGTCGTCGGCGCGCGTCACGACCGAGATGCGGATCTCGGAGGTCGAGATCAGCTCGATGTTCACGCCCGCGTCGGACAGCGCCTCGAAGAACCCGGCCGTGACGCCCGGGTTCGTCTTCATACCCGCGCCGACCAGGGAGATCTTGGCGATCTGGTCGTCGTAGCGGAGCGACTCGAAGCCGATGAGGGTCTTCTGCTTCTCCAGTGCGTCGATGGCCTTGCGGCCCTCCGCCTTGGGCAGCGTGAAGGAGATGTCGGTCAGCCCGGTCGACGCGGCGGAGACGTTCTGCACCACCATGTCGATGTTGATCTCGTTGTCCGCGATGGTGCGGAAGATCGCGGCGGCCTCGCCCGGCTTGTCCGGCACCCCGACGACGGTGATCTTCGCCTCGGACGTGTCGTGGGCGACACCGGAGATGATGGCCTGCTCCACCTTGCGGTCCCCTCGCGGTTCGTTGCTGACCCACGTGCCCTGGAGCCCCGAGAAGGACGACCGGACGTGGATCGGGATGTTGTAACGGCGTGCGTACTCGACGCAGCGGTGCAGCAGCACCTTGGAGCCGGAGCTGGCGAGCTCCAGCATGTCCTCGAACGAGATCCAGTCGATCTTCCGGGCCTTCTTCACGACCCGGGGGTCGGCGGTGAAGACACCGTCGACGTCGGTGTAGATCTCGCACACCTCGGCGTCGAGCGCCGCGGCGAGCGCGACGGCGGTCGTGTCCGACCCGCCGCGCCCGAGGGTGGTGATGTCCTTCTTGTCCTGGGAGACGCCCTGGAAGCCCGCGACGATGGCGATGTTGCCCTCGTCGAGCGCCGTACGGATCCGGCCCGGCGTGACATCGATGATGCGCGCTTTGTTGTGGACCGAGTCGGTGATGACGCCTGCCTGGCTGCCCGTGAACGACTGGGCCTCGTGGCCCAGGTTTTTGATCGCCATGGCCAGCAGCGCCATGGAGATCCGCTCTCCGGCGGTCAGCAGCATGTCGAACTCACGTCCGGCAGGGATCGGGGATACCTGCTCGGCGAGATCGATCAACTCGTCCGTCGTGTCGCCCATCGCCGAAACCACGACGACCACCTGGTGGCCGTTCTTCTTGGCATCGACGATTCGCTTGGCGACGCGCTTGATGCCCTCGGCATCGGCAACGGAGGAGCCTCCGTACTTCTGCACGACAAGGCCCACGTGCGCTCCTCGCTCAGTCCGTTTGCGGTCAGCTCAGTCTAACGAGCGGCCGGGAAACGCCCCCGCCATACCGCATCGTGAGATGTCCCGCTCACGACGTGATCATCGTGGGGCGCTTCACGGCCGCTCGGCTTGTGCCTGCCCGTCCCCATCGGGCGTACGCGGAATGTGTGCCGGGTCACCTCGCGCCTTCCCGTCTTCCCGTCTTCCCGGGACACGCCTCGGGCCCGGTCGTGCGGCAGGGGTGCCGACGACCGGGCCCGGGATGCCTGGGAGAGCGGGAGGAGCCGGCCGAGGGAGGCGGCGGCTGCCTGGCCGTACGCACACCCAGGGCGGCTACTTGACCGTACGCATACCCAGGGGGCCGAGGATCTCCTGGGCCATCACCCGGCCCGCCTCCTCCGCGAGCGCGTCCTCCGTCAGGTCCTCGTCCGTGTCGAGTCCGTCGAGCTCCTCGAGCGGCTGGTCCAGCCGGACGTGGGACACCAGGGACTGCAGGGCCCGCAGGGTCGCCGAGGCGGTCGGGCCCCAGTTGGAGAAGTACGAGAACTGCCACCACCACAGGGCCTCCGTGGTGCGGCCCGCCCGGTAGTGGGCCAGCCCGTGGCGCAGGTCCATGATGATGTCGGCCAGGTTGTCCGAGATCCGGCACGGCACGGGCGCCTTGCGCGGCTCGTACGGGTCGAAGACCTCCGAGAAGACGTCCACCGGCTCCAGCATGGTCGCGAACCGCATCCGCAGATCGTCGACGTCCACGTCCGGGCCCGTGTCCGGTTCGTACCGCTCCTCCGGGATGATGTCCTCGTGCGCGCCCAGCCGGCCGCCGGTGAGCAGGAGCTGGGAGACCTCGAGCAGCAGGAACGGGACCGCGCTGTCGGGCTCGTCGCCCTTGGCCACTTCCGTGGTCGCGACGATGAAGGACTCGATCGAGTCGGCGATCTGGACCGCGAAGCTGTCGGGGTCCAGCGAGTGCGCGTGCAGTGTGGCGTCAGACATCGAGGAGTCGTCTCCCTTCGAACGCACGGCCGAGCGTGACCTCGTCGGCGTATTCCAGGTCTCCGCCAACGGGGAGTCCGCTGGCGAGGCGCGTGACCTTCAGGCCCATGGGCTTGACCATGCGCGCCAGGTACGTCGCGGTGGCCTCCCCCTCCAGGTTGGGGTCGGTCGCCAGGATCAGCTCGGTGACCGCTCCGTCGGCCAGACGGGCCAGCAGCTCGCGGATCCGCAGGTCGTCCGGGCCGACGCCCTCGATCGGGCTGATCGCGCCACCGAGGACGTGGTACCGCCCCCGGAACTCGCGCGTCCGCTCGATCGCGACGACGTCCTTCGGCTCCTCGACCACACAGATGACCGCCTCGTCACGGCGCGGGTCACGGCAGATGCCGCACCGCTCCTCCTGCGCGACGTTGCCGCACACGGCGCAGAACCGGACCTTGTCCTTGACCTCCAGGAGGGCATGGGCGAGGCGGCGTACGTCGGTGGGCTCGGCCTGCAGGATGTGGAAGGCGATCCGCTGGGCGCTCTTGGGACCGACGCCTGGCAGCCTGCCCAGCTCGTCGATGAGGTCCTGAACCACGCCTTCGTACAACGGAACGCCTCTCGTGGAGTGCTGTGATGCTTACGGTAGTTGCTGTGCGTACGGGTTAGAAGGGCGGGCGCCGGAGCTCGTACCGGAAGGGCGAGGCCGCGTCCGGCCGATCCCGCCCGACGGGACCTAGAAACCCAGGCCCGGGATGCCGCCGCCGCCCAGGCCCTGGGCCAGGGGGCCGAGCTTGGCCTGCTGGAGCGCCTGCGCGTTCTCGTTCGCGGCCTGGACGGCGGCGACCACGAGGTCGGCGAGGGTCTCGGTGTCCTCCGGGTCGACCGCCTTCGGGTCGATGACCAGGGAGCGCAGCTCGCCGGAGCCGGTCACGGTGGCCTTCACCAGGCCGCCGCCCGCCTGCCCGTCGACCTCGGTCTGCGCCAGCTCCTCCTGGGCACGGGCGAGGTCCTGCTGCATCTTCTGGGCCTGCTGGAGGATCTGCTGCATATTGGGCTGGCCACCACCGGGAATCACGGTCACTCCTGGCACTTCGACGACGGGTATTCGGTATGCCGAGCCTACGTGGTCGCCGGACGGTGTGCCCCATCCACGCGGCTTCACTCTTTCGGGTGAGAATCGGGCGCGCCCTCTAGCTGATCAAGCCCCTCTTGCGGGCGGAAATACCGGGATTTCGCACTTCCGGCCCACCATTCGGCGGTAGGAAAGGGCATGCGCACCAGTACGCACACGCGCATCGCACCGCCCGCACGTTACGGATAGTCACGCAGAGCGCAGAGGAGTGCCCCGGTGAGCCAGCCGGAGATGCAGCCCGGGGGCCCCGCCCGGGGGGAGGGCGACAGCCACGACCGGTACGGCGGCCACGGTGGCGATCTGACCGGACGGCCGTTCCCGCTCGGCGACTGGGGCGAACCGGCGGAGCGGCTCGACGAGCTCTACCGCTGGGTCGAGGACCAGGCGCTGCGGACGGCCGGGTGGTACCTGGAGGACCGCGCCTGGAAGCGGCGCGGCGCCCGGGCGTTGCGGATCGGTACGGCGCTGGGCGTGATCGCCGGCGCCGGGCTGCCGCTGCTGGACCTGACGGGTGCGCTGGACGGGGCGTCGGGCTGGGGATACCTGTCCCTGCTGCTGGCCGCCGCGTGCCTGGCCTGCGACCGGTACTTCGGGCTCACATCCGGGTGGATGCGGGACGTGGCGACGGCGCAGGCGGTGCAGCGGCGGCTCCAGGCGCTCCAGTTCGACTGGGCGGCGGAGAGCATCCGCGAGGTGCTGGGCCCGACGGAGGGCACGGCGAGCGAGGCGGCCGAGCGGTGCCTGGGGGTGCTGCGGCGGTTCTCGGAGGACGTGACGGAGCTGGTGCGGGCGGAGACGGCGGACTGGATGGTCGAGTTCCGGTCGGGCCCGGCGCCGCTGGTGACGCAGTCGACGCTGTGGTGCGCTCCGCCCAGGGCGGAGGGGGGTGCTCCGCCCTCGGGGCGGTTTCCACTCCCCCCCGGCACCCGCCCCAACATGCCCCGCCAGCGGCCCCCGGAGCCCCGCTGACCCCGTGCCGGGGCCGGTGTGACGGGCTCAGCTAAAGATGATCATCGATCCCTGGCCCAGGCTTCGGGTGGCCGCCGCGTGGAGGCCGAGCCACACGTGCCGCTCGCGGGCGAAGGGGCTCTCGTCGTACGGGATCGGCCCGGCAGGCTCCTCCAGGGCCGTCGGGCGCTCGGGCGGGTGCGGCGCGGCCGGCGGGTTCGCGGGGTCGATGCCGATCGAGGGGGCGACGTACTCCAGCTCGCGCAGCAGGCCCTGGGCGGAGCCGAGCGGGCCGCCGCCCGCCAGCAGTTCCTCGGTCGACAGCGGCGCGGGGAAGTCGACGGGTACGTACGCGCCCGCGTGGTCGTAGTGCCACACCAGGTGCGACTGCTGCGCCGTCGACTCGAACATCTCCAGGAGCTGCTCGTAGTCGCCGCCCAGCTCGTCGACCGGGGTGACGGCCAGGCCGCAGATCTGGAGCAGGTAGGCGCGGCGCAGGAAGTGCAGGGCGTCGTAGTCGAAGCCGGCGACCGGCGCGACGTCGCCCGACAGGCCGGGCATGTAGGCGAAGACGGGCACGGTCGGGAGGCCTGACTCGGTGAGGGCCTTGTCGTACGCGGCGATCTCTTCCGCGAAGGGGTTGTCGGGGCTGTGGCACAGCACGTCGACGAGGGGGACCAACCACAGGTCACAGGCCAAGGGAGACTCGCTCTCCTTCAGTCGAATACGCGGCTACGGCGGGCTCGGGTCAGAGTAGTTCGCGGCTCGGGTGCCCATCCCCTACCCATACGGGCTGGGCGGTAAGAGCCGTCGCGATAAAGCGGTGAAGCCGTCAGCGCAGCCCGTCCAGATGGTCGGCCCACCGCAACGAGTGCGCGTTGTAGGCGTCGATGGCCGCCATCACCGCTTCGGGGTCGCCGAGGGTGACCGCGTCGACGAGTTCCTCGTGGCCGTTCCAGAGCCATGTGCCGGGCTCGCGGGCGGCGCGCAGGTGCGGCACGGCGAACACCCAGGCCTGGACGCGCAGCCGGTGCAGGAAGTCGGCGATGTAGCGGTTGGCGACGAAGCCGCTGAGCTCACGCCAGAACCGGAGGTCGTAACCGATCAGGATGTCCAGGTCGCCGGCGCGCGCGGCCCGTGCCGCCTCCTCGGCGCGCCGCCGTACCGACACCAGCGGAGCCCCGTGCGCGTGGAGGACGTCGACCCGGTCGCGCAGGCGCCGGAAGATGCCGTCCACGATGAGCGCGCGGGCCTCGACCATGCCTCGGTAGTCCTCGACCGAGAACTGGTGGACACGGAAGCCCTTGTGCTGGTCGGAGTCGAGCAGGCCCTGGGCGGTGAGGTCGACCAGCGCTTCCCGTACGGGCGTCGCCGACACCCCGTACTGCTCGGCGATGTGCTTGACCGTGAATTCCTGGCCCGGCTGGAGACGCCCCGCGAGGACTTCGTCACGCAGCGCGTCCGCGACCTGCTGGCGCAGGGTGTTGCGGGTCACAGCTCCGCTCGCGGGCATGGCTTCTGGCCCCCTCCGTCCGGTTCCGGACACCTTAAGCCAGGCGGAGGGGGCGCACGGAGGTGGTTACACGGTGTGCTCGTCGGCGACCGTGAGCGCCGCGTCGAGGGCGGCGAGGCCCTCCTTGGCCTCGGCCTCGGTGATGTTGCAGGCGGGTACGGCGTGGGTGCGGTTCATGTTGATGAAGGGCCACAGGCCGTTCTTCTTGCAGGCCGCGCCGAAGGCCGCCATGGGGGCGTTCGCCTCGCCCGTCGCGTTGTACGGGACGAGCGGCTCGCGCGTCTCCTCGTTCCGGACCAGGTCCAGTGCCCAGAAGGCGCCGAGGCCGCGCACCTCGCCGACGGACGGGTGGCGTTCGGCGAGTTCGCGCAGGCCGGGGCCGAGGACGTTCTCGCCGAGGTGGGCGGCCTGCTCGACGACCTTCTCGTCCTCCATGACCTGGATGGTGGCGACGGCGGCGGCGCAGGCGAGGGGGTGCCCCGAGTAGGTGAGGCCGCCGGGGTAGGGCCGCTTGTCGAACGTCGCGGCGATCTCGGCGGAGATGGCGACACCGCCGAGGGGCACGTACCCGGAGTTGACGCCCTTGGCGAAGGTCAGCAGGTCGGGGACGACGTCGAAGTGGTCGGCGGCGAACCACGCGCCGGTGCGGCCGAAGCCCGCCATGACCTCGTCGAGGACGAAGACGATCCCGTACCGGTCGCAGATCTCGCGTACGCCGGCGAGGTAGCCGGGCGGCGGGGTCATGATGCCGGCGGTGCCGGGGACGGTCTCCAGGATGATCGCGGCGATGGACTGCGGTCCCTCGAACGCGATGGTGTCCTCCAGGTGCTGGAGGGCGCGCTCGCACTCCTGCGCCTCGGTCGAGGCGTAGAAGGGCGAGCGGTAGAGGAACGGCGCCCAGAAGCGCACGACGCCCGCGGAGGCGGTGTCGGAGGCCCAGCGGCGCGGGTCGCCGGTGAGGTTGATCGCGGTGGAGGTGGCGCCGTGGTACGAGCGGTAGGCGCTCATGATCTTGGGGCGGCCCGTGTGCAGCCGGGCCATCCGGGCGGCGTTCTCGACGGCCTCGGCGCCGCCGTTGGTGAAGAAGATCTTGTCGAGGTCGCCCGGCGTGCGCTCGGCGATGAGGCGTGCGGCCTCGGAGCGTACGTCGATGGCGAAGGCGGGCGCGAAGGTGGTCATCTTCGCGGCCTGCTCCTGGATCGCGGCGACGACCCTGGGGTGCTGGTAGCCGATGTTGGTGTAGACGAGACCGCTGGTGAAGTCGAGGTAGCGGTTTCCGTCGTAGTCCCAGAAGTACGCCCCCTCGGCACCGGCGACGGCGAGCGGGTCGATCAGCCCCTGGGCGGACCAGGAGTGGAACACGTGCGCGCGGTCGGCCGCCTTCACGGCGGCGCCGGCCTCGGGGTCGGCGTGAGCAGCGGAATCGTCATGAGGGGTCATGCCGCCCAGGGTAAGGACGTGCTGCTGGGCGCCGGTATGGCCATCTTGTATGCCGGAAGGCGCGGGGGTCGGCAGGGTGTCGGGCGTCGGAGGCGACGGAGGGGTGTTGACAGCATTCTGTCGTCATGACAGGATTCTGTCATCAGCTCGAACGATGGAACGGAATTCGCAGTACCAGCCGCAGCACGAGCCGAAGACGCGTCCACAGGAGGCCACCATGTCCGGCACCGACTCCGCCACCAACCACCGCAAGACCGTTCATCTCGCCGTCTACGACACGCTGGCCGACTGGGAGACCGGACACGCCACCGCCTGGCTCGCCCGCAGCGGATACGACATCCGCACGGTCGGCCCCACCACCGAGCCGGTGACCAGCATCGGCGGGCTGCGCATCACCCCCGACCTCGCCCTGACCGACCTGCGGCCCGAGGACAGCGCGCTGCTGATCCTGCCCGGCGCCGACCTGTGGGACACGAGCGACGACCTGGCGCCCTTCGCGGCCAAGGCGCGGGTGTTCCTGGACGCGGGCACGCCGGTGGCCGCCATATGCGGGGCCACCGCCGGGCTCGCCCGTGAGGGTCTGCTCGACGACCGGCCGCACACCAGCGCCGTCTCCTTCTACCTGGCGGCCACGGGATACAAGGGCGGCGAGCACTACGTCGACGCGGACGCGGTCACCGACGGCGACCTCATCACCGCGGGCCCCACCGAGCCGGTCGCGTTCGCCCGCGAGGTGCTGGGGAAGATGGGCGCGTTCGAGGGCAGCAAGCTGGACGCCTGGTACCGACTGTTCCACGACTCCGACCCGGCCGCCTTCGAGGAACTGAACTCATGACCCGTGTCGAGAAGGAGCTGCAGGGCCTGCTCAGCCGGACGGCGCTCGGCGTGTTCCGGCTGAACGGCCAGTTCCTCGCCGTCTCGGAGAAGCTGGCCCGCCCCGCCGGGATCACGGCCGCGTGGTGGCAGGTCCTCGGGGCCGTGCTGCCCGAGCCACTGCCGGTCTCCGGGATCGCCCGCACCATGGGCATCACCCGGCAGAGCGTGCAGCGGATCGCGGACCTGCTGGTCCACGAGGGCCTGGCCGAGTACCTGCCGAACCCGGCCCACCGGCGCGCCAAGCTCCTGGCGCCCACCCACCTGGGCCGGGTGACGATCGACCGTATAGAGCCGGGCCACGCGGACTTCGCGGCCCGCCTCGCCGCCGAGCTCGGCGAGGAGGCGTTCGCCGAGACGGCGCGGACCCTGGAGCGGCTCTCCGAGGCGCTGGACGCGGTCACGGCCCCCGGCGACCCCGCCGGACCGCGCGCGGCAAGCTGACGGCGGCGCGGTCCGGGCGGGTAAAGTGGCCGTCTCTCCAGCCGTCCGGCAGGAGACCGATGCGAGGAGGTGAGACCCATCAACGCCAGGTCAGGCTGGGTGCTCTCCTCTCACCGCGGTGCGGTCGACCCGACATAGGGACGAAGGGACCGAGGGAGCACCCCGACGGCTCCCGAAAGGTTCCCCATGTCTGTACCCAGTAGGTCCACCACCGTCTCCTCCGTCGTCGGCACACTCCGCGCCGCCGGCTGCGTCTTCGCCGAGGACGAGGCGGAGTTGCTCCTGTCCACCGCCCGCACACCCGACGAACTCGACGCCATGGTCGGGCGCCGCGTCGCCGGGCATCCCCTCGAACACATCCTGGGCTGGGCCGAGTTCCACGGCCTGCGGGTAGCGGTGGACGAGGGAGTCTTCGTCCCGCGCCGCCGCACCGAGTTCCTCGTCACCCGCGCCCGGGCCCTCGCCTCGCCCCGGGCCGTGGTCGTGGACCTGTGCTGCGGCACCGGTGCGCTGGGGGCCGCCCTCGTATCGGCGCTGGCCGAGGCGGAGTTGCACGCCGCCGACATCGACCCCGCCGCCGTGCGCTGCGCCCGGCGGAACGTCATGGCGGCGGGCGGGCGGGTCTACGAAGGCGACCTGTACGACCCGCTCCCGGCAGGCTTGCGGGGCCGCGTCGACATACTGCTGGCCAACGTGCCGTACGTCCCCACGGAGGAGGTGCAGCTCCTGCCCGCCGAGGCGCGCGTCCATGAGGCCCGCGTCGCGCTCGACGGCGGCGCGGACGGGCTGGACGTCCTGCGCCGCGTGACCGCCGAGGCCACCGCCTGGCTGGCACCGGGCGGCAGCCTCCTGTTCGAGACCAGCGAGCGTCAGGCGTCCGCCGCCGCGGCGGTCGTCGCCGCCGACGGGCTCGTCCCGCACGTGGAGACCTGTGAGGACCTGTACGCCACGGTGGTCATCGCGACTCGGGCGGCGCAGCGGTCGCCCGCTCGACGGCCAGCAGGACGTTGAGCAGCAGGAACGGGTGGACGAACCGGCCGGGCGCCGTCGGCGGGCACCGCCAGGCGAGCGGCCAGGTACGCCCGCCGCGCGCGGGCACCGGCACATAACTGACCGTTCCCAGACAGGCGTTGAACGGCATCGCGCCGGAGGGCCAGGCGCGGCCCGCCGTACTGCCCGGAGGGAGGAGGAAGTACACGCCCCGGCGCCCGTTCGCCTCGATGACGACGGGCCCCGGGTCGCCGCCGGTCATGTGCTCCAGGAGGTCGGCGGCACGGCGCCCGTCGTCCCCGTCGACGCGTACGGCGTCGAATCGGACGCCCGCCTTGCGGAGTTGGAATCCGGACGCCGGAATCCAATCGATTCTTGTGTGGCAACTTGGCGCATTCACAGGGACATCGTGGACCGCCGCGGCTAGCGTTCCCCACGACTGCGGAAGCCCGTAGAAACCGCGTTGACCTGCGGAAAAGGCGTCCAACAGCAGTCGAATTCGGCGGGGACGGGTTGTGACCGGTTGAGACCGGTTGAATCGAGGCGGTGACGCAATTTGGCGCGAACCGAGAACAAGGAAACGGCGGGTCCGGCGACGCGACTCGTGGCGGACATGGCACGCAAGATGCGCGTCCGGAAAGGGTGGACGCAGGACCAGCTCGGCAAGGAGATCGGTTTCACGGGCGCGGCGGTGAGCGCCATGGAGACCTGCGCCCAGCCGGCGAGCGACGCGATGCTGGTGCAACTGGAGAAGGTGCTGGGCGACGGGCTCGGCCTGTTCGAGCAGGCGCGGCTGTACGTGCGGCTGGACAAGTATCCGGAGCAGTTCAAGAACTACGCGCTGCTGGAGCAGAAGGCGGTGAGCCTGTCGCTCTACGCCACGCTGGTGGTGCACGGGCTGTTCCAGACGGAGGCGTACGCGCGGGCGCTGATCGGCGGCGGGTACCCGCCGCTGCCGGAGCGGCGGGTGGAGGAGCTGGTCGAGGCGAGGATGGCGCGCAGGGAGCTGTTCGAGCGGGAGCCGGTGGCGCTGGTCGAGCTGGTCCTGGAGGAGTCGGTGCTGCGCCGCACGATCGGCGGCGCGGAGGTCATGCGCGGACAGTTGCTGCACCTCGCGGAGTGCGCGCGGAGGCGGAACGTGACGGTTCAGGTGCTGCCACTGGACTGCGGGCTGAGCGGGGAGCACGCTGGCGACAACGGCGGGATGACGCTCGTGGAGACCCCGGAGCACGACCACCTCGTGTACCTGGAGATCCAGTTCGAAAGCCTGTTGATCAAGGACCCCGCTAAGGTGAGTACATTCGCACAGCGGTACGCGAAGATCCGGGCACAGGCCCTGGATCCCCGTGAATCTCTGGGCCTCATCGAGCGGTTGGCAGGAGAACCGAGATGACCAGCACCCTGCGGTGGTTCAAGTCGAGCTACAGCGACAGCAGCGGCGGCGAGTGCGTCGAAGTCGCCTTCGGCTGGCGCACGTCCTCGTACAGCAGCGACAGCGGTGGCGACTGCGTCGAGGTGGCCGCCTGCCCCCACACCGTCCACGTCCGCGACTCCAAGAACCCCGGCGGGCCCGTCCTCGCCGTCGCCCCGGCGGCCTGGGGGTCCTTCCTCGACTGGGCCGAGTAGGGTTACCGGTAGGAATCACCTGAAAGGGGGCGAGATGTCCACGATCAGGCAGAGCGTCGAGATCTCGCGTCGTCCCGAGGACGTCTTCACCTACATGACCGACACCTCCCACTTGCCCGAATGGCAGGAGAGCGCCCTGGCGGTCAGCCCGGTCGGACGCGTCTCCGGCGGCTTGGGCTCCCGGGTCAGGGTGACCCGGCAGATGGGCCGCCGGCGGATGCCGATGACCATGGAGATGAGCGAGTACGACCCGCCGCGGAGCTTCCGCATGGACGGGGTCGACGGACCCGTCCGGGGCCATGTGCGCGGGACGGTCGAGCCGATCGGCGACGGCGAGCGGTCGCGCGTGACGCTGGCCCTGGACTTCGAGGCGCACGGCATCGGGAAGGTGCTCGTGCCGCTGGTCGTCCGGACGCGTGCGAGGAAGGAAATGCCGAGGAACGAGCAGCATCTCAAGGACATCCTGGAGGCACGCCCGTAGCCGGCCAGAGGGCCCGGGTGCGCTCCGGGCCCTGCGCCGAGCGGCTCGTCAGGGCTGTTCGGGCAGCCTGATCGTCCGTACGAGCGGCATGTCCGCGTACAGCTCGGGCTTCGCCGTCAGCACCGGGCGGCCGTCCGGCCAGTCCGGCGTCGGACGCGACAGATGGATCGCGTGGCCGAGCCGCCACTCCACCCCGTCCCGCATCAGCGCGCCCACAGCGCAGACGCCCGCGAAGTCGAGCTCCACGATCTCGGCGGCCGGTAGCGCGCCCACATGCTCGGCAAGGCCCTTACGGACACCGTCCGCAGCCGTCAGGCACATGGCGGGAACGTAGACGTGCCGGGTGGGGCCGCGCTGCGTGTTCGCGATGAACTGGGAAGCCAGGACGTTGCCCGAACCCAGAGCCAGCAAAGCGGACTCGTCGTACACAACGGCGGTGGACCGGCTCACAGGCTGTCCACAGGCCGCCCGGCCTCCAGCTCCTGCCAGACCTGCTCCGCTCGGTCGTGATCCTGGTCCGTGAGCGTGACGCCGAAATGCGTCTCGCAGTACGCCTTCGTCTCCTCGTACCGCTTCCGGAGTTCTTCCTTGGTGGGCGTCGCTCCGGCCAGCTCGGCGATCAGATCCCGCATCGTCATGCCGCGCTCCCGCGCGAGCACCATGAGACGGTCACGAACAGCAGGATCAACCTTGACGGTGGTGTCGGCCATGACGACAGTATACCGGCGGTATACCGTCTCGGGTGGGTCCAGCAATGCGGTCATTTCGACCCTTTCTTCCAGGTGACCCGGCCACCGATCGGCGGCCGGAGTTCTCAGCAGCGGCGGCGCAGGACCTGCCGGACCGTCGCGCCGCCGCGCAGTGCCGCCGCGACGAACCCGGCGACGGCGGGCGGGGCGGGCTCGCAGCGGGCGCAGGAGGCACCTTCGGGCACCGGGGTGCCGCAGACGCCGCACTCCGGGCGCACGGGCGCCACAGGGCGCGGTGCGGGCTTCTTGCGGCGGAGGCGGTCGGCCAGCAGAGCGGCGGGAGCGTGGACGCGGGCGGGCAGGCCGGAGGTGAGCGCCTCGCGGATCAGGGCGTCACTGGCGCCCACGGACCACCACTCCTCGACCAGGGCCTTCAGGCGTTCCGCCTCGCCCGCCCCCAGGGCGAGCCGTGGATCGCTCCGGCCCAGTGAGGTGAGCAACTGGGCCGCCGGGGAGGGAGGTTCTTTCACCCTCGTTTTTTCTCCCGGAGGGAGCGGGCCAGGAGAGCCGTGGTCCGGGTCACCGGAGTCCGGGTTTCCGGCCGTTTCGGGGACGGGCCCGGTGGTGGGGGCCGCGACGGGGGCTTCGGCGGGGGCGTCGGGGTCGTACGGGGTGTCGAAGACCTCGTACTCCGTGCGCAGTTGCCCCTTGCGGTCCCAGCGCGTCAGCCGGCGAAGGTAGCGGGCGTCCTCCAGCTCCTGGAGGGCGGCGCCGATCCGGTCGCGGCCTTCCTTGCGCTGCTCGGAGAGCTTGCGGATGGACGCCTTGGCGCCGTTGGGGAGGCTGACGAGGTAGGTCAGGAGGCCCACGGCGCACCACGAGATGGTGGCGTCGCGCAGGAGGGCGTTGCTGAAGATGGTGAAGGCACGCGTGGGCGCGGTACGGTAAACACGCATCGGGAGGTAGTGCTCCTGGTGTCGAGCCCCCGGATGTTGGCGCATCGCGGGGGCATTTCGTTTTGTTGTGCCGCGAATGTAGCGCCACGCGAGGCGAAGCCCGCAATCAACAACCTTTAGTCATACGGTCATTCGAAAACCGAGAGCCTGAAAACCGGTCTCCGGCGCGACCTGCGGTTTCACCACGAAAAGGGGTGGCCACCCGCCGGTGGCCACCCCCGTGTCATATGCCGAATTCACCCCTGCGGGTGAGGTTCAGTGCAGCGAGCAGGAGCCTCAGCAGCTCAGGTTCGAGCCCGTCGGCACACCCAGGATCTGGGTGAAGCGCTGGTAGTTGTTGATACGGCTCTGGACCTGCGCCGGGTTCTTGCCGTCGCACTCCAGGGAGCCGTTGATGGAGCGGATGGTCTGGCCGAATCCGGCGCCGTTGACCATGGCGTTGTGGGGCGTCATGGTGCCGGGGCCGTTCTGGGTGTTCCAGTACCAGAGGCCGGTCTTCCAGGCGATGGGCGCCTCGCGCTCGACACGGTAGGGGTTGTTGAGGAGGTCGATGCCGAGGGCGTCGCCGGCCGCCTTGTAGTTGAAGTTCCAGCTGAGCTGGATGGGGCCACGGCCGTAGTAGGCGGCCTGGCCGGCCGGGCAGCCGTAGGGCTGGTTGCGGTCGCAGTAGTGCGGGTAGTTGGCGGTGTTCTGCTCCACGATGTGGACCAGGCCGCCCGTCTCATGGCTGACGTTGGCGAGGAAGGCGGCGGCCTCCTGCTTCTTCACCGTGTCGCTGCCGGTGTTGGCGAAGCCGGGGTACGCGCTCAGCGCGGCGGTCAGGCCGCTGTACGTGTAGAAGGAGTTCCGGTTCGGGAACATCTGGTTGAACTGGGCCTCGCTCACCACGAAGCCGGACGGGGAGGGAGTCGGCGTACCGCCACCGCCGCCGCAGGCGCCCTGGTCGGACCAGACGTCGGCGGAGCCGGGGCGCTCGTTCTGGGTCCACCACTTCGCCAGCCAGTTGCGGCCGTTGTACGAGGCGGTCTTGCCGCCCGTGTAGACGGCGGAGGAGCTCCAGGGCGCCGCGCACTCGGCGGCCGACGCGGTGGAGGCGGGGAGGACGACGGCCAGGCCGACGGCCATGACGAGAGCGGCGAAAGTGGCGAACAGGATCGATAGGCGTCGCAGCATGGGCTGGCCCTTCCGTGGGGGGATGGCCCCTACCGAATCGCGAATGGTCTGAACCTGTCAAGGTCTAGACCATGGCTTGTTACAGCCGAATACCGGTCAACTCCAGTGCCCGGCCCGCGTGTTCGGGGCCGGGGCCCGCGGCGAGGGGTAACGGCGGTCAGGGCTCTGGCATGCTCTGTTCAGTGGAGCCTCTGAGTGGTGAAGACCCCGTCCAGATCGGTCCGTTCCGCCTGCTCGGCAGGCTGGGGTCGGGCGGAATGGGGCGCGTGTACCTGGCCCGGTCCGCCGGTGGCCGCACCGTCGCGGTCAAGGTCGTGCACGCCGAACTGGCCGCCCAGGACGAGTTCCGGCGCCGCTTCGCCCGCGAGGTCGCCGCGCTGGAGAAGGTGGGCGGCGTGGGCACGGCGCCCGTGCTCGGCGCGGACACCGGGGCGGAGGCGCCCTGGGTGGCCGTCGGGTACGTCGCCGGGCCGTCCCTGCGCACCGTGGTCGGGGAGGAGTACGGGCCGCTGCCGGCGGCGTCCGTGCGGTCGCTGGCCGTCGGCCTGGCCCACGCCCTGGAGCACATCCACGCCGCCGGGCTGGTCCACCGGGACCTGAAGCCCGCCAACATCCTGCTCACCGTCGACGGGCCCCGCGTCATCGACTTCGGTATCGCCCGCGCCGTCGACACGGTCACCGACGGCGGACTCACCAGCACGGGGGCGGTCGTCGGCTCGCCCGGCTTCATGTCGCCCGAGCAGGTGCGGGGCGAGCGGCTCACGCCCGCGTCGGACATCTTCTGCCTCGGCTCGGTCCTGGCGTACGCGGCGACCGGCCGCGCCCCGTTCGGCACCGCCGACAGCGGCGTCCACGCCATGATGTTCCGCATCGCCCACGACGAGCCGGACCTCGACGGGCTGCCCGCCGAGCTGGACGACCTCGTCCGCGGGTGCCTCGCCAAGGACCCGGACGCCCGCCCCACCGCCGCCCACCTCGCCGCGCACGTCGAGGCGACCGACCCGTGGCTGCCCGCCGGGCTGCTCGCCCAGCTCGGCCGCCTCGCCGCCCGGCTCCTGGACCAGGACGGCGACCCGACGCCCGTCGAGACGCCCGTCCCGCGGCCCGCCCGGGCGACGAAGCGCCGCCCGCTCCTCATCGGCGCCACCGTTCTGGCGGTCGCCGCCGCGGCCGCCCTCGCGTACGGGCTGACGGACCGCTCCGGAAAGCCGGGCGCGCCCGCCGGGGAAGCGTTCACACGGGACAAACCCCGCACCACCGTGCCCGCCGCCTTCCTCGGCGCCTGGGAAGGCGTCCTGCGGGGCACCGACACCGCCCCGTACGAGACCGCCCGTATCGAGATCACCCAGGGGGCGCCCGGCGACAAGGCGGGGGTCTACGTCCACGTCGCCGGTGAGCGGCTCTGCATGGGCCGGTCGACGCTCGTCTCGGCGGACGAGGACACGATCGTGTTCGGCGAGAGCGACGTGACGACGAGCGTCCCGGCCGGGCGGTGCACACCGGCGGCCCACCAGAAGCTCACCGTCCGCTCACCGGAGGTGCTGCAGTGGTCGTCGGGCGCGGCGACCGCCACCTTCCGCAAGGCGCGGTCCGGGCCGGGGGTCGTGCCCAAGGAGTTCCTCGGACACTGGAAGGACGTCCCCCACCCCGACGTGTCCGACCCGGACCAAGACCTCTACAGCCACGAGGTGATCATCACCCAGGGCCCGGTCGGCGCGCCGCTCGTCCGGTTCGAGCAGAGCTTCCCGCGGACCGACGAGGAGACCGGGGAGCCGCTGTCCGGCACGGTGAACTGTGCGGAGACCGCCGTCCTCGGCGGTGCGGGCGCCCTGCTGGTCCTGGGCCCGGCCACGGTCGACGCCGCCGCGTCGGACCGGGAGTGCACGGCGTCCGGAGGCTCCACGAACCTGCGGATCCAGCGCGTCGAGGGCAAGGACCGGCTGCTGGTGTACGGGATGGACGCGGACGGGGAGCCCGGCGAGTTCTCCAAGGAGAAGTGACCGGGCTCCCCGTACAGCCGCCGACCTGGTTTACAGGAAGGAGTTGATCTCGATCGTCTCGGTGCGGCCGGGGCCGACGCCGATCGCGGAGATCGGCGCGCCGGACATCTCCTCCAGCGCCTTCACGTACGCCTGCGCGTTCTTCGGCAGGTCGGAGAAGGTCTTCGCCTTGCTGATGTCCTCGGACCAGCCCGGCAGGTACTCGTAGACCGGCTTCGCGTGGTGGAAGTCCGTCTGCGAGTAGGGCAGCTCCTCGACGCGCTTGCCGTCGATCTCGTACGCGACACACACCGGGATCTGCTCCCAGCCGGTGAGCACGTCGAGCTTGGTGAGGAAGAAGTCGGTCAGGCCGTTGACGCGGGTGGCGTACCGGGCGATGACCGCGTCGAACCAGCCGCAGCGGCGGTCACGGCCGGTGGTGACACCCCGCTCGCCGCCGATGCGGCGCAGCGCCTCGCCGTCCTCGTCGAACAGCTCGGTCGGGAACGGGCCGGCGCCGACACGCGTGGTGTACGCCTTGAGGATGCCGATGACACGGCTGATCTTCGTGGGGCCCACGCCCGCGCCGGTGCAGGCACCGCCGGAGGTCGGGTTGGAGGAGGTCACGAAGGGGTACGTGCCGTGGTCGACGTCCAGGAGGGTGCCCTGGCCGCCCTCGAAGAGGACGACCTTGCCCTCGTCGATGGCGTTGTTGAGGATCAGCGTCGTGTCGGCGACGAACGGCTTGATCTGCTCCGCGTACTGGAGCATCTCCTCGACGATCCGGCCCGGCTCGATGGCGCGGCGGTTGAAGACCTTGGCGAGGAGCTGGTTCTTCTGCTCCAGCGCCGCCTCGACCTTCTGCTCCAGGATGGACTCGTCGTAGAGGTCCTGGACGCGGATGCCGACACGGTTGATCTTGTCGGCGTACGTCGGGCCGATACCGCGCCCGGTCGTGCCGATCTTGCGCTTGCCGAGGAACCGTTCCGTCACCTTGTCGAGGGTGACGTTGTACGGAGTGATCAGGTGAGCGTTACCGCTGATCAGCAGCTTCGACGTGTCGACGCCGCGCTCGTTCAGTCCGCTCAGCTCGGAGAGCAGGACCGCCGGGTCGACGACGACACCGTTTCCGATCACCGGGGTGCACCCCGGCGAGAGGATTCCGGAAGGGAGAAGGTGCAGCGCGTACTTCTGGTCGCCGACGACGACCGTGTGGCCGGCGTTGTTGCCGCCCTGGTAGCGCACCACATAATCAACGGATCCACCGAGGAGGTCGGTGGCCTTTCCCTTGCCCTCGTCACCCCACTGAGCACCGAGCAGCACAAGTGCGGGCACAGGCGTACACCCCTTCCGGGCGGGGCATGTCCAAGGCGCGGGGAGTACGGACGCCGTACGACGATGTACGACACAACCTGAGCCGTCGGACCGGGTGCCCCGGAATAGACGAAGCCCCTGGCGCAATAGCGCAAGGGGCTCTTGCACAAAGATGCTACCCGAGGAAGGACCGAGGTGTCGGCTCCCGACCAGCTGCTGGTCGTCATCGACGCGGTCGCGCGCCGGAACGACGGCGAATCCGTACGAATCGCGAGGGACGTGCTGCGCGCCGGGGCGAGCGCGAAGATCTGCCTCCCGGACACCCCCGCGGAGTTCGCCCGGGCCCTTTCGCGGCGGGGTTCGCGGCGGCCGGTGGTCATCGGTGACGACCGGGCGCTGCTGCGGGCGGTGGCGCAACTGCACCGGGAGCGGGAGCTGGCGGACGGGGCGCTGTCACTGGTTCCGGTGGGGCCGCGCGGCGCGGTCGACCTGGCCGGGGCACTGGGTGTGCCGCTGGGCGCGGTGGCCGCCGCGCGGGCCGTACTGGACGGGGCGGCGCGGCGGCTGGACCTGCTGGTCGACGACAGCGACGGCGTGGTGGTGCGGGGGCTGCGGATCCCGGCGGGGCCCGCGAGCCGGGCGACGGTCGAGCCACCGTCGGTGTGGGACACCTGCCGGTCGCTGGTGCGGACGCTGGTCCACCCGGCGCCCTGCGTTCCGGGGATGCGCCCGGCGACGCGCACGCACCGGCTGCGGGTCGAGGCCGACGGGCGGCTCCTGAGCGACCTGGACGAGCCGGTGGAGGGTGTGACGGTGCTGTCCCGGGGCGGTGTCGCCGAGGTCGTCGTCCGCCCCCGGGCGGCAGAGCCGGTGCGGGTGGAGGCGACCGCGATCACCGTCTCGGGCGCCTCGTTCCGTTACCGCGCGGACGCCCTGCTCACGGGCCCGGTGGGCACGCGTACGTGGACGCTCCGCCCGTCGGCGTGGTCGCTGACGCTGCCGGTGGGGTGACCCCTACAGGGCGTCCAGGGGGCCGGTCATGGGATGCGGCGACGTGTCGTCATCGTCGTCGTCCGGGGAGCCGGGGAACATCAGCCAGGCGCTGGCGCTGATCATGCCCAGCGAGGACAGGCCGAGCGCGAACTTCAGCAGCCGCATGCCGCCCGTCCACTCGTGGGGCGACCCGAACACGACCCAGAAACCGAGGGCGATCCCGGCGATCAGGACGATGACGGCGAAGGTGCGGCGAAGGACGACTGACATCCGTCCATGATCGCATCAGCGCCCGCGGGCCGTGACGGCCCGGTGCTCCCGCCGGCGGTCCAGCATGTTCGCGCACCTTCTTCAGAAAGAGTGGAAGCCCAGGAGTGGCCCCGGTCGGGGGGCACTGCGTCCGGTCGGAGGTCACTGCGTCCGGCCGGACCTCACACCTCCACCAGCAGCCCGTCCAGCCCCCGGATCACGAAGTTCGGCTTCCGCTCCGGCTCCTTCGCGAGCCGGAGCGCCGGGGCGCGTTCCAGCAGTGCCGCCATCGAGGCGGCCAGTTCGATGCGGGCCAGCGGGGCGCCGATGCAGTAGTGGATGCCCGCGCTGAAGGAGATGTGAGGGTTGTCCGCCCGGGACAGATCCAGTGCGTCGGGGCGGTCGAAGGCGTCCGGGTCGCGGTTGGCCGAGCCGAAGAGGAGGGCGACCTCCGAGCCGCGCGGGACGGTGGTGCCGTCGATCTCGATGTCGTCCAGCACCCAGCGCTCGAAGAGCTGGAGCGGGGTGTCGTGGCGGAGCAGCTCCTCCACGGCCGTGGACACCTCCACCTGCCCGGCGCGCAGCGCGGCGAGCTGCTCCGGGTGGCGGAAGAGGGTCCACCAGCCGTTGACGGTGGCGTTGACCGTCGCCTCGTGGCCCGCGTTCAGCAGCAGGACGCAGGTGGAGATCATCTCCTGCTCGGTGAGCCGGTCGCCCTCGTCGTGGGCGGCGATGAGCGCGCTGATCAGGTCCTCGCCCGGGGAGGCGCGCCGCTCGGCGATCAGTTCCCGGAGGTACGCGGAGAACTCCACCGACGCCCTGACCGCACGGGCGGCCGTCTCCTCGTCCGGGTTCAGCTCGTACATGCCGCAGATGTCCGCCGACCACGGCCGCAGCGGCGCCCGGTCGGACTCCGGGATGCCGAGCATCTCCGCGATGACGGCGACCGGCAGTGGCTCGGCGACGGCGGTCAGCAGGTCGCCCCCGCCCTCGGCGACCAGGGAGTCGACCAGGTCGCCCGCCAGCCGGTGGACGTAGGGCTTCAGCCGCTCGACCGTGCGCGGGGTGAACGCCTTCGACACCAGGCGCCGGATACGGGTGTGGTCCGGCGGCTCCAGGTCCAGCATCCCGTGGTCGTTGAGGGTGTGGAACGGCTCGTGCGCGGGCGGGGGCGGGGTGCGCCCGAACTCCTCGTGGCTGAAGCGGTGCAGGTACGTCCGCCCCAGCCGCCGGTCCCGCAACAGCGCGGACACGTCGGCGTGGCACGGGACCAGGTACTGCCGCGTCGGCTCGAACCAGTGCACCCGGCCACGGGCGCGCAGCTCGGCGTAGGCGGGGTAGGGGTCGGCGACGAACGCGGGCGACCACGGGTCGAAGTCCATGCGCCCGACCCTATGCAGGGCCCGGCCCGGAGTCACCAGCCCCGTGACGCCCACCTCGCGCCCGGGTCAGCCCAGAGTCACCGCCCGCAGACGCCCACCTCGCGCCCGGGTCAGCCCGGAGTCACCAGCCTCGCCTCGTACGCGAAGACCGCCGCCTGCGTACGGTCACGGAGCCCCAGCTTCACCAGGATGCGGCTCACATGCGTCTTGATCGTCGACTCGGCGACCACCAGCCGGGACGCGATCTCACCGTTCGACAGGCCCTGGGCGATCAGCACCAGGACCTCCGTCTCGCGCTCCGTCAGGTCGCCCACCTGGGAGAGGGCCGGCGGCCGGGGCATGTCGGCGGTCTTGGCGAACTCGGTGATCAGGCGCTTGGTGACCGTCGGCGCCAGCAGCGCCTCACCGCCCGCCACCACCCGGACGCCGTCCGCGAGCTGCCGCGCGGAGGCGTCCTTCAGCAGGAAGCCGGACGCCCCGGCGCGCAGCGCCTGGTACACGTACTCGTCCAGGTCGAACGTCGTCAGCACCAGCACCTTCGCGTCGCCGTCCGCCGCGACGATCTCGCGGGTGGCGTCGATGCCGTTCATCTCCGGCATCCGGATGTCCATCAGCACGACGTCCGGGCGCAGCGCCTCCACCTGCCGGACCGCCTCACGGCCGTTCACGGCCTCGCCCACGACCTCGATGTCGGGCATCGCGTTCAGCAGGACCGAGAAGCCCTCGCGGACCATGATCTGGTCGTCGACGATCAGTACGCGGATCGTCACGACTCCTCCCGGACTTCCCGGGGCGCCGGGATGAAGGCCGCGATCTCGTAACCGCCGTCCTCGGTCACGTCCGCCGTCATCTCGCCGTCCAGCATCGCCACCCGCTCCCGCATGCCCGTGATCCCGTGCCCGGCGCCCGGTGACGCCTTGACCAGCCCGCGCGCCGGACCGTTCACCACGCGCAGGCCCAGCCCGCCGAGCACGTACGAGACCTCCACCTTCGCCGACGCGCCCGGTGCGTGCCGCAGCACGTTGCTGAGCGCCTCCTGCACGATCCGGTAGGCGGACAGCTCCACGCCCTGCGGCAGCTCGCGCGCCGCGCCGGTGACCGTGGCGTCCACGGTGAGGCCCGCCTCGCGCACATTGGCGATCAGCGCGTCGAGGTCGGCGAGCGTCGGCTGCGGCGCGTCGGGCGCCTCGTAGTCCTCGGCGCGTACGACGCCGAGGATGCGGCGCAGCTCGGTCAGCGCGGCGACCGCGTTCTCGCGGATCGTGGCGAAGGCCTGCTCCAGCTCGGGCGGCGGGTTCTCCACCCGGTAGGGGGCGGCCTCCGCCTGGATGGCGACGACCGACATGTGGTGGGCGACCACGTCGTGCAGCTCGCGGGCGATGGTGGTGCGCTCCTCCAGGAGGGTCCGCCTGGAGCGCTCCTGCGCGGTGACGGTCTGCTGGGCGGTGACCTCCTCCTTCGCCGCGCGGCGGGTGTGGAACACGGTGACGCACAGCAGCACGAAGGCGGAGACGACCAGCAGGGGCCAGGTCGTACCGCCGCCGCCCCGGCTGAGGAAGACCTCGCAGAAGAAGCCGAAACCGCCGGTGAGTGCCCACATCCAGGCGGCGGTGCGCGGCCGGGTCCGGGCCGCGACCACGGTCATCACGGTGAGCTGGCCGATGAAGCTGGTAGGGGCCCACGGCCAGCCGTCCCAGTAGCCGGACATGATGCTCACGAACGGGGCGGTCGCCAGGGACAGCCAGAACGCGGCGACGGGCCGGGCCAGGGTCAGCAGAATGGCGGCGGCCGGGACGATCCCCGTGACCGGCTTGCCCTCGGTGTAGCCCAGCGACATGACGATCAGGGCGGCCCCCACCACCAGGGCGTGCGGGAACCAGGCCACGTACTCGCGTATGAACCGTGGCAGCCGCCTGGTCACCGGGCCGTCGGTGCCCATGGGCGGGAGCAGCCGGTAGGCGAGGGCGTCGTCGAGGAGCTCGCGGCGCATGCCCATGAACATGCCGTGAGCCATCCGGTACTCCGGGCTGCGGGTCTTGGTGTCGGTCACGTCAGCAACGGTAAGCACGGGCGGGGACGCGGTCGTCACCTTGGATGTGGATCCTTCCGCGTCCCCCTGGAGTACTACGGCGCTGATCAGGGCCGGAACGCGTCCGCGTGTGTCCGGGCCCACTCGGCGAAGGTACGGGCCGGGCGGCCGGTGACCTTCTCCACGGTGTCGAGGACCGTGCGGCCCTCCTCCGGGGTGTCCCCGTACACCTCCAGCAGGAAGTCGATCACGTCCTGGGGCCGGCCCTCCGCCCGCCACTGCTCGACCGCCTCGGCCTCGGACAGCTCGACCAGCCGTACCGCCCGGCCCCGCGCCGCCGCGATCGCGTCGGCCTTGTCCCGGAGGGAGAGCACCTCGGGCCCGGTGACCAGGTACTCCTGCCCGGCGTGCCCGTCCTCGGTGAGGGCGACCGCCGCGACCGCGCCGATGTCGCCCTCGTGGACCATGGCGCTGAGCCGGCCGGTGAAGGGCTCGCGCACCTCGTCGGTGGTGCGGATCCCGTCCGCCCACTCCAGGGCGTTCGCCATGAACTCCACCGGCATGACCACCGTCCACGGCAGACCGCTCGCCCGCACGGCGTCCTCCAGCGGTGTCGGACCGCCGCCGTTGAGGACCGTGACACGCCGTACGCCCGCCTCGCGGGCCAGCTCCACGATGCGCGGACCGGTCTCCAGCGGGGCGAAGTACTCGCCGCCGAAGGTGATCAGGTGCAGGCCGGTGACCCCGTCGAGAGCCGGGATGAGGGAGTCGGGCTCGGTGAGGTCGCCGCGGACGACCTCGACGCCGTCCGGGAAGTCGGCCCTGGCGGGGTCACGGGTCAGGGCGCGGACGGGCCTGCCGAGGCGCAGCAGTTCGGCGACCACCTGGCGGCCGACGGTTCCGGTGGCTCCGGTCACGAGGTTCGTGTGGGTCATGGGGTTCGTCATGCCGCTGACGCTACGAACCGTTGCGGTCAGCCTCTGTCCTCGGCTACCAGGCCAGTTGGGCGATCTCCTCGGCGACCACCGCGCAGGCGTCCGCCGCCGGGTCGATCAGGGGGAAATGCCCCACGTCGTCCAGCAGCGTCAGCCCGACCATCTCCCCCGCCTTCGCCGCCGCGTCCACGTACGCCTCGGCGACGGCCTGCGGAACGACGGTGTCCTCACGGCCCTGGACCACCGCGGTCGCGATCCCGGTCGGCAGCAGTACGGCCGGGTCGGCGCACCCCGCACGGGTCTCGAAGTCGACGTCACCACCGAGCAATTGCCGCACCGCGCCGCCGCAGACGTCCAGCTCCGCCGCCCGCTCGAAGTGGGCGATGGGCGCCAGCGCGACCACCCCGCGCAGCGGCGGCGGGGCGTCCAGCCGCCAGGGCGCCCCGGCGGGCAGCACGTGCCGGGCGGCCGCCCACAGCGCCAGGTGCCCGCCCGCCGAGTGGCCGGTGACGACCATGCGGCGCGGGTCGGCCTGCGGCAGGTGCGTACGCGCCAGGCCGGGCAGGGCGTCCAGCGCGGCGGCGACATCGTCGAACGTCTCCGGCCACCGTCCGGCGACGGGCCCGCCACCGCCCTGTGCGGGGATGTCCCGGCCCCGCCGGTACTCCACGTTGGCGACGGCGAAACCGCGTCGCGCCAGATAGTCCACGAAGGGGGTGATGTGCCGCCGGTCGTACGGCGCCCGCCACGCGCCACCGTGCAGCACGACGACGAGCGGTGCGCGGTCACCCCCGCGAGGGGCGTAGAAGTCCACGACCTGGTCCGGGTGGTCACCGTACGAGGCGGTGGAGTCCGGGTCGACGGCCGGATGCGACAGGGCCGACGCTTCCTCGGCGGCGTCGCGCGCGGCGGGGTCGGGCATGGTGCTCAACCTTTCGGTGACGGGGCCGAATTGGCCTGACCTGCGGGGACGGTACCAGTCACGCGCGCCCCCGCAGATCAGGGCCGAACATCAGCCCGTGAGCTCCGAAAGCACGTCCGCGAGGACCCGTGCCGCGCGCTCCACGTCCGCGAAGGAGACGTACAGCGGGGTGAAGCCGAACCGCAGCACGTCGGGGCGGCGCAGGTCACCGACCACACCCCGGGCGATCAGCTCCTTCATCACGGCGTGGGCGTCCGCGCAGCGCAGGCTCACCTGGCTGCCCCGCTCCCCGTGCGCCTCGGGGGTCACCGACGTGACGCGGCCCTCGGGTACGTAGGCCTCGACGCACTCCAGGAAGAAGTCCGTCAGGGCCAGGCTCTTGGCCCGTACCGTCTCGATGGGCACCCCGTCCCACACGTCCAGCGACGCCTCCAGCGCCAGCATGGACAGGATGTCGGGCGTTCCGACACGGCCGCGTACCGCGCCCTCCGCCGCCGCGTAGCCGGGCGTCATCGCGAAGGGGTCGGCGTGCGAGTTCCAGCCGGGCAGCGGGGAGTCGAAGCCCGCCAGGTGCCGCTCGGCGACGTACAGGAAGGCGGGCGCGCCGGGCCCGCCGTTGAGGTACTTGTACGTGCAGCCGACCGCGAGGTCCACGCCGTGGGCGTCCAGGCCGACCGGCAGGGCACCCGCGCTGTGGCACAGGTCCCACACGGCCAGTGCGCCCGCCGCGTGGACGGCCGCCGTGATGCCCGGCAGGTCGTGCAGCCGGCCCGTGCGGTAGTCGACGTGGTTGACGAGCGCGGCGGCCGTGCGCGGGCCGACCGCGTCCGGTACCTCACGGGGGGCGGCGGCCACCAGCCGCTTGCCGGTCAGCCGGGCGGCCGACGCGGCGATGTACCCGTCCGTGGGGAACGTCGTGGCGTCCACGACGATCTCGTCCCGCTCGGGTGGGGCCAGCCGCACCGCGCCCACCAGGGCCTTGAAGACGTTGACGCTGGTCGAGTCACCGACCACCACCTGGCCGGGCGCCGCGCCGACGAGTGGCGCGATCCGCTCGCCTATTCGCTCCGGCGCGGTCCACCAGCCGCTCTCCTCCCAGGAGCGGATGCGCAGCTCGCCCCACTCACGGGTGATCACGTCGGCCATCCGGCCCGGTACGTGGCGGGGCAGCGCGCCGAGCGAGTTGCCGTCCAGGTAGACGACGCCGTCGTCGAGCGCGAACAGTTCGCGGTGCTTGGCCAGTTGGTCCTGGGCGTCCTGTGACGCCGCCTTCCTCCCGAGGTCGTCAGACATGGCTGCGCGCCGTCCACACCTCGGGGAACACGTTCTTGCGGGCCCGCTTCTCCAGCCAGGCCACTCCGGCGGAGCCGGCCGTGCCCGTCTTGGACCCCATCGCGCGCCGCGTCGCCACCAGGTGGTCGTTGCGCCATCGCCACACCAGTTCGCCGACGTCCGTCAACGCCTCGCCGAGCCGGATCAGTTCGTCGTTCTCGTCCGGGTTCGCGTAGATATGCGCCCAGATTTCCTCGACCGCCTGTGACGGCTCGTACTTCTGCGACAGGTCCCGGCGCAGCACGCTGTCCGGCACCGGGTGCCCGCGCCGGGCCAGGAACCGCAGCACCTCGTCGTACAGGCTCGGCTCGTACAGGGCCTTCTCCAGCTCCGCGTGGACGCGCGGCGCGCCCCGGTGCGGCACCAGCATGGACGCGGACTTCTCACCGAGGAGGAACTCCAGCCGCCGGTACATCGCCGACTGGAACCCGGAGCCCTCGCCGAGGGCCCCGCGGTAGGAGTTGAACTGGGCGGGCGTGAGGCGGGCGAGCGGCTTCCAGGAGGCGTTCAGCGCCTCCAGCTCGCGTACGGAGCGCTCCAGCGCGTCCATCGCCACGGGGACGCGGTCCTCGCGGAGGGCGCGGCTCGCGGTCTCCCACTCGTGGACGATCACGGTGAACCACAGCTCCATGACCTGGGTCGTCACCAGGAAGACCATCTCTCCCGGGTCGTCCGAGAGCGGGTGCTGGAGGTGGGTGAGGACGTCCGCCTGGACGTAGTCCTCGTACGGCGTCGTGCCTGTGTACTCCAGGTTCGGGGTGTCCGAACCGGGCGCGGAGGCATCGGGGGAAGTAGACATCGCTGTCTCCATCAATGCGTGCTACCGGGTAGCGGTCTGCCCCTTCCAGTCAGTGGTGGAGCCCCGGTCCCCTCGGGACCACCGGCTGTGCGCGGGGTCCCAGTCGCATCATGACACGAGCGGTCCCTCGATGTACCTGCCGGATGTGTCGTACGGCCACGCATTGGACGTGCAGCCGTCCAGGCCCTTGATCTGCTGCATCATCACCGGTGCGGGCTTCCCGGGGCCGCCGCAGCCCATGTGCCGGCGGATGCCGATCTCGTGCCCGACCTCATGGTTGATGATCAGGTGCCGGTACTCGGCGGGCGGCCCCGCGAAGGTGGGCGAGCCGAGCGTCCAGCGCTTGAGGTTCACGACGACACCGTCGGCCGTCTCGCAGTTGAACTCGCCACGAGTGTCGAACCCCTGGGCCCCGCAGAGCGCGTCGGCCGTTCCGGGGGTGGCGATCCGGATGACGAAGTCGGCGTTCGCCGGAACCAGCTGGAACGAGCCCCGGCCGTGGGCCGCCCAGCCCTGCGGATGGGCGAGGATCCGCTCGATCTCCGCCGCCGCCCGCGCGGCCGGGAGGTCGATGCCGTCCTCGACCTGGACGCTGTAGCGGCGCAGGGTCCCGGAGCCGGTCCTGGCGCCGGTCGCCCGGGCGGTGGTGAAGGTCCCGGGGCCGGACGGGGGGACCGTCGCGGCGGAGTCGGGGACGTCACGCCGGGGCGGGGCGTCGCGGCCGGCGCGCTGGGGGTCGGAGACGTCACGGCCGGTGGCGGGCTCCGACGCGGGCGCCTGCGGACCGGCCGCGTCACCGGGGCCGGCGGCGGACAGGGTGCCCCCGCCACTCCAGTGGGCGACGGCCGCGCCACCGCCCAGGCAGGCGCCGACGAGGGCGAGGGCCGACAGGACTATCCGGCCCGCCGGGCCACGACCGCCGCTCCTGCCGCGCGGGCTCCGGCGGCGACGTCCTCGTGGTGCGGCGGCACGCTTCCCCACAACTGATCTCCGTTCGATGGTGTGCGCGATCGTAATGGTCACGCATCCATAACGGTGCGACCCGCCTCACCCCGACCGGAAGGAACCAGTCCGGGTGGGGCGGGTCTCAGCGCGGGGCCCGGGTCAGCCGAGCGTCTCGGCGGCCAGGGGCGACGAGTCACGGAGGAACGTCGAGCACCGCTCGTACTCCTCCTGCTCACCGATCGACTGCGCGGCGCGGGCCAGGGCATTCAGGGCGCGGAGGAAGCCGCGGTTCGGCTCGTGCTCCCACGGCACCGGGCCGTGGCCCTTCCAGCCGCTGCGGCGCAGGGCGTCCAGGCCCCGGTGGTAGCCGGTCCTGGCGTACGCGTACGACTCGACGACCCGGCCGGCCTCGAAGGCGTCGTCGGCGAGCTGGGCCCAGGCCAGGGAGGAAGCGGGGTACTTGGCGGCGACGTCCGCGGGAGCCGCGCCGCCGGCAAGCAGCTCGCGCGGCTCGGGGTCGTCGGGCAGGTGGGTGGGGGGCGGTCCGCCCAGGAGGTTTTCGTGGATACCCATGCCCCCAGTGTCACAGGCCCGGCACCGCGTGAGCGATGCCGGGCCCGTGTCGGACGATCAGGATGGTCCTTCAGACCATCAGGGTGTTACTTCAGCTTGGTGCCCGTGGAGCGCAGCGCCGCGCACGCCTCGGTGACGCGCTTGGCCATGCTCGCCTCGGCCAGCTTGCCCCAGGTCCGCGGGTCGTAGGTCTTCTTGGAGCCGACCTCGCCGTCGACCTTCAGCACACCGTCGTAGTTCTTGAACATGTGGTCCGCGACCGGACGGGTGAAGGCGTACTGGGTGTCCGTGTCGAGGTTCATCTTCACGACGCCGTTCTCCAGCGCGGTGGCCATCTCCTCGGCCGTGGAGCCCGAGCCGCCGTGGAAGACGAAGTCGAACGGGTTCTCCTTGCCGAAGCGCTCGGCGACGCCCTGCTGGAGGTCCTTGAGCAGCTCGGGGCGGAGCACGACGTTGCCCGGCTTGTAGACGCCGTGGACGTTGCCGAAGGAGGCGGCCAGCAGGTAGCGGCCCTTCTCGCCCAGGCCGAGCGCCTCGGCGGTGCGGATGGCGTCGTCGACGGTGGTGTACAGCTCGTCGTTGATCTCGTGGCTGACGCCGTCCTCCTCACCACCGGTCGGGGTGATCTCGACCTCCAGGATGATCCTGGCGGCGGCGGCCTTGGCGAGCAGCTCCTGGCCGATGGCCAGGTTGTCGGCGAGGGTCTCGGCCGAACCGTCCCACATGTGCGACTGGAACAGCGGGTTCTCGCCCTTGGCGACGCGCTCGGCGGAGATGTCGAGGAGCGGACGTACGTAACCGTCCAGCTTGTCCTTCGGGCAGTGGTCGGTGTGCAGGGCGATGGTGACGTCGTACTTCGCGGCGACGATGTGCGCGAACTCGGCCAGGGCGACCGCGCCGGTCACCATGTCCTTGCTGTACTGGCCGCCCAGGAACTCCGCACCACCGGTCGAGATCTGGATGATGCCGTCGCTCTCTGCCTCGGCGAAACCGCGCAGGGCGGCGTGCAGAGTCTGCGACGAGGTGACGTTGATGGCCGGGTAGGCGAACTTGCCTGCCTTCGCCCGGTCGAGCATCTCGTTGTAGACCTCGGGGGTTGCGATGGGCATCTGTCCGCTCCTTGTGATCTGCGGTTGCTTAGCGTTGCTGATCCCTGACCTGGGGGCGACGTCATCGTCGCACCCATCTTTCCAGACTCCGCCGTGGGCTCCACCCCGCGTACCACAAGGGGCGGACCGTTTCACGTGAAACAGTCCGCCCCCTGAAAAACCCGCAGGTCACGCCCTCGGCGACTCAGCCCAGGCCCAGCTCGTCCAGCGCGTACGCGTACAGGTACGGCACCCCGGCCGTCTGGCTGATCTTCTCCGCCGCGCCGGTCGCCCGGTCCACGATCGTCGCCACGGCCACCACCTCGGCGCCGGCCTCACGGACCGCCTCCACGGCGGTGAGCGGCGAGCCACCGGTGGTGGAGGTGTCCTCCACCACCAGGACGCGACGGCCCTTGATGTCCGGGCCCTCGACACGGCGCTGCATACCGTGCGCCTTGGCGGCCTTGCGTACGACGAAGGCGTCCAGCGTCCGGCCCCGCGCGGAGGCGGCGTGCAGCATCGCCGTCGCGACCGGGTCGGCGCCCAGGGTGAGGCCGCCGACGGCGTCGAAGTCGAGGTCGGCGGTGAGATCGAGCATCACCTGACCGACGAGCGGCGAGGCCGCCCCGTCCAGGGTGATCCGGCGCAGATCGACGTAGTAGTCGGCCTCCAGACCCGAGGAGAGGGTCACCTTGCCGTGCACCACGGCCTTGTCCTTGATCTGCTGGAGCAGATCGGCTCGAACGTCAGTCATGCCCACGAGCTTAAAGCCGCCCCGCTAGAGCCTGCGCCAGGCGATCGTCGCGGCGATCTCCAGCGGCTCGATGGGCGTGACCAGGTGAGGGGCGGTGTTCAGGCCGTTCGGCGGGCCCGACTGGGGCTCCACGCAGACCGCGGCCTCCTGCTCGTCGTACACGACGACCCAGGGAGCACGGCTGGTCACCTTCACCTCCAGTTGCCCGGGCCAGGTGAGGGTGACGTCCACGCCGTCCGGCATCCCGAAGCAGTCGTCCCAGGGGCCGGGCGCGGGGGCGATCCGGCGGCCGGTCGGCAGGTGGTCCTCCCCCCGCTCCTCCTGCCACTCGGGCGTGAAGTCCAGCATGACGTCCTGGCCGCCGAGGTTCCGGTTGAACCACGGGTGCCAGCCCGCCTGGGCCGGGAAGGAGTCACCGTGGGTCTCGACGCCGAGCTGGAGCGTCAGCGCGTCCTCGGTGAGCTGAAACGTCTGGGTGACCCGCCCGGGATACGGCCACGGCTCGGCGAGGTCGTAGGTGAACACCGCCTCCGCCTTGTCCACGACGGCGGTGCGCCACGCGGTGTCCCGCCCGGTGCCGTGGATGGCGTGCGGCGGCGAGTTCAGCGGTAGCTGATGCCATGCCGCCCCGCTGAGGAACCGGCCGTTCGCGATCCGCCCGCACCAGGGCACCATCGGGAAGCAGCCGTACCGCTCCCCCTGCCGCAGCAGTTCGGTCCCGTCGATCCGCAGGCTCTCGATGCGGCATCCGTTGTCCGGACGCACCGTCAACTCGACGTCTCCGGCCACGAGCCGGACGCTCTGTTCGCTACTGGTCACGTCACCGACACTACTTGCGGCGCCGCAGCGCACGCCCGACCACCACCGCGGAGGCGAGGGCGAGCGCGGCCGCCGGGGCGAGCCACCGCAGCGTGGCGGTCGCCGAGGCGGTCTCCGGCCCGGGCGTGGGCGCGTACCGGCCGCGCGGCGGGGCGTGGTCGACCTCCTCGGCACTCCGCCCGATCATGGTGCGCCGGGCGTGCGCCGCCTCGACGCCGGGCTCGGACAGCGGCCCGCCGGGGATGCCGGGCACCTCGAACTCGGCGTCGGCGAGGGGATCCAGCGACGGCGGCGGAACGGGGGCGTCGAAGACCGAGCCGGCGCTCTCGGCGCCCTGGTCCACCCCGTCGTCGTCGACATCCTGCTCGTCGGCGTCGTCCGCGGTGACGTCGGCGGCGTCCTCGAACGCGATGCCGTCGACTCCCTGGGCGGCGGCGGGCCCGGACGTGCCGGGAGCGGACGTGCCGGAAGCGGACGTCGCCGTCGCCGCGAGGGATTCGGCGAAACGGTCCAGCAGGCGGTGCGCCGCCGAGATCCCCGCGTCGTCCGGCAGCTCCGCCAGTCGGCCGTCGGCGCTCGTCGTCCCCGTGAAGCGCAGCGTCGTACCGCCGTCCACCGGCGAGAGACGCACCGTCAGGGCCAGCTTCGCCGAGCCGGTGCCGCGCACCTCCGTGCCCTCGCCCTCCACGGCGTACGCACCGTCGTCCCCGACCGTGATGCGCAGGGCACCCCGGTAGGTGATCGAATGCCCGCCGGCCCGTACCTTCAGGCGGCCCGAGAGCGGGCCGGCCGACGCGTCCGCGTCCTGCTGGAGCCCCGGCACGCACGGGGCGACCCGGGCGGGGTCCGCCAGCACCGCGCGCAGGGTCTCGACGTCAACCGGAACGAACACCTCATGCTCCATGGAGCCCGAGCCTACCCACGCCCGGCCCTCACGTCTGCCATGTGCGCAAGGCCAAAAGGGGTCACTCCCCGTACCTGGGTCACTCCCCGTACCTCGGGTGCACCAGGGTGGACGGTGGCAGGCCCTCCGGCCGCGGCCCCGGCACCGGGCGCACTCCCGCCACCGTGCCCGGGTCCGGTGGCGCCGGGCCCCTCGCGGCGAGGAGGAAGCCCCAGTCGTGGGGCACCGCCCCGCTGTCCGTGGACCGGTCGGGGCCCGCGGCGAAACCGGAGAGCCGCCCGGTGGCACGGTAGGGCCGGGTGGTGAAGCCCGCCGACCGCAGCGTGGCGTCCACCGTCCAGAAGGTGTGCCGCCGTGACGCCATGGGCCCCGCGTGCACCACGAGGCGGCCGCCGTCGTCGAGGACCCGCCCGGCCAGACCGTAGAACTCCGCCGAGTACAGCTTCGTGCTGGCCGTGATGCCGGGGTCCGGAAGGTCGGAGATCACCACGTCGTACGCCGCTCCCGTCACCGCCGCCTCACGCAGCCGCGCGAACGCGTCCCCGTACACCACCCGCACCCGCGGGTCCTCGTACGCGTGCCCGTTCAGCCGGGCCAGCGCGTGGTCGTGCCGGGCGAGCCGCACCACGCCCGGATCCAGCTCCATGACCGTCACGGACTCCACTCCGCCGTGGCGGAGGATCTCCCGGACCGCCAGCCCGTCGCCCCCGCCCAGGACCAGCACGCGCGCGTGCGGCCCGGACATCGCGGGGTGCACCAGCCCCCGGTGATACCGGTGCTCGTCGCGCCCGCTGACCCGCAGCCGCCCGTCCAGGAACAGCTCCGGCGACGCGCCCCGCCCGCCCGTCAGCACCACCTCCTGGACGTCCGTCTGCACGGCGACACGCACCCGCTCCCCGTACACCGCCCGCCGCACCGAGCGCTCGAAGTCGTCGGCCAGGACCGTCGCGGTCGCCAGCACACCGAGCACCGCCAGATTGGCGACGACCAGCAGCCCCCGCTCCCTGGGCGTCAGGTCCCGCCCGAACAGCCACAGCACCATCGCCCCGCCCACCACCGCGTTGACCGCCCCGGTGAGCAACGCGCTCGTCAACTGCCCCAGCCACGGCAGCAGCAGGAACGGGAACGCCAGGCCCCCGACGAGCGCGCCCACGTAGTCGGCGGCGAACAGGTCCGCGACCGTCCCGCCCGCGTCCTGCTCGGCCCGCCGCGAGATGCGCTGGATCAGCGTCATCAACAGCGGTATCTCCGCCCCGATGAGCACCCCGATGGCGAGCGAGAACCCCACCAGCGCGTACCGCGACTCGCCGAGCCACGCGAACGTGGCGTACAGGACGAGGGCCGAGCAGCCACCGACCAGCGCGAGCGCGGCCTCCAGCAGCCCGAAGCCGACGGCTGCCCGGAAGCGCAGCCGTTTCGCCAGGAGGGAGCCCACGCCCATCGCGAAGACCATCACGGACAGCACGACGGACGCCTGCTTGACGGAGTCACCGATCAGGTAGGAGGCGAGCGCGACGAGCTCCAGCTCGTACACCAGGCCGCACGCCGCGCAGATGAACACCGTGGCCAGCACCAGGAAGCGCCCCGCCCGCTGCCGCACGGACGGCGGTGCCAGGCCCCCCTGCGCGGACGGCACGGCGGCGGAGACGTGCGGCGCTTCGATCACGTCAACAACGCTACGTCACGCCCCAGTGACCACTTGTCACCCACACGGGTGCAACTACAGCGGCGTGTGCATACGGGCACCCACGCTGGTCCTGGTGACCACCAACTGTCCCTCTTGCGGGTACGCGTGCCATGTGCGCCACCGCACCTGGCCCTCGTGGCGCTGCGCGAGCATGGCCGTGAAGGCGTGCGGCGAGCCGGGGAACGTCCCGGCGAGGCCGTTGGGGTGGTCGGCGACGAGCGCCAGGAGTTCCTGGGCGCGGCCGGCGAACGAGCCCTTCGACAGCGTCTCGACACGGGCGGCGAACTCGTACTCCCATCCGCCGATGCGCTTGGCCACACCCAGAGGCAGCGGAGTGCTGCTGCCCGGCATGCAGGCGACGGTCTCGGAGCAGCTGCCCTGCTCGGAGTCGAGCAGGACCTGGTGGGAGGCCCCGAGGAGCCTCAACTGGAGCTTGACGCCGGACAGTTCGAGATCGAGCACGGCGAGAGCGGGAAGCGCCTCCCGACCCAACGCCCAGGCCAGGTCGGCGGCGCGCGTGTCGGTGTAGGAGGTCTTGAGCGTGGTGAGCATGGGTCGGCTCCGCAAACAGGGTTTGACGGGTGGACCGGGAGCGTCCCGGAAGACGTCGGGGGACTGGGGGATCTCCGTCTCGAAATCCACACACGAAGGGTCCAAGGGCTGGATGTTCTCGACAGCGAGGGAACCATGAACCGCGGACGAGTCACAGCGTTTTTACCCAACTTGACGTGGTTTCCATCCCCTGGGGGGCCTGCCGGTTCAACTGTTCAAAGAGAACCGACCGCTGAGCCCCACAAAAAATGCCAACGGCAAGGTACCCGGCGGGAGTTCACCGCCGGGCACCCTGTCGTGGTCGCGGACCGGCTGCCCCGTGTCAGCTGCCTCCGCCACCACATCCACCGCCGCCCCCGCAGGAGGACGATCCACCTCCCCCGCAGGACGAGCCGCCTCCGTCACCGGCCCACCAACTGCCGCTGGACGAAGCGCCGGAGCCCGACCGCGAGTGGCGCCGGCTCCTCCCCCCGCCGGCCGCGCCCACCGCGATGAGGAACCCCACCAGAACGATCAGACCAGCGGCGATCAGGCCCATCTGCATGTGCGTCACCTTCCCCCGTGTCGTACGTGAGAGGGGGATGCCCCCGCTCCCACCCCTCCCAATCCGAATTGAGGAACTCCAGAGGTTCAGCTGCAGGAGGACGATCCGCCTCCGCACGAGGAGCTGGAGCCCCCGCCGCACGACGACCAGCTGGAACACGAGGAGGACGACGAGGACGACGAGGACGAGTCCCCCGCCCACCAGCTCCCGCGGCTCCTCCCGCGGGGGCCGCCTCCGATCACCGACCGGACCACACCCACCACGATGGCGACGGCCACCACGATGAAGAACGCCTCGAAGACCCCTGCCTCGAGCATGGCCCCCACCTGCCTTTCCTTCGTATGCTCCGCATGTGTGGCAGGGAGATCCCCCTGGTGATCACGCCTCAAAGCACACTTGAGGAACTCCAGAGCTTCGGCCCAGGATGGCCGCCATGAAACGACCGCCGCTCAACCGCCGCCTCGCCGAGTTCGGAACGACGATCTTCGCGGAGATGTCCGCCCTCGCCGTCTCCACCGGCTCGGTCAATCTGGGCCAGGGCTTCCCCGACACCGACGGGCCCGACCGGATCGCCGAGGCCGCCGTCCGGGCCATCAGGGACGGCAGGGGCAACCAGTACCCGCCCGGCCCCGGCGTCCCCGAGCTGCGCACCGCCATCGCCGACCACCAGCGCGAGCGCTACGGCCTGGACTACGACCCCGACACCGAGGTCCTCGTCACGGCGGGGGCCACCGAGGCGATCGCCGCCGCCCTGCTCGGGCTGGTCGAACCGGGCGACGAGGTCATCGCGCTGGAGCCGTACTACGACTCGTACGCCGCGTGCGTCGCCATGGCGGGCGGCACCCGCGTCCCGGTCACCCTCCGTCCGCACGGCGGCCGGTTCGTACTCGACCTGGACGAGCTGCGCGCGGCCGTCACCGACCGCACCCGCCTCATCCTGCTCAACACCCCGCACAACCCCACCGGCACCGTCCTCACCCGTGAGGAACTGGCCGCCATCGCCGCGCTCGCCGTCGAACGCGACCTGCTCGTCGTCACCGACGAGGTGTACGAACACCTCGTCTTCGACGACGCCGAGCACATCCCCATCGCCACCTTCCCCGGCATGCGCGAGCGCACCCTCACCATTTCGAGCGCGGGAAAGACCTTCTCCTTCACGGGCTGGAAGGTCGGCTGGGTCACCGCCACGCCCGAGCTGACCACCGCTGTGCGCTCGGCGAAGCAGTATCTGACCTACGTCTCCGCAGGACCGTTCCAGTACGCGATCGCCGAGGCGCTGCGCCTGCCGGAGACGTACTTCAGTGAGCTCCGCGACGACCTGCGCGCCAAGCGGGACCTCCTCGCCGACGGGCTGGCGCAGGCCGGGTTCGAGGTCTTCCGGCCGCAGGGGACCTACTTCATCACCACCGACATCCGCCCACTGGGCGAGCACGACGGAATCGCGTTCTGCCGCGCGCTGCCCGGCCGCTGCGGTGTCGTCGCCATCCCCCACGCGGTCTTCTACGACCACCGCGAGCAGGGCGCGCCCTTCGTGCGGTTCGCGTTCTGCAAGCGGACGGAGGTGCTGCGGGACGCGGTGAAGCGGCTCGGCGGTCTTTAGCCTCTGCGCGCCGTCCTGTCACGGCGACACGCGCGCGTGCGGAGGTGGCGCGGACGGGACCACCCGGGCGGGCTGCCAGGGGTCGCGGCGGGCCCGGTCGGCGCCCAAGGTCGGGGTGACCGTTCACGCGCGCACGGAGGTGCACCCTGTCCGCCGAGACCTTGGACCACGTGACAGCCGCCGGGGGCGCCCGTCCCGTGCCGCGGTGGCGTGCGGCCCTGTACCGCGCGGCACCGGCTCTGGCGCTGTTCGCCGCCGCCCGGCTCACCGGGATGCTGCTGATGGCGCTGTGGGCGTGGCACATCGGCCGCTCACCGCGCGCCCTGCTGGCCATGTCCTGGGACTCGGACTGGTACCTGGGCATCGCCGCGTCCGGCTACGGCACGACCCTGTACTGGCCGGACGGCGCCGTCCAGTCGGACCTGGCGTTCTTCCCGCTCTACCCGGCGTTCGTCCGGGCGGTGAGCACCGCCCTTCCGGTGGCCGACGGGACCGCGGGTCTGCTGGTGGCCTGGACGGCGGCGGGAGCGGCCGCGTGGGGCATCTTCCTGATCGGCGAGCGGCTGTACGGACGGGGCGTCGCCACCACGCTGGTGCTGCTGTGGGGCCTGCTGCCGCACTCGATCGTGCTGTCCATGGCGTACACGGAACCGCTGCTCACCGCCTTCGCCGCGTGGTCGCTGTACGCGGTGCTCACCCGCCGCTGGCTGTGGGCGGGGGCACTGGCCGCGCTGGCCGGGGCCGCACGGCCGAACGGGATCGCGGTCGCGGCGGCGGTCGGCGCGGCCGCGGCGTACGAGGCGTACCGCCTGTTCCGGGGCGAGCGCCGCACCGACTGGCGGCTGTGGGCCGCGGCGGCGGTGGCTCCGGCCGGATGGGTCGGCTACCTGCTGTGGGTGGGGGTACGCAAGGGCGACCCGCTGGGCGGGTACTTCGCCGTGCAGGCGGGCTGGACGTCGCGCTTCGACTTCGGGGCGGGCACCTTGGGCTTCGTCCGCACGGTGCTGACCAGGCCGATGGAGCTCGGCTTCACCATGGCGCTGCTCATCCCGGCGGTGGCGCTGGTGCTGTTCGCGCTGCTCGTGCTGGACCGGCCGCCGCTGCCGCTGCTGGTGTACACGGCGGTGCTGGTGGTGATCGCGGTGGGCGGGTCGGGGTTCTTCGAGTCGAAGCCGCGTTTCCTGCTGCCGGCGTTCCCGCTGCTGGTGCCGCTCGCCTGCGCGCTGCGCAAAGCCCGGCCCAGGGCGGCGGTGGTGGTGGTCGCCGCCCTGGCCGGGCTCTCGTTCGGCTACGGGACGTACCTGCTGACGCTCGCCCCGATGGCGCTGTAGGTCCCGGGCGGGCTCAGGCCTCGTCGCCGGGCTTCTCGTCGCCCTCGGACTCCAGGCCGAACTGCTCCACGAGCCACTTGTCGAACTCGATCGACGCGCGCACCCAGCTGACCGTCGACTGCACGAAGTGCTCCAGGCTCACGCCCGTGCCGATCAGCATCTGCGCCTCGCCGATGAGCCGCACGGTGGCGCCGCCCTGCTCGTCCTCGTGGAGGTGCGTGTAGACCTTCGGCCACAGGGTGCGGCGGTTCCAGTCGTCGATCGTCTCCAGGATCTGCGCGCGGTTCTCGACCGGGTGGGGGCGGTCGTAGAAGGTCCGCACCGAGAAGACCTGCTGCTCCCCCTCGCCGCGGAACATGAAGTACGTGCGGAACTCCTCCCACGGCGCCGCGAGGTCACCCTCGTCGTCGACGACGTACTTGAGCTCCATCTGCTCCAGGAGCTGCTTGACGAGGTCCTGGTCCGGGACGACGGGGCCCGCCGGTCCCGCGGCCTGCTGAGGCTCGGGCTGGCCACCGAAATTCGGAATCGAGCCGGGGTCGATGCTCACCGTGAAATTCCCTTCGAACGATTGCGGTCATCCTCTCCCATGCCGGGCCGGGGCTGGCAACCCGGGACACGGGCGATCCGCTGCGAGCTGACAGGATCGGCGCCCATGGCGAGGAGATCGGCGCGCGCACGGCGGTGGCCGATGCCGGAGCGGGAGGCCGGGATGTGGCTGACGGCCTTTCTACCCGGGCGTGGAGCCGAGCCTCCCCCGCGACACGGATCCGTGCCTGAACGTCCGGTACGGCGACGCGGCGCCGGAGGACGGCCCCGTCGCGGTGGACGTGGAGGTGACGTACGAAGGCGGGGGCACCGGTTTCGTACGTCACCTGGCGTTCACCACCTGACACGGCTCAGTCCCGGGAGGCCGGGCAGAAGAACTCGAGCGCGATGCCGTCCGGGTCCTTGAAGGTCAGGTGGAGCCCGGCGGGGTCCTTCACGATCCCGGAGTGCGTCACGCCCTGCTCGTCGAGCCGCGCCCGCCATGATTCCAGCTCGTCCTCGTCGGCCACGTGGAATCCGCAGTGGTCGAGTCCCACGCGGGCCGGGTCGAAGGCACCGGACCGCTCCGTGCCCGGGTGCCTCCGGAAGCCGATGGCCAGCCCGGGGGAGGCGGTGACGGCCAGCGGGCCGACCTGGTCCTCCGCCTCCATGACCGTCCGGGTGGCGAAGAGGCGGTTGTAGAAGTCCGCGCTCCGTCCCACATCGCTCACCGTCAGCATCACGTGGCCGATGGCAGGGGCGTCAGGCATCCACAACACCCCCTTTCGGTGTTGTCACCTGCCTTTCCTCCGATCGTAGTCCGCAGCCCCCGCCTACCGCACCGGTCCCACGGTCAGCCCGTCCTCCGTCCGGTCCACGCGCACCGTGTCGCCGTCCTCGACCTCGCCGGCGAGGATCTCCTTGGCGAGCCGGTCACCGATGGCCGTCTGGACCAGGCGGCGCAGCGGGCGGGCGCCGTAGGCCGGGTCGAAGCCCTCGACGGCGAGCCACTCCAGGGCGGCCGGGGTGACGTCCAGGGTGAGCCGGCGCTCCGCGAGCCGCTTGGCGAGGCGGTCGATCTGGAGCCCCGCGATGTGGGCGAGCTGGTCCCGGTCGAGTGCCGTGAAGACCACGATGTCGTCCAGGCGGTTGAGGAACTCGGGCTTGAAGGACGCCCTCACCACCTCCAGCACCTGCTCCTTCTTCTGCTCCTCCGGGGTCAGCGGGTCCATCAGGAAGTGGCTGCCCAGGTTGGAGGTGAGGATGAGGATGGTGTTGCGGAAGTCGACCGTACGGCCCTGACCATCGGTCAGGCGGCCGTCGTCCAGCACCTGGAGCAGGATGTCGAAGACCTCCGGGTGGGCCTTCTCCACCTCGTCGAGCAGCACCACGCTGTACGGGCGGCGGCGCACCGCCTCGGTGAGCTGGCCGCCCTCCTCGTAGCCGACGTAGCCGGGGGGCGCGCCGACGAGCCGGGCGACGCTGTGCTTCTCGCCGTACTCGCTCATGTCGATGCGGACCATGGCCCGCTCGTCGTCGAAGAGGAAGTCGGCGAGGGCCTTGGCCAGCTCGGTCTTGCCGACGCCGGTCGGGCCGAGGAAGAGGAACGAGCCGGTGGGCCGGTCGGGGTCGGAGATGCCGGCGCGGGTGCGGCGCACGGCGTCCGACACCGCCCGCACGGCCTCGCTCTGGCCGATCAGACGGCGGCCGATCTCGTCCTCCATCCGCAGCAGCTTCTGCGTCTCGCCCTCCAGCAGGCGGCCGGCCGGAATGCCCGTCCAGGAGCCGACCACGTCGGCGATGTCGTCGGGCCCGACCTCGTCCTTGACCATCGTGTCCTTGGCGGCCTCCTGCTCGGCCTCGCTGGCCGCCTCCAGCTCCCGCTCCACGGCCGGGATCTCGCCGTACAGCAGCTTGGAGGCGGTGTCGAAGTCGCCGTCGCGCTGGGCGCGCTCGGCCTGCCCGCGCAGGTCGTCGAGCTGCTCCTTGAGCTCACCGACGCGGTTGAGGCCCTGCTTCTCCTTCTCCCAGCGGGCGGTCAGGCCGCGCAGCTCCTCCTCCTTGTCGGCGAGGTCGCGGCGCAGCTTCTCCAGGCGCTGTACGGAGGCGGGGTCGGACTCGTTCTTCAGCGCCAGCTCCTCCATGCGGAGACGGTCGACGGCACGCTGGAGCTCGTCGATCTCCACGGGCGAGGAGTCGATCTCCATGCGCAGCCGGGACGCCGCCTCGTCGACGAGGTCGATGGCCTTGTCGGGCAGGAACCGGGAGGTGATGTACCGGTCGGAGAGCGTGGCGGCGGCGACCAGGGCCGAGTCGGCGATCTGGACCTTGTGGTGGGCCTCGTACCGGCCCTTGAGGCCACGGAGGATCGCGATGGTGTCCTCGACGGTCGGCTCGGCGACCAGGACCTGCTGGAAGCGGCGCTCCAGGGCGGGGTCCTTCTCGACGCGCTCGCGGTACTCGTCGAGGGTGGTGGCGCCGACCATGCGCAGCTCGCCGCGGGCGAGCATCGGCTTGAGCATGTTGCCCGCGTCCATGGCGGAGTCCCCGCCGGCGCCCGCGCCGACGACCGTGTGCAGCTCGTCGATGAAGGTGATGATCTGGCCGTCGCTGGCCTTGATCTCGGACAGGACGGTCTTCAGCCGCTCCTCGAACTCGCCCCGGTACTTGGCGCCCGCGACCATCGCGCCGAGGTCGAGGGCGACCAGGCGCTTGTTCTTGAGGCTCTCTGGGACGTCGCCCTTGACGATGCGCTGGGCGAGGCCCTCGACGACGGCGGTCTTGCCGACGCCGGGCTCGCCGATGAGCACCGGGTTGTTCTTCGTACGCCGGGACAGCACCTGCACCACGCGGCGGATCTCCTGGTCCCGGCCGATGACCGGGTCGAGCTTGCCGTCACGGGCGGCGGCCGTGAAGTCCGTACCGAACTTCTCCAGCGCCTTGTACTGGCCCTCCGGGTCCGGTGTGGTCACGCGGCGCCCTCCCCTCGCCTTCTCGAACGCGTCCAGCAGCTTCTTCGCGCTGGCGCCCTGCCGCTCCAGCACCTCGCCGGCCTGCCCGCCCTTGGCGGCGATGCCGATGAGCAGGTGCTCGGTCGACACGTAGTCGTCGCCCAGCTCCTTGGCGCGCCGCGAGGCGTCGGCGACGACGGCGAGAAGGTCCCGGTTGGGCTGCGGCGGGGCCACGGTGGATCCGGTGACGCTGGGCTGGGCGGCGAGCACGCGCTCGGCGCCGGACCGCAACGAGGCCTGGTCGGCGTCGACGGCGGCGAGCAGGTCGACGATGTTCTCGTTGTCCTGGCCCGCGAGCAGCGCGAGCAGCAGGTGCGCGGGGGTCAGGTCCGGGTGTCCTTCGGACACGGCGCGGCTGGTCGCGGCGTTCAGCGCATCCCGGCTCTTGTTGGTCAGCTCGGCGTCCACGGGCGGTCTCTCCTCCTCGTTGGTGCGGGGTCCCACGGGTATGACTCATCTATCGTACGTAAAGTTGAGTCTATTCCACTCAATGTGGTTCGGGGTAGCCGCCGCCGGTAGGTTCGCGGGCATGGCCATCGACCCCCGTAACCCCGGCGACTCGTACCTCGGCTTCTGGCGCGAGTACCACATGTCGACCCTCACCACGCCCCGGCCGGACGGCACTCCGCACGTCGTGGCGGTCGGCGTGACCTACGACCCCGAGGGCGGCGAGAAGGGCATCGCCCGGGTGATCACCAACAAGCACAGCCGCAAGGTCGCCAACGTCCTGGCGGCCGGCCCCGGGGGCGCACGGGTGGCGGTGTGCCAGGTCGACAAGGGGCGCTGGGCGACGCTGGAGGGCGTCGCGACGATCCGTACGGAGCCCGAGGTGGTGGCGGACGCGGTGGAGCGTTACGCGGCCCGCTACGGCCGTACGCCGACGCCGAACCCGGACCGGGTCGTCATCGAGATCGCCCTCACCCGGGCGATGGGGCGCGCGTGACCCTTCGGGGTGTGACCGCCCGGGGCGTGACCTTCCGGGGCGCGACCTTCCGGGGCGTGGCCCTCTGAGCCGTACGCGCACAGCACAGCGGCGCCATCGTGTTCAGGTCCACGATGGCGCCGCTGTGTGGGGGAAGCACCTGGGCGATTTACAACGACGGGGGAATCGCTCAGGCGCTGCGGGGGGTGGCGGTGGTGGTCTCCGGCTCGACCAGCTGGTGGTCACGCTGGTCGAGGTTGACGAAAATCATGCCGTACCGGATGGCGCATCGGACGGGCTGCGGAGCTCCGCGGGGCCGTCGAAGGCATCGGTAGGCTCGGATGTCCTCGTCTTCTCCGCGCGTGATGACGATCGGCTCCCCGAAGAGGGTGACCATCAACGAATCGCCACTGTGCGGCACAGCCGTGACGAGGTCGATGAAATGCCACCCGGAACGGTAAGCGGATGCCATCTCGCGCCGGAAGCGCGAGTCGTCGGGAACGTTCATGCGCCGACGACGGTCCAGCTCGGGTCGTACGCCGCCAGGTCCGCCCGTGGCGGTGCGGCGGTCCAGCCGGGGTCCAGCGCGGCCGTACCCGACCTGACGGGTGCGGTGGTCCACGAGGGGTCGTTCACGGTCAGGCCCGACGTGGCGGGCGCGGCGGTCCAGCCGGGGTCCTGCGTCGTGGTTCCGGTGCCGGGAGCCGCCTGCGAGTCCAGACCCTCGGCCGCCCCCAGAACCCCTACCGCGCCGGCAGCGATGAACGCACTGGCCACCACTGCGCGTATGAGTCTCTTCGTCATCACCGAGCAACCTCACTTGAAGGCAACGTCTCTTTCCAACCCCCGCGGCTACGACGATTGCTCACTCTCCACGCTTCCACCACCTACGGCAGGCATCATGTTCCTGAGATGCAGGAGCCTGGGGGTGTACAGATGAGCGTAAAACCGGACAAGCCTGGCCACCCCCATTCCCACGCGGAGCTCTGCGAGGCGGGTTCCGAGCTCTACGCCAACGCCTTGCGCAGTGGACGAATACCCCGGTCAGAGGCGGATGAGGTGCCGTGTCTCCTCGACCTCGCGCTGCTGCACCCCGACCCGGACGACGCCCAGTGGCTCCGGCCCGTCCCGCCCTCCTCCGCGCTGGCACAACTGCTCCAGCCCATCGAGCGCGAGATCCTGGAGCGTAGACGTCTCACCGTCGAACTGTCCGACGCGTTCGAGCCATTCATGGCGATCAGCGCCCAGAACGCGCCCACCACGCACGCCATCACCGTGCTGGAGGGACTGAGCCGGATCAACGCGACGCTGGACCGCGTCGTCGCCGGCTGCGAGAAGGAGCTGCTGACCGTCCAGCCCGGCGGCGGGCGCCCCGCCCACGGGCTGAGCGAGGCGCTGCGCCGCGTACGGCCCCTGCTCGGCCGGGGCATCCGGATGCGCACCCTCTACCAGCACACGGCACGCCACACCGAACTGACGCTGACGTACCTGGAACACGTGGGCCCCGAGGTGCAGGTGCGCACCCTGGAGCAGATCATCGACCGGCTGATCATCGTCGACCGTGAAGTCGCCTTCGTACCCGCCCGCAGCGACCGCCAAGTCGCCCTGGAACTGCGCCACCCCGGCCTGGTCGCCTACCTCGCCGGGGTGTTCGACCAGTTCTGGCAACTGGCCGTGCCGATCAACGAGGAGATCCCGTACGACCTCAAGTCCGACGGCATCAGCGGCGTCCAGCGCTCCATCGCCAAGCTCCTCGTCGAGGGCCACGTCGACGAGGCGATCGCCCGCCGCCTCGGCATGAACGTCCGCACCTGCCGCGCCCACATCGCCAAGCTCGCGGCCGTCCTCGGCAGCGGGAGCCGCGCCCAACTGGGGTACCTGATCGCACAGTCCGGCATCCTGGAGCAAGATCACTGACCATGCACGACCACTTCCCCGCCACACCGGCCGTCCAACTGCGGTCCGACGCCGGCACCGTCGACGTCACGGGCCCCGGCCTCCCGCACGTACGTCTCGTCCGCACCACCGGCACCGAGCCCGACCCGCTCATTCCGATCGGCACCCGCGACCCCGCGCTGCTGACGCTCACCGTCGACGGCCGGCCGGCCGGGATCTGGCCCGCCAAGGGCCGGCTGTCCCGCCGCTCCTACCGTGTCGACGCCCGGACCGGCGACGCCCGTTACCGGCTCGTGCCGTGCGGCTACGAGGAGAGCCGACTGCTGCGCGACGGCCGCCGGCTCGGCGACCTGAAGTCCACCGGCGACGGCCACGTCACCACCGACTGGGACGAGCACGCCAAGGTCCTCGCCCAGGACGTCGCCGTCGGCACCGCCCTCGCGGCGGCCTTCGGAACGGGCGCCCAGCCGATGTGGGAGACGACCCTGGACGCGGTGACCGAGCTCATCCCCTAGGACGGGCCCTACGGCTTCAGGTCGGGTCGTACGGCGTCAGGACCCTTCGTACGGCGTCAGGACCCTTTGTACGGCTTCCAGGGCGTGACCTCGACGACCCCGGTGTTGCCGAGGTCCAGCGGGCCGCCGTCGGCCGGGGCGACCGTCTGGGCCGCCGTGCCGGGGGCGGGGGTCACCCGGACGTACGCGCCGGTCGTCGCCACCACGTCGGTCCGGGTCACCGTGTTGCGCCAGACCACCGACGCCGCGGCCTGCTCACCGGGCGCCAGGACGAATGTGGAGGGCTTGGTGGTGGTGTCGACGTGCGAGCCGTCGCGGACGGTGACGTCCAGTTTCTCGCGCCGCTCGCCCAGGACGTCGAGGACGGGGTAGCCGCTCAACTCGAACGGCTCGGCACCACAGTTGAGCAGGGTCAGTCCCATCGCCCGCAGCCCCATCGCTGCGTCGGTCATCCCCGTACCGACGCGTACACCGGAGGCCGGGCAGTCCGCGGCCGTCGCCCGGGGCGGCGCGGGAGCACCCTGGGGCGGGACGGGAGCCGTCGGCGCGGGAGGCGCGGTGCTGCGTTCCGGCAGCGGCGCGTCACCCGTCTCGTCGTCGCAGCCCACCGCTCCCAGCGCCGTCAGGGCCACCAGCACGGCCCCCGCGCCCGCACGACCTGTCCCGTACCGCCGATTCGTCCGCACGCCGGGATCATCGCACGCCCCTGTATACGGAAGGGGCCTCAACGGAAGGGGCCCCCTCCGCCGCAACGGAAGGGGCCTCACACGACGTGTCACTCACCGCGCTTGGGCGGTCGCCACACCACCAGCGCGCTCGCCTGCTGCACGTCCTGGTACGGAACCAGGTCACGCCGGTACGAGGCGTGCACCTGCGCCTCGCGCTGCCGCATCGTCGCCGCCGCGCCCTCGACCGCCGCGGTGAGCTCGGCGACCCGGGACTGGAGGGCGGCGACCTGGTTCTCCAGTTCGATGATCCGCTTGATGCCCGCCAGGTTGATGCCCTCGTCCTGCGACAACTGCTGCACCTGCCGGAGCAGTTCGATGTCACGCGCCGAGTAGCGCCGGCCCCGCCCCGCCGTACGGTCCGGCGAGACCAGGCCCAGCCGGTCGTACTGGCGCAGCGTCTGCGGGTGCAGTCCGCTGAGCTGGGCCGCCACCGAGATGACGTACACCGGTGTCTCGTCGGTCAGCTCGTACGGATTGCGACGGCGTCCGTCCATCTCAAGCCCCCTTCGCGGCCTGGAACAGCTCGGCCCGCGGGTCCTCACCCGCCGTGGCCTCCCGGTACGTTTCGAGCGCCTCGCGCGCCTTGTCGCTCAGGTCCCCCGGCACGGCCACCTCGACGGTGACGAGCAGGTCCCCGCGCGTACCGTCCTTGCGGACGGCGCCCTTGCCACGGGCGCGCATCGTACGGCCGTTGGGCGTACCGGCCGGGATCTTCAGCGTGACCGCGGGCCCACCGAGGGTCGGCACCCTGATCTCGCCGCCGAGCGCCGCCTCGTCGAACGTGACGGGCACCGTGACGGTCAGGTTGTCGCCCTTGCGGCCGAAGACCGGGTGGGCGTCCACGTGCACCACCACGTACAGGTCACCGGCCGGGCCTCCCCGCTCGCCGGGCGCGCCCTTGCCGCGCAGCCGGATGCGCTGCCCGTCGGAGACGCCCGCGGGGATGCGGACCTGCATGGTGCGCGACGACTTGGCGCGGCCGCTGCCGTGGCAGACCTCGCACGGGTCCTGGGCGATCAGCCCGCGGCCCTTGCAGTCCACGCACGGGTCGGTCAGCGAGAAGGAGCCGCTGCCGCCGCGCGAGACCTGGCCGGTCCCGACACAGGTGGGGCACACACGGGGCGTGCCGTTCTTGTCACCGGTGCCCGAACAGGCCTTGCAGGGCTGCTGACTGGACATCCGCAGCGGGACCGTGGCCCCGTCGACCGCCTCGGTGAAGCTCAGCGTCACCTCGGACTCGATGTCCTGGCCCCGGCGCGGCTGGGTGCGGGTGCCCGCGCCGCCCCGGTTGAACAGGCCGCCGAAGACGTCCCCGAGGCCCCCGCCGAAACCACCGGCACCGCCGGCTCCACCGGCACCGCCCTGGGCGCCCCCGAAGAGGTCGCCCAGGTCGAAGTTGAACGTGCCGCCGGCGCCGCCGCCCGGACCGGCGCGGAAGCCACCGTTGCCGAACAGGGCGCGGGCGTCGTCGTACTCCTTGCGCTTCTTGGGGTCACCGAGGATGTCGTTCGCCTCGGAGATCTCCTTGAAGCGCGCCTCCGCGCCCGCGTCACCCTTGTTGGCGTCCGGGTGGAACTCGCGGGCGAGCTTCCGGTACGCCTTCTTGATCTCGGCCTCGGTGGCGTCCTTGGGGACGCCGAGAACCTTGTAGTAGTCCTTCTCCACGAAGTCCTTCGTGCTCATCGACGTCCCTCCTCCCGATTACCGGTCAATGCGTCAGCCCTCCTCGGGGCCACCGCTCTCCTCGTCGGCCGACTGCTGCTCTTCCTTGGGCGCCTGGGCGGCCTGCCCGGCCGGCGCGGCCCCGGGCTGGGGCTCGGCCACCGCGACGCGTGCGGGCCTGATGGTCCGCTCGCCGATGCGGTACCCGGGCTGCAGGATCGCCACGCACGTCGTCTCGGTGACGTCCGGTGCGTAACTGTGCATCAGCGCCTCGTGGATCGTCGGGTCGAAGGGCTCGCCCTCCTTGCCGAACTGCTGCAGGCCCATCTTGGCGGCGACCGTCTCCAGCGATTCGGCCACCGACTTGAAGCCGCCCACCAGCTCGCCGTGTTCACGGGCGCGGCCGATGTCGTCGAGCACCGGCAGGAGCTCGGTCAGGAGGCTCGCCACGGCGAGCTCCTTGACCGTGACCCGGTCGCGCTCGACCCGGCGGCGGTAGTTCTGGTACTCGGCCTGGAGCCGCTGGAGGTCCGCCGTGCGCTCGCCGAGCGCGGTGCGGGCCTGGTCCAGCTGGGCCGTCAGGCCGGCGACAGCTGCGGTCGCGTCCCCTGCCGGGGCCGCCGGGCCCTCCTCCGCGGGGTTCGCGGAGGAGGGGGCACCGGCGGCGTCGGCGGCGTCGTCAGGCGCGGCGCCGGAGGGGACGTCGGGCTTCTCCTCGAAGCCCGGGGTCTCCTCCGTCATGCGGCCCCCTTCGGCTTCTCGTCGTCGACGATCTCGGCGTCGACGACATCGTCGTCAGCGGCGGCGCCCTGGGCGGCACCCGGAGCCTCACCGGCACCGGCGGCCCCGCCCGCGGCCTGGGCGTCCGCGTACATGGCCTGGCCGAGCTTCTGGGAGACGGCCGCGACCTTCTCCGTGGCGGTGCGGATCTCGGCGGTGTCCTCGCCCTTCAGCTTCTCCTTGAGCTCGTTCACCGCCGTCTCGACCTCGGTCTTGACGTCGCCCGGAACCTTGTCCTCGTTGTCCTTGAGGAACTTCTCCGTCTGGTAGACGAGCTGCTCGCCCTGGTTGCGGGTCTCGGCGGCCTCGCGGCGCTTGTGGTCCTCCTCCGCGTACCGCTCGGCCTCCTCACGCATCCGGTCGACCTCGTCCTTCGGCAGCGAGGAGCCGCCGGTGACGGTCATCTTCTGCTCCTTGCCCGTGCCCAGGTCCTTCGCGGTCACGTGCATGATGCCGTTGGCGTCGATGTCGAAGGAGACCTCGATCTGCGGGACGCCGCGCGGGGCCGGCGGGAGGCCGGTCAGCTCGAACATGCCGAGCTTCTTGTTGTACGCCGCGATCTCGCGCTCGCCCTGGTAGACCTGGATCTGCACCGACGGCTGGTTGTCCTCGGCCGTCGTGAAGATCTCGGACCGCTTGGTCGGGATCGTGGTGTTGCGCTCGATGAGCTTGGTCATGATGCCGCCCTTGGTCTCGATACCGAGGGACAGCGGGGTCACGTCGAGGAGCAGGACGTCCTTGACCTCACCCTTGAGGACACCGGCCTGGAGCGAGGCGCCGATGGCGACGACCTCGTCCGGGTTGACGCCCTTGTTGGCCTCCTTGCCGCCGGTCAGCTCCTTGACGAGCTCGGCGACGGCCGGCATGCGGGTGGAGCCACCGACGAGGACGACGTGGTCGATCTCGGAGAGGGCGATGCCCGCGTCCTTGATGACGTTGTGGAACGGCGTCTTGCAGCGCTCCAGCAGGTCCGCGGTGAGCTGCTGGAACTGGGCGCGCGTGAGCTTCTCGTCCAGGTGCAGCGGGCCCTCGGCGGAGGCCGTGATGTAGGGCAGGTTGATCGAGGTCTCGGTGGACGAGGACAGCTCGATCTTGGCCTTCTCGGCGGCCTCGCGGAGGCGCTGGAGGGCCATCTTGTCCTTGGACAGGTCCACGCCGTGACCGGAGTGGAACTGCTTCACCAGGTAGTCGACGACACGCTGGTCCCAGTCGTCACCACCGAGGTGGTTGTCACCGTTGGTGGCCTTCACCTCGACGACGCCGTCGCCGATCTCCAGCAGCGAGACGTCGAAGGTGCCGCCACCGAGGTCGAAGACCAGGATGGTCTGGTCGTCCTTGTCCAGGCCGTACGCGAGGGCGGCGGCCGTCGGCTCGTTGACGATGCGCAGGACGTTGAGGCCCGCGATCTCACCGGCCTCCTTGGTGGCCTGGCGCTCGGAGTCGTTGAAGTACGCCGGGACGGTGATCACCGCGTCGGTGACCTTCTCGCCCAGGTACGCCTCGGCGTCGCGCTTCAGCTTCTGCAGGATGAAGGCGCTGATCTGCTGCGGGTTGAAGTTCTTCCCGTCGAGCTCGATCTTCCAGTCGGTGCCCATGTGACGCTTGACGGACCGGATGGTCCGGTCGACGTTGGTGACCGCCTGACGCTTGGCCACCTCGCCGACGAGCACCTCGCCGTTCTTGGCAAAGGCGACGACGGAAGGCGTGGTCCTGGCGCCCTCGGCGTTGGTGATGACGGTGGGCTCGCCGCCTTCCAGAACGCTGACGACGGAGTTAGTCGTGCCCAGGTCGATGCCGACCGCACGTGCCATTTTCGATTCCTCCAGCTGACTTGAGTGGAACAGGCTCAAGGATGCACGACAGCCAGACCGGAGTCAACAGAGTTGAGCCACTTACGCTCAACTTATGCGGGCGCAGTCGCACGACCCGCCGCGTACCCGCGAAGCACTACCACCTCACACCCAACCGTGCGATCGTTCAAAGAACCAACCAAAAGCCACATTTCTCGCAAAGTTGTCAGGTGTGTGCCCCATGTGCCCCACGCATCCCATGCACCCCGAACGCCGCCCCTCACCGGACCCGGCACACCACCCCTCACCGAGCCCGGCACCCATTCCGGAGCCGGACCCCCGGCGCGCCCCCGAGCCGGATGCCGTGCGCATGCCCGAGCGGGGCCCCGAGGGCGTACCGGAGCCGACCCCCGCCCCCGCTCCCGCTCCCGCCCCCGCCCCCGCTCCCGAGACGGAGCCCGTCCACGGACCCGAGACGGACCCCACGGGCGCACTCGGGCCGACTCCCGTCCGCGTCCCCGAGCAGCAGGAGCCCGCCCCCACCGGCTCGGACCCCGCCCCCACAGGACCGGACCCGGCCCCCACCGGGCCGACGCCCGTCAGCCCCACGGCGGACCTCCGCCGTCCCCGCGCGCCGGGGCCCACCAGCCCCGCACACACCAGCCCCGCACGCATCCGCCCCGCGCCCGTCAGCCCCACCCGCCCCTCGCCGGATCCCAAGCGCGTCCTCGACCTGGTGCTCGGATCCGCGCTGCTCGTCCTGACGGCACCGCTGCTCCTCGCGGCCACCGTCGCCACCGCGCTGAGACGGCCGCCCGGCGGTGTCTTCACGACCGGGACGAGAACCGGGCTCGACGGCCGGCCGTTCACCCTGCGCCACCTGCCCACCCGGCGCCTCCGCCTCGACGTGCTCTCGCGCCTGCCCCACGTCGTACGCGGCGAGATGTCGCTCGTCGGCCCGGCTCCCCTCCCGCCCGGCGCCCCCGCCGCCGACGCCCCGTGGCGCCGGAGCGTCAGACCCGGGCTGACCGGACTGGCCCAGGTCCGGCGCGCCTCCACGCTGCCGTGGGACGAGCCACTCCTGCTGGACCAGCACTACGTGGAGCACCAGTGGCTCGGGCTGGACCTGGCCCTCCTGCTGCGCACCTTGCGGACCGTGTCCGGTCAGGCTCACCTGAGCGACGCAGATCACCGCGTGCGCGGCTACAGTGCGGCGGAATAACTGGGTACGCTCAGCACGGACTAAATAAGTTACCGCTTAGTAGTACCCAAGCTCTCCCACCCTCGCAGGCCCGAGGAGCCTCCATGCAACTCGCCGCGATCATTGTGTCGCTGACCCTGACCGTGGTCGGCGTTGCGCTGCTCGCCCGCGCCATCGGCCAGTTCGTCCGCCACTTCAAGCTGGGCCAGCCGGTCCCGGCCGGCACCCGGACCGACAACCCCTACCAGCGCAGCGTCACTCTGGTCAGGGAGTTCCTCGGTCACACCCGGATGAACCGCTGGGGCATCGTCGGTATCGCCCACTGGTTCGTGGCGGTCGGCTTCCTGACGCTGCCGCCGACGATCGTCACGGCGTACGGGCAGCTCTTCCAGGCGGACTGGACCCTGCCGATCATCGGCGGCTTCCTGCCGTACGAGCTGTACATCGAGTTCATCGGCGCGATGACCACCCTCGGCATCGCCACGCTGATCGTCATCCGGCTGCTGAACCTGCCCTCGCGGCCGGGCCGCAAGTCCCGGTTCGCCGGCTCGAAGATGGGCCAGGCGTACTTCGTCGAGTACGTCATCCTCACCATCGGCCTCGCCATCTACGTACTGCGCGGCCTCGAGGGCGCCCTGCACCACGTCGACCACTACGAGCCCGCGTACTTCGCCTCGTACCCGCTCGTCCTGGCCCTCAAGGGCCTGAGCGTCGGCGCGCTGCAGAACCTGGTCTACCTCTTCGCCATGATCAAGCTGAGCACGACCATGATCTGGATGATCACGGTCTCGCTCAACACCAACATGGGTGTGGCCTGGCACCGCTTCCTCGGCTTCCCCAACATCTGGTTCAAGCGCAACGCCGACGGGTCGACCGCGCTCGGCGCGCTCCAGCCGATGACGTCGGGTGGCAAGGAGATCGACTTCGAGGACCCGGGCGACGACGACGTCTACGGCGTCTCCCAGGTCGAGCACTTCTCCTGGAAGGGCCTGCTCGACTTCTCCACCTGCACCGAGTGCGGCCGCTGCCAGTCGCAGTGCCCCGCCTGGAACACCGGCAAGCCGCTCTCCCCCAAGCTCCTCATCATGTCGCTGCGCGACCACGCGCACGCCAAGGCGCCGTACCTGCTGGCCGGCGGCGGCAAGACGATGGAGGGCGAGGAGAAGGCCTCCGAGGAGCAGCTCAAGGACGTCCCCGCCGCCGCCCTCGCCGAGGCCGAGCGCCCGCTGATCGGGACGCTCGAGGAGAACGGCGTCATCGACCCGGACGTCCTGTGGTCCTGCACCACCTGCGGCGCCTGCGTGGAGCAGTGCCCGGTCGACATCGAGCACGTCGACCACATCGTCGACATGCGCCGCTACCAGGTGATGATCGAGTCCGCGTTCCCGTCCGAGGCGGGCACGATGCTCAAGAACCTGGAGAAGAAGGGCAACCCCTGGGGCCTGGCCAAGAAGCAGCGCGTGGAGTGGACCAAGGAGGTCGACTTCGAGGTCCCGATCGTCGGCAAGGACGTCGAGGACCTCACCGAGGTCGACTACCTCTACTGGGTCGGCTGCGCCGGTGCCCTGGAGGACCGCGCCAAGAAGACCACCAAGGCCTTCGCCGAGCTGCTGCACATCGCGGGCGTCAAGTTCGCGATCATGGGCGGCGAGGAGAAGTGCACCGGTGACTCGCCGCGCCGCCTGGGCAACGAGCCGCTGTTCCAGCAGCTCGGCCAGGAGAACGTCGCCATGCTGAACATGGCGTTCGGCGAGGACGACGAGGACGAGTCGACGAAGAAGCCGAAGTCGGCCAAGAAGATCGTCGCGACCTGCCCGCACTGCTTCAACACGATCGCGAACGAGTACCCGCAGCTCGGCGGCGAGTTCGAGGTCATCCACCACACGCAGCTGCTCCAGCACCTCATCGACGAGGGCAAGCTGCTCCCGGTGACACCGGTCGACGGTCTGATCACGTACCACGACCCGTGCTACCTGGGCCGCCACAACAAGGTCTACACGCCGCCGCGCGAGATCATGTCGGCCGTCCCGGGCCTGCGCCAGCAGGAGATGCACCGCCACAAGGAGCGGGGCTTCTGCTGTGGCGCCGGTGGCGCGCGGATGTGGATGGAGGAGCGGATCGGCAAGCGCATCAACACCGAGCGCGTCGACGAGGCGCTGTCCCTCAACCCGGACATCGTCTCCACCGCCTGCCCCTTCTGCCTGGTCATGCTCACGGACTCCGTGAACGGCAAGAAGAACGACGGCAAGGCGAAGGAGAGCCTCCAGGTCGTGGACGTCGCCCAGCTGCTGCTGGACTCCGTCAAGAAGCCGGTCGAGGAGACCCCGGCGGAAGAGGCGGACACCGAGCCGGAGCCGGTGAAGTAGTCCACAGTCCGTAGTCCGTCGCACGGCAACGCCGAACGAAGCGGCCGGACCCGCCCCCCGGGGGGCGGGTCCGGCCGCTTCGTTCGGCGTTGCCGTGCGACGGACTACGGACTGTGGACTACTTCACCGGCTCCGGCTCGGTGTCCGCCTCTTCCGCCGGGGTCTCCTCGACCGGCTTCTTGACGGAGTCCAGCAGCAGCTGGGCGACGTCCACGACCTGGAGGCTCTCCTTCGCCTTGCCGTCGTTCTTCTTGCCGTTCACGGAGTCCGTGAGCATGACCAGGCAGAAGGGGCAGGCGGTGGAGACGATGTCCGGGTTGAGGGACAGCGCCTCGTCGACGCGCTCGGTGTTGATGCGCTTGCCGATCCGCTCCTCCATCCACATCCGCGCGCCACCGGCGCCACAGCAGAAGCCCCGCTCCTTGTGGCGGTGCATCTCCTGCTGGCGCAGGCCCGGGACGGCCGACATGATCTCGCGCGGCGGCGTGTAGACCTTGTTGTGGCGGCCCAGGTAGCACGGGTCGTGGTACGTGATCAGACCGTCGACCGGTGTCACCGGGAGCAGCTTGCCCTCGTCGATGAGGTGCTGGAGCAGCTGCGTGTGGTGGATGACCTCGAACTCGCCGCCGAGCTGCGGGTACTCGTTCGCGATCGTGTTGAAGCAGTGCGGGCAGGTCGCGACGATCTTCTTGGCCGACTTCGGCTTCTTCGTCGACTCGTCCTCGTCGTCCTCGCCGAACGCCATGTTCAGCATGGCGACGTTCTCCTGGCCGAGCTGCTGGAACAGCGGCTCGTTGCCCAGGCGGCGCGGCGAGTCACCGGTGCACTTCTCCTCGCCGCCCATGATCGCGAACTTGACGCCCGCGATGTGCAGCAGCTCGGCGAAGGCCTTGGTGGTCTTCTTGGCGCGGTCCTCCAGGGCACCGGCGCAGCCGACCCAGTAGAGGTAGTCGACCTCGGTGAGGTCCTCGACGTCCTTGCCGACGATCGGGACCTCGAAGTCGACCTCCTTGGTCCACTCCACGCGCTGCTTCTTGGCCAGGCCCCAGGGGTTGCCCTTCTTCTCCAGGTTCTTGAGCATCGTGCCCGCCTCGGACGGGAACGCGGACTCGATCATCACCTGGTAGCGGCGCATGTCGACGATGTGGTCGACGTGCTCGATGTCGACCGGGCACTGCTCCACGCAGGCGCCGCAGGTGGTGCAGGACCACAGGACGTCCGGGTCGATGACGCCGTTCTCCTCGAGCGTCCCGATCAGCGGGCGCTCGGCCTCGGCGAGGGCGGCGGCGGGGACGTCCTTGAGCTGCTCCTCGGAGGCCTTCTCCTCGCCCTCCATCGTCTTGCCGCCGCCGGCCAGCAGGTACGGCGCCTTGGCGTGCGCGTGGTCGCGCAGCGACATGATGAGGAGCTTGGGGGAGAGCGGCTTGCCGGTGTTCCAGGCGGGGCACTGCGACTGGCAGCGGCCGCACTCGGTGCAGGTGGAGAAGTCGAGCAGGCCCTTCCAGGAGAAGTGCTCGACCTGGGAGACGCCGTAGACGTCGTCGTCGCCCGGGTCCTCGAAGTCGATCTCCTTGCCACCCGACGTCATCGGCTGGAGCGCGCCGAGCGCGGTCGACCCGTCGGCGTTGCGCTTGAACCAGATGTTGGGGAAGCCGAGGAAGCGGTGCCAGGCCACACCCATGTTGGTGTTGAGCGAGACCGTGATCATCCAGATCATGGTCGTGCTCAGCTTGATCATGGCGAAGAGGTAGACCAGGTTCTGCAGCGCGCCGACGCTCAGGCCCTTGAGGGCCAGGACGAGCGGGTACGAGGCGAAGTACGCGGGCTCGTAGTGGTCGACGTGGTGCAGGGCGCCCTCGAGGCCGCGCAGTACGTAGATGGCGAGGCCGATGGTGAGGATGACGTACTCGACGAAGTACGCCTGGCCCATCTTCGAGCCGGCGAACCGGGACTTGCGGCCCGGCCGCGAGGGCAGGTTCAGCAGCCGGATGACGATCAGCGTGGCGATGCCGAGGGTGGTCATCGCGCCGATGAACTCGATGTACAGCTCGTACGGCAGGAAGCCGCCGATGATCGGCAGGGTCCAGTCCGCCTGGAAGAGCTGCCCGTACGCCGTGACGATCGTCGGCGGCAGCGTCAGGAAGCCGACCGCCACGAACCAGTGGGCGATACCGACGATGCCCCAGCGGTTCATCCGGGTGTGACCGAGGAACTCCCTGACCAGAGTGACGCTGCGCTGGTAGGGGTTGTCGGTCCGGGTGCCGGCCGGGACCGGCTGGCCCAGCTTGAAGTGGCGGACGAACTGGCCGATGGCGCGGGCGAGCAGCGCAACGCCGACCACGGTCAGGGTCAGCGACACAATGATCGCGGCGAGTTGCATGGAGGCTCCTCGGGCCTGCGAGGGTGGGAGAGCTTGGGTACTACTAAGCGGTAACTTATTTAGTCCGTGCTGAGCGTACCCAGTTATTCCGCCGCACTGTAGCCGCGCACGCGGTGATCTGCGTCGCTCAGGTGAGCCTGACCGGACACGGTCCGCAAGGTGCGCAGCAGGAGGGCCAGGTCCAGCCCGAGCCACTGGTGCTCCACGTAGTGCTGGTCCAGCAGGAGTGGCTCGTCCCACGGCAGCGTGGAGGCGCGCCGGACCTGGGCCAGTCCGGTCAGCCCGGGTCTGACGCTCCGGCGCCACGGGGCGTCGGCGGCGGGGGCGCCGGGCGGGAGGGGAGCCGGGCCGACGAGCGACATCTCGCCGCGTACGACGTGGGGCAGGCGCGAGAGCACGTCGAGGCGGAGGCGCCGGGTGGGCAGGTGGCGCAGGGTGAACGGCCGGCCGTCGAGCCCGGTTCTCGTCCCGGTCGTGAAGACACCGCCGGGCGGCCGTCTCAGCGCGGTGGCGACGGTGGCCGCGAGGAGCAGCGGTGCCGTCAGGACGAGCAGCGCGGATCCGAGCACCAGGTCGAGGACGCGCTTGGGATCCGGCGAGGGGCGGGTGGGGCTGACGGGCGCGGGGCGGATGCGTGCGGGGCTGGTGTGTGCGGGGCTGGTGGGCCCCGGCGCGCGGGGACGGCGGAGGTCCGCCGTGGGGCTGACGGGCGTCGGCCCGGTGGGGGCCGGGTCCGGTCCTGTGGGGGCGGGGTCCGAGCCGGTGGGGGCGGGCTCCTGCTGCTCGGGGACGCGGACGGGAGTCGGCCCGAGTGCGCCCGTGGGGTCCGTCTCGGGTCCGTGGACGGGCTCCGTCTCGGGAGCGGGGGCGGGGGCGGGAGCGGGAGCGGGGGCGGGGGTCGGCTCCGGTACGCCCTCGGGGCCCCGCTCGGGCATGCGCACGGCATCCGGCTCGGGGGCGCGCCGGGGGTCCGGCTCCGGAATGGGTGCCGGGCTCGGTGAGGGGTGGTGTGCCGGGTCCGGTGAGGGGCGGCGTTCGGGGTGCATGGGATGCGTGGGGCACATGGGGCACACACCTGACAACTTTGCGAGAAATGTGGCTTTTGGTTGGTTCTTTGAACGATCGCACGGTTGGGTGTGAGGTGGTAGTGCTTCGCGGGTACGCGGCGGGTCGTGCGACTGCGCCCGCATAAGTTGAGCGTAAGTGGCTCAACTCTGTTGACTCCGGTCTGGCTGTCGTGCATCCTTGAGCCTGTTCCACTCAAGTCAGCTGGAGGAATCGAAAATGGCACGTGCGGTCGGCATCGACCTGGGCACGACTAACTCCGTCGTCAGCGTTCTGGAAGGCGGCGAGCCCACCGTCATCACCAACGCCGAGGGCGCCAGGACCACGCCTTCCGTCGTCGCCTTTGCCAAGAACGGCGAGGTGCTCGTCGGCGAGGTGGCCAAGCGTCAGGCGGTCACCAACGTCGACCGGACCATCCGGTCCGTCAAGCGTCACATGGGCACCGACTGGAAGATCGAGCTCGACGGGAAGAACTTCAACCCGCAGCAGATCAGCGCCTTCATCCTGCAGAAGCTGAAGCGCGACGCCGAGGCGTACCTGGGCGAGAAGGTCACCGACGCGGTGATCACCGTCCCGGCGTACTTCAACGACTCCGAGCGCCAGGCCACCAAGGAGGCCGGTGAGATCGCGGGCCTCAACGTCCTGCGCATCGTCAACGAGCCGACGGCCGCCGCCCTCGCGTACGGCCTGGACAAGGACGACCAGACCATCCTGGTCTTCGACCTCGGTGGCGGCACCTTCGACGTCTCGCTGCTGGAGATCGGCGACGGCGTCGTCGAGGTGAAGGCCACCAACGGTGACAACCACCTCGGTGGTGACGACTGGGACCAGCGTGTCGTCGACTACCTGGTGAAGCAGTTCCACTCCGGTCACGGCGTGGACCTGTCCAAGGACAAGATGGCCCTCCAGCGCCTCCGCGAGGCCGCCGAGAAGGCCAAGATCGAGCTGTCCTCGTCCACCGAGACCTCGATCAACCTGCCCTACATCACGGCCTCCGCCGAGGGCCCGCTGCACCTGGACGAGAAGCTCACGCGCGCCCAGTTCCAGCAGCTCACCGCGGACCTGCTGGAGCGCTGCAAGACGCCGTTCCACAACGTCATCAAGGACGCGGGCATCGCCCTCTCCGAGATCGACCACGTCGTCCTCGTCGGTGGCTCCACCCGCATGCCGGCCGTCGCCGAGCTCGTCAAGGAGCTGACCGGCGGCAAGGAGGCCAACAAGGGCGTCAACCCGGACGAGGTCGTCGCCATCGGCGCCTCGCTCCAGGCCGGTGTCCTCAAGGGTGAGGTCAAGGACGTCCTGCTCCTCGACGTGACCCCGCTGTCCCTCGGTATCGAGACCAAGGGCGGCATCATGACCAAGCTCATCGAGCGCAACACCACGATCCCGACCAAGCGGTCCGAGATCTTCACGACGGCCGAGGACAACCAGCCGTCGGTGCAGATCCAGGTCTACCAGGGCGAGCGCGAGATCGCGGCGTACAACAAGAAGCTCGGCATGTTCGAGCTGACCGGCCTCCCGCCGGCCCCGCGCGGCGTCCCGCAGATCGAGGTCTCCTTCGACATCGACGCCAACGGCATCATGCACGTGACCGCGAAGGACCTGGGCACGGGCAAGGAGCAGAAGATGACCGTCACCGGCGGCTCCTCGCTGCCGAAGGACGAGGTCGACCGGATGCGTGAGGAGGCCGAGCGGTACGCGGAGGAGGACCACAAGCGCCGCGAGGCCGCCGAGACCCGCAACCAGGGCGAGCAGCTCGTCTACCAGACGGAGAAGTTCCTCAAGGACAACGAGGACAAGGTTCCGGGCGACGTCAAGACCGAGGTCGAGACGGCGGTGAACGAGCTCAAGGAGAAGCTGAAGGGCGAGGACACCGCCGAGATCCGCACCGCCACGGAGAAGGTCGCGGCCGTCTCCCAGAAGCTCGGCCAGGCCATGTACGCGGACGCCCAGGCCGCGGGCGGGGCCGCCGGTGCCGGTGAGGCTCCGGGTGCCGCCCAGGGCGCCGCCGCTGACGACGATGTCGTCGACGCCGAGATCGTCGACGACGAGAAGCCGAAGGGGGCCGCATGACGGAGGAGACCCCGGGCTTCGAGGAGAAGCCCGACGTCCCCTCCGGCGCCGCGCCTGACGACGCCGCCGACGCCGCCGGTGCCCCCTCCTCCGCGAACCCCGCGGAGGAGGGCCCGGCGGCCCCGGCAGGGGACGCGACCGCAGCTGTCGCCGGCCTGACGGCCCAGCTGGACCAGGCCCGCACCGCGCTCGGCGAGCGCACGGCGGACCTCCAGCGGCTCCAGGCCGAGTACCAGAACTACCGCCGCCGGGTCGAGCGCGACCGGGTCACGGTCAAGGAGCTCGCCGTGGCGAGCCTCCTGACCGAGCTCCTGCCGGTGCTCGACGACATCGGCCGCGCCCGTGAACACGGCGAGCTGGTGGGCGGCTTCAAGTCGGTGGCCGAATCGCTGGAGACGGTCGCCGCCAAGATGGGCCTGCAGCAGTTCGGCAAGGAGGGCGAGCCCTTCGACCCGACGATCCACGAGGCGCTGATGCACAGTTACGCACCGGACGTCACCGAGACGACGTGCGTGGCGATCCTGCAGCCCGGGTACCGCATCGGCGAGCGGACCATCAGGCCCGCACGCGTCGCGGTGGCCGAGCCCCAGCCCGGGGCCGCGCCGGCCGGGCAGGCCGCCCAGGCGCCCAAGGAAGAGCAGCAGTCGGCCGACGAGGAGAGCGGTGGCCCCGAGGAGGGCTGACGCATTGACCGGTAATCGGGAGGAGGGACGTCGATGAGCACGAAGGACTTCGTGGAGAAGGACTACTACAAGGTTCTCGGCGTCCCCAAGGACGCCACCGAGGCCGAGATCAAGAAGGCGTACCGGAAGCTCGCCCGCGAGTTCCACCCGGACGCCAACAAGGGTGACGCGGGCGCGGAGGCGCGCTTCAAGGAGATCTCCGAGGCGAACGACATCCTCGGTGACCCCAAGAAGCGCAAGGAGTACGACGACGCCCGCGCCCTGTTCGGCAACGGTGGCTTCCGCGCCGGTCCGGGCGGCGGCGCCGGCGGCACGTTCAACTTCGACCTGGGCGACCTCTTCGGGGGCGCCCAGGGCGGTGCCGGTGGAGCCGGCGGTGCCGGTGGTTTCGGCGGGGGCCTCGGGGACGTCTTCGGCGGCCTGTTCAACCGGGGCGGCGCGGGCACCCGCACCCAGCCGCGCCGGGGCCAGGACATCGAGTCCGAGGTGACGCTGAGCTTCACCGAGGCGGTCGACGGGGCCACGGTCCCGCTGCGGATGTCCAGTCAGCAGCCCTGCAAGGCCTGTTCGGGCACCGGTGACAAGAACGGCACGCCCCGTGTGTGCCCCACCTGTGTCGGGACCGGCCAGGTCTCGCGCGGCGGCAGCGGCTCCTTCTCGCTGACCGACCCGTGCGTGGACTGCAAGGGCCGCGGGCTGATCGCCCAGGACCCGTGCGAGGTCTGCCACGGCAGCGGCCGCGCCAAGTCGTCGCGCACCATGCAGGTCCGCATCCCCGCGGGCGTCTCCGACGGGCAGCGCATCCGGCTGCGCGGCAAGGGCGCGCCCGGCGAGCGGGGAGGCCCGGCCGGTGACCTGTACGTGGTGGTGCACGTGGACGCCCACCCGGTCTTCGGCCGCAAGGGCGACAACCTGACCGTCACGGTGCCCGTCACGTTCGACGAGGCGGCGCTCGGCGGCGAGATCAGGGTGCCGACCCTCGGTGGGCCCGCGGTCACGCTGAAGATCCCGGCCGGTACGCCCAACGGCCGTACGATGCGCGCCCGTGGCAAGGGCGCCGTCCGCAAGGACGGTACGCGCGGGGACCTGCTCGTCACCGTCGAGGTGGCCGTGCCGGGGGACCTGAGCGACAAGGCGCGCGAGGCGCTCGAAACGTACCGGGAGGCCACGGCGGGTGAGGACCCGCGGGCCGAGCTGTTCCAGGCCGCGAAGGGGGCTTGAGATGGACGGACGCCGTCGCAATCCGTACGAGCTGACCGACGAGACACCGGTGTACGTCATCTCGGTGGCGGCCCAGCTCAGCGGACTGCACCCGCAGACGCTGCGCCAGTACGACCGGCTGGGCCTGGTCTCGCCGGACCGTACGGCGGGGCGGGGCCGGCGCTACTCGGCGCGTGACATCGAACTGCTCCGGCAGGTGCAGCAGTTGTCGCAGGACGAGGGCATCAACCTGGCGGGCATCAAGCGGATCATCGAACTGGAGAACCAGGTCGCCGCCCTCCAGTCCCGGGTCGCCGAGCTCACCGCGGCGGTCGAGGGCGCGGCGGCGACGATGCGGCAGCGCGAGGCGCAGGTGCACGCCTCGTACCGGCGTGACCTGGTTCCGTACCAGGACGTGCAGCAGGCGAGCGCGCTGGTGGTGTGGCGACCGCCCAAGCGCGGTGAGTGACACGTCGTGTGAGGCCCCTTCCGTTGCGGCGGAGGGGGCCCCTTCCGTTGAGGCCCCTTCCGTATACAGGGGCGTGCGATGATCCCGGCGTGCGGACGAATCGGCGGTACGGGACAGGTCGTGCGGGCGCGGGGGCCGTGCTGGTGGCCCTGACGGCGCTGGGAGCGGTGGGCTGCGACGACGAGACGGGTGACGCGCCGCTGCCGGAACGCAGCACCGCGCCTCCCGCGCCGACGGCTCCCGTCCCGCCCCAGGGTGCTCCCGCGCCGCCCCGGGCGACGGCCGCGGACTGCCCGGCCTCCGGTGTACGCGTCGGTACGGGGATGACCGACGCAGCGATGGGGCTGCGGGCGATGGGACTGACCCTGCTCAACTGTGGTGCCGAGCCGTTCGAGTTGAGCGGCTACCCCGTCCTCGACGTCCTGGGCGAGCGGCGCGAGAAACTGGACGTCACCGTCCGCGACGGCTCGCACGTCGACACCACCACCAAGCCCTCCACATTCGTCCTGGCGCCCGGTGAGCAGGCCGCGGCGTCGGTGGTCTGGCGCAACACGGTGACCCGGACCGACGTGGTGGCGACGACCGGCGCGTACGTCCGGGTGACCCCCGCCCCCGGCACGGCGGCCCAGACGGTCGCCCCGGCCGACGGCGGCCCGCTGGACCTCGGCAACACCGGGGTCGTCGAGGTCACGCCCTGGAAGCCGTACAAAGGGTCCTGACGCCGTACGAAGGGTCCTGACGCCGTACGACCCGACCTGAAGCCGTAGGGCCCGTCCTAGGGGATGAGCTCGGTCACCGCGTCCAGGGTCGTCTCCCACATCGGCTGGGCGCCCGTTCCGAAGGCCGCCGCGAGGGCGGTGCCGACGGCGACGTCCTGGGCGAGGACCTTGGCGTGCTCGTCCCAGTCGGTGGTGACGTGGCCGTCGCCGGTGGACTTCAGGTCGCCGAGCCGGCGGCCGTCGCGCAGCAGTCGGCTCTCCTCGTAGCCGCACGGCACGAGCCGGTAACGGGCGTCGCCGGTCCGGGCGTCGACACGGTAGGAGCGGCGGGACAGCCGGCCCTTGGCGGGCCAGATCCCGGCCGGCCGGCCGTCGACGGTGAGCGTCAGCAGCGCGGGGTCGCGGGTGCCGATCGGAATGAGCGGGTCGGGCTCGGTGCCGGTGGTGCGGACGAGACGTACGTGCGGGAGGCCGGGGCCCGTGACGTCGACGGTGCCGGCGTCGGACCGCAGTTGGACGGCCGGTGTGGCGGGGAAGTGGTCGTGCATGGTCAGTGATCTTGCTCCAGGATGCCGGACTGTGCGATCAGGTACCCCAGTTGGGCGCGGCTCCCGCTGCCGAGGACGGCCGCGAGCTTGGCGATGTGGGCGCGGCAGGTGCGGACGTTCATGCCGAGGCGGCGGGCGATCGCCTCGTCGACGTGGCCCTCGACGAGGAGCTTGGCGATGGAGCGCTGGACGCCGCTGATGCCGTCGGACTTGAGGTCGTACGGGATCTCCTCGTTGATCGGCACGGCCAGTTGCCAGAACTGGTCGAACACCCCGGCGAGGTAGGCGACCAGGCCGGGGTGGCGCAGTTCCAGGGCGACTTGGCGGTCGCTGCGGGCGGGTACGAAGGCGACTTCACGGTCGACGATGATCAGCCGGTCGATGATCTGCTCCAGGGTGCGCACCTGCACCTCGGGGCCCACGTGTTCCAGGTACGTCAGCGTCAGTTCGGTGTGGCGTGCCGTGTGCTGGTAGAGGGTGCGCATCCGGATGCCCCGGCCGAGCAGGGGCCGTACGCGGCGCAGCGCCTCGCTCAGCCCGTGGGCGGGGCGCCCGCCGCCGGGCTGGACGGTCAGCAGCTCCTTCTCGCAGCCGGCGACGACGCGGTCCAGCGTCGCGTTGATCCGGCTCAGTCCCTCCAGCACGGTGATGGCGTGCGTGGTGGGCGCGTTCTGGGCGCTGATCGCCATGAATGGCTCGAACGCGTCGGACAGTTCGACGGTGAGACGTCTACGCTCCAGGATCTCGCGCTCGATGGGCTGGAGCAGTTGTGCCAGCGCGGAGGAGGGCGGGACGGGCCGGAGCCACTGGGCGTCGTCCGGGTCGGGGTGCAGCAGCGCGAGGTCGAGGAGACACGGCACCTCATCCGCCTCTGACCGGGGTATTCGTCCACTGCGCAAGGCGTTGGCGTAGAGCTCGGAACCCGCCTCGCAGAGCTCCGCGTGGGAATGGGGGTGGCCAGGCTTGTCCGGTTTTACGCTCATCTGTACACCCCCAGGCTCCTGCATCTCAGGAACATGATGCCTGCCGTAGGTGGTGGAAGCGTGGAGAGTGAGCAATCGTCGTAGCCGCGGGGGTTGGAAAGAGACGTTGCCTTCAAGTGAGGTTGCTCGGTGATGACGAAGAGACTCATACGCGCAGTGGTGGCCAGTGCGTTCATCGCTGCCGGCGCGGTAGGGGTTCTGGGGGCGGCCGAGGGTCTGGACTCGCAGGCGGCTCCCGGCACCGGAACCACGACGCAGGACCCCGGCTGGACCGCCGCGCCCGCCACGTCGGGCCTGACCGTGAACGACCCCTCGTGGACCACCGCACCCGTCAGGTCGGGTACGGCCGCGCTGGACCCCGGCTGGACCGCCGCACCGCCACGGGCGGACCTGGCGGCGTACGACCCGAGCTGGACCGTCGTCGGCGCATGAACGTTCCCGACGACTCGCGCTTCCGGCGCGAGATGGCATCCGCTTACCGTTCCGGGTGGCATTTCATCGACCTCGTCACGGCTGTGCCGCACAGTGGCGATTCGTTGATGGTCACCCTCTTCGGGGAGCCGATCGTCATCACGCGCGGAGAAGACGAGGACATCCGAGCCTACCGATGCCTTCGACGGCCCCGCGGAGCTCCGCAGCCCGTCCGATGCGCCATCCGGTACGGCATGATTTTCGTCAACCTCGACCAGCGTGACCACCAGCTGGTCGAGCCGGAGACCACCACCGCCACCCCCCGCAGCGCCTGAGCGATTCCCCCGTCGTTGTAAATCGCCCAGGTGCTTCCCCCACACAGCGGCGCCATCGTGGACCTGAACACGATGGCGCCGCTGTGCTGTGCGCGTACGGCTCAGAGGGCCACGCCCCGGAAGGTCGCGCCCCGGAAGGTCACGCCCCGGGCGGTCACACCCCGAAGGGTCACGCGCGCCCCATCGCCCGGGTGAGGGCGATCTCGATGACGACCCGGTCCGGGTTCGGCGTCGGCGTACGGCCGTAGCGGGCCGCGTAACGCTCCACCGCGTCCGCCACCACCTCGGGCTCCGTACGGATCGTCGCGACGCCCTCCAGCGTCGCCCAGCGCCCCTTGTCGACCTGGCACACCGCCACCCGTGCGCCCCCGGGGCCGGCCGCCAGGACGTTGGCGACCTTGCGGCTGTGCTTGTTGGTGATCACCCGGGCGATGCCCTTCTCGCCGCCCTCGGGGTCGTAGGTCACGCCGACCGCCACGACGTGCGGAGTGCCGTCCGGCCGGGGCGTGGTGAGGGTCGACATGTGGTACTCGCGCCAGAAGCCGAGGTACGAGTCGCCGGGGTTACGGGGGTCGATGGCCATGCCCGCGAACCTACCGGCGGCGGCTACCCCGAACCACATTGAGTGGAATAGACTCAACTTTACGTACGATAGATGAGTCATACCCGTGGGACCCCGCACCAACGAGGAGGAGAGACCGCCCGTGGACGCCGAGCTGACCAACAAGAGCCGGGATGCGCTGAACGCCGCGACCAGCCGCGCCGTGTCCGAAGGACACCCGGACCTGACCCCCGCGCACCTGCTGCTCGCGCTGCTCGCGGGCCAGGACAACGAGAACATCGTCGACCTGCTCGCCGCCGTCGACGCCGACCAGGCCTCGTTGCGGTCCGGCGCCGAGCGCGTGCTCGCCGCCCAGCCCAGCGTCACCGGATCCACCGTGGCCCCGCCGCAGCCCAACCGGGACCTTCTCGCCGTCGTCGCCGACGCCTCGCGGCGCGCCAAGGAGCTGGGCGACGACTACGTGTCGACCGAGCACCTGCTCATCGGCATCGCCGCCAAGGGCGGGCAGGCCGGCGAGGTGCTGGAGCGGCAGGGCGCCAGCGCGAAGAAGCTGCTGGACGCGTTCGAGAAGGCGAGGGGAGGGCGCCGCGTGACCACACCGGACCCGGAGGGCCAGTACAAGGCGCTGGAGAAGTTCGGTACGGACTTCACGGCCGCCGCCCGTGACGGCAAGCTCGACCCGGTCATCGGCCGGGACCAGGAGATCCGCCGCGTGGTGCAGGTGCTGTCCCGGCGTACGAAGAACAACCCGGTGCTCATCGGCGAGCCCGGCGTCGGCAAGACCGCCGTCGTCGAGGGCCTCGCCCAGCGCATCGTCAAGGGCGACGTCCCAGAGAGCCTCAAGAACAAGCGCCTGGTCGCCCTCGACCTCGGCGCGATGGTCGCGGGCGCCAAGTACCGGGGCGAGTTCGAGGAGCGGCTGAAGACCGTCCTGTCCGAGATCAAGGCCAGCGACGGCCAGATCATCACCTTCATCGACGAGCTGCACACGGTCGTCGGCGCGGGCGCCGGCGGGGACTCCGCCATGGACGCGGGCAACATGCTCAAGCCGATGCTCGCCCGCGGCGAGCTGCGCATGGTCGGCGCCACCACCCTCGACGAGTACCGCGAGCGCGTCGAGAAGGACCCCGCCCTGGAGCGCCGCTTCCAGCAGGTCCTGGTCGCCGAGCCGACCGTCGAGGACACCATCGCGATCCTCCGTGGCCTCAAGGGCCGGTACGAGGCCCACCACAAGGTCCAGATCGCCGACTCGGCCCTGGTCGCCGCCGCCACGCTCTCCGACCGGTACATCACCTCCCGGTTCCTGCCCGACAAGGCCATCGACCTCGTCGACGAGGCGGCGTCCCGGCTGCGCATGGAGATCGACTCCTCGCCCGTGGAGATCGACGAGCTCCAGCGTGCCGTCGACCGTCTCCGCATGGAGGAGCTGGCGCTGAAGAACGAGTCCGACCCCGCCTCCGTACAGCGCCTGGAGAAGCTGCGCCGCGACCTCGCCGACAAGGAGGAGGAGCTGCGCGGCCTGACCGCCCGCTGGGAGAAGGAGAAGCAGGGCCTCAACCGCGTCGGTGAGCTCAAGGAGCAGCTCGACGACCTGCGCGGGCAGGCCGAGCGCGCCCAGCGCGACGGCGACTTCGACACCGCCTCCAAGCTGCTGTACGGCGAGATCCCGGCCGTGGAGCGGGAGCTGGAGGCGGCCAGCGAGGCCGAGCAGGAGGCCGCCAAGGACACGATGGTCAAGGACGAGGTCGGGCCCGACGACATCGCCGACGTGGTCGGCTCCTGGACGGGCATTCCGGCCGGCCGCCTGCTGGAGGGCGAGACGCAGAAGCTGCTGCGGATGGAGGACGAGATCGGCCGCCGTCTGATCGGCCAGAGCGAGGCCGTGCGGGCGGTGTCGGACGCCGTGCGCCGCACCCGCGCCGGCATCTCCGACCCCGACCGGCCCACCGGCTCGTTCCTCTTCCTCGGCCCGACCGGCGTCGGCAAGACCGAGCTGGCCAAGGCCCTCGCCGACTTCCTCTTCGACGACGAGCGGGCCATGGTCCGCATCGACATGAGCGAGTACGGCGAGAAGCACAGCGTCGCCCGGCTCGTCGGCGCGCCCCCCGGCTACGTCGGCTACGAGGAGGGCGGCCAGCTCACCGAGGCGGTGCGCCGCCGCCCGTACAGCGTGGTGCTGCTCGACGAGGTGGAGAAGGCCCACCCGGAGGTCTTCGACATCCTGCTCCAGGTGCTGGACGACGGCCGCCTGACCGATGGTCAGGGCCGTACGGTCGACTTCCGCAACACCATCCTCATCCTCACCTCCAACCTGGGCAGCCACTTCCTGATGGACCCGCTGACCCCGGAGGAGCAGAAGAAGGAGCAGGTGCTGGAGGTGGTGAGGGCGTCCTTCAAGCCCGAGTTCCTCAACCGCCTGGACGACATCGTGGTCTTCACGGCACTCGACCGGGACCAGCTCGCCCACATCGCGGGGCTCCAGATCGACCGCCTCGCCAAGCGGCTCGCGGAGCGCCGGCTCACCCTGGACGTCACCCCGGCCGCCCTGGAGTGGCTCGCCGTCGAGGGCTTCGACCCGGCCTACGGCGCCCGCCCGCTGCGCCGCCTGGTCCAGACGGCCATCGGTGACCGGCTCGCCAAGGAGATCCTCGCCGGCGAGGTCGAGGACGGCGACACGGTGCGCGTGGACCGGACGGAGGACGGGCTGACCGTGGGACCGGTGCGGTAGGCGGGGGCTGCGGACTACGATCGGAGGAAAGGCAGGTGACAACACCGAAAGGGGGTGTTGTGGATGCCTGACGCCCCTGCCATCGGCCACGTGATGCTGACGGTGAGCGATGTGGGACGGAGCGCGGACTTCTACAACCGCCTCTTCGCCACCCGGACGGTCATGGAGGCGGAGGACCAGGTCGGCCCGCTGGCCGTCACCGCCTCCCCCGGGCTGGCCATCGGCTTCCGGAGGCACCCGGGCACGGAGCGGTCCGGTGCCTTCGACCCGGCCCGCGTGGGACTCGACCACTGCGGATTCCACGTGGCCGACGAGGACGAGCTGGAATCATGGCGGGCGCGGCTCGACGAGCAGGGCGTGACGCACTCCGGGATCGTGAAGGACCCCGCCGGGCTCCACCTGACCTTCAAGGACCCGGACGGCATCGCGCTCGAGTTCTTCTGCCCGGCCTCCCGGGACTGAGCCGTGTCAGGTGGTGAACGCCAGGTGACGTACGAAACCGGTGCCCCCGCCTTCGTACGTCACCTCCACGTCCACCGCGACGGGGCCGTCCTCCGGCGCCGCGTCGCCGTACCGGACGTTCAGGCACGGATCCGTGTCGCGGGGGAGGCTCGGCTCCACGCCCGGGTAGAAAGGCCGTCAGCCACATCCCGGCCTCCCGCTCCGGCATCGGCCACCGCCGTGCGCGCGCCGATCTCCTCGCCATGGGCGCCGATCCTGTCAGCTCGCAGCGGATCGCCCGTGTCCCGGGTTGCCAGCCCCGGCCCGGCATGGGAGAGGATGACCGCAATCGTTCGAAGGGAATTTCACGGTGAGCATCGACCCCGGCTCGATTCCGAATTTCGGTGGCCAGCCCGAGCCTCAGCAGGCCGCGGGACCGGCGGGCCCCGTCGTCCCGGACCAGGACCTCGTCAAGCAGCTCCTGGAGCAGATGGAGCTCAAGTACGTCGTCGACGACGAGGGTGACCTCGCGGCGCCGTGGGAGGAGTTCCGCACGTACTTCATGTTCCGCGGCGAGGGGGAGCAGCAGGTCTTCTCGGTGCGGACCTTCTACGACCGCCCCCACCCGGTCGAGAACCGCGCGCAGATCCTGGAGACGATCGACGACTGGAACCGCCGCACCCTGTGGCCGAAGGTCTACACGCACCTCCACGAGGACGAGCAGGGCGGCGCCACCGTGCGGCTCATCGGCGAGGCGCAGATGCTGATCGGCACGGGCGTGAGCCTGGAGCACTTCGTGCAGTCGACGGTCAGCTGGGTGCGCGCGTCGATCGAGTTCGACAAGTGGCTCGTGGAGCAGTTCGGCCTGGAGTCCGAGGGCGACGAGAAGCCCGGCGACGAGGCCTGAGCCCGCCCGGGACCTACAGCGCCATCGGGGCGAGCGTCAGCAGGTACGTCCCGTAGCCGAACGAGAGCCCGGCCAGGGCGGCGACCACCACCACCGCCGCCCTGGGCCGGGCTTTGCGCAGCGCGCAGGCGAGCGGCACCAGCAGCGGGAACGCCGGCAGCAGGAAACGCGGCTTCGACTCGAAGAACCCCGACCCGCCCACCGCGATCACCACCAGCACCGCCGTGTACACCAGCAGCGGCAGCGGCGGCCGGTCCAGCACGAGCAGCGCGAACAGCACCAGCGCCACCGCCGGGATGAGCAGCGCCATGGTGAAGCCGAGCTCCATCGGCCTGGTCAGCACCGTGCGGACGAAGCCCAAGGTGCCCGCCCCGAAGTCGAAGCGCGACGTCCAGCCCGCCTGCACGGCGAAGTACCCGCCCAGCGGGTCGCCCTTGCGTACCCCCACCCACAGCAGGTAGCCGACCCATCCGGCCGGAGCCACCGCCGCCGCGGCCCACAGCCGCCAGTCGGTGCGGCGCTCGCCCCGGAACAGGCGGTACGCCTCGTACGCCGCGGCCGCGCCGACCGCCGCCGCGACCGCGATCCCGTTCGGCCGTGCGGCCCCGGCCAGCGCGGCCAGTGCCCCCGCCCACAGCCAGCGGCGGGTGAGCACCGCGTACAGCGACCACGCGGCGAAGGCGGTGAGCAGCGGTTCCGTGTACGCCATGGACAGCACGATCGAGTGCGGCAGCAGGCCCCACAGCAGCACCAGCGTGGTGGCGACGCCCCGTCCGTACAGCCGCTCGCCGATCAGGAAGATGCCCCACGCGGCCGCTCCCGCCGCCGTCCAGGCCACCAGCAGACCCGCGGTCCCGTCGGCCACCGGAAGGGCGGTGCTCACCGCCCGGACGAACGCCGGGTAGAGCGGGAAGAACGCCAGGTCCGACTGGACGGCGCCGTCCGGCCAGTACAGGGTCGTGCCGTAGCCGGACGCGGCGATGCCCAGGTACCAGTCCGAGTCCCAGGACATGGCCAGCAGGGCGCGCGGTGAGCGGCCGATGTGCCACGCCCACAGCGCCATCAGCAGCATCCCGGTGAGCCGGGCGGCGGCGAACAGCGCCAGAGCCGGTGCCGCGCGGTACAGGGCCGCACGCCACCGCGGCACGGGACGGGCGCCCCCGGCGGCTGTCACGTGGTCCAAGGTCTCGGCGGACAGGGTGCACCTCCGTGCGCGCGTGAACGGTCACCCCGACCTTGGGCGCCGACCGGGCCCGCCGCGACCCCTGGCAGCCCGCCCGGGTGGTCCCGTCCGCGCCACCTCCGCACGCGCGCGTGTCGCCGTGACAGGACGGCGCGCAGAGGCTAAAGACCGCCGAGCCGCTTCACCGCGTCCCGCAGCACCTCCGTCCGCTTGCAGAACGCGAACCGCACGAAGGGCGCGCCCTGCTCGCGGTGGTCGTAGAAGACCGCGTGGGGGATGGCGACGACACCGCAGCGGCCGGGCAGCGCGCGGCAGAACGCGATTCCGTCGTGCTCGCCCAGTGGGCGGATGTCGGTGGTGATGAAGTAGGTCCCCTGCGGCCGGAAGACCTCGAACCCGGCCTGCGCCAGCCCGTCGGCGAGGAGGTCCCGCTTGGCGCGCAGGTCGTCGCGGAGCTCACTGAAGTACGTCTCCGGCAGGCGCAGCGCCTCGGCGATCGCGTACTGGAACGGTCCTGCGGAGACGTAGGTCAGATACTGCTTCGCCGAGCGCACAGCGGTGGTCAGCTCGGGCGTGGCGGTGACCCAGCCGACCTTCCAGCCCGTGAAGGAGAAGGTCTTTCCCGCGCTCGAAATGGTGAGGGTGCGCTCGCGCATGCCGGGGAAGGTGGCGATGGGGATGTGCTCGGCGTCGTCGAAGACGAGGTGTTCGTACACCTCGTCGGTGACGACGAGCAGGTCGCGTTCGACGGCGAGCGCGGCGATGGCGGCCAGTTCCTCACGGGTGAGGACGGTGCCGGTGGGGTTGTGCGGGGTGTTGAGCAGGATGAGGCGGGTGCGGTCGGTGACGGCCGCGCGCAGCTCGTCCAGGTCGAGTACGAACCGGCCGCCGTGCGGACGGAGGGTGACCGGGACGCGGGTGCCGCCCGCCATGGCGACGCACGCGGCGTACGAGTCGTAGTACGGCTCCAGCGCGATGACCTCGTCGCCCGGTTCGACCAGCCCGAGCAGGGCGGCGGCGATCGCCTCGGTGGCCCCCGCCGTGACGAGGACCTCGGTGTCGGGGTCGTAGTCCAGGCCGTAGCGCTCGCGCTGGTGGTCGGCGATGGCGGTGCGCAGCTCGGGGACGCCGGGGCCGGGCGGGTACTGGTTGCCCCTGCCGTCCCTGATGGCCCGGACGGCGGCCTCGGCGATCCGGTCGGGCCCGTCGGTGTCGGGGAAGCCCTGGCCCAGATTGACCGAGCCGGTGGAGACGGCGAGGGCGGACATCTCCGCGAAGATCGTCGTTCCGAACTCGGCGAGGCGGCGGTTGAGCGGCGGTCGTTTCATGGCGGCCATCCTGGGCCGAAGCTCTGGAGTTCCTCAAGTGTGCTTTGAGGCGTGATCACCAGGGGGATCTCCCTGCCACACATGCGGAGCATACGAAGGAAAGGCAGGTGGGGGCCATGCTCGAGGCAGGGGTCTTCGAGGCGTTCTTCATCGTGGTGGCCGTCGCCATCGTGGTGGGTGTGGTCCGGTCGGTGATCGGAGGCGGCCCCCGCGGGAGGAGCCGCGGGAGCTGGTGGGCGGGGGACTCGTCCTCGTCGTCCTCGTCGTCCTCCTCGTGTTCCAGCTGGTCGTCGTGCGGCGGGGGCTCCAGCTCCTCGTGCGGAGGCGGATCGTCCTCCTGCAGCTGAACCTCTGGAGTTCCTCAATTCGGATTGGGAGGGGTGGGAGCGGGGGCATCCCCCTCTCACGTACGACACGGGGGAAGGTGACGCACATGCAGATGGGCCTGATCGCCGCTGGTCTGATCGTTCTGGTGGGGTTCCTCATCGCGGTGGGCGCGGCCGGCGGGGGGAGGAGCCGGCGCCACTCGCGGTCGGGCTCCGGCGCTTCGTCCAGCGGCAGTTGGTGGGCCGGTGACGGAGGCGGCTCGTCCTGCGGGGGAGGTGGATCGTCCTCCTGCGGGGGCGGCGGTGGATGTGGTGGCGGAGGCAGCTGACACGGGGCAGCCGGTCCGCGACCACGACAGGGTGCCCGGCGGTGAACTCCCGCCGGGTACCTTGCCGTTGGCATTTTTTGTGGGGCTCAGCGGTCGGTTCTCTTTGAACAGTTGAACCGGCAGGCCCCCCAGGGGATGGAAACCACGTCAAGTTGGGTAAAAACGCTGTGACTCGTCCGCGGTTCATGGTTCCCTCGCTGTCGAGAACATCCAGCCCTTGGACCCTTCGTGTGTGGATTTCGAGACGGAGATCCCCCAGTCCCCCGACGTCTTCCGGGACGCTCCCGGTCCACCCGTCAAACCCTGTTTGCGGAGCCGACCCATGCTCACCACGCTCAAGACCTCCTACACCGACACGCGCGCCGCCGACCTGGCCTGGGCGTTGGGTCGGGAGGCGCTTCCCGCTCTCGCCGTGCTCGATCTCGAACTGTCCGGCGTCAAGCTCCAGTTGAGGCTCCTCGGGGCCTCCCACCAGGTCCTGCTCGACTCCGAGCAGGGCAGCTGCTCCGAGACCGTCGCCTGCATGCCGGGCAGCAGCACTCCGCTGCCTCTGGGTGTGGCCAAGCGCATCGGCGGATGGGAGTACGAGTTCGCCGCCCGTGTCGAGACGCTGTCGAAGGGCTCGTTCGCCGGCCGCGCCCAGGAACTCCTGGCGCTCGTCGCCGACCACCCCAACGGCCTCGCCGGGACGTTCCCCGGCTCGCCGCACGCCTTCACGGCCATGCTCGCGCAGCGCCACGAGGGCCAGGTGCGGTGGCGCACATGGCACGCGTACCCGCAAGAGGGACAGTTGGTGGTCACCAGGACCAGCGTGGGTGCCCGTATGCACACGCCGCTGTAGTTGCACCCGTGTGGGTGACAAGTGGTCACTGGGGCGTGACGTAGCGTTGTTGACGTGATCGAAGCGCCGCACGTCTCCGCCGCCGTGCCGTCCGCGCAGGGGGGCCTGGCACCGCCGTCCGTGCGGCAGCGGGCGGGGCGCTTCCTGGTGCTGGCCACGGTGTTCATCTGCGCGGCGTGCGGCCTGGTGTACGAGCTGGAGCTCGTCGCGCTCGCCTCCTACCTGATCGGTGACTCCGTCAAGCAGGCGTCCGTCGTGCTGTCCGTGATGGTCTTCGCGATGGGCGTGGGCTCCCTCCTGGCGAAACGGCTGCGCTTCCGGGCAGCCGTCGGCTTCGGGCTGCTGGAGGCCGCGCTCGCGCTGGTCGGTGGCTGCTCGGCCCTCGTCCTGTACGCCACGTTCGCGTGGCTCGGCGAGTCGCGGTACGCGCTGGTGGGGTTCTCGCTCGCCATCGGGGTGCTCATCGGGGCGGAGATACCGCTGTTGATGACGCTGATCCAGCGCATCTCGCGGCGGGCCGAGCAGGACGCGGGCGGGACGGTCGCGGACCTGTTCGCCGCCGACTACGTGGGCGCGCTCGTCGGGGGCCTGGCGTTCCCGTTCCTGCTGCTGCCGTGGCTGGGGCAGTTGACGAGCGCGTTGCTCACCGGGGCGGTCAACGCGGTGGTGGGCGGGGCGATGGTGCTGTGGCTGTTCGGGCGGGACCTGACGCCCAGGGAGCGGGGGCTGCTGGTCGTCGCCAATCTGGCGGTGCTCGGTGTGCTGGCGACCGCGACGGTCCTGGCCGACGACTTCGAGCGCTCGGTGCGGCGGGCGGTGTACGGGGAGCGGGTGCGTGTCGCCGTGCAGACGGACGTCCAGGAGGTGGTGCTGACGGGCGGGCGGGGCGCGTCGCCGGAGCTGTTCCTGGACGGGCGGCTGCGGGTCAGCGGGCGCGACGAGCACCGGTATCACCGGGGGCTGGTGCACCCCGCGATGTCCGGGCCGCACGCGCGCGTGCTGGTCCTGGGCGGGGGCGACGGGCTGGCGGTCCGGGAGATCCTCCGCCACGGCGGAGTGGAGTCCGTGACGGTCATGGAGCTGGATCCGGGCGTGGTGCGGCTCGCCCGGCACGACCACGCGCTGGCCCGGCTGAACGGGCACGCGTACGAGGACCCGCGGGTGCGGGTGGTGTACGGGGACGCGTTCGCGCGGCTGCGTGAGGCGGCGGTGACGGGAGCGGCGTACGACGTGGTGATCTCCGACCTTCCGGACCCCGGCATCACGGCCAGCACGAAGCTGTACTCGGCGGAGTTCTACGGTCTGGCCGGGCGGGTCCTCGACGACGGCGGCCGCCTCGTGGTGCACGCGGGGCCCATGGCGTCACGGCGGCACACCTTCTGGACGGTGGACGCCACGCTGCGGTCGGCGGGCTTCACCACCCGGCCCTACCGTGCCACCGGGCGGCTCTCCGGTTTCGCCGCGGGCCCCGACCGGTCCACGGACAGCGGGGCGGTGCCCCACGACTGGGGCTTCCTCCTCGCCGCGAGGGGCCCGGCGCCACCGGACCCGGGCACGGTGGCGGGAGTGCGCCCGGTGCCGGGGCCGCGGCCGGAGGGCCTGCCACCGTCCACCCTGGTGCACCCGAGGTACGGGGAGTGACCCAGGTACGGGGAGTGACCCCTTTTGGCCTTGCGCACATGGCAGACGTGAGGGCCGGGCGTGGGTAGGCTCGGGCTCCATGGAGCATGAGGTGTTCGTTCCGGTTGACGTCGAGACCCTGCGCGCGGTGCTGGCGGACCCCGCCCGGGTCGCCCCGTGCGTGCCGGGGCTCCAGCAGGACGCGGACGCGTCGGCCGGCCCGCTCTCGGGCCGCCTGAAGGTACGGGCCGGCGGGCATTCGATCACCTACCGGGGTGCCCTGCGCATCACGGTCGGGGACGACGGTGCGTACGCCGTGGAGGGCGAGGGCACGGAGGTGCGCGGCACCGGCTCGGCGAAGCTGGCCCTGACGGTGCGTCTCTCGCCGGTGGACGGCGGTACGACGCTGCGCTTCACGGGGACGACGAGCGCCGACGGCCGACTGGCGGAGCTGCCGGACGACGCGGGGATCTCGGCGGCGCACCGCCTGCTGGACCGTTTCGCCGAATCCCTCGCGGCGACGGCGACGTCCGCTTCCGGCACGTCCGCTCCCGGCACGTCCGGGCCCGCCGCCGCCCAGGGAGTCGACGGCATCGCGTTCGAGGACGCCGCCGACGTCACCGCGGACGACGCCGACGAGCAGGATGTCGACGACGACGGGGTGGACCAGGGCGCCGAGAGCGCCGGCTCGGTCTTCGACGCCCCCGTTCCGCCGCCGTCGCTGGATCCCCTCGCCGACGCCGAGTTCGAGGTGCCCGGCATCCCCGGCGGGCCGCTGTCCGAGCCCGGCGTCGAGGCGGCGCACGCCCGGCGCACCATGATCGGGCGGAGTGCCGAGGAGGTCGACCACGCCCCGCCGCGCGGCCGGTACGCGCCCACGCCCGGGCCGGAGACCGCCTCGGCGACCGCCACGCTGCGGTGGCTCGCCCCGGCGGCCGCGCTCGCCCTCGCCTCCGCGGTGGTGGTCGGGCGTGCGCTGCGGCGCCGCAAGTAGTGTCGGTGACGTGACCAGTAGCGAACAGAGCGTCCGGCTCGTGGCCGGAGACGTCGAGTTGACGGTGCGTCCGGACAACGGATGCCGCATCGAGAGCCTGCGGATCGACGGGACCGAACTGCTGCGGCAGGGGGAGCGGTACGGCTGCTTCCCGATGGTGCCCTGGTGCGGGCGGATCGCGAACGGCCGGTTCCTCAGCGGGGCGGCATGGCATCAGCTACCGCTGAACTCGCCGCCGCACGCCATCCACGGCACCGGGCGGGACACCGCGTGGCGCACCGCCGTCGTGGACAAGGCGGAGGCGGTGTTCACCTACGACCTCGCCGAGCCGTGGCCGTATCCCGGGCGGGTCACCCAGACGTTTCAGCTCACCGAGGACGCGCTGACGCTCCAGCTCGGCGTCGAGACCCACGGTGACTCCTTCCCGGCCCAGGCGGGCTGGCACCCGTGGTTCAACCGGAACCTCGGCGGCCAGGACGTCATGCTGGACTTCACGCCCGAGTGGCAGGAGGAGCGGGGGGAGGACCACCTGCCGACCGGCCGCCGGATCGCCCCCGCGCCCGGCCCCTGGGACGACTGCTTCGGGATGCCGGACGGCGTGGACGTCACCCTCACCTGGCCCGGGCAACTGGAGGTGAAGGTGACCAGCCGTGCTCCCTGGGTCGTCGTGTACGACGAGCAGGAGGCCGCGGTCTGCGTGGAGCCCCAGTCGGGCCCGCCGAACGGCCTGAACACCGCCCCTCACCTGGTCACGCCCATCGAGCCGCTGGAGATCGCCGCGACGATCGCCTGGCGCAGGCTCTAGCGGGGCGGCTTTAAGCTCGTGGGCATGACTGACGTTCGAGCCGATCTGCTCCAGCAGATCAAGGACAAGGCCGTGGTGCACGGCAAGGTGACCCTCTCCTCGGGTCTGGAGGCCGACTACTACGTCGATCTGCGCCGGATCACCCTGGACGGGGCGGCCTCGCCGCTCGTCGGTCAGGTGATGCTCGATCTCACCGCCGACCTCGACTTCGACGCCGTCGGCGGCCTCACCCTGGGCGCCGACCCGGTCGCGACGGCGATGCTGCACGCCGCCTCCGCGCGGGGCCGGACGCTGGACGCCTTCGTCGTACGCAAGGCCGCCAAGGCGCACGGTATGCAGCGCCGTGTCGAGGGCCCGGACATCAAGGGCCGTCGCGTCCTGGTGGTGGAGGACACCTCCACCACCGGTGGCTCGCCGCTCACCGCCGTGGAGGCGGTCCGTGAGGCCGGCGCCGAGGTGGTGGCCGTGGCGACGATCGTGGACCGGGCGACCGGCGCGGCGGAGAAGATCAGCCAGACGGCCGGGGTGCCGTACCTGTACGCGTACGCGCTGGACGAGCTGGGCCTGGGCTGAGTCGCCGAGGGCGTGACCTGCGGGTTTTTCAGGGGGCGGACTGTTTCACGTGAAACGGTCCGCCCCTTGTGGTACGCGGGGTGGAGCCCACGGCGGAGTCTGGAAAGATGGGTGCGACGATGACGTCGCCCCCAGGTCAGGGATCAGCAACGCTAAGCAACCGCAGATCACAAGGAGCGGACAGATGCCCATCGCAACCCCCGAGGTCTACAACGAGATGCTCGACCGGGCGAAGGCAGGCAAGTTCGCCTACCCGGCCATCAACGTCACCTCGTCGCAGACTCTGCACGCCGCCCTGCGCGGTTTCGCCGAGGCAGAGAGCGACGGCATCATCCAGATCTCGACCGGTGGTGCGGAGTTCCTGGGCGGCCAGTACAGCAAGGACATGGTGACCGGCGCGGTCGCCCTGGCCGAGTTCGCGCACATCGTCGCCGCGAAGTACGACGTCACCATCGCCCTGCACACCGACCACTGCCCGAAGGACAAGCTGGACGGTTACGTACGTCCGCTCCTCGACATCTCCGCCGAGCGCGTCGCCAAGGGCGAGAACCCGCTGTTCCAGTCGCACATGTGGGACGGTTCGGCCGAGACCCTCGCCGACAACCTGGCCATCGGCCAGGAGCTGCTCGCCAAGGCCGCCGCCGCCAGGATCATCCTGGAGGTCGAGATCACCCCGACCGGTGGTGAGGAGGACGGCGTCAGCCACGAGATCAACGACGAGCTGTACACCACCGTCGACGACGCCATCCGCACCGCCGAGGCGCTCGGCCTGGGCGAGAAGGGCCGCTACCTGCTGGCCGCCTCCTTCGGCAACGTCCACGGCGTCTACAAGCCGGGCAACGTCGTGCTCCGCCCCGAGCTGCTCAAGGACCTCCAGCAGGGCGTCGCCGAGCGCTTCGGCAAGGAGAACCCGTTCGACTTCGTCTTCCACGGCGGCTCGGGCTCCACGGCCGAGGAGATGGCCACCGCGCTGGAGAACGGCGTCGTGAAGATGAACCTCGACACGGACACCCAGTACGCCTTCACCCGTCCGGTCGCGGACCACATGTTCAAGAACTACGACGGTGTGCTGAAGGTCGACGGCGAGGTCGGCTCCAAGAAGACCTACGACCCGCGGACCTGGGGCAAGCTGGCCGAGGCGAGCATGGCCAAGCGCGTCACCGAGGCGTGCGCGGCGCTGCGCTCCACGGGCACCAAGCTGAAGTAACACCCTGATGGTCTGAAGGACCATCCTGATCGTCCGACACGGGCCCGGCATCGCTCACGCGGTGCCGGGCCTGTGACACTGGGGGCATGGGTATCCACGAAAACCTCCTGGGCGGACCGCCCCCCACCCACCTGCCCGACGACCCCGAGCCGCGCGAGCTGCTTGCCGGCGGCGCGGCTCCCGCGGACGTCGCCGCCAAGTACCCCGCTTCCTCCCTGGCCTGGGCCCAGCTCGCCGACGACGCCTTCGAGGCCGGCCGGGTCGTCGAGTCGTACGCGTACGCCAGGACCGGCTACCACCGGGGCCTGGACGCCCTGCGCCGCAGCGGCTGGAAGGGCCACGGCCCGGTGCCGTGGGAGCACGAGCCGAACCGCGGCTTCCTCCGCGCCCTGAATGCCCTGGCCCGCGCCGCGCAGTCGATCGGTGAGCAGGAGGAGTACGAGCGGTGCTCGACGTTCCTCCGTGACTCGTCGCCCCTGGCCGCCGAGACGCTCGGCTGACCCGGGCCCCGCGCTGAGACCCGCCCCACCCGGACTGGTTCCTTCCGGTCGGGGTGAGGCGGGTCGCACCGTTATGGATGCGTGACCATTACGATCGCGCACACCATCGAACGGAGATCAGTTGTGGGGAAGCGTGCCGCCGCACCACGAGGACGTCGCCGCCGGAGCCCGCGCGGCAGGAGCGGCGGTCGTGGCCCGGCGGGCCGGATAGTCCTGTCGGCCCTCGCCCTCGTCGGCGCCTGCCTGGGCGGTGGCGCGGCCGTCGCCCACTGGAGTGGCGGGGGCACCCTGTCCGCCGCCGGCCCCGGTGACGCGGCCGGTCCGCAGGCGCCCGCGTCGGAGCCCGCCACCGGCCGTGACGTCTCCGACCCCCAGCGCGCCGGCCGCGACGCCCCGCCCCGGCGTGACGTCCCCGACTCCGCCGCGACGGTCCCCCCGTCCGGCCCCGGGACCTTCACCACCGCCCGGGCGACCGGCGCCAGGACCGGCTCCGGGACCCTGCGCCGCTACAGCGTCCAGGTCGAGGACGGCATCGACCTCCCGGCCGCGCGGGCGGCGGCGGAGATCGAGCGGATCCTCGCCCATCCGCAGGGCTGGGCGGCCCACGGCCGGGGCTCGTTCCAGCTGGTTCCGGCGAACGCCGACTTCGTCATCCGGATCGCCACCCCCGGAACGGCCGACGCGCTCTGCGGGGCCCAGGGGTTCGACACTCGTGGCGAGTTCAACTGCGAGACGGCCGACGGTGTCGTCGTGAACCTCAAGCGCTGGACGCTCGGCTCGCCCACCTTCGCGGGGCCGCCCGCCGAGTACCGGCACCTGATCATCAACCATGAGGTCGGGCACGAGATCGGCATCCGCCGGCACATGGGCTGCGGCGGCCCCGGGAAGCCCGCACCGGTGATGATGCAGCAGATCAAGGGCCTGGACGGCTGCACGTCCAATGCGTGGCCGTACGACACATCCGGCAGGTACATCGAGGGACCGCTCGTGTCATGATGCGACTGGGACCCCGCGCACAGCCGGTGGTCCCGAGGGGACCGGGGCTCCACCACTGACTGGAAGGGGCAGACCGCTACCCGGTAGCACGCATTGATGGAGACAGCGATGTCTACTTCCCCCGATGCCTCCGCGCCCGGTTCGGACACCCCGAACCTGGAGTACACAGGCACGACGCCGTACGAGGACTACGTCCAGGCGGACGTCCTCACCCACCTCCAGCACCCGCTCTCGGACGACCCGGGAGAGATGGTCTTCCTGGTGACGACCCAGGTCATGGAGCTGTGGTTCACCGTGATCGTCCACGAGTGGGAGACCGCGAGCCGCGCCCTCCGCGAGGACCGCGTCCCCGTGGCGATGGACGCGCTGGAGCGCTCCGTACGCGAGCTGGAGGCGCTGAACGCCTCCTGGAAGCCGCTCGCCCGCCTCACGCCCGCCCAGTTCAACTCCTACCGCGGGGCCCTCGGCGAGGGCTCCGGGTTCCAGTCGGCGATGTACCGGCGGCTGGAGTTCCTCCTCGGTGAGAAGTCCGCGTCCATGCTGGTGCCGCACCGGGGCGCGCCGCGCGTCCACGCGGAGCTGGAGAAGGCCCTGTACGAGCCGAGCCTGTACGACGAGGTGCTGCGGTTCCTGGCCCGGCGCGGGCACCCGGTGCCGGACAGCGTGCTGCGCCGGGACCTGTCGCAGAAGTACGAGCCGTCACAGGCGGTCGAGGAAATCTGGGCGCATATCTACGCGAACCCGGACGAGAACGACGAACTGATCCGGCTCGGCGAGGCGTTGACGGACGTCGGCGAACTGGTGTGGCGATGGCGCAACGACCACCTGGTGGCGACGCGGCGCGCGATGGGGTCCAAGACGGGCACGGCCGGCTCCGCCGGAGTGGCCTGGCTGGAGAAGCGGGCCCGCAAGAACGTGTTCCCCGAGGTGTGGACGGCGCGCAGCCATGTCTGACGACCTCGGGAGGAAGGCGGCGTCACAGGACGCCCAGGACCAACTGGCCAAGCACCGCGAACTGTTCGCGCTCGACGACGGCGTCGTCTACCTGGACGGCAACTCGCTCGGCGCGCTGCCCCGCCACGTACCGGGCCGGATGGCCGACGTGATCACCCGTGAGTGGGGCGAGCTGCGCATCCGCTCCTGGGAGGAGAGCGGCTGGTGGACCGCGCCGGAGCGAATAGGCGAGCGGATCGCGCCACTCGTCGGCGCGGCGCCCGGCCAGGTGGTGGTCGGTGACTCGACCAGCGTCAACGTCTTCAAGGCCCTGGTGGGCGCGGTGCGGCTGGCCCCACCCGAGCGGGACGAGATCGTCGTGGACGCCACGACGTTCCCCACGGACGGGTACATCGCCGCGTCGGCCGCCCGGCTGACCGGCAAGCGGCTGGTGGCCGCCGCCCCCCGTGAGGTACCGGACGCGGTCGGCCCGCGCACGGCCGCCGCGCTCGTCAACCACGTCGACTACCGCACGGGCCGGCTGCACGACCTGCCGGGCATCACGGCGGCCGTCCACGCGGCGGGCGCACTGGCCGTGTGGGACCTGTGCCACAGCGCGGGTGCCCTGCCGGTCGGCCTGGACGCCCACGGCGTGGACCTCGCGGTCGGCTGCACGTACAAGTACCTCAACGGCGGGCCCGGCGCGCCCGCCTTCCTGTACGTCGCCGAGCGGCACCTGGCGGGCTTCGACTCCCCGCTGCCCGGCTGGAACTCGCACGCCGACCCCTTCGCGATGACGCCCGGCTACGCGGCGGCGGAGGGCGCGGTACGCGGCCGTGTCGGAACGCCCGACATCCTGTCCATGCTGGCGCTGGAGGCGTCGCTGGACGTGTGGGACGGGGTGCCCATCGAGACGGTACGGGCCAAGAGCCTGGCCCTGACGGACTTCTTCCTGGAGTGCGTCGAGGCCTACGTACCCGAGGGCCGCGTCACGTCGGTGACCCCCGAGGCGCACGGGGAGCGGGGCAGCCAGGTGAGCCTGCGCTGCGCGGACGCCCACGCCGTGATGAAGGAGCTGATCGCCCGGGGTGTGGTCGGTGACCTGCGCCGCCCCGACGTGCTGCGGTTCGGCTTCACCCCGCTGTACGTCTCCTTCGCGGACGTGGAGCGCGCGGCACGGGTCCTCGCGGACGTGCTTTCGGAGCTCACGGGCTGATGTTCGGCCCTGATCTGCGGGGGCGCGCGTGACTGGTACCGTCCCCGCAGGTCAGGCCAATTCGGCCCCGTCACCGAAAGGTTGAGCACCATGCCCGACCCCGCCGCGCGCGACGCCGCCGAGGAAGCGTCGGCCCTGTCGCATCCGGCCGTCGACCCGGACTCCACCGCCTCGTACGGTGACCACCCGGACCAGGTCGTGGACTTCTACGCCCCTCGCGGGGGTGACCGCGCACCGCTCGTCGTCGTGCTGCACGGTGGCGCGTGGCGGGCGCCGTACGACCGGCGGCACATCACCCCCTTCGTGGACTATCTGGCGCGACGCGGTTTCGCCGTCGCCAACGTGGAGTACCGGCGGGGCCGGGACATCCCCGCACAGGGCGGTGGCGGGCCCGTCGCCGGACGGTGGCCGGAGACGTTCGACGATGTCGCCGCCGCGCTGGACGCCCTGCCCGGCCTGGCGCGTACGCACCTGCCGCAGGCCGACCCGCGCCGCATGGTCGTCACCGGCCACTCGGCGGGCGGGCACCTGGCGCTGTGGGCGGCCGCCCGGCACGTGCTGCCCGCCGGGGCGCCCTGGCGGCTGGACGCCCCGCCGCCGCTGCGCGGGGTGGTCGCGCTGGCGCCCATCGCCCACTTCGAGCGGGCGGCGGAGCTGGACGTCTGCGGCGGCGCGGTGCGGCAATTGCTCGGTGGTGACGTCGACTTCGAGACCCGTGCGGGGTGCGCCGACCCGGCCGTACTGCTGCCGACCGGGATCGCGACCGCGGTGGTCCAGGGCCGTGAGGACACCGTCGTTCCGCAGGCCGTCGCCGAGGCGTACGTGGACGCGGCGGCGAAGGCGGGGGAGATGGTCGGGCTGACGCTGCTGGACGACGTGGGGCATTTCCCCCTGATCGACCCGGCGGCGGACGCCTGCGCGGTGGTCGCCGAGGAGATCGCCCAACTGGCCTGGTAGCCGAGGACAGAGGCTGACCGCAACGGTTCGTAGCGTCAGCGGCATGACGAACCCCATGACCCACACGAACCTCGTGACCGGAGCCACCGGAACCGTCGGCCGCCAGGTGGTCGCCGAACTGCTGCGCCTCGGCAGGCCCGTCCGCGCCCTGACCCGTGACCCCGCCAGGGCCGACTTCCCGGACGGCGTCGAGGTCGTCCGCGGCGACCTCACCGAGCCCGACTCCCTCATCCCGGCTCTCGACGGGGTCACCGGCCTGCACCTGATCACCTTCGGCGGCGAGTACTTCGCCCCGCTGGAGACCGGTCCGCGCATCGTGGAGCTGGCCCGCGAGGCGGGCGTACGGCGTGTCACGGTCCTCAACGGCGGCGGTCCGACACCGCTGGAGGACGCCGTGCGGGCGAGCGGTCTGCCGTGGACGGTGGTCATGCCGGTGGAGTTCATGGCGAACGCCCTGGAGTGGGCGGACGGGATCCGCACCACCGACGAGGTGCGCGAGCCCTTCACCGGCCGGCTCAGCGCCATGGTCCACGAGGGCGACATCGGCGCGGTCGCGGCGGTCGCCCTCACCGAGGACGGGCACGCCGGGCAGGAGTACCTGGTCACCGGGCCCGAGGTGCTCTCCCTCCGGGACAAGGCCGACGCGATCGCGGCGGCGCGGGGCCGGGCGGTACGGCTGGTCGAGCTGTCCGAGGCCGAGGCGGTCGAGCAGTGGCGGGCGGAGGGCCGGCCCCAGGACGTGATCGACTTCCTGCTGGAGGTGTACGGGGACACCCCGGAGGAGGGCCGCACGGTCCTCGACACCGTGGAGAAGGTCACCGGCCGCCCGGCCCGTACCTTCGCCGAGTGGGCCCGGACACACGCGGACGCGTTCCGGCCCTGATCAGCGCCGTAGTACTCCAGGGGGACGCGGAAGGATCCACATCCAAGGTGACGACCGCGTCCCCGCCCGTGCTTACCGTTGCTGACGTGACCGACACCAAGACCCGCAGCCCGGAGTACCGGATGGCTCACGGCATGTTCATGGGCATGCGCCGCGAGCTCCTCGACGACGCCCTCGCCTACCGGCTGCTCCCGCCCATGGGCACCGACGGCCCGGTGACCAGGCGGCTGCCACGGTTCATACGCGAGTACGTGGCCTGGTTCCCGCACGCCCTGGTGGTGGGGGCCGCCCTGATCGTCATGTCGCTGGGCTACACCGAGGGCAAGCCGGTCACGGGGATCGTCCCGGCCGCCGCCATTCTGCTGACCCTGGCCCGGCCCGTCGCCGCGTTCTGGCTGTCCCTGGCGACCGCCCCGTTCGTGAGCATCATGTCCGGCTACTGGGACGGCTGGCCGTGGGCCCCTACCAGCTTCATCGGCCAGCTCACCGTGATGACCGTGGTCGCGGCCCGGACCCGGCCGCGCACCGCCGCCTGGATGTGGGCACTCACCGGCGGTTTCGGCTTCTTCTGCGAGGTCTTCCTCAGCCGGGGCGGCGGCGGTACGACCTGGCCCCTGCTGGTCGTCTCCGCCTTCGTGCTGCTGTGCGTCACCGTGTTCCACACCCGCCGCGCGGCGAAGGAGGAGGTCACCGCCCAGCAGACCGTCACCGCGCAGGAGCGCTCCAGGCGGACCCTCCTGGAGGAGCGCACCACCATCGCCCGCGAGCTGCACGACGTGGTCGCCCACCACATGTCGGTCGTCGCCATCCAGGCGGAGGCCGCCCCCTACCGGGTGGAGAACCCGCCGCCCGAGCTGGAGCAGGCCTTCGCCACGATCCGCGAGAACGCGGTCGCCGCGCTGACCGAGCTGCGCCGCATCCTCGGCGTCGTACGCGCCGAGGACTACGAGGCGCCCGACGCGCCGCAGCCGACGCTCGCCGACCTCGACGCGCTGATCGCCAATGTGCGCGAGGCGGGCCTCACCGTGGACGCCACGGTCACCGGCGCGGCGCGCGAGCTGCCGCAGGGCGTGGAGCTGTCCGCCTACCGGATCGTGCAGGAGGCGCTCAGCAACGTGCTGCGGCACGCACCGGGCGCGTCGGCGAAGGTGGAGGTCTCGTACGTGCTCGGCGGGCTGGGCCTGCGCGTGGTGAACGGTCCGGCGCGCGGGCTGGTCAAGGCGTCACCGGGCGCCGGGCACGGGATCACGGGCATGCGGGAGCGGGTGGCGATGCTGGACGGCGAGATGACGGCGGACGTGACCGAGGACGGCGGTTACGAGATCGCGGCCTTCATCCCGGCGCCCCGGGAAGTCCGGGAGGAGTCGTGACGATCCGCGTACTGATCGTCGACGACCAGATCATGGTCCGCGAGGGCTTCTCGGTCCTGCTGAACGCGATGCCCGACATCGAGGTCGTGGGCGAGGCCGTGAACGGCCGTGAGGCGGTCCGGCAGGTGGAGGCGCTGCGCCCGGACGTCGTGCTGATGGACATCCGGATGCCGGAGATGAACGGCATCGACGCCACCCGCGAGATCGTCGCGGCGGACGGCGACGCGAAGGTGCTGGTGCTGACGACGTTCGACCTGGACGAGTACGTGTACCAGGCGCTGCGCGCCGGGGCGTCCGGCTTCCTGCTGAAGGACGCCTCCGCGCGGCAGCTCGCGGACGGCGTCCGGGTGGTGGCGGGCGGTGAGGCGCTGCTGGCGCCGACGGTCACCAAGCGCCTGATCACCGAGTTCGCCAAGACCGCCGACATGCCCCGGCCGCCGGCCCTCTCCCAGGTGGGCGACCTGACGGAGCGCGAGACGGAGGTCCTGGTGCTGATCGCCCAGGGCCTGTCGAACGGTGAGATCGCGTCCCGGCTGGTGGTCGCCGAGTCGACGATCAAGACGCATGTGAGCCGCATCCTGGTGAAGCTGGGGCTCCGTGACCGTACGCAGGCGGCGGTCTTCGCGTACGAGGCGAGGCTGGTGACTCCGGGCTGACCCGGGCGCGAGGTGGGCGTCTGCGGGCGGTGACTCTGGGCTGACCCGGGCGCGAGGTGGGCGTCACGGGGCTGGTGACTCCGGGCCGGGCCCTGCATAGGGTCGGGCGCATGGACTTCGACCCGTGGTCGCCCGCGTTCGTCGCCGACCCCTACCCCGCCTACGCCGAGCTGCGCGCCCGTGGCCGGGTGCACTGGTTCGAGCCGACGCGGCAGTACCTGGTCCCGTGCCACGCCGACGTGTCCGCGCTGTTGCGGGACCGGCGGCTGGGGCGGACGTACCTGCACCGCTTCAGCCACGAGGAGTTCGGGCGCACCCCGCCCCCGCCCGCGCACGAGCCGTTCCACACCCTCAACGACCACGGGATGCTGGACCTGGAGCCGCCGGACCACACCCGTATCCGGCGCCTGGTGTCGAAGGCGTTCACCCCGCGCACGGTCGAGCGGCTGAAGCCCTACGTCCACCGGCTGGCGGGCGACCTGGTCGACTCCCTGGTCGCCGAGGGCGGGGGCGACCTGCTGACCGCCGTCGCCGAGCCACTGCCGGTCGCCGTCATCGCGGAGATGCTCGGCATCCCGGAGTCCGACCGGGCGCCGCTGCGGCCGTGGTCGGCGGACATCTGCGGCATGTACGAGCTGAACCCGGACGAGGAGACGGCCGCCCGTGCGGTCAGGGCGTCGGTGGAGTTCTCCGCGTACCTCCGGGAACTGATCGCCGAGCGGCGCGCCTCCCCGGGCGAGGACCTGATCAGCGCGCTCATCGCCGCCCACGACGAGGGCGACCGGCTCACCGAGCAGGAGATGATCTCCACCTGCGTCCTGCTGCTGAACGCGGGCCACGAGGCGACGGTCAACGCCACCGTCAACGGCTGGTGGACCCTCTTCCGCCACCCGGAGCAGCTCGCCGCGCTGCGCGCCGGGCAGGTGGAGGTGTCCACGGCCGTGGAGGAGCTGCTCCGCCACGACACCCCGCTCCAGCTCTTCGAGCGCTGGGTGCTGGACGACATCGAGATCGACGGCACCACCGTCCCGCGCGGCTCGGAGGTCGCCCTCCTCTTCGGCTCGGCCAACCGCGACCCGGACGCCTTCGACCGCCCCGACGCACTGGATCTGTCCCGGGCGGACAACCCTCACATCTCCTTCAGCGCGGGCATCCACTACTGCATCGGCGCCCCGCTGGCCCGCATCGAACTGGCCGCCTCGATGGCGGCACTGCTGGAACGCGCCCCGGCGCTCCGGCTCGCGAAGGAGCCGGAGCGGAAGCCGAACTTCGTGATCCGGGGGCTGGACGGGCTGCTGGTGGAGGTGTGAGGTCCGGCCGGACGCAGTGACCTCCGACCGGACGCAGTGCCCCCCGACCGGGGCCACTCCTGGGCTTCCACTCTTTCTGAAGAAGGTGCGCGAACATGCTGGACCGCCGGCGGGAGCACCGGGCCGTCACGGCCCGCGGGCGCTGATGCGATCATGGACGGATGTCAGTCGTCCTTCGCCGCACCTTCGCCGTCATCGTCCTGATCGCCGGGATCGCCCTCGGTTTCTGGGTCGTGTTCGGGTCGCCCCACGAGTGGACGGGCGGCATGCGGCTGCTGAAGTTCGCGCTCGGCCTGTCCTCGCTGGGCATGATCAGCGCCAGCGCCTGGCTGATGTTCCCCGGCTCCCCGGACGACGACGATGACGACACGTCGCCGCATCCCATGACCGGCCCCCTGGACGCCCTGTAGGGGTCACCCCACCGGCAGCGTCAGCGACCACGCCGACGGGCGGAGCGTCCACGTACGCGTGCCCACCGGGCCCGTGAGCAGGGCGTCCGCGCGGTAACGGAACGAGGCGCCCGAGACGGTGATCGCGGTCGCCTCCACCCGCACCGGCTCTGCCGCCCGGGGGCGGACGACGACCTCGGCGACACCGCCCCGGGACAGCACCGTCACACCCTCCACCGGCTCGTCCAGGTCGCTCAGGAGCCGCCCGTCGGCCTCGACCCGCAGCCGGTGCGTGCGCGTCGCCGGGCGCATCCCCGGAACGCAGGGCGCCGGGTGGACCAGCGTCCGCACCAGCGACCGGCAGGTGTCCCACACCGACGGTGGCTCGACCGTCGCCCGGCTCGCGGGCCCCGCCGGGATCCGCAGCCCCCGCACCACCACGCCGTCGCTGTCGTCGACCAGCAGGTCCAGCCGCCGCGCCGCCCCGTCCAGTACGGCCCGCGCGGCGGCCACCGCGCCCAGCGGCACACCCAGTGCCCCGGCCAGGTCGACCGCGCCGCGCGGCCCCACCGGAACCAGTGACAGCGCCCCGTCCGCCAGCTCCCGCTCCCGGTGCAGTTGCGCCACCGCCCGCAGCAGCGCCCGGTCGTCACCGATGACCACCGGCCGCCGCGAACCCCGCCGCGAAAGGGCCCGGGCGAACTCCGCGGGGGTGTCCGGGAGGCAGATCTTCGCGCTCGCCCCGGCGCGCAGCACGTCCCTCGCGATTCGTACGGATTCGCCGTCGTTCCGGCGCGCGACCGCGTCGATGACGACCAGCAGCTGGTCGGGAGCCGACACCTCGGTCCTTCCTCGGGTAGCATCTTTGTGCAAGAGCCCCTTGCGCTATTGCGCCAGGGGCTTCGTCTATTCCGGGGCACCCGGTCCGACGGCTCAGGTTGTGTCGTACATCGTCGTACGGCGTCCGTACTCCCCGCGCCTTGGACATGCCCCGCCCGGAAGGGGTGTACGCCTGTGCCCGCACTTGTGCTGCTCGGTGCTCAGTGGGGTGACGAGGGCAAGGGAAAGGCCACCGACCTCCTCGGTGGATCCGTTGATTATGTGGTGCGCTACCAGGGCGGCAACAACGCCGGCCACACGGTCGTCGTCGGCGACCAGAAGTACGCGCTGCACCTTCTCCCTTCCGGAATCCTCTCGCCGGGGTGCACCCCGGTGATCGGAAACGGTGTCGTCGTCGACCCGGCGGTCCTGCTCTCCGAGCTGAGCGGACTGAACGAGCGCGGCGTCGACACGTCGAAGCTGCTGATCAGCGGTAACGCTCACCTGATCACTCCGTACAACGTCACCCTCGACAAGGTGACGGAACGGTTCCTCGGCAAGCGCAAGATCGGCACGACCGGGCGCGGTATCGGCCCGACGTACGCCGACAAGATCAACCGTGTCGGCATCCGCGTCCAGGACCTCTACGACGAGTCCATCCTGGAGCAGAAGGTCGAGGCGGCGCTGGAGCAGAAGAACCAGCTCCTCGCCAAGGTCTTCAACCGCCGCGCCATCGAGCCGGGCCGGATCGTCGAGGAGATGCTCCAGTACGCGGAGCAGATCAAGCCGTTCGTCGCCGACACGACGCTGATCCTCAACAACGCCATCGACGAGGGCAAGGTCGTCCTCTTCGAGGGCGGCCAGGGCACCCTCCTGGACGTCGACCACGGCACGTACCCCTTCGTGACCTCCTCCAACCCGACCTCCGGCGGTGCCTGCACCGGCGCGGGCGTGGGCCCCACGAAGATCAGCCGTGTCATCGGCATCCTCAAGGCGTACACCACGCGTGTCGGCGCCGGCCCGTTCCCGACCGAGCTGTTCGACGAGGACGGCGAGGCGCTGCGCCGCATCGGCGGCGAGCGGGGTGTCACCACCGGCCGTGACCGCCGCTGCGGCTGGTTCGACGCGGTCATCGCCCGGTACGCCACCCGCGTCAACGGCCTGACCGACTTCTTCCTCACCAAGCTCGACGTGCTCACCGGCTGGGAGCAGATCCCGGTGTGTGTCGCGTACGAGATCGACGGCAAGCGCGTCGAGGAGCTGCCCTACTCGCAGACGGACTTCCACCACGCGAAGCCGGTCTACGAGTACCTGCCGGGCTGGTCCGAGGACATCAGCAAGGCGAAGACCTTCTCCGACCTGCCGAAGAACGCGCAGGCGTACGTGAAGGCGCTGGAGGAGATGTCCGGCGCGCCGATCTCCGCGATCGGCGTCGGCCCCGGCCGCACCGAGACGATCGAGATCAACTCCTTCCTGTAAACCAGGTCGGCGGCTGTACGGGGAGCCCGGTCACTTCTCCTTGGAGAACTCGCCGGGCTCCCCGTCCGCGTCCATCCCGTACACCAGCAGCCGGTCCTTGCCCTCGACGCGCTGGATCCGCAGGTTCGTGGAGCCTCCGGACGCCGTGCACTCCCGGTCCGACGCGGCGGCGTCGACCGTGGCCGGGCCCAGGACCAGCAGGGCGCCCGCACCGCCGAGGACGGCGGTCTCCGCACAGTTCACCGTGCCGGACAGCGGCTCCCCGGTCTCCTCGTCGGTCCGCGGGAAGCTCTGCTCGAACCGGACGAGCGGCGCGCCGACCGGGCCCTGGGTGATGATCACCTCGTGGCTGTAGAGGTCTTGGTCCGGGTCGGACACGTCGGGGTGGGGGACGTCCTTCCAGTGTCCGAGGAACTCCTTGGGCACGACCCCCGGCCCGGACCGCGCCTTGCGGAAGGTGGCGGTCGCCGCGCCCGACGACCACTGCAGCACCTCCGGTGAGCGGACGGTGAGCTTCTGGTGGGCCGCCGGTGTGCACCGCCCGGCCGGGACGCTCGTCGTCACGTCGCTCTCGCCGAACACGATCGTGTCCTCGTCCGCCGAGACGAGCGTCGACCGGCCCATGCAGAGCCGCTCACCGGCGACGTGGACGTAGACCCCCGCCTTGTCGCCGGGCGCCCCCTGGGTGATCTCGATACGGGCGGTCTCGTACGGGGCGGTGTCGGTGCCCCGCAGGACGCCTTCCCAGGCGCCGAGGAAGGCGGCGGGCACGGTGGTGCGGGGTTTGTCCCGTGTGAACGCTTCCCCGGCGGGCGCGCCCGGCTTTCCGGAGCGGTCCGTCAGCCCGTACGCGAGGGCGGCCGCGGCGGCGACCGCCAGAACGGTGGCGCCGATGAGGAGCGGGCGGCGCTTCGTCGCCCGGGCGGGCCGCGGGACGGGCGTCTCGACGGGCGTCGGGTCGCCGTCCTGGTCCAGGAGCCGGGCGGCGAGGCGGCCGAGCTGGGCGAGCAGCCCGGCGGGCAGCCACGGGTCGGTCGCCTCGACGTGCGCGGCGAGGTGGGCGGCGGTGGGGCGGGCGTCCGGGTCCTTGGCGAGGCACCCGCGGACGAGGTCGTCCAGCTCGGCGGGCAGCCCGTCGAGGTCCGGCTCGTCGTGGGCGATGCGGAACATCATGGCGTGGACGCCGCTGTCGGCGGTGCCGAACGGGGCGCGGCCGGTCGCCGCGTACGCCAGGACCGAGCCGAGGCAGAAGATGTCCGACGCGGGCGTGAGCCGCTCGCCCCGCACCTGCTCGGGCGACATGAAGCCGGGCGAGCCGACGACCGCCCCCGTGCTGGTGAGTCCGCCGTCGGTGACCGTGTCGACGGCGCGGGCGATACCGAAGTCGATGACGCGGGGCCCGTCGACGGTGAGCAGGATGTTGGCGGGCTTCAGGTCCCGGTGGACCAGCCCGGCGGCGTGGATGTGCTCCAGGGCGTGGGCCAGGCCGACGGCCAGCGACCGCACGGACGCCGCCGGCAGCGGCCCGTACTCCTCCCCGACCACGGTGCGCAGGGACGGCCCGGCGACGTACCCGACGGCCACCCAGGGCGCCTCCGCCCCGGTGTCCGCGCCGAGCACGGGCGCCGTGCCCACGCCGCCCACCTTCTCCAGCGCGGCGACCTCGCGGGCGAAGCGGCGCCGGAACTCGTCCTGGGCGGCCAGTTCGGCGTGCACGACCTTGACCGCGACGGTGCGGCCACCGGCGGACCGGGCCAGGTACACGCGCCCCATTCCGCCCGACCCCAGCCTGCCGAGCAGGCGGAACGGACCGATCTGGACGGGGTCTTCACCACTCAGAGGCTCCACTGAACAGAGCATGCCAGAGCCCTGACCGCCGTTACCCCTCGCCGCGGGCCCCGGCCCCGAACACGCGGGCCGGGCACTGGAGTTGACCGGTATTCGGCTGTAACAAGCCATGGTCTAGACCTTGACAGGTTCAGACCATTCGCGATTCGGTAGGGGCCATCCCCCCACGGAAGGGCCAGCCCATGCTGCGACGCCTATCGATCCTGTTCGCCACTTTCGCCGCTCTCGTCATGGCCGTCGGCCTGGCCGTCGTCCTCCCCGCCTCCACCGCGTCGGCCGCCGAGTGCGCGGCGCCCTGGAGCTCCTCCGCCGTCTACACGGGCGGCAAGACCGCCTCGTACAACGGCCGCAACTGGCTGGCGAAGTGGTGGACCCAGAACGAGCGCCCCGGCTCCGCCGACGTCTGGTCCGACCAGGGCGCCTGCGGCGGCGGTGGCGGTACGCCGACTCCCTCCCCGTCCGGCTTCGTGGTGAGCGAGGCCCAGTTCAACCAGATGTTCCCGAACCGGAACTCCTTCTACACGTACAGCGGCCTGACCGCCGCGCTGAGCGCGTACCCCGGCTTCGCCAACACCGGCAGCGACACGGTGAAGAAGCAGGAGGCCGCCGCCTTCCTCGCCAACGTCAGCCATGAGACGGGCGGCCTGGTCCACATCGTGGAGCAGAACACCGCCAACTACCCGCACTACTGCGACCGCAACCAGCCCTACGGCTGCCCGGCCGGCCAGGCCGCCTACTACGGCCGTGGCCCCATCCAGCTCAGCTGGAACTTCAACTACAAGGCGGCCGGCGACGCCCTCGGCATCGACCTCCTCAACAACCCCTACCGTGTCGAGCGCGAGGCGCCCATCGCCTGGAAGACCGGCCTCTGGTACTGGAACACCCAGAACGGCCCCGGCACCATGACGCCCCACAACGCCATGGTCAACGGCGCCGGATTCGGCCAGACCATCCGCTCCATCAACGGCTCCCTGGAGTGCGACGGCAAGAACCCGGCGCAGGTCCAGAGCCGTATCAACAACTACCAGCGCTTCACCCAGATCCTGGGTGTGCCGACGGGCTCGAACCTGAGCTGCTGAGGCTCCTGCTCGCTGCACTGAACCTCACCCGCAGGGGTGAATTCGGCATATGACACGGGGGTGGCCACCGGCGGGTGGCCACCCCTTTTCGTGGTGAAACCGCAGGTCGCGCCGGAGACCGGTTTTCAGGCTCTCGGTTTTCGAATGACCGTATGACTAAAGGTTGTTGATTGCGGGCTTCGCCTCGCGTGGCGCTACATTCGCGGCACAACAAAACGAAATGCCCCCGCGATGCGCCAACATCCGGGGGCTCGACACCAGGAGCACTACCTCCCGATGCGTGTTTACCGTACCGCGCCCACGCGTGCCTTCACCATCTTCAGCAACGCCCTCCTGCGCGACGCCACCATCTCGTGGTGCGCCGTGGGCCTCCTGACCTACCTCGTCAGCCTCCCCAACGGCGCCAAGGCGTCCATCCGCAAGCTCTCCGAGCAGCGCAAGGAAGGCCGCGACCGGATCGGCGCCGCCCTCCAGGAGCTGGAGGACGCCCGCTACCTTCGCCGGCTGACGCGCTGGGACCGCAAGGGGCAACTGCGCACGGAGTACGAGGTCTTCGACACCCCGTACGACCCCGACGCCCCCGCCGAAGCCCCCGTCGCGGCCCCCACCACCGGGCCCGTCCCCGAAACGGCCGGAAACCCGGACTCCGGTGACCCGGACCACGGCTCTCCTGGCCCGCTCCCTCCGGGAGAAAAAACGAGGGTGAAAGAACCTCCCTCCCCGGCGGCCCAGTTGCTCACCTCACTGGGCCGGAGCGATCCACGGCTCGCCCTGGGGGCGGGCGAGGCGGAACGCCTGAAGGCCCTGGTCGAGGAGTGGTGGTCCGTGGGCGCCAGTGACGCCCTGATCCGCGAGGCGCTCACCTCCGGCCTGCCCGCCCGCGTCCACGCTCCCGCCGCTCTGCTGGCCGACCGCCTCCGCCGCAAGAAGCCCGCACCGCGCCCTGTGGCGCCCGTGCGCCCGGAGTGCGGCGTCTGCGGCACCCCGGTGCCCGAAGGTGCCTCCTGCGCCCGCTGCGAGCCCGCCCCGCCCGCCGTCGCCGGGTTCGTCGCGGCGGCACTGCGCGGCGGCGCGACGGTCCGGCAGGTCCTGCGCCGCCGCTGCTGAGAACTCCGGCCGCCGATCGGTGGCCGGGTCACCTGGAAGAAAGGGTCGAAATGACCGCATTGCTGGACCCACCCGAGACGGTATACCGCCGGTATACTGTCGTCATGGCCGACACCACCGTCAAGGTTGATCCTGCTGTTCGTGACCGTCTCATGGTGCTCGCGCGGGAGCGCGGCATGACGATGCGGGATCTGATCGCCGAGCTGGCCGGAGCGACGCCCACCAAGGAAGAACTCCGGAAGCGGTACGAGGAGACGAAGGCGTACTGCGAGACGCATTTCGGCGTCACGCTCACGGACCAGGATCACGACCGAGCGGAGCAGGTCTGGCAGGAGCTGGAGGCCGGGCGGCCTGTGGACAGCCTGTGAGCCGGTCCACCGCCGTTGTGTACGACGAGTCCGCTTTGCTGGCTCTGGGTTCGGGCAACGTCCTGGCTTCCCAGTTCATCGCGAACACGCAGCGCGGCCCCACCCGGCACGTCTACGTTCCCGCCATGTGCCTGACGGCTGCGGACGGTGTCCGTAAGGGCCTTGCCGAGCATGTGGGCGCGCTACCGGCCGCCGAGATCGTGGAGCTCGACTTCGCGGGCGTCTGCGCTGTGGGCGCGCTGATGCGGGACGGGGTGGAGTGGCGGCTCGGCCACGCGATCCATCTGTCGCGTCCGACGCCGGACTGGCCGGACGGCCGCCCGGTGCTGACGGCGAAGCCCGAGCTGTACGCGGACATGCCGCTCGTACGGACGATCAGGCTGCCCGAACAGCCCTGACGAGCCGCTCGGCGCAGGGCCCGGAGCGCACCCGGGCCCTCTGGCCGGCTACGGGCGTGCCTCCAGGATGTCCTTGAGATGCTGCTCGTTCCTCGGCATTTCCTTCCTCGCACGCGTCCGGACGACCAGCGGCACGAGCACCTTCCCGATGCCGTGCGCCTCGAAGTCCAGGGCCAGCGTCACGCGCGACCGCTCGCCGTCGCCGATCGGCTCGACCGTCCCGCGCACATGGCCCCGGACGGGTCCGTCGACCCCGTCCATGCGGAAGCTCCGCGGCGGGTCGTACTCGCTCATCTCCATGGTCATCGGCATCCGCCGGCGGCCCATCTGCCGGGTCACCCTGACCCGGGAGCCCAAGCCGCCGGAGACGCGTCCGACCGGGCTGACCGCCAGGGCGCTCTCCTGCCATTCGGGCAAGTGGGAGGTGTCGGTCATGTAGGTGAAGACGTCCTCGGGACGACGCGAGATCTCGACGCTCTGCCTGATCGTGGACATCTCGCCCCCTTTCAGGTGATTCCTACCGGTAACCCTACTCGGCCCAGTCGAGGAAGGACCCCCAGGCCGCCGGGGCGACGGCGAGGACGGGCCCGCCGGGGTTCTTGGAGTCGCGGACGTGGACGGTGTGGGGGCAGGCGGCCACCTCGACGCAGTCGCCACCGCTGTCGCTGCTGTACGAGGACGTGCGCCAGCCGAAGGCGACTTCGACGCACTCGCCGCCGCTGCTGTCGCTGTAGCTCGACTTGAACCACCGCAGGGTGCTGGTCATCTCGGTTCTCCTGCCAACCGCTCGATGAGGCCCAGAGATTCACGGGGATCCAGGGCCTGTGCCCGGATCTTCGCGTACCGCTGTGCGAATGTACTCACCTTAGCGGGGTCCTTGATCAACAGGCTTTCGAACTGGATCTCCAGGTACACGAGGTGGTCGTGCTCCGGGGTCTCCACGAGCGTCATCCCGCCGTTGTCGCCAGCGTGCTCCCCGCTCAGCCCGCAGTCCAGTGGCAGCACCTGAACCGTCACGTTCCGCCTCCGCGCGCACTCCGCGAGGTGCAGCAACTGTCCGCGCATGACCTCCGCGCCGCCGATCGTGCGGCGCAGCACCGACTCCTCCAGGACCAGCTCGACCAGCGCCACCGGCTCCCGCTCGAACAGCTCCCTGCGCGCCATCCTCGCCTCGACCAGCTCCTCCACCCGCCGCTCCGGCAGCGGCGGGTACCCGCCGCCGATCAGCGCCCGCGCGTACGCCTCCGTCTGGAACAGCCCGTGCACCACCAGCGTGGCGTAGAGCGACAGGCTCACCGCCTTCTGCTCCAGCAGCGCGTAGTTCTTGAACTGCTCCGGATACTTGTCCAGCCGCACGTACAGCCGCGCCTGCTCGAACAGGCCGAGCCCGTCGCCCAGCACCTTCTCCAGTTGCACCAGCATCGCGTCGCTCGCCGGCTGGGCGCAGGTCTCCATGGCGCTCACCGCCGCGCCCGTGAAACCGATCTCCTTGCCGAGCTGGTCCTGCGTCCACCCTTTCCGGACGCGCATCTTGCGTGCCATGTCCGCCACGAGTCGCGTCGCCGGACCCGCCGTTTCCTTGTTCTCGGTTCGCGCCAAATTGCGTCACCGCCTCGATTCAACCGGTCTCAACCGGTCACAACCCGTCCCCGCCGAATTCGACTGCTGTTGGACGCCTTTTCCGCAGGTCAACGCGGTTTCTACGGGCTTCCGCAGTCGTGGGGAACGCTAGCCGCGGCGGTCCACGATGTCCCTGTGAATGCGCCAAGTTGCCACACAAGAATCGATTGGATTCCGGCGTCCGGATTCCAACTCCGCAAGGCGGGCGTCCGATTCGACGCCGTACGCGTCGACGGGGACGACGGGCGCCGTGCCGCCGACCTCCTGGAGCACATGACCGGCGGCGACCCGGGGCCCGTCGTCATCGAGGCGAACGGGCGCCGGGGCGTGTACTTCCTCCTCCCTCCGGGCAGTACGGCGGGCCGCGCCTGGCCCTCCGGCGCGATGCCGTTCAACGCCTGTCTGGGAACGGTCAGTTATGTGCCGGTGCCCGCGCGCGGCGGGCGTACCTGGCCGCTCGCCTGGCGGTGCCCGCCGACGGCGCCCGGCCGGTTCGTCCACCCGTTCCTGCTGCTCAACGTCCTGCTGGCCGTCGAGCGGGCGACCGCTGCGCCGCCCGAGTCGCGATGACCACCGTGGCGTACAGGTCCTCACAGGTCTCCACGTGCGGGACGAGCCCGTCGGCGGCGACGACCGCCGCGGCGGCGGACGCCTGACGCTCGCTGGTCTCGAACAGGAGGCTGCCGCCCGGTGCCAGCCAGGCGGTGGCCTCGGCGGTCACGCGGCGCAGGACGTCCAGCCCGTCCGCGCCGCCGTCGAGCGCGACGCGGGCCTCATGGACGCGCGCCTCGGCGGGCAGGAGCTGCACCTCCTCCGTGGGGACGTACGGCACGTTGGCCAGCAGTATGTCGACGCGGCCCCGCAAGCCTGCCGGGAGCGGGTCGTACAGGTCGCCTTCGTAGACCCGCCCGCCCGCCGCCATGACGTTCCGCCGGGCGCAGCGCACGGCGGCGGGGTCGATGTCGGCGGCGTGCAACTCCGCCTCGGCCAGCGCCGATACGAGGGCGGCCCCCAGCGCACCGGTGCCGCAGCACAGGTCCACGACCACGGCCCGGGGCGAGGCGAGGGCCCGGGCGCGGGTGACGAGGAACTCGGTGCGGCGGCGCGGGACGAAGACTCCCTCGTCCACCGCTACCCGCAGGCCGTGGAACTCGGCCCAGCCCAGGATGTGTTCGAGGGGATGCCCGGCGACGCGGCGCCCGACCATGGCGTCGAGTTCGTCGGGTGTGCGGGCGGTGGACAGGAGCAACTCCGCCTCGTCCTCGGCGAAGACGCAGCCGGCGGCGCGGAGTGTGCCGACGACGGAGGAGACGGTGGTGGACCTACTGGGTACAGACATGGGGAACCTTTCGGGAGCCGTCGGGGTGCTCCCTCGGTCCCTTCGTCCCTATGTCGGGTCGACCGCACCGCGGTGAGAGGAGAGCACCCAGCCTGACCTGGCGTTGATGGGTCTCACCTCCTCGCATCGGTCTCCTGCCGGACGGCTGGAGAGACGGCCACTTTACCCGCCCGGACCGCGCCGCCGTCAGCTTGCCGCGCGCGGTCCGGCGGGGTCGCCGGGGGCCGTGACCGCGTCCAGCGCCTCGGAGAGCCGCTCCAGGGTCCGCGCCGTCTCGGCGAACGCCTCCTCGCCGAGCTCGGCGGCGAGGCGGGCCGCGAAGTCCGCGTGGCCCGGCTCTATACGGTCGATCGTCACCCGGCCCAGGTGGGTGGGCGCCAGGAGCTTGGCGCGCCGGTGGGCCGGGTTCGGCAGGTACTCGGCCAGGCCCTCGTGGACCAGCAGGTCCGCGATCCGCTGCACGCTCTGCCGGGTGATGCCCATGGTGCGGGCGATCCCGGAGACCGGCAGTGGCTCGGGCAGCACGGCCCCGAGGACCTGCCACCACGCGGCCGTGATCCCGGCGGGGCGGGCCAGCTTCTCCGAGACGGCGAGGAACTGGCCGTTCAGCCGGAACACGCCGAGCGCCGTCCGGCTGAGCAGGCCCTGCAGCTCCTTCTCGACACGGGTCATGAGTTCAGTTCCTCGAAGGCGGCCGGGTCGGAGTCGTGGAACAGTCGGTACCAGGCGTCCAGCTTGCTGCCCTCGAACGCGCCCATCTTCCCCAGCACCTCGCGGGCGAACGCGACCGGCTCGGTGGGGCCCGCGGTGATGAGGTCGCCGTCGGTGACCGCGTCCGCGTCGACGTAGTGCTCGCCGCCCTTGTATCCCGTGGCCGCCAGGTAGAAGGAGACGGCGCTGGTGTGCGGCCGGTCGTCGAGCAGACCCTCACGGGCGAGCCCGGCGGTGGCCCCGCATATGGCGGCCACCGGCGTGCCCGCGTCCAGGAACACCCGCGCCTTGGCCGCGAAGGGCGCCAGGTCGTCGCTCGTGTCCCACAGGTCGGCGCCGGGCAGGATCAGCAGCGCGCTGTCCTCGGGCCGCAGGTCGGTCAGGGCGAGGTCGGGGGTGATGCGCAGCCCGCCGATGCTGGTCACCGGCTCGGTGGTGGGGCCGACCGTGCGGATGTCGTATCCGCTGCGGGCGAGCCAGGCGGTGGCGTGTCCGGTCTCCCAGTCGGCCAGCGTGTCGTAGACGGCGAGATGAACGGTCTTGCGGTGGTTGGTGGCGGAGTCGGTGCCGGACATGGTGGCCTCCTGTGGACGCGTCTTCGGCTCGTGCTGCGGCTGGTACTGCGAATTCCGTTCCATCGTTCGAGCTGATGACAGAATCCTGTCATGACGACAGAATGCTGTCAACACCCCTCCGTCGCCTCCGACGCCCGACACCCTGCCGACCCCCGCGCCTTCCGGCATACAAGATGGCCATACCGGCGCCCAGCAGCACGTCCTTACCCTGGGCGGCATGACCCCTCATGACGATTCCGCTGCTCACGCCGACCCCGAGGCCGGCGCCGCCGTGAAGGCGGCCGACCGCGCGCACGTGTTCCACTCCTGGTCCGCCCAGGGGCTGATCGACCCGCTCGCCGTCGCCGGTGCCGAGGGGGCGTACTTCTGGGACTACGACGGAAACCGCTACCTCGACTTCACCAGCGGTCTCGTCTACACCAACATCGGCTACCAGCACCCCAGGGTCGTCGCCGCGATCCAGGAGCAGGCCGCGAAGATGACCACCTTCGCGCCCGCCTTCGCCATCGACGTACGCTCCGAGGCCGCACGCCTCATCGCCGAGCGCACGCCGGGCGACCTCGACAAGATCTTCTTCACCAACGGCGGCGCCGAGGCCGTCGAGAACGCCGCCCGGATGGCCCGGCTGCACACGGGCCGCCCCAAGATCATGAGCGCCTACCGCTCGTACCACGGCGCCACCTCCACCGCGATCAACCTCACCGGCGACCCGCGCCGCTGGGCCTCCGACACCGCCTCCGCGGGCGTCGTGCGCTTCTGGGCGCCGTTCCTCTACCGCTCGCCCTTCTACGCCTCGACCGAGGCGCAGGAGTGCGAGCGCGCCCTCCAGCACCTGGAGGACACCATCGCGTTCGAGGGACCGCAGTCCATCGCCGCGATCATCCTGGAGACCGTCCCCGGCACCGCCGGCATCATGACCCCGCCGCCCGGCTACCTCGCCGGCGTACGCGAGATCTGCGACCGGTACGGGATCGTCTTCGTCCTCGACGAGGTCATGGCGGGCTTCGGCCGCACCGGCGCGTGGTTCGCCGCCGACCACTTCGACGTCGTCCCCGACCTGCTGACCTTCGCCAAGGGCGTCAACTCCGGGTACGTGCCCCTCGGCGGTGTCGCCATCTCCGCCGAGATCGCCGCGACGTTCGACAAGCGGCCCTACCCCGGCGGCCTCACCTACTCGGGGCACCCCCTCGCCTGCGCCGCCGCCGTCGCCACCATCCAGGTCATGGAGGACGAGAAGGTCGTCGAGCAGGCCGCCCACCTCGGCGAGAACGTCCTCGGCCCCGGCCTGCGCGAACTCGCCGAACGCCACCCGTCCGTCGGCGAGGTGCGCGGCCTCGGCGCCTTCTGGGCACTGGACCTGGTCCGGAACGAGGAGACGCGCGAGCCGCTCGTCCCGTACAACGCGACGGGCGAGGCGAACGCCCCCATGGCGGCCTTCGGCGCGGCCTGCAAGAAGAACGGCCTGTGGCCCTTCATCAACATGAACCGCACCCACGCCGTACCCGCCTGCAACATCACCGAGGCCGAGGCCAAGGAGGGCCTCGCCGCCCTCGACGCGGCGCTCACGGTCGCCGACGAGCACACCGTGTAACCACCTCCGTGCGCCCCCTCCGCCTGGCTTAAGGTGTCCGGAACCGGACGGAGGGGGCCAGAAGCCATGCCCGCGAGCGGAGCTGTGACCCGCAACACCCTGCGCCAGCAGGTCGCGGACGCGCTGCGTGACGAAGTCCTCGCGGGGCGTCTCCAGCCGGGCCAGGAATTCACGGTCAAGCACATCGCCGAGCAGTACGGGGTGTCGGCGACGCCCGTACGGGAAGCGCTGGTCGACCTCACCGCCCAGGGCCTGCTCGACTCCGACCAGCACAAGGGCTTCCGTGTCCACCAGTTCTCGGTCGAGGACTACCGAGGCATGGTCGAGGCCCGCGCGCTCATCGTGGACGGCATCTTCCGGCGCCTGCGCGACCGGGTCGACGTCCTCCACGCGCACGGGGCTCCGCTGGTGTCGGTACGGCGGCGCGCCGAGGAGGCGGCACGGGCCGCGCGCGCCGGCGACCTGGACATCCTGATCGGTTACGACCTCCGGTTCTGGCGTGAGCTCAGCGGCTTCGTCGCCAACCGCTACATCGCCGACTTCCTGCACCGGCTGCGCGTCCAGGCCTGGGTGTTCGCCGTGCCGCACCTGCGCGCCGCCCGCGAGCCCGGCACATGGCTCTGGAACGGCCACGAGGAACTCGTCGACGCGGTCACCCTCGGCGACCCCGAAGCGGTGATGGCGGCCATCGACGCCTACAACGCGCACTCGTTGCGGTGGGCCGACCATCTGGACGGGCTGCGCTGACGGCTTCACCGCTTTATCGCGACGGCTCTTACCGCCCAGCCCGTATGGGTAGGGGATGGGCACCCGAGCCGCGAACTACTCTGACCCGAGCCCGCCGTAGCCGCGTATTCGACTGAAGGAGAGCGAGTCTCCCTTGGCCTGTGACCTGTGGTTGGTCCCCCTCGTCGACGTGCTGTGCCACAGCCCCGACAACCCCTTCGCGGAAGAGATCGCCGCGTACGACAAGGCCCTCACCGAGTCAGGCCTCCCGACCGTGCCCGTCTTCGCCTACATGCCCGGCCTGTCGGGCGACGTCGCGCCGGTCGCCGGCTTCGACTACGACGCCCTGCACTTCCTGCGCCGCGCCTACCTGCTCCAGATCTGCGGCCTGGCCGTCACCCCGGTCGACGAGCTGGGCGGCGACTACGAGCAGCTCCTGGAGATGTTCGAGTCGACGGCGCAGCAGTCGCACCTGGTGTGGCACTACGACCACGCGGGCGCGTACGTACCCGTCGACTTCCCCGCGCCGCTGTCGACCGAGGAACTGCTGGCGGGCGGCGGCCCGCTCGGCTCCGCCCAGGGCCTGCTGCGCGAGCTGGAGTACGTCGCCCCCTCGATCGGCATCGACCCCGCGAACCCGCCGGCCGCGCCGCACCCGCCCGAGCGCCCGACGGCCCTGGAGGAGCCTGCCGGGCCGATCCCGTACGACGAGAGCCCCTTCGCCCGCGAGCGGCACGTGTGGCTCGGCCTCCACGCGGCGGCCACCCGAAGCCTGGGCCAGGGATCGATGATCATCTTTAGCTGAGCCCGTCACACCGGCCCCGGCACGGGGTCAGCGGGGCTCCGGGGGCCGCTGGCGGGGCATGTTGGGGCGGGTGCCGGGGGGGAGTGGAAACCGCCCCGAGGGCGGAGCACCCCCCTCCGCCCTGGGCGGAGCGCACCACAGCGTCGACTGCGTCACCAGCGGCGCCGGGCCCGACCGGAACTCGACCATCCAGTCCGCCGTCTCCGCCCGCACCAGCTCCGTCACGTCCTCCGAGAACCGCCGCAGCACCCCCAGGCACCGCTCGGCCGCCTCGCTCGCCGTGCCCTCCGTCGGGCCCAGCACCTCGCGGATGCTCTCCGCCGCCCAGTCGAACTGGAGCGCCTGGAGCCGCCGCTGCACCGCCTGCGCCGTCGCCACGTCCCGCATCCACCCGGATGTGAGCCCGAAGTACCGGTCGCAGGCCAGGCACGCGGCGGCCAGCAGCAGGGACAGGTATCCCCAGCCCGACGCCCCGTCCAGCGCACCCGTCAGGTCCAGCAGCGGCAGCCCGGCGCCGGCGATCACGCCCAGCGCCGTACCGATCCGCAACGCCCGGGCGCCGCGCCGCTTCCAGGCGCGGTCCTCCAGGTACCACCCGGCCGTCCGCAGCGCCTGGTCCTCGACCCAGCGGTAGAGCTCGTCGAGCCGCTCCGCCGGTTCGCCCCAGTCGCCGAGCGGGAACGGCCGTCCGGTCAGATCGCCACCGTGGCCGCCGTACCGGTCGTGGCTGTCGCCCTCCCCCCGGGCGGGGCCCCCGGGCTGCATCTCCGGCTGGCTCACCGGGGCACTCCTCTGCGCTCTGCGTGACTATCCGTAACGTGCGGGCGGTGCGATGCGCGTGTGCGTACTGGTGCGCATGCCCTTTCCTACCGCCGAATGGTGGGCCGGAAGTGCGAAATCCCGGTATTTCCGCCCGCAAGAGGGGCTTGATCAGCTAGAGGGCGCGCCCGATTCTCACCCGAAAGAGTGAAGCCGCGTGGATGGGGCACACCGTCCGGCGACCACGTAGGCTCGGCATACCGAATACCCGTCGTCGAAGTGCCAGGAGTGACCGTGATTCCCGGTGGTGGCCAGCCCAATATGCAGCAGATCCTCCAGCAGGCCCAGAAGATGCAGCAGGACCTCGCCCGTGCCCAGGAGGAGCTGGCGCAGACCGAGGTCGACGGGCAGGCGGGCGGCGGCCTGGTGAAGGCCACCGTGACCGGCTCCGGCGAGCTGCGCTCCCTGGTCATCGACCCGAAGGCGGTCGACCCGGAGGACACCGAGACCCTCGCCGACCTCGTGGTCGCCGCCGTCCAGGCCGCGAACGAGAACGCGCAGGCGCTCCAGCAGGCCAAGCTCGGCCCCCTGGCCCAGGGCCTGGGCGGCGGCGGCATCCCGGGCCTGGGTTTCTAGGTCCCGTCGGGCGGGATCGGCCGGACGCGGCCTCGCCCTTCCGGTACGAGCTCCGGCGCCCGCCCTTCTAACCCGTACGCACAGCAACTACCGTAAGCATCACAGCACTCCACGAGAGGCGTTCCGTTGTACGAAGGCGTGGTTCAGGACCTCATCGACGAGCTGGGCAGGCTGCCAGGCGTCGGTCCCAAGAGCGCCCAGCGGATCGCCTTCCACATCCTGCAGGCCGAGCCCACCGACGTACGCCGCCTCGCCCATGCCCTCCTGGAGGTCAAGGACAAGGTCCGGTTCTGCGCCGTGTGCGGCAACGTCGCGCAGGAGGAGCGGTGCGGCATCTGCCGTGACCCGCGCCGTGACGAGGCGGTCATCTGTGTGGTCGAGGAGCCGAAGGACGTCGTCGCGATCGAGCGGACGCGCGAGTTCCGGGGGCGGTACCACGTCCTCGGTGGCGCGATCAGCCCGATCGAGGGCGTCGGCCCGGACGACCTGCGGATCCGCGAGCTGCTGGCCCGTCTGGCCGACGGAGCGGTCACCGAGCTGATCCTGGCGACCGACCCCAACCTGGAGGGGGAGGCCACCGCGACGTACCTGGCGCGCATGGTCAAGCCCATGGGCCTGAAGGTCACGCGCCTCGCCAGCGGACTCCCCGTTGGCGGAGACCTGGAATACGCCGACGAGGTCACGCTCGGCCGTGCGTTCGAAGGGAGACGACTCCTCGATGTCTGACGCCACACTGCACGCGCACTCGCTGGACCCCGACAGCTTCGCGGTCCAGATCGCCGACTCGATCGAGTCCTTCATCGTCGCGACCACGGAAGTGGCCAAGGGCGACGAGCCCGACAGCGCGGTCCCGTTCCTGCTGCTCGAGGTCTCCCAGCTCCTGCTCACCGGCGGCCGGCTGGGCGCGCACGAGGACATCATCCCGGAGGAGCGGTACGAACCGGACACGGGCCCGGACGTGGACGTCGACGATCTGCGGATGCGGTTCGCGACCATGCTGGAGCCGGTGGACGTCTTCTCGGAGGTCTTCGACCCGTACGAGCCGCGCAAGGCGCCCGTGCCGTGCCGGATCTCGGACAACCTGGCCGACATCATCATGGACCTGCGCCACGGGCTGGCCCACTACCGGGCGGGCCGCACCACGGAGGCCCTGTGGTGGTGGCAGTTCTCGTACTTCTCCAACTGGGGCCCGACCGCCTCGGCGACCCTGCGGGCCCTGCAGTCCCTGGTGTCCCACGTCCGGCTGGACCAGCCGCTCGAGGAGCTCGACGGACTCGACACGGACGAGGACCTGACGGAGGACGCGCTCGCGGAGGAGGCGGGCCGGGTGATGGCCCAGGAGATCCTCGGCCCCCTGGGTATGCGTACGGTCAAGTAGCCGCCCTGGGTGTGCGTACGGCCAGGCAGCCGCCGCCTCCCTCGGCCGGCTCCTCCCGCTCTCCCAGGCATCCCGGGCCCGGTCGTCGGCACCCCTGCCGCACGACCGGGCCCGAGGCGTGTCCCGGGAAGACGGGAAGACGGGAAGGCGCGAGGTGACCCGGCACACATTCCGCGTACGCCCGATGGGGACGGGCAGGCACAAGCCGAGCGGCCGTGAAGCGCCCCACGATGATCACGTCGTGAGCGGGACATCTCACGATGCGGTATGGCGGGGGCGTTTCCCGGCCGCTCGTTAGACTGAGCTGACCGCAAACGGACTGAGCGAGGAGCGCACGTGGGCCTTGTCGTGCAGAAGTACGGAGGCTCCTCCGTTGCCGATGCCGAGGGCATCAAGCGCGTCGCCAAGCGAATCGTCGATGCCAAGAAGAACGGCCACCAGGTGGTCGTCGTGGTTTCGGCGATGGGCGACACGACGGACGAGTTGATCGATCTCGCCGAGCAGGTATCCCCGATCCCTGCCGGACGTGAGTTCGACATGCTGCTGACCGCCGGAGAGCGGATCTCCATGGCGCTGCTGGCCATGGCGATCAAAAACCTGGGCCACGAGGCCCAGTCGTTCACGGGCAGCCAGGCAGGCGTCATCACCGACTCGGTCCACAACAAAGCGCGCATCATCGATGTCACGCCGGGCCGGATCCGTACGGCGCTCGACGAGGGCAACATCGCCATCGTCGCGGGCTTCCAGGGCGTCTCCCAGGACAAGAAGGACATCACCACCCTCGGGCGCGGCGGGTCGGACACGACCGCCGTCGCGCTCGCCGCGGCGCTCGACGCCGAGGTGTGCGAGATCTACACCGACGTCGACGGTGTCTTCACCGCCGACCCCCGGGTCGTGAAGAAGGCCCGGAAGATCGACTGGATCTCGTTCGAGGACATGCTGGAGCTCGCCAGCTCCGGCTCCAAGGTGCTGCTGCACCGCTGCGTCGAGTACGCACGCCGTTACAACATCCCGATCCACGTCCGGTCGTCCTTCTCGGGGCTCCAGGGCACGTGGGTCAGCAACGAACCGCGAGGGGACCGCAAGGTGGAGCAGGCCATCATCTCCGGTGTCGCCCACGACACGTCCGAGGCGAAGATCACCGTCGTCGGGGTGCCGGACAAGCCGGGCGAGGCCGCCGCGATCTTCCGCACCATCGCGGACAACGAGATCAACATCGACATGGTGGTGCAGAACGTCTCCGCCGCGTCGACCGGGCTGACCGACATCTCCTTCACGCTGCCCAAGGCGGAGGGCCGCAAGGCCATCGACGCACTGGAGAAGCAGAAGACCCTCATCGGCTTCGAGTCGCTCCGCTACGACGACCAGATCGCCAAGATCTCCCTGGTCGGCGCGGGTATGAAGACGAACCCGGGCGTCACGGCCGGGTTCTTCGAGGCGCTGTCCGACGCGGGCGTGAACATCGAGCTGATCTCGACCTCCGAGATCCGCATCTCGGTCGTGACGCGCGCCGACGACGTCAACGAGGCCGTCCGCGCCGTCCACACCGCCTTCGGCCTGGACAGCGACTCCGACGAGGCAGTGGTGTACGGAGGCACCGGGCGGTGAGCAGCCGGTGACGAACCGCAAGCCGGCGCTCGCGGTCGTGGGAGCGACCGGGAGCGTCGGTGCGGTGATGCTCCAGATCCTGTCGCAGCACGCCGACGTCTGGGGTGACATCCGTCTGATCGCCTCCCCGCGCTCGGCCGGCCGCAAGCTGGCCGTGCGCGGGGAGGAGGTCGAGGTCCTCGGGCTGTCCGAGGAGGCCCTGGAGGGGGCCGACGTGGCGCTGTTCCTGGCGCCGGAGGCGGTCGCGGCGCAGTGGGCGCCGATCGCCGCAGCCAAGGGCACGGTGGTGGTGGACACCTCGCCGGCCTTCCGGGCGGACCCGGACGTCCCGCTGGTCGTCCCCGAGATCAACCGCCACTGCGTCCGCGTACGCCCGCGCGGGATCGTGGCGTGCCCCGGCGACACCACGCTGGCGCTGATCGTCGCGGTGGGCGCGCTGCACGCCGAGTTCGGCCTGAGCGAGCTCGTCGTCTCCGCGTACCAGGCCGCGAGCGGTGCCGGGCACGGCGGTGTCGCCGCGCTGCGGGAGCAGCTCTCGCTGGTCGCCGGTACGGAGCTGGGCACCTGCCCCGGTGATGTGCGCCGTGCTGTCGGCGACGACACCGGGCCCTTCCCCGCCCCGCTCGCGCTGAACGTGGTGCCCTGGGCGGGTTCCGTCCAGGAGGACGGCTGGTCTTCGGAGGAGCTGCGCGTGCGCTCCGAGACCCGCAGGATCCTGGACCTTCCGGAGCTGCGCGTGGCCGCCACCTGCGTACGGGTGCCGGTGGTGAACGCCCACTCCGTCTCCGTACACGCACGTTTCGAACACGAGGTGACGGTCGCGCGGGCGCACGAGATCCTGGCGACCTCGCCCGGCGTGGTGCTGTACGACGATCCCGCGGCCGGGGACTTCCCGACGCCCGCCGATGTCGTGGGCACCGATCCGACGTGGGTGGGGCGGGTGCGGCGGTCGCTGGACGACGACCGGGCGCTGGAACTGTTCGTCTGCGGTGACAATCTGCGCAAAGGTGCCGCTTTGAACGCCGCTCAGATCGCGGAGGCCGTCGCCGCCGAGTTTTCGTCCTGAGTGCGGACGGAATCTGCGATGAACGGATCGTCGGATCTTTGTAGGATCTGTGAACGCCCTGTGATCAAGTCTGCGGTCTGCGCGACTTGAACTGGGGTGATGGCATGTTCGAGGATGCTGTCCCCCTTGCTGCAACCGGTGGTCGGGCGGGAAGCGTCTATGCGGTCGCCCCTTCGCGCGCCCGCGATATCGGGGCATTGGGGAAGAGCGGGTACGCATGAGGGCAAACGTCGCACCGTCAAAAGCGGGTGCGTGCGCGTACAACCCTGACGGGGGGAAGCGTGTCCAACAGGCGTGGCAGAGGTACTCGACATCACAGCGGCGGTTCCACTCCGCGCCCGTGCGGCCGGAGCCGGGGTCGGCATGGGCGCGGTGCGCCCGCTCCGGCGACCCCGTCAGCCCGGCGGCATGCCGGTGATCGCGCCCATGCCCGCAGCTAGGCGTACGACCCGTATCCCGTCCCAGCGAGGCGCCCAGAGCGTCGACGAGGCGACGACGACCGCGGGTACGACCGTCGACCACCTCACCGAGACCTACCGCGCCCACTACCGGTCGCTGCTGGGTCTCGCCGCGCTGCTGCTGGACGACACCGCCTCCTGTGAGGACGTCGTCCAGGAGGCGTTCATTCGCGTCCACTCGGCGCGGCGCCGTGTGCGTGACCCCGAGAAGACCCTCGCGTATCTGCGCCAGACCGTCGTGAACCTGTCCCGCTCCGCACTCCGCCGCCGCATCCTCGGCCTGAAGCTGCTCTCCAAGCCGATGCCCGACATGGCGAGCGCGGAGGAGGGCGCGTACGACCAGCTCGAGCGCGACGCGCTGATCAAGGCCATGAAGGGCCTCCAGCGCCGCCAGCGCGAGGTCCTGGTGCTGCGCTACTTCGCGGACATGACCGAGGCGCAGGTCGCGGAGACGCTGGGCATATCGCTCGGCTCGGTCAAGGCGTACGGGTCACGTGGCATCGCGGCGCTGCGCGTCGCCATGGAGGCCACGGCATGAGCGAGCACGAATCTGAGCGGTACGGGCCGGACGGGCCGTTGAACGAGAACGACCGGACTGGGAACGGAATTGTGAGCAACGGGCACAGCGGGCCGGACAAGGATCTCCCGGACCTCGGTGAGCTCCCCGTCGACGAGGTGGCGCTGCGCAGACTGCTTCACGGCGCTGTGCAGGACCTGCAACCGGCCGACGGCACCCTGGACCACCTCCGCCGGGCGGTTCCCGCGCGGCGGGCGCGCAAGCGCCAGGCCCTGGTGGGCATGGCCGCGGCGGCCCTGCTGTTCGGTACGGCCGTCCCGGCATTCGTCCACGTCGCGAGCTCCGACGGCACCTCCGACGACCGCCCCGTGAACGCCGGTCACGGCGAGCAGGTCCAGGGCGGCACGGGAGAGGAGACCGGCGGCGAGGGCAGCGGACCGGGGGCGCCCAGCGCCGAGGCCGGTCAGGGGACCGGCGGCGCCGGCAAGGGCGGCGAGGACACCCCGGCCAAGCCCGGTGAGCCCGCGGCCGGCACCTCGGACGGCACCGTGGGCGGCACGTCGGCGCCGACCAGTTCGGTCCCGGCCACCGTGCCGGTGTGCGACGCGGCCCAGCTCGGTGTGGCCTCCGCGGAGGCGGGCCAGCCCGACGCGGAGGGCAAGGTGTACGGGACCTTCCGCATCACGAACGTATCGGGGACCGACTGCTCGGTCTCCGGCGCCGGCGGCGTCGCCTCCGTGGCGATGGGCGCGGCCGACCAGGCGAGGATCACCGTCGTCGCCCATACGGCGGGCGACCCCGCGACGGGGCTCCCCGACCCCTCCCAGGAGGCGTCGGCCCCGCTGCTCCTCAAGCCCTCGGGTTCGTACGAGGTGAAGTTCGCCTGGGTCCCGAGCGAGACCTGCCCGGTGGAGGGCGGCGGCAGCGGCGGTACGGGCGGCGGCGAGGCCTCGCCCGACCCGACCCCGCCGACCGGCGACACCTCGTCGGAATCGGCCGGCTCGGACGGTACGGGCGGGACGACGGCCGTGGAGCCGCAGCTCGGCAAGGAGGCGGACGGCGACGGCCCCCGCGCGGACGGCAGCGTCGCGGTCAGCCACACCCCGGAAGCGGGCGGCCCCGCGGCACAGGCCACGATCCCCAACGCCTGCGCGGGCACCGTCTACCGGACGGGCCTGCTGCCGACGGAGTAGGGCGCGGTCTCGGGCGCCGGGCGCCGGCCGCGGTCTCGGGCGCCGGGCGCGGGCCCGACCTCGGGCGCGGCCCTGGGCGCCGGGCCGGCTCCCGGAGCCGTGCGTCGGGACCGGGGCGTCCCCCGTCAGGACCGGGCAGCCGGACTGGGCGAAGACTCCGAGGGCTCGGGTGCGGGCCCCGGTCCCGCCTCCGTGGCCAGGCCGAGGGCCTCGTCCCGGGCCTGCTCGGCCTCCCGCCGCAGCAGGCGGAACCACATGAACAGCACGAAGCCCGCGAAGGCGAACCACTCACCGGTGTACCCGAGGTTCTGGAACGCCTTCAGGTCCAGCCCGCTGCCCTCCGCCGCGGCCGCCGGGACCGGTGTGAGGCCCGCCGGGGCGTCCAGGAGCGTGATCCAGGCGTCGTAGACCTCGTCCTGGACCACGTTCACCAAGGCCGCCGCGCTGATCATGCCGACCTGGCCCCGCGGCAGCGCGCCCGTCGCGTGCACGCCCGCGCTCCCGGTGTGCTCGGACGCCTGGAGCGCGCCGGTCACCGTGACCTCACCGGCCGGCGGGGCCGGGACCTTGCCGCCCTCCGGCAGCCACCCGCGTACCACCGGCAGGGACGTGCCGCTCCCGGTGCGCAGCAGGGTCAGGACGTACGAGCCGTCCCTGCCGTCCAGCTCACGACCCGGAACCAGGAACTGCTGCCCGTACCGACCCGTCGCCGTGGCGTGGCGGCCCGAGGTCTCCTTGTCGACCGGCAGCAGCTCGTCGAGCGGCACGGCCTTCACCGCACCCGGGTCGGGCCGCCGCTCCGCCTCCTGGTGCGAGTCGACGCGGTCCTCGAACCTGCCGAGCTGCCAGGTCCCCATGAAGATGCAGAAGGGGATCGCCAGCACGACGAAGATGTTGATCCCCCACCAGCGGGGCGTCGTCAGGAACCGGTACACACCCCCACGGTACGGAACACCGTCACCTTCCCTCCGCGCGGGTCCCCAGATGCCTGGCGGCGAAGTCGAGCTCCAGCCGCACCTGCTTGATCCGCTCCTCCACCACGAGCGAGCCGTGCCCGGCGTCGTACCGGTACACCTCGTGCACCGCGTCCCGGGCGGCGAGCCGGTCCACGTAGTTGTCGATCTGGCGGATCGGGCAGCGCGGGTCGTTCACGCCCGCCGAGATGTACACCGGCACCCGAACGCGGTCCACGTAGGTGATCGGCGAGGAGACCTCGAACCGCTCCGGCACCTCCTCCGGCGACCCGCCGAAGAGGGTGCGGTCCAGGGCCTTCAGGGCCTCCATCTCGTCGTGGTAGGCGGTGACGTAGTCCGCGACCGGTACGGCGGCGATGCCCAGCGCCCAGGCGTCCGGCTGCGTGCCGAGCCCCAGCAGGGTCAGGTAACCGCCCCACGAGCCGCCCGTGAGGACCAGCCGGGCGGGGTCGGCCAGACCGGAGGACACCGCCCATTCCCGTACCGCCGCGATGTCCTCCAGCTCGATCAGCCCGACCCGGTGCTTGAGCGCGTCCGTCCACTCCCGCCCGTAGCCGGTCGAGCCCCGGTAGTTGACCCGGATCACCGCGTAGCCGTGGTCCACCCAGGCGGCGGGGGCGGCGGCGTACGCGTCGCTGTCGTGCCAGGCGGGACCGCCGTGGATCTCGAACACCGTCGGCAGCGGGCCCTCCGCCCCTGCCGGCCGCTGCACGAGCGCGTGGATCCGCCCGCCCGGGCCGTCCACCCACACGTCCTCGACCGGCACCGAGGCGGGCGCCTTCATCCCCGGCGGCTCCAGCACGACGCCGCCCGCCGTGGACCGCACCACCGGCGGCCGCTCGGCCGACGACCAGAGGTACTCCACGGCCCCGTCCGGCCGTGCCGTCGCACTCGACACCGACCCGGCGGGGGTGTCCACCCGCACCAGCTCCCGTGTGGCGATCTCGTACCGCCACAGTTCGCTGCGCGCCTCGAAGCTGTGGACCACCAGCAGCCCGGACCCGTCCGGGTACCACTCCGCCGAAACGTCACCGGGCAGGTCCAGCCCCAGCTCGGTCTCCGCACCGGACGCCACGTCCCACAGCATCGGCTCCCAGCGCCCGCGCCGCTGGTGCCCCACCAGCAGCCGGGTGTCCCCGTCCACCGGCGCGAAGCCCAGCACGCCGAGCCCCAGCTCCTCCGTGCCGCCCTTGGTGTCGTCCAGCTCGGCCACCACGGCCCCGTCCGGCCGGACCACCCGCAGCGCGGCGTGCATGGCGTCACCGTGCTCGGTGTGCTCGACCGCGATCAGCGTCCCGTCGTGCGACAGGTCCCCGACCCCGGCCGACTCCCGGTGCCGGTAGATCTCCAGCGGCGGCCGCCCGGGCCGTACGACGTGGATCGTCGACCCGTCCTCGTCCGTCGACCGCCCGACCACCACGGTCCCGTCCCGCCCGATGGCGAGCCCCGCCGGATACGACGCCTCCAGCCCCGGCGCGGCCGGCTCGTCCTCACCGCCCCCGAACGGCTGGCGCATCCACACGCCGAACTCGTCGCCGTCCGTGTCCGAGAACCACCAGACCCACTCCCCGTCCGGCGACAGCACCCCGTCCGTCGTCCCGTTCGGCCGGTCGGTGACCTGCCGCTGCTCGCCACTGTCCCGGTCCCAGGCGTACAGCTCGTACGTCCCGGTCCCGTTCGACACGAACAACGCCCTCCCCGGCGCGTCCCACGCCCACTCGGGCAACGACACCCGCGGCGCCCGGAACCGCTTCTCCCAGTCGGGCATGGTGGTCTGCGTATCTGTCGGCTCAGTCATGCGTCCATGTAACCCGATGGGAGCAGCGGCTTGTGCGGCTTGTACGGCCTGTGCGGCCTGTGCGGGTCACTTCTCCTTGTAGATGTCGGTCCCCTCGGGCGCGCGGTAGCAGCGCGAATCGACATCGACGCCGATCATGTCCTTGAGCTTGCCGGGCCGGTTGCTGAGCCACTCGACCGTGAGCGTGTGGTGACTCCGGCGGTCCACCGCGACGATCTGCGGGTCCCTGTCCTTGGTGTCCATGGGACCGTCCTTCGTGATCTCCCAGCCGTGTTTGGGGAGCTGCTCCCGGAGGTTTTGCATGGCCTGGGCGAAGGTGCCCTTGCGGAGGTCGTAGATCCCCCATGGGTGCGATACGGCGTAGTACTCCTTCAGCTTCGGGTCGACCGCGTCACAAGAGCGGACCCCGGCCGCCGGCTCGGTGATGGTTCCCTCGATGCCCATCCAGTCGAGGACACGGCTGGAGATGTCGTTCACCTGCCGCTTGGCCGGGTCGATCTCCCGTACCTCGGGCTGATAGCCGAGGATTTCCTCGGCGTTCGGCTTCGTCATGGATGAACACCCCACCATCGCTGTAAGGCCCAGCGCCAGAGTGGAGCCGAGCACAGTCCGTCGAATCGCTTGCCTGACTGCCGAGCGGGCCTTACTCAAGGCTCACCTTTCCGTAGTCGCCGACGATGATGCGGGCCTGATTCTTGAGGCTGGTCGACGGAGTGTTGTTCTCATCGACCCTCCAGTAGTCGCTGTGGTCCTCGGCATCCGTCTTCATGATGTTGGCCCCGAACTCGGGATCGGTCGGGACGACTCCATGGTCACCGAGGCCCACCAGCGAACCGGCGAGAGGCACCTGGTCCTTGGACACCGGGGCGGCCATCGCCCACATGTGGCCACGCTCGACTCCCAGGTCGGCCGCGTGGTCCGCCTGCATGCCGGGGCTACCCACCGCGATGATGTCGTCCGCCTTCAGGGGGCCGTCGAAGAAGCCCGGGGAGTAGGACTTCACGGCGTCACCGATGAGCGTGGTGCCGTAGCTGTGGCCCATGAGCGTGGTGTGCCCCTTGTCACCGCTGGCGGCGAGGTGCGCTTCGCGGTTTCCGTCCAGGAACGCACGCAGGTTGGGACCACCTTCCGCCGCCTGGTCGTCGTACATGGCCTCGGGCAGCAGTCCACCCCCATCCGTGTAGGGCATCGCCGAGAGCGGGGCGTCGTAGTCGAACCAGGTGATGGTGGAGACCGTCGCCCCGGCGGCCATCTTGTTGCTCTGCTTCCACAGCTCTTCGCTACGGTTGAGATCGCCTTCGATGGTGGGCAGGTTTGTACCCGTACCGGGGACGTAGACGGCCGTGTGATCCGCCGTATCCGGATTGCCATTGGCGAGGATGACCTTCCCCTTGCCCATGCCCTCCGGGTCGAAGCCGAGCAGGTACGCCTCGGGAAGTCCGTCCTTACCGGTGGCGTCGAAGCGGCTTTGAATGGCGCCCATGCCGTCCACGAGGCCCTGGAGGCGCTCCCTCTCCTCGTTCCACTTCTTCCACTCGTCGGTCTCCCGCTCCCCGATCGGGTCACCACGCAGGGTGTACTTCATCTCCAAGCGCTTGGGCTCGCCGGACAGATGCTTCTGGAGCGCGATGGCCGCACTGCTGTGCTCGTCCCGCAGCACCGCGCGGTTGGCCTCGTCGCGCACCGTGGCGGGGAGCCCGTCCATCGCGCCGACCGCTGCGGAGTTCAATGAGAGGTGGGTCTCCTGTTCCTCCGGGGACAGGCCTTTCCACCATTCCGCGTTTTCCGCGGCGGTCCCGTCCTTGGGGGGTGGAGTGATGCTCTTCAAGTAGTCCTCGGCGGCCGACCGGACGCCGCCCGTGTCCACGGTGACGTCGGCCCAGTCGTCCTTCGAGACCTTGAGGTCGTCGTCGGCCTTCAGCGCTCGCAGTTTCGGCGCCCACTTCGCATCGGTGTCCGTCGCGTCGGAGACAGCCTGGGCGATACGGTTCGCGAACTCGACCGCCCTGCCGAAGTTCGGATTGGGATGGATGTTGGCCGCCTGGCGCTCCAGGGCACTCGCCAGATCGTTCGCGTCCCCCGCAGGGTCGATCGGCGCGCCGGTCGCGGCCCCCTTCGCACTGCCGGTGACCGTACCGCCTTCCGGGACCTTGCCGTCGACCTTGTCCCCACCGGCGGGATACTGCACCGCCCCGTTCGCGAGGACGGTGAAGCCGGCGGCCTCCGCGTCCGCCACCGCGGCGTCCAGGGCCTTCTTGTGCACGGTCAAGTCCGCCGCGAGCGCGTTGAGCGCCGTGCTGATCAGACCGCACTCGATTTGCGTGTAGTGGAAGTTGGTGGCCAGTTCCTTGAGCTCTCGAGCGGCGGCGTCCGAGGCCTCGCTGTCGAGGTCCTTGCGCATACCGGCGCTGATCTCGTTTTCGATGCGGTCCTTGGCCTGACTGGCCATGCTGCTGGCGGCGCGGTAACCGTCCGCGGCATCCTCGAACTCGGAGACCTTCAGAGCCTTGAGCGTTGTGTAATCCACGCCTGGATCACCGCTCCCGGCTCTGGCCGCCGACGGCGGGAGTGTCCTCGTACTTCTTGCCCAGCTTCATGAACTCGTCCTCGACGGCCCCGTCCGTCTTGAGCTGCTCGTTGCCGGCCTTCTCCATCAGGCCCTGGATGGCGCCGCACCTGCCGCTGACGTTCTCGATGTACTTGTTCCACGATGTGTGCAACTCGCGTTGGGCGGCTGCGCTCTGCAGCGCTCCACTGCCGGAGGATCCCGCACCGAGCCCCTGCTGCGCGTCGCTCAGCTTCGTCAAGGCTTCCTTGATGCTGCCCCGCAGGGACCCAACGCCAATACCCGCCTTCGTCCAGGCCGCTTTGCTCACCCTCAGCCCACCGCTCGAACCCTGCCAGCCGTCGCTGTCCGCACTGGCCAGGTTCATTCGCGCCGCGGCTTCCTGCTTGATGTGCGACCATTCGTCCGCGAAACTCACCCCGTACCTCCCCCTTTGCGCCTTCCGTTCCGCGAGGATCCGCGAAACTCCGTTGACGCAGACCTCAGTTCAGCGATGTCTTTCTATCAGTTGCGTTCGCAAGCTCAGGTCGCCCCCAGCCCTGAGGTTCCGGCACCGACGGCATCTCCGCGTCATCCCCGCAATCCGTTCGCATCGCCCAGAACTCGTCAGTAATCTCCGGCGCATGTACTCACCGACCCCCGCTGACTGGCGCGAGGCGAACCGGTCCCGCTGGGACGAACGCGTGCCGATCCACGTCGCCAGTGACTACTACGACCTGGACGCCTTCCGGGCCGGCAAGGACGTCCTGCGGGACTTCGAGGTGGCGGAGGTCGGTGACGTCACCGGCCGGTCACTGCTGCACCTGCAGTGCCACATAGGACTGGACACCCTGTCCTGGGCCCGGCGAGGCGCCTCGCGGGTGGTGGGCCTGGACTTTTCCGAGCCCGCCGTCGACGTCGCACGGTCCCTCACCGCCGACCTCGGTCTCACCCCCGACAGGGCCGCCTTCGTGGCCGCCGACGTGTACGACGCGCCCGAGGCGGTGCCCGACACCGCGTACGACATCGTCTACACGGGCTGCGGCGCCCTCAACTGGCTGCCCGACGTGACCCGCTGGGCCGAGACCGCCGCCTCACTCGTCGCACCCGGCGGGTTCCTGTACCTCGCGGAGTTCCATCCGCTGACCGACATCCTGGACGACGAGACCGGTTCGCAGCTCGTCCACGACTACTTCGCCCGCGACGCGTGGCTGGAGGAGTCCCCGGGTACGTACGCCGACTTCGGCGCCCCCACCGTCCACAACCGCAGTGTCGAGTGGCAGCACCCGGTGGGTGACGTCGTCTCCGCCCTCGCCTCGGCCGGCCTGCGCATCGAGTTCCTGCACGAGCACGACGTCTCCCTGTTCGCCCGCTTCAAGGCCCTCTCCCGCCACGAGGACGGCTACTACCGCTTCCCGCCGGACCGCGGCCGCATCCCGCTGATGTACTCGCTGAAGGCCACCAAGTCCTAATGCCTCTTGGGCACAGGTGTCGTGTCCTCGGAGCACAGCGCCCAGATGACGAAGATGGCGATGGCGATCGACACGATGGCCCACACCGGCTGGTACGGCAGCCAGATGAAGTTCGCGATCACGGCGAGCGCGGCCAGCGCCACCCCGCTCGCCTTCGCCCACTCCGCCCCGCTGAGGATCCCCGCCCCGACGGCGGCGACCAGCAGCCCGAGCACCAGATGGATCCAGCCCCACGCACTGACGTTGAACTCGAAGACGTACTCTCCGACACGCCCGTAGACGTCGTCCTCGGCGATGCCCGCGATGCCCTGGAGCATCCCGAGGACGCCCTCCACCATCATCAGCACACCGGCGAACATCACCCCGCCGGACGCCCACCCACCCCCGCCCCGGGGCTCCTCGTGAGACGTGTGATGGGCGTACGCGTGCGGAACCGGGCCACTCGGCCCCTCGGACGGGTTGCTCATTCCCCGAGCGTGTCCCGTCCCCTTCCCCCCGGCGACAGGGGCGCAGCCGTCCGGGTGACGCAGCCGGACCCTCACCCTGACCGCCGCCGGGCCGGCTCCCGAGGTCCCCGGAACCACCCAGGGCCCGACCCGTTCTCGCGGGATCGCCGGCCGCGCGGTCCGCCAGGCGCGTTCGCCCGTCGACGGCCGCTTCCTTCCGGACCGGTCGGTCAGAGGGTGGTCCAACAAAAGGCTTCGGATCATGGATCCTGCCTCGACGCCGCCGAAGCCGGCGCTCCACAGGAGACCCCGGCCAAGATCCTCTCCTGCGCGATCTCCAGGAACCACTCAGGGGCCCGACCCGCTCTCGCGGATCAGGCCCCTGACCTGGTGTTTCAGCTGTCGGGGTGGCGGGATTTGAACCCACGACCTCTTCGTCCCGAACGAAGCGCGCTGCCAAGCTGCGCTACACCCCGATGTCACCGTGTGTCCCGGCGACGTCGTTTACTTTAGCCCACCCGCGCCCTGAGGCGAAATCCGGTTTTCGCGGGCGTGGACCGGGGGCCTGATCCGGTCCAGTGGGCCGCCCAGCCGGGGGTCGACGTCCCCGGCGCCGCCGGCGCGATCAAGGTGGGAAGCGGCGGAGAGGCCCGCCGTGCGGGCGTATGGGAGTGTATGGGGTAAAAACGGGGCATTTGCCCCATGGCGGGGGGTGATCAGTCCCGAGGGGTCAGGGTGAGCAGCGTGGCCTCCGGCGGGCAGGCGAAGCGGACGGGGGTGTAGCGGTTGGTGCCGCAGCCTGCCGAGACGTGGAGGTAGGCGGTGTTGCCGCCGGCGCGGTGGGTGGAGAGGCCCTTGACGCGGTCGGTGTCGAGGTCGCAGTTGGTGACCAGTGCCCCGTAGAAGGGGATGCACAGCTGCCCGCCGTGCGTGTGGCCCGCCAGGATCAGGGGGTAGCCGTCGGCGGTGAACGCGTCCAGGGAGCGCAGGTACGGGGCGTGGACGACGGCCAGCGACAGGTCGGCGTCCGGCTCGGGGCCGCCGGCGACCTTCTCGTACCGGTCACGCTTGATGTGCGGGTCGTCCAGGCCGGTGAACGCCAGCTCCAGGCCCTCCAGCTTGAGGCGGCCGCGCGTGTTGGTGAGGTTCACCCAGCCCGCTGTGTCGAAGCTGTCGCGGATCTCCTCCCACGGGTTGTGCACGGCTCCGACCGCCGGTGCGTTGCCGTTCAGGCCGTGCCGTCCCTGGGCCTTCTCGATCAGGTACCGGGCCGGGTTGCGGAGCTTGGGGCCGTAGTAGTCGTTGGAGCCGAAGACGTACACGCCGGGGAAGTCGAGCAGGGGGCCGAGCGCGTCGAGGAGCTCCGGTACGCCATTCGGGTCGGAGAGGTTGTCACCGGTGTTCACCACGAAGTCCGGCCGGAGCCCCGCCAGCGACTGGAGCCACGCCCGCTTCTTGCGCTGACCGCTCACCATGTGGATGTCCGAGACCTGAAGCATCCGCAACGGCCGCGTGCCGCGCGGCAGTACGGGAACGGTGATCCGGCGCAGCCGGAAGGAGCGGGCCTCGAACCCGGCGGCGTAGGCCAGACCGGCCGCGCCGGCCGCTGCGATTCCTGCGGTGACTTTCAGGGGAACTCCGTATCGCGCGTGCATACGGACATCGTCCCAGAACGGCGAGGGCGCGGGAAATGCGCGGGCGTGCAGGTCATCGCACCTGCCACACTTGTGCGCATGACCACGCTCAAGTCCAAGCTGCAGGAAGACCTCAACGCCGCGATCAAGGAGCGCGACGAGCTGCGCTCCTCGACGCTCCGGCTGACCCTCGCCGCCATCACCAAGGAGGAGGTCGCGGGCAAGGAGAAGCGCGAGCTCTCCGACGACGAGGTGCAGAAGGTGATCGCCAAGGAGGCGAAGAAGCGCCGCGAGGCGGCCGAGGCCTTCGGGCAGGGCGGCCGTGCCGAGCAGGCCGCGCGTGAGCGGGCCGAGGGCGTGATTCTCGACGCGTACCTGCCGCAGCAGCTCAGCGACGACGAGCTGAAGCAGATCGTCGCCCAGGCGGTCGACGAGGCCAAGGCCGCCGGCGCCGAGGGCCCGCGCGCCATGGGCGCCGTGATGAAGATCGTCAACCCGAAGGTCGCCGGCCGCGCCGAGGGCGGGCGCGTCGCCGCGGTCGTCAAGCAGCTGCTGGCCGGCTAGCCCGCAGGTTCGTACGGGCCGACGCAGTGAAGAGGGGGGGGGGGGAGGGGGGGGGGGGGGGGGGGGGGGGGGGGGGGGGGGGGGTGGGGGGGGGGGTGGGGGGGGGGTGGGGGGGGGGGGGGGTCACG
>NZ_JBVJAH010000011.1:232497-333974 GCF_055590785.1 Streptomyces sp. NPDC041796
CCCCCCCCCCCCCCCCCCCCCCCCCCCCCCCCCCCCCTCCCCCCCCCCCCCCCCCCCCCCCCCCCCCCCCCCCCCCCCCCCCCCCCCCCCCCCGCCCCTCTTTCTGGTGAGCGTGTCATCAGCGTCTGCGTCTGCGTCAGCGCCAGCCGCCGTTGCCGCCGCCGCGCTGGTTGCCGCCGCCGATCAGGTCCGGCGGGATGGTGATGCCGTCCCAGGGATCGTCGCCGCCCGGCTTGTCGTCGTCACCGCCGTCGTCACCGTCACCGCCGCCCGGCTTGTTGTCGCCGGGCTTGCCCTTGCCCTTGCCGTCCTTCGGGGCATCGGGAATGTGGACCTCGGCGAAGGGCGGCGCCTCCCGGCCGTCGAGCGCGCCGGTCATGGCGTCCCGCCAGATCGGGCCGGGTACCTCACCACCGAAGACGGCACCGTGGTACCGGCCACCGATCCTGATGGAGAACATCTCCACGTCCTGGCTCGGGCTGCCCACCCATACGGCGCCGGACAGGTTCGGGGTGTAGCCGACGAACCAGGCGTTCTTGCGGGCGTCCGTCGTACCCGTCTTGCCCGCGTTGTCGCGGCTGGTCAGGCCGGCCTTCTCACCCGTACCGGAGTCGACCACATCGCGCAGCAGCGAGTTGATGGTGTCGGCCGTCCGCTCCGACATCGCCTTGGTACAGCTCGTCTTCGGGACCTCGAGGCTCTTGCCGTCCGCCGTCTTGATCGACTCGATGGCGGTCGGGGTGCAGTACGTGCCGCGGTTGGCGAACGTGGCGTACGCGTTCGCCATGTTCAGCGGCGAGATGCCCTTCGAGCCGAGCGAGATGGCGGGCACCTCGGGCAGCTTCTCGTCGTTGCCCTGCACCACGCCCAGCTTGTTGGTCATCTCCACGACCGGGCACATCCCGATCTCGGCGATCATCTGGACGAAGTAGGTGTTGACCGACTTGGCCATCGCGTCCTTGAGCGCGTACGGGCCGACCTCCGACTCGTTCTCGTTCTCGACGTTGTCCCCCTGGTTCACCCAGGGCTTTCCGCTGCACGTCGACACGGACGACGGGTAGGGCATCTGGTACGGCGACGAGTACACCTGGGTCGGCGGCTTGCCCTGCTCCAGGGCGGCGGCCGCCACGAAGGGCTTGAACGTCGAGCCGACCGGGAAGCCGAAGTTCGAACCGCCCATGCGCTTGTTGACCGAGTAGTTGATCTGGGTCTCGTTCTTCCCGAAGCCGTACGGCCTCGACTGAGCCATCGCCATGATCTTGCCGGTGCCGGGCTGAACCATCGTCACCGCGGTGGCGACCTTGTCCGTCTGGTAGACGTGGTTGCTGATCGACTCCTGCGCCGACTTCTGCGCCTGCGGGTCGAGCGTGGTCTTGATCGTCAGACCGCCGCGGTTCCAGACCTTGCTGCGTTCCTCGCGGTTCTTCCCGAAGACCGGGTCGGAAAGGAAGACCTCGCGTACGTAGTCGCAGAAGAAGCCGGCACCGTCGACGGCCGTGATGCAGCCGTTCTTCGGCTTGCTGACCTTCAGCTTGATCGGGATGGCCTTGGCCCGCTCGGCCTCCGCCTCGCCGATGTCACCGACGGCGGCCATGCGCGACAGGACGACGTTGCGGCGCTTGGTGGCCTCCTGCACGTCGTTGACCGGGTCGTAGCGGCTCGGCGACTGGACGATGCCGGCCAGCATCGCCGACTCCTCCAGGGTCAGGTTCTTGGCCGGCTTGGAGAAGTACCGCTGGGCCGCGGCCTCGATGCCGTACGCCTGCTGCCCGAAGAAGGTGATGTTGAGGTAGTTCTCGAGGATCTTCTTCTTCCCGAGCTCCTCCTCGACCTGGATCGCGTACTTCAGCTCCTGGATCTTGCGGCCGAGGGTCTGCTGGGTGGCCTGGGCGACTTTGTCGGGGTCGTCGCCGGCCTCCTCCACGAAGACGTTCTTCACGTACTGCTGGGTCAGCGTCGAGGCGCCCTGGGCGACCCCGCCCGACTGGGCGTTCCGGTTGAGCGCGCGCAATACGCCCTTGAGGTCGATGGCGCCGTGCTCGTAGAAGCGCGAGTCCTCGATCGCGACGATCGCCTTCTGCATGTACGGGGAGATGTCCTTGAGGTCCACGACCGTGCGGTCACGGGAGTACACCGTGGCGATCTGCCCGCCCTGCGAGTCCAGGATCGTGGTGCGCTGGCTGAGCGGGGGGCGCTTGAGGTTGGCCGGGATCTCGTCGAACCCCTGGACCGTGCCCTTCGCCGCCAGCCCCAGCGCTCCCGCGGCGGGCAGGGCGATGCCGGCCAGTACGGCTCCGGCGAGCACGCTGACACCGACGAACTTGGCGGCCTGCTGGGCCCCGGTCAGGCCACCGCCCGAGCGCTTCTTTGGCATGGGGCAAGCCTAATCCGTCGGTAGTGGCGTTCCGAGGGAGCGGGTGGGTTACGGGATGTTCGCGTACCAGGTTGTGACATGGGCGCACGACCGGAGCGGTCCGGGAGCCCGAGGGCGCCTCGGGGCCTCCTCGGGGACTCCTCCGCGGCTCCGGGGCTCCGCGGCTCCGGGGCTCCGGGGCCTTCGAAGGGGCTCCCTCCTCGTTTTCCGGACACACGTACAGGCCTTGGCCTAAGCTGGTCACACCTGTCACAGCAGTCGCGCCCCCCGGTATGACCCGCGCGTTCCCGAGCCGCGCGGGACCATGTCCGTTTCCCCCTCATGCGTCAGCACGTGCCCTTTGTGGCTCACCCAGAACGCACCGCACTGCGTCATTTATTACGCATGTCCAGCGCTCACTCCCCTGGGTGATCTGCCGCGTACGCATAGTCCGTTCGGACCATTCAAGATTGGGCCCGAAGGGGGTGTTGCGCTGTGCCCACCTTCCGTAACGTCCTCAACTGGTGGCGGTGAATATGCCGCTGCCGCCGTGGGGGAGCCTCGATTCGGGAGAGGACGGCGCCGGTATGGGCTGGGTAGCTGACTGGAGTGCGCAGGCCGCCTGCCGCACTACCGATCCGGATGAACTGTTCGTACAAGGAGCGGCGCAGAACAGGGCCAAGGCCGTGTGTACCGGATGCCCGGTGCGGACGGAGTGCCTGGCCGACGCGCTGGACAACCGCGTCGAGTTCGGCGTGTGGGGCGGCATGACGGAGCGCGAACGCCGCGCACTGCTGCGCCGGCGGCCGACCGTCACGTCGTGGCGTCGGCTGCTGGAGACCGCGCGTACCGAGTACGAGCGGAGCGCGGGCATCCTGCCCGTCGCGCTGGACGACGACGAGACGTACGAGACGTACGCGGCAGTGGGATAGCCGTGGGACGGACGAGGTAGCAGCAGCAGGGGGACAGGCACGAGTCGTTCCCCGCAGGTCAGCGGCGCCCCGCGCAGTCGGCGGCGTCTTGCACGGCCAGCCGTGCCGTGTGCTGCCCAGTCAGCGGTGCGCTGCCCGGTTCAGCCGCTGCCCGCGCTGCGCGGTCAGGGCGTCTTGCTCAGTAGCTGTGCTTTGCGCGGCAGCGGTGCCTTGCGCCGTCAACAGTGCCCTGCACCGTCAACAGTGCTTGCCCAGTCAGCGGTGCGCGGTCAACAGCGCACTGCCTGGTTCAGCGGGCCCGGTGCCTCAGCGGTGTGCCGTGCGCGGTCAGCCGTGCCCTTCCGCGAGTCGGTCGCCGATGGCGCGGAGGCCCGACAGGTCGTGCACGTCGCCGGGGAGCGCCGGTACTTCCGTGACGGCCACCTCGGGGTGGAGCGCGGTGAAGCGGTCGCGCGTGCGCTTTTCCCGCGCGAGCACCTGCATCCGTTCGGCGTGCAGGCGAAGTAGACCCGCTGTCAGTTCCGCGACGGCGGGCGACGTGGTGTCGGCGGAGCCGACGGTGGCGGTGGCGACGCCGGTCGTGACGTCCGTGCTTGCTGCTGTGGTTTCGGGGGCCTCGGGCTCGGGAGAGGTGGTCTCGGGGCCACGAACACCAGTCTTCCCGGCCGCCTGATCCACAATGCGGCCCTCTTCAAGATTTTCCGCGGCGGCCAGCGCCCGCTCGGCGGACAACCGGACGGCCCCGCTGCCGTGTACGCGGTTGAGCACCAGCCCGGCCAGCGGCATCCGCTCCGCCGCCAGCCGCTCCACGAAGTACGCCGCCTCCCGCAGCGCGTCCCGCTCCGGCGCGGCCACCACGAGAAAGGCCGTGCCCGGGGCCTGGAGGAGCCGGTACGTGGCGTCCGCCCGCGTACGGAAGCCGCCGAACATGGTGTCCATCGCGGCCACGAACGTCTGTACGTCCCGCAGCAGCTGACCTCCCAACAGCTTGCCCAGGGTGCCCGTCATCATCGACATGCCGACATTCAGGAACTTCATTCCCGCCCGGCCGCCCACCTTCGCCGGCGCCATCAGCAGCTTGATGAACTTCCCGTCCAGGAACGACCCCAGCCGCTTCGGCGCGTCCAGGAAGTCCAGCGCGGATCGGGACGGCGGGGTGTCGACGATGATCAGGTCCCACTCCTCGCGCGCCCGTAGCTGTCCCAGCTTCTCCATCGCCATGTACTCCTGCGTGCCCGCGAAACCGGCCGACAGGGACTGGTAGAAGGGGTTGCCGAGGATGGCCGCCGCCCGCGCGGGCTCCGCGTGTCCCTCGACGATCTCGTCGAAGGTGCGCTTCATGTCGAGCATCATGGCGTGCAGTTCGCCGCCGCCCTTGATGCCGTCGACCCGGCGCGGAACGTTGTCGAGCTGGTCGATGCCCATCGACTGGGCGAGCCGGCGGGCCGGGTCGATCGTCAGGACGACGACCTTCCGCCCGCGCTCTGCCGCCCGTACGCCCAGGGCGGCCGCCGTCGTCGTCTTGCCGACACCGCCCGCGCCGCAGCACACGATGATGCGCGTCGCCGGGTCGTCCAGCAGCGGATCGACCTCCAGGCCGGGAGCCCCTTCGAGAGTCATGCACCCACCCCGAGCTTCCTGAGTTCCTTGGCCAGCCGGTAGAGACCGGCGATGTCCGCCCCTTCTCCGAGGAAGGGCAGTTCGTACGTCGGGACCTGAAGCTTCGCCAGCGCCTCCCGCTGCTCCCGCTCCAGCTCCACCCGCTGGGCGTGCTCGACGGCCTGGTCGAGGAGCGGGCCGACCAGCCGGGCCGAACCGCTGAGGCCCGCCGCGGCGAGCGCCTTGGTGATGTCCTTGCGGTGGTCGCCGGCGGCGGCCCGTACCGCGTCCTCGTCCAGTACGTGCGGGCGGACCATGTTGACCACGACGCCACCCACCGGCAGGTCCGCCTCACGCAGCTCGGCGATGCCGTCGGCGGTCTCCTGGACCGGCATCTCCTCCAGGAGGGTCACCAGGTGGACGGCCGTCTCCGGCGACTTCAGCACCCGCATGACCGCCTGGGCCTGATTGTGTATCGGGCCGATCTTGGCGAGGCCCGCCACCTCGTCGTTGACGTTCAGGAAGCGGGTGATCCGGCCGGTGGGCGGGGCGTCCATGACGACGTAGTCGTACACGAACCCCCCGTGTTTCTCCCGGCGGCGTACCGCCTCGCACGCCTTGCCGGTCAACAGGACGTCCCGTACGCCCGGCGCGATGGTGGTGGCGAAGTCGATGGCGCCGAGCTTCTTGAGGGCGCGGCCCGCCGAGCCGAGTTTGTAGAACATCTGGAGGTAGTCGAGGAGTGCGCGCTCGGCGTCGATGGCCAGCGCGTACACCTCGCCGCCGCCCGGCGCGACGGCGATCTTCCGCTCCTCGTACGGGAGCGCCTCCGTCTCGAAGAGTTGTGCGATGCCCTGTCTGCCCTCGACCTCGACGAGGAGGGTCCGCTTGCCCTCGGTCGCGAGGGCGAGCGCGAGGGCGGCGGCGACCGTCGTCTTACCGGTACCGCCCTTGCCGCTGACGACCTGGAGCCTGCTCACGTATTCGAGCCTAACCAGTAGTGCTGTGGGCCAGTCGCCCCCGGGTCGGTTTGGGCGGGTCAAGGCCGGGAGCCTCTCGTGCCCGAAGGGCGCCGGGGGAGAGGCGAGAACCGACTCCGGCGCGGAACGCGGGCGGCTGACGGCGGCGCAGACGGCGCATGGGGCGCAGACGGCACGTGCGGCGCAGACGGCACGTGCGGCGCATGCGGGGGGCGGCATCGGGAGGCGCTGCCGCCGCCCCGCTCGGGCTGGGGTGCCTGAGCAGGAGGCTGCCTTTGGCAGCGGCTACAGTCGGCTCCATGACCAAGTGGGAATACGCGACCGTGCCCCTTCTCGTGCACGCGACCAAGCAGATTCTGGACACCTGGGGCGAGGACGGCTGGGAGCTCGTCCAGGTCGTTCCCGGGCCGAACAACCCCGAGCAGCTCGTGGCGTACCTGAAGCGGGAGAAGCCGTGACCGGCCGCGTGGAGGCGACGCTCGCCGAACTCGGCCTGACCCTGCCGGACGTGGTGCCGCCGCTGGCGTCGTACCAGCCGGCGGTCCGGTCGGGCGTGTACGTGTACACGGCGGGCCAGCTTCCGATGGTGGACGGCAAGCTTCCGGTCACCGGCAAGGTGGGCGGCGAGGTCACCCCGGAGGAGGCCAAGAAGCTCGCGCGGATCTGCGCGCTCAACGCACTGGCCGCCGTGAAGTCGGTCGCGGGTGACCTGGACCGGATCGCCCGGGTCGTGAAGGTCGTCGGGTTCGTCGCCTCGGCGTCGGACTTCACCGGCCAGCCGGCCGTCCTCAACGGCGCCAGCGAGCTGCTGGGCGAGGTCCTGGGCGACAAGGGCGTCCACGCGCGCAGCGCCGTGGGCGTCGCGGTGCTCCCGCTGGACGCGCCGGTCGAGGTCGAGATCCAGGTGGAGCTGGTCGAGGACTGAGCGGCCTGTTCCGCCGGCCCGTGCGTCGGCCGGGCGCGCCCGGTGGGCCCCGGCCCTCCTCGGCGCGTGCGACGGCCGGTGTGTCGCCTGGCGCCGGGCTGGGTACGTCGGTCCGGTGCGTCGCCTGGTGCCGGGCCGGGTACGTCGGTCCGGTGCGCCGCCTGGTGCCGGGCCGGTACGTCGGTACGGTGCGACGGCCGGTACGTCCGGCGTGTGGGTCGGTTCCGTGTGTGGGCCAGTACTCCCGGCGCGTGCTCCGACCAGTGCGACGGCCGGGTACGTCGGTTCTGCCGGTCCGTGCGTCGGCCGCTAGGCCCGTCGCGTGGGTCGGTTCCGTTCCGCGTGTGGGGCGGGTGCGCCTGCTGCTCCGTGTGTCGGCCGGTGGTGCGCTGCGGTCCGGGGCCGCGGGGCCGTAGTCCGTGGGCCCGTGGCTCGTGGTCCGGCCGTACCCGCATCGGCGCCGCGTCGCGGGGGCGCGGGCCGGCCGCTTCCGGTCCCGTGCCCACGGCTGGGCGCGGGGCCGTTGCCGTAGCCACCTTTCCTCTCGAACATCTCGGCGGATGCGCATAGCATCCGGCCATGCCCAATGGTCAGTGGTACCCCCCGGAGTGGCCCGACCGCATCCGCGCGCTCGCCGGCGGCACGCTCACGGCCGTGACCCCGCGACGGGCCGCGACCGTCCTGCTGCTGCGCGACGGCGCCGGTGGGCCCGAGGTGCACATGTTGCGCCGGCGTACGTCGATGGCCTTCGCGGGCGGCGCGTACGCCTATCCGGGTGGCGGCGTCGACCCGCGCGACGAGAATCCCGTGCGGTGGGCGGGTCCGGCGCCCGCCGAGTGGGCGGCCCGGCTCGGCGTCGACGAGCCGGCCGAGGCGCAGGCCATCGTGTGCGCGGCGGTGCGTGAGACGTACGAGGAGTCCGGCGTCCTGCTCGCGGGCCCGACCGCCGACTCCGTCGTCGCCGACACGAGAGGCGACGACTGGGAGGCCGACAGGGCCGCTCTGGTGGCCCGTGAGCTGGCGTTCGCGGACTTCCTGGACCGGCGGGGCCTGGTGCTCCGCTCCGACCTGCTGGGCGCCTGGGCGCGCTGGATCACCCCCGAGTTCGAGCCCCGCCGCTACGACACGTGGTTCTTCGTGGCCGCCCTCCCGGCCGGCCAGCGGGCCTCCAACGCCTCGACGGAGGCCGACCGTACCGTCTGGATCCGCCCGGCGGAGGCCGCGGCGGGGTACGACCGCGGCGAGCTGCTGATGATGCCGCCGACGATCGCCACGCTGAGGGCCCTGGAGGGGTACGGGACGTCCGCCGAGGCACTGGCGGGGGCCCGGGACCAGGACCTCACCCCCGTACTGGCTCAGGCGCGTCTGGAGGGTGACCAGGTGGTGCTGAGCTGGCCGGGGCACGAGGAGTTCACCAAGCGGGTCGCCACGGGAGGTGGGGACGCATGACCGACGCAGCTTCCCTGCCCGGGCAGCCGCGTGGCGCCGTGGTCTCCGGCCCGGCGACCGAACGCGCCGTCAACGTCCTCGCGCCCAACCCGTCCGCGATGACGCTCGACGGCACCAACACCTGGATCCTCTCCGAGCCGGACTCGCCGCTCGCCGTCGTGGTCGACCCGGGCCCGCTGGACGAGACGCACCTGCGGCGGGTGATCGACACGGCCGAACAGCTGGGCAAGCGCGTCGCGCTGACGCTCCTCACGCACGGGCACCCGGACCACGCCGAGGGCGCGGGGCGGTTCGCCGAGCTGACGGGAACGGCCGTACGCGCGCTGGACCCGGCGCTGCGGCTCGGTGACGAGGGGCTGACCGCCGGGAAGGCCGTCGAGGTCGGCGGCCTCGAGCTGCGCGTCGTTCCGACGCCGGGGCACACCGCCGACTCGCTCAGCTTCCATCTGCCCGCCGACGGGGCGGTGCTGACGGGCGACACCATCCTCGGGCGCGGTACGACGATGGTGGCGCACCCCGACGGGCGGCTCGGGGACTACCTGGACTCCCTGCGGCGGCTGCGCTCGCTGACGGTCGACGACGGCGTCCACACCGTGCTGCCGGGCCACGGTCCGGTCCTGGAGGACGCCCAGGGGGCGGTCGAGTACTACCTGGCCCACCGTGCCACCCGGCTCGCCCAGGTCGAGACGGCCGTCGAGAACGGGTACCGGACGGCCGCCGAGGTCGTCGCGCACGTGTACGCGGACGTGGACCGGTCCCTGTGGCCGGCGGCCGAGCTGTCGGTGCGGGCGCAGCTTGAGTACCTGACGGAGCACGGCCTGATCTGAGGAGCCGCACGGCCCGAGCTGCGGGGCGGCACCGACCTGAGGGGACGGCACCGAACCGCGGGGCAACACAGCCCGACCTGGGGGGCGCGGTCTGGGTCCGGGGCGGCGATGGCCCATGCTTTACGCTCCGCTTACTTCTGTGCTCCGTCCCTGGGGGGATCTTCCGTGTTCGTCCTGTCCATCCTGTTGCTCATCGCCGCCGTGGTGCTGTTCTTCGTCGCGCGCGGCACCGAACGCCGCGGTCTGAGGCTCGGCGCCGCCGGTGCGCTGATCGCGGGCCTGTTCGCCGCCGTGACCAGCTGCGTACATGTGATCAGCGCGTACGAGGTCGGCGTCCCCGTCACGTTCGGCAAGGTGGGCGCGCCCATGACGTCGGGCATGAACCTCACGTCGCCGTTCACCAACGTCACCACCTTCTCCACGCGCCCGGTCGACCTGAACCTGTCCGACAAGGACGTCGTGGAGGTCCGTTCGTCGCAGGGCGGCGTGATGTACGCGGAGGTGACCGTGAAGTGGGCGGTCACCCCGGCCAAGGCGGTCGAGCTGTACAAGCTGGCCGGGAGCGAGGAGGCCATCCAGCAGCGCCTGGTCTTCCCGGACAGCCGCGAGATCATCCGTAACGTCTTCGCCCGCCACACGAGCGAGGAGGGCTACGCCTCCGCCCGTGAGCAGATCAACACCGAGATCGGCGATCTGATCAAGGAGCGGCTGGCTCCGCGCGGCATCGACGTGACGACCGTGAATCTGCGCAACGTGAAGCCGTCGGACCAGCTCCAGAGCCAGATCGACCGCAAGATCCAGCAGCAGCAGGCCACCGAACGGGCGACCGAGGCCGCGCGTACGGCGAAGGCGGAGGCGGAGCGGCGCCGGATCGAGGCGGAGGGCATCGCGCGGGCCAACAAGATCCTCAACGACTCCCTGACCGACAAGGTCCTGCTGAACCAGTGCATCGACGCCTACAAGGAGGCGTCCGCCAAGAACCCGGTGTACGCGGTCCCCTGTGGCGGCGGCAACGGCAACCCGCTGATCGTGGACGGCACGAAGAACTGACCCGGGCGGGTACGCGTACGACGAAGGGCCGCCCCGGTTCCCCCGGGGCGGCCCTTCCGCGTGTGCGGTGCGCGTACTAGCGCGAGCGCTTGGCGAGCCGCTCGACGTCCAGCAGGATCACGGCGCGCGCCTCCAGGCGCAGCCAGCCGCGGCCCGCGAAGTCGGCGAGCGCCTTGTTGACCGTCTCGCGGGAGGCGCCGACGAGCTGGGCCAGCTCCTCCTGGGTGAGGTCGTGCACGACGTGGATGCCCTCCTCGGACTGCACGCCGAAGCGGCGCGACAGGTCCAGGAGCGCACGGGCGACTCGACCCGGTACGTCGGAGAAGACCAGGTCGGACATCTGGTCGTTGGTCTTGCGCAGGCGGCGGGCGACAGCGCGCAGCAGGGCCGTGGCGACCTCGGGGCGGGCGTTCAGCCAGGGCTGGAGGTCACCGTGGCCGAGGCCGAGCAGCTTGACCTCGGTCAGGGCGGTCGCGGTGGCGGTACGCGGGCCCGGGTCGAAGAGGGACAGCTCGCCGATCAGCTCGCCGGGACCGAGGACGGCGAGCATGTTCTCGCGCCCGTCGGGGGACGTGCGGTGGAGCTTCACCTTGCCCTCGGTGACCACGTAGAGCCGGTCGCCCGGGTCGCCCTCGTGGAAGAGCGCGTCGCCACGGGCGAGCGTCACTTCACTCATCGAGGCGCGGAGCTCCGCGGCCTGCTCGTCATCGAGCGCCGCGAAGAGCGGGGCGCGCCGCAGAACGTCGTCCACGAGTTCTCTCCTATGTCGACCTGCTCAGGGACGTTGGGTCCCATGATGCCGGACGGTAAAACAGTGCGATCAATCACAACAAGTTTGACGCACTGGCACGCGTGTCCGTACGGCAGGGCCCCGATTGGGTCGTGATCGACCATGGTCGGGGCGGATGTCGGCGGTGGCGCTTAGGCTGGCCGGGTGTCCAATTCGCCGGTGAGAGCGCAGGCCGAGGGGGCCGGGAGAGTGTCCGGGGAACAGAATTCCGCTGTGGGCGAACACGTGTCGCCCGTGTCGACGAATGCCGCAAAAGCGGGCAAACCGACGAAGGGGACCAAGGCGGTCAAGGCGACCAAGCCGCCCAAACCGACCCGGTCGGCCGATGCGGCCGCGCCGCCCGAGCCCGTCCCGACGCCAGGGACCCCCGGGGCCGCCGAGCCGGCTGCGGCCCCTGCCGGGCAGGCTGAGCCGGCCGAGACCGCCAAGCCGGCCAGGGCGACCAGGACGCCTGCGACCGCCAAGTCGACAAAGGTTGCCGAGGCGGCCAAGGCAGCGAAGGCGACCAAGTCCGCGAGGGCAGCCAGAGCGACCGGGACGACCGGGACGCCTGCGACCGCCAAGGCGGCCGGGCCGACCACGGCGACCAAGTCGACAAAGGTCGCCAAGCCACCCACGACCACCAAGGCAGCCAAGACCGCCACGGCGACCAAAACCGCCAAGGCCGCCACGGCGACCGAGACCGCCAAGACCGCCAAATCAGCGAAGACCGCCAAGCCGGCCGCGACCACCCCGCCCGGCAGTGCGCCGCAGAAGGCGCCGCGGGCCTGGAAGGCGGAATCGCACCTGGCGATGGTGCGCCGAGCTCGCAAGATCAACCGCGAGCTGGCCGATGTGTATCCGTACGCCCATCCCGAGCTCGACTTCCGCAACCCCTTCGAGTTGCTCGTCGCGACCGTCCTGTCGGCCCAGACGACCGACCTGCGGGTCAACCAGACGACCCCCGCGCTGTTCGCGAAGTACCCGACACCGGAGGACATGGCGGCGGCGGTTCCGGAGGAGCTGGAGGAGATCATCCGGCCCACCGGCTTCTTCCGCGCCAAGGCCAGGTCCCTGCTGGGCCTGTCCGCCGCCCTGCGGGACAACTTCGGCGGTCAGGTCCCCGGCCGCCTGGAGGACCTGGTGAGCCTGCCGGGCGTGGGCCGCAAGACGGCGAACGTGGTCCTGGGCAACGCCTTCGGCGTACCGGGCATCACCGTGGACACGCACTTCGGCCGGCTGGTCCGGCGGTGGAAGCTGACCGAGCAGGAGGATCCGGAGAAGGTCGAGGCGGAGATCTGCGAGATCTTCCCCAAGTCCGAGTGGACGATGCTCTCGCACCGGGTGGTGTTCCACGGCCGGCGCATCTGCCACTCCCGGAAGCCCGCCTGCGGCGCCTGCCCGATCGCGCCGCTGTGCCCGGCGTACGGGGAGGGCGAGACGGACCCGGAGAAGGCGAAGAAGCTCCTGAAGTACGAGAAGGGCGGCTACCCGGGCCAGCGACTGGCCCCGCCCCCGGACTACCCGGGCCGCCCGGCGGCGCCCCTGGGGGCCGGTGACGAATGACGGAACGAATCAGTGGCTGAAACGCGTTGTGAAGCCGGGGGTGCCTATGACGCGCGCTGAAGAACACACGCACAACCGCGGGACCAACCGCCCGGCACCGCCGGCCGGTGCCCGGCCGACCCCGCCACCCGGCATCGAACCCACCGCCCCCCGCACCCCCCACCGCGGCCCCGCCCACCCGGAGCGCCCCGTCCCCACGCACCCCCGGGGCACCGCCCCGACGACCACCCCCGCGACCGCCACCGCCGCACGGGCCTCCACCGCCTCCGCTGCCTCCGCCGCCACCGCTTCCCGCCCGCAGCCGCCCGCCCGCGGCCGGGACGGGCTGGCATCGGTCACCGTGACCGAGGAGGGGCTGCCCGAGTGGCTGGAGCCGGTCGCGCGGGCGGCGCGGACCGTGGCGCCCGAGCAGCTCAGCCGGTTCCTGCCGCCCGAGCGCGGCGGCCGCCAGTCCGCCGTGCTCATCCTCTTCGGCGAGGGCGACCACGGCCCCGAGCTGCTGCTCATGGAGCGCGCCGGCAGCCTCCGCTCGCACGCCGGGCAGCTGTCCTTCCCCGGGGGCGCCCTCGACCCCGAGGACGGAGACCCCGACGCCGACGGGCTGCTGCGCGCCGCGCTGCGTGAGGCGGAGGAGGAGACGGGCCTCGACCCCGCCGGCGTACAGATCTTCGGCGTGCTGCCGCGGCTGTACATCCCCGTCAGCGGCTTCGTCGTGGCGCCGGTCCTCGGCTGGTGGCGTTCCCCGAGCCCGTTCCGTGCCGTCGACCCGGCGGAGACCGCCCGGGTCTTCACCGTGCCCGTGGCGGATCTCACGGACCCGGCCAACCGCGCCACCACCGTCCACCCCAGTGGACACCGCGGCCCGGCATTTCTGGTCGAATCGGCTCTGGTCTGGGGTTTCACCGCCGGAGTGATCGACCGGATCCTCCACTTCGCAGGCTGGGAGCGCCCCTGGGACCGGGAGAAGCAGGTCCCGCTCGACTGGCGCTCATGACAGGCTGACGCTGTGCTCCGCAGCCGAACGGGGCGACTGGGGCGACCGGAGACGAATCTGCGAGGCTAATGACGGTGAACGTGCTGGACATTCTGCTGCTGGTCGCCGCCGTGTGGTTCGCGATCGTCGGGTACCGCCAAGGTTTTGTCGTCGGCATCCTGTCGGTGATCGGCTTCCTCGGCGGCGGCCTCGTCGCGGTCTATCTCCTCCCGCTCGTCTGGGGGCCGCTGACGGACGGCGCCAAGGTGTCGACGACCGCCGCGATCATCGCGGTCGTCATCGTGATCGTCTGCGCCTCCGTGGGCCAGGCCTTCACCACCCACCTCGGCAACAAGCTGCGCCGTCACATCACTTGGTCACCCGCCCGCGCGCTGGACGCCACCGGCGGCGCCCTCGTCAACGTGGTGGCCATGCTGCTCGTCGCCTGGCTGATCGGCTCCGCCCTGGCCGGTACGTCCCTGCCGACGCTCGGCAAGGAGGTCCGGAATTCCAAGGTGCTGCTCGGCGTCTCGCGGGTGATGCCCGCCCAGGCCTCCACCTGGTTCGCCGACTTCTCCTCCGTACTGGCGCAGAACGGCTTCCCGCAGGTCTTCAGCCCGTTCGCCAACGAGCCGATCACCGAGGTCCGGGCCCCCGACCCGGCGCTCGCGGGCAGCCCGGTGGCCGCCCGCGCCAAGAGCTCCATCGTCAAGGTCGTCGGCACGGCGCCGAGCTGCGGCAAGGTCCTCGAAGGCACCGGTTTCGTCTTCGCCGAGCGCCGCGTGATGACCAACGCCCACGTCGTCGGTGGAGTCGACGAGCCGACCGTCCAGATAGGGGGCGAGGGCAGGCGGTACGACGCGAAGGTCGTGCTGTACGACTGGCAGCGCGACATCGCCGTACTGGACGTACCGGACCTGGAGGCGAAGCCGCTCCGGTTCACGGACGCGGACGCGCGCAGCGGCGACAACGCGATCGTCGCCGGCTTCCCGGAGAACGGCGCGTACGACGTCCGCTCGGCGCGCGTGCGCGGCCGGATCAACGCCAACGGCCCGGACATCTACCACCGAGGCGAGGTGCGCCGCGATGTGTACTCGCTGTTCGCGACGGTCCGCCAGGGCAACTCCGGCGGCCCGCTGCTCACCGCGGACGGCAGGGTGTACGGGGTGATCTTCGCGAGGTCCCTGGACGACCCGAACACCGGCTACGCCCTGACGGCGGACGAGATCCGCCAGGACATCGAGCTCGGCCGGACCGCCAACCAGCAGGTCGACAGCCAGGGCTGCGCCCTCTGACCGGCCGCCGCCCGGCAGGGCCCCGGCATCGGTGATCCGGGGACTTGCCGGAACGGCGACGCCCGATCAGCGCCCAGCGGCGCGTACGCCGGAGCAGCGTCGAGCCGCGCGTGCGCCGGAGGCGCGTTCAGTCGCGTGTATGCCGGAGGCGGGCCGAGACCCAGCGGGCTCGGCGGCGGAGGATGCGGGAGATCCCGAGTCGGGGATCCGGCCCCTGACCGGTCGGTGGACCGCTCCTCGGGGGAATCGGCGCAGAGGCCGAGCGGCGGTTCCGTGCTGAGTCAGCGTAGTCGTGCGTCCAGCCCATACCCCGACGTCTGCCCGGGCCCCAAGGTCGGTAACCGCCCCAGGGGCCGCCAATTGGCCTATGCGCCGGGCAATTGGCTGTTCGTCATACGAGCTGTTCGTCGTGCGGCTGTGTGCCCCCCCAGGCGCGGGGACGGGCACGGCGGGCGACTACCGGTCCGGCTCGGGGTCCTTGAGCCAGTTGATGAGCTCGGTGGAGAACGCCACCGGGTCCTCCTCATGGGGGAAATGGCCCAGCCCGTCGAACAGCCGCCACCGGTACGGAGCTTCCACGTACTCGCCGGAACCCGCCGCGCTGCGCGTACGCATCGCCGGGTCCAGGGAGCCGTGCAGGTGCAGTGTGGGAACCCGCACCGGGCGCTTCATACGGCGGTTGAACTGGATCCCGTCAGGACGGGCGAGGGACCGCACCATCCACCGGTACGGCTCGATCGAGCAGTGCGCGGTCGACGGGATGGCCATCGCCCGCCGGTACACGTCGATCGTCTCCTCACCCAGCTCCTGGCCCGGCCCCGACCAGTCGCGGATCAGCCGCCCGACCAACGCCGCGTCATCGGCCACGAGCTGACGCTCAGGCAGCCACGGCCGCTGGAAGCCCCATACGTACGAGCCGGCGCGCGACTGCGAGAAGTCCGCCAGCATCGCCGAACGCCACCGTCGCGGGTGCGGCATCGACGAAACGGCCAGCCGGCGCACCAGCTTCGGCCGCATCACCGCCGCCGTCCACGCCAGGTACCCGCCCAGGTCGTGCCCGACCAGCGCCGCGTCCGGTTCGCCGAGCGACCGCACCACGCCCGTGATGTCGAGCGCCAGGTTCGCCGGGTCGTATCCCCGAGGCGTACGGTCACTGCCGCCCACGCCGCGCAGGTCCATCGCGACCGCCCGGAACCCCGCGTCGGCGAGCGCGGGCAGCTGGTGCCGCCACGTCCACCAGAACTGCGGGAATCCGTGCAGCAGCAACACCAGCGGGCCGTCGCCCATCTCGGCGATATGGAAGCGCGCCCCATTGGCCGCCACGTCGCGATGTGTCCAGGGACCATCGATACGTACGGGACTGCCGGAATTGCTCTCAGGGACGGTCATGCAGACGAGCGTGCCACAACCTCGGCCTCGTCCTTGACCGGAAGGGCGGGACGAATCGGACGCCCGGCGGCCTCACGCGGGTGCGGCTTGGCGTTTCCGAACACGGCGGCGGTCCGCTTGGCCGAGGCCATGGACCGCTCCGGCGGCTTGACCTTCTTGAACTTGGTCACCGCGAGCAGCGCCAGCAGCCCGGCCAGCACCAGGTACGCGCCGCCGACGATCAGGAAGGACCAGGCGAGCCCGAGTCCCAGGTTGTGGATGCCGTACGCCGCGGCGAAGCTCAGCACGGGAAGCGAGAAGAGCGCGAAGACGCCCGCGACGCTGAGGGCCGCACCGCCCATCACGCCGCGCTTGACGTCCTGTCGCAGTTCGGCCTTGGCCAGCGCGATCTCGTCGTGCACCAGTGCGGACATCTCGGCGGTCGCCGAGGCGACCAGCTGGCCGAGACTGCGCTCCGCACCAGGTCCACCATTGTCGGCGGGGTAGCTCATCGTCTCGCTCCCTCTTCTCTCCTACGGTCCGACCTCAGATCATGCCGGACGGTCGCGGTCTGTGCGCGATCCCCCTGCCACATCGGCCCGCCCGGCCGTCTCCGCGTCCGTCTCCGTGTCCGCCTCCGCGTCCGTCTCCCCGCCCGTTTCGGCAGCCGTTTCCGGGTCCGTTCCGTCGGCCGTCCCCCTCTCCACAGCCGTCTTCGCGGCGGCCTCCTCGGCGAGTCGCCGGTGCTCGGCGGCCTTGTACTCGTGGATCTCCGCCATCCGCAGGTGGTACGCGGGGTCGTGCTGCTCGTAGATGTCCGGAATGCCGTCCATGTCTTCGTCCCGCTCCTCCTCCTCGAGGAGCGCCCGGTACTTGCGCACCCGCAGCTTCAGCAGGATCGCGGCGAGGACGGCGGCGATGAGCGAGCCCATCAGGACCGCCGCCTTGACCTGGTCGGTCAGCCCGGCGTTCCCGGCGAAGGCCAGCTCCCCGATGAGCAGCGAGACGGTGAAGCCGATGCCCGCGAGGGTGGCGACCGCGAAGAGGTCCGCCCAGGTGAGGTCCTGGTTGAGCGACGCCCGGGTGAAGCGGGCCGCCAGCCACGTACCCCCGAAGATCCCGAAGGCCTTGCCCACCACCAGGCCCAGCACCACACCGAGGGTCTCCGGCTTGGTGAAGACGTCGGCCAGTGCGCCGCCGGAGACGGAGACGCCCGCTGAGAACAGTGCGAACAGCGGCACCGCGAAACCGGCCGACAGGGGCCGCACCAGATGCTCGATGTGCTCGCCCGGGGATTGTTCCTCGCCCTCGCGGCGCGTGCAGCGGAGCATCAGGCCCATGGCGACGCCGGCGATGGTGGCGTGGACGCCGCTGTTGTACATCAGGCCCCAGATCACCAGGGCGAGCGGGATGTACACGTACCAGCCGCGTATACCGGTGCGCAGCAGCACCCAGAAGACGACCAGGCCGGCGAAGGCGCCCGCGAGCGCCGCGAAGTTCAAGTCGTTGGTGAAGAAGATCGCGATGATCAGGATCGCGAACAGGTCGTCGACGACGGCCAGGGTGAGGAGGAACGCGCGCAGCGCGGACGGCAGTGAGGTGCCGATCACGGCGAGGACGGCGAGCGCGAAGGCGATGTCGGTGGCGGTCGGGACCGCCCACCCGGCCGTCGAGCCGCCTCCGCCGACGCTGACGAGCGTGTAGACGAGCGCCGGGGCGATCATTCCGCAGAGCGCGGCGATCACCGGGAGCGCGGCCGCCTTCGGGTCGCGCAGTTCGCCCGCGACGAGCTCGCGCTTGAGTTCGATGCCGGCGACGAAGAAGAACACGGCCAGCAGCCCGTCCGCCGCCCAGTGCTGGAGGGACAGGTCCAGGCCGAGGGCGGCCGGGCCCATGTGGAAGTCGCGTACGGACTCGTAACTGCCGCTGATCGGGGTGTTCGCCCAGACGAGGGCGGCGACGGCGGCGAGGAGGAGCAGGACACCGCCCACCGTCTCCGCCCGCAGCGCGTTCGCAATGTACGTCCGCTCGGGGAGCGAGAGACGGGCGAGGAACGTGCGCGGGGGGCTGGAGTTCGGCGCGGCCACGGTGGCGGACCTCCGGTCGGTTCGGCGGGCATGACGAAACGCATTGCCGACCAGACTTCCCGGCGCACCTTGAGACTCGTGTTCATCGTGTTGACGCGGCTCTTACCGTACCCGGTGTACGCGAGGGCATATCCGGTGAAAGCCACTTTATGTGTGAAGAGGGCATCCGGCGCGTCGTCGACGGATGCCCTCTCCTGTGGGGCCGAGCCGGGTCAGTCCTCGCTGGAGGCCGTCGGCAGTTTGGACTGGATCAGGTCCATGACGGACGAGTCCGTCAGCGTGGTGACGTCACCGAGCTGCCGGTTCTCCGCCACGTCCCGCAGCAGTCGGCGCATGATCTTGCCGGAGCGCGTCTTGGGCAGCTCGGCCACCGGCAGGATGCGCTTGGGCTTGGCGATCGGGCCGAGCGTCGCGCCGACGTGGTTGCGCAGGTCGCCCACGAGCGCGTCGTCCTCGCTGGCCGTGCCGCGCAGGATCACGAACGCCACGATGGCCTGACCGGTCGTCTCGTCCGCCGCGCCCACGACCGCCGCCTCGGCGACCTTCGGGTGCGACACGAGAGCCGACTCCACCTCGGTCGTGGAGATGTTGTGGCCGGAGACGAGCATGACGTCGTCGACCCGGCCGAGCAGCCAGATGTCGCCGTCGTCGTCCTTCTTGGCGCCGTCACCGGCGAAGTACTTGCCCTCGAAGCGGGACCAGTAGGTGTCGATGAACCGCTGGTCGTCGCCCCAGATGGTGCGCAGCATCGACGGCCACGGCTCGGTGAGGACCAGGTATCCGCCCCCGCCGTCGGGGACCTCGTTCGCCTCGTCGTCGACGACGGTGGCCGAGATGCCCGGGAGCGGGCGCTGGGCGGAGCCCGGCTTGGTCTCGGTGACGCCCGGCAGCGGCGAGATCATCATCGCGCCGGTCTCGGTCTGCCACCAGGTGTCCACGACCGGGGTCCTGCCGCCGCCGATGTTCTCCCGGTACCAGATCCACGCCTCGGGGTTGATCGGCTCGCCGACCGACCCCAGGACCCGGAGGCTCGACAGGTCGAACTTGGCGGGGATGTCGTCTCCCCACTTCATGAACGTACGGATGGCGGTGGGAGCCGTGTAGAGGATCGTGACGCCGTACTTCTGCACGATCTCCCAGAACCGGCCCTGGTGCGGGGTGTCCGGGGTGCCCTCGTACATCACCTGCGTCGCGCCGTTGGCCAGTGGCCCGTACACGATGTACGAGTGGCCGGTCACCCAGCCGATGTCGGCGGTGCACCAGTAGACGTCGGTCTCCGGCTTGAGGTCGAAGACCGCGTGGTGTGTGTACGCCGCCTGGGTGAGGTAGCCGCCCGAGGTGTGCAGGATGCCCTTAGGCTTACCCGTCGTACCGGACGTGTAGAGGATGAAGAGCGGGTGCTCCGCGTCGAACGCCTCGGGGGTGTGCTCGGCCGACTGGCGGGGGACGATGTCGTCCCACCACACGTCACGGCCCTCGGTGAACGCGGTGTCCTGGCCGGTGCGGCGCACCACCAGGACGTGCTCGACCTGCGGGCACTTGGCGACGGCCTCGTCGATGGCCGGCTTGAGCGCGGACGGCTTGCCGCGCCGGTAGCCGCCGTCGGCAGTGATGACCAGCTTGGCGTCGGCGTCCTGGATGCGTGAGGCGACGGCATCGGCCGAGAACCCGCCGAAGACGACCGAGTGCGCGGCACCGATGCGGGCACAGGCCAGCATGGCGACGGCGGCCTCGGGGATCATCGGCATGTACACCGCGACCCGGTCGCCCTTGCGGACGCCGAGCTCGGTCAGCGCGTTGGCCGCCTTCGAGACCTCGTCCTTGAGCTCGGCGTAGGTGATGGCGCGGCTGTCGCCCGGCTCGCCCTCGAAGTGGATGGCGACCCGGTCGCCGTGCCCGGCCTCGACGTGCCGGTCGACGCAGTTGTACGCGACGTTGAGCGTGCCGTCGGCGAACCACTTCGCGAAGGGCGGGTTCGACCAGTCGAGGGTCTCGGTCGGCTCGGTGGCCCAGCTGAGGCGCCGTGCCTGCTCGGCCCAGAAGCCAAGCCTGTCCGCCTCGGCCTGCTCGTACGCGTCCGCCGTCACATTGGCGTTCGCAGCCAGCTCGGCGGGCGGTGCGAACCGCCGCTCCTCCTTCAGAAGGTTGGCCAGGCTCTCGTTGCTCACGACATCTCCCATTCCCGGGGCGTCCGATGTGTCCCAGCCCATAGCTCATCAGCCAGATGCCCGGGTGACAAGAGCTTCCAGCCGATTGGTTTAGACCTGTTGGCGGGTGGCTCGTACGGGTACCGGCTGACGGGGTGAACGGGACCAGGTGGTCAAGTGGCCCCTCCTCCCCGGGCGGTGGGGAGAAGGGGCCACCGACCACTCCCACGGATGCGGCCCGCCGGAGGTTCACGGTGCCGACGACATGCGGCCGGTTGGCGGCTTGGCCGGGTGCTCGGTCGGTCGAGTGATCGGTCGGGCGGTCGGCCCCTCGGCCAGTCCGTCCCTCGGCTGTTCGGCCGCTTGGCCGCTTGGCCGCTTGGCCGAGTGATTCGGTTGGCCGGGTGCTCGGTCGGTCGAGTGATCGGTCGGGCACCGGTTGGCTCGGGTGGCCGACAGCCGGCGGTCGGCGGGCGGGGTCGATGGTCGGGGCCGACGGCCAGGCCGACGGCCGGGTGGCCGATCTGCGGGTCCCGGCGCGGGCGGGTGGCCGATCGGCAGGTCCCGGCGCGGCGGCGGTCAGGCGGGTGCTCCCTCCTTCGACGAGGGCCGGGACGGCGGCCGGTTCGGCGAGTGGGAAGAGGAGGGAGGCACGGGGGACGTGGGGAAGGGGGTGACGGCCGTGTCGGCGGTGCAGAGGAAGGAACGGCTCGGCTTCGCGAGGGCCGTCGGGGCGACCCAGTGGAAGACGGAGCTCTCCCCGCCCGTACGCGTGCCGTCAGCCCGAGCGGTGTCCGCCGGCATGCCGTCCGCCCGTGTGCCACCGCTCGTACGCGTATCGGGGTCCGACAGCAGGTACGCCTGCGCCTCACCCACGTGGAAATACATCCCGTGCAGCTCCAGCGTCCCCTCCGCGAGGCGCCGCGCCACGGCCTCGTACGCCTTCAGATGCTCCAGTTGCTGGACCACGTTGGTCAGGCACAGTTGCTCGGCCGCGTCGGCGGGCAGTCTGCCCGTGCTGTCGCCGGACGGGCCGCCGGACAGCCGGGCCCAGGTGCGGTGCGTGCTCTTCATCCGCTCCAGGCTCGGCATCCCGTGCCGGAGCCAGCGCCGCAGCGGTGTCTGGGGCGCCGTGCGGGGCGCGTCCGGGTCGCAGCTCAGCAGGGTCTGCATCGCCCCGCAGTCGGAGTGCCCGCACACGGTGATGGACTGCACGCGCAGGACCTCCACCGCGTACTCGATGGCGGCCGCCACGGAGTCGTCCCCGCTCTCCGCGCCCGGCATCGGCACCAGATTGCCCACATTGCGCACGGTGAACAGGTCGCCCGGACCGCTCGCCGTGATCATGCTGGTGACGAGCCGGGAGTCGGCGCACGTCAGGAACAGCTGCGACGGCCGCTGGCCCTCCCTCGCGAGCCTGGCCAGCTCTTCACGCACCAGCGGGGCCGTGTTGCGCTGGAAGGAGCTGAGCCCGCTCGCCAGTTGATGCCCCTTCATGTGCAGCTTGGGCTCGGCCGCGGTGTGTTCCCCGCAGTGGTGGTTGCGCCAGGGCGTCCATGGGCGGCAGCAGGCGTGGGTGCCCGCGCCGGGCTCCGCGATCCGTACTCCGGTGCGGCCGGTCATCTCGACCTGCCCGCCCCGGGCCACATGGGACATCTGCCAGTCCTGGAGGGTCTCGTAGGCCGCGTGGTCCATGAACGAACCGTCCAGCTCGACGACGGCGCTCGCCCCCTGGGGAATCTGGTGCAGCGCCCGGCTCAGCCGGGGCACGGCCAGGAAGGTGAGCTGCCCTCGGACCTTGACGTGTTCCACGTCCCCCTTGGTCTCCTTGGTGATCCGTGTCCTGGTGAGCCGGTGCATGGCGACACCGCTGGCCACGACGATGCCGAGCGCCACGCCCTCCAGGATCCCGATGAGGACGACCCCGGACACCGTCACGGCGTAGACCAGCACCTCCCGGTGGCGGGTGACGCTGCGGATGTGGGTGATGCTGACCATCTGGATGCCGATGGCCATGACGAGGGCGGCGAGCGCGGGCAGCGGGATCAGGTCGATCACCGGTACGAGGACGAGGGCGGCCAGCACCACCCACAGGCCGTGCAGCATCGTGGAGTGCCGGCTGACCGCGCCCGCCGACACATTCGCCACGCTGCGCACGGCGACGCCCGCGACCGGCAGGCCGCCGAGCGCGCCGGAGACGATGTTCGCGGCCCCCTGCCCCCTCAGCTCCCGGTCGAGGTCGGAACGCGGCACATGGACCGTGGTGTCCTTGCGGGCGGCCACCAGCTTGTCGACGGCCACGGCCGACAGCAGGGACTGGACGCTGGTGACCAGCGTGATGGTCAGGACGCCCACGGCGATGCCCAGGACGGGCCCCTCCGGCAGCCCGGGAAGCGCGTGACTGCTCCAGGAGGGCAGGTCGACGCGGGGTACGCCGATTCCGGCGGCGACGGCCAGCACGGTCGCGGCGGCCACGGCCGCGAGGGCTGCGGGCACCTTCCGAAGGCCACCGCCCAGTCGTCCGGGGAGGCGCGGCCACACCAGCAGGACGACGACCGTCGCCACGCTCACAGAGACCGCGGCCGTGTGCAGGCCGGCCAACTGGGCCGGCAGCCCGAGGACGTTGTCCACGGCGGAACTCTGCGGCGTACCGCCGAGGACCACGTGGAGCTGGGCGAGGGCGATGGTGACACCGATGCCGGCCACCATGCCGTGCACGATCGCCGGCGACACCACGAGCGCCGAGCGGGCCACCCGCAGCGCCGACAGGGCGAGTTGGGCGAGCCCGGCCATGACGGTGATCGCGCAGGTGGTGCGCCAGCCGTACTTCTGGATCAGCTCGGCGGTGACCAGCGTCAGCCCGGCGGCCGGGCCGCTGACCTGCAGCGGTGAGCCGCCGAGCCGGCCGGCGACGATACCCCCGACCGCGGCGGCCACCAGGCCGGCCTGGAGGGGCGCGCCGGTGGCGAGGGCGATGCCGAGCGAGAGCGGTAGGGCGATGAGGAAGACCGCGAGGGAGGCGGAGACGTCGGCACCCGCGACGGGGAACCGGCGCCCGCCCCCGGACGACGGCGGGCTGTGCGGCCGCTTGAATCGTGGCCTCGCGGCGGCGCGGAACGTACGGCCGGGGCGGTTCGTGCGGGCCGGGATGCAGGCAGTCATGATTTCCCGTCTCCTCCGGGGCGGCGCGGTCGCGGTTACGTGCGGGTCGAACGAACGTGGGGTCGCGGCCGTGGGTCACGGCGTGCAGCGGCGGGAGTGTGCCAACTCTCTGTAAACAGATCGTAATGCAGAGTAAAGACTCCGGCATTATTTTCGATGCAAATAGGGCAATGTTTCACCTCATTCAGTGATTAGTCGTTCTAGTGCGGCTTGTCGTATCTTTATACCGCCTTCCGTGGTGCGACGTTGACGGCGCTCTCAGCAGAGACCTCCGTGGACCACGAGAAGGGTGGGCGGAAGATGGCCGCCACGAAGAAGACCGGCAGGCACGGGCGCCCCGCCCGGCGGACCCCCGCCCGCGCCGGCGCCCCCCAGCAGAGCACCGCGCACGGGCCTCTCACCCTGAGCACCGCACCGGCCCGGACCGCCCTGGGTGCGACCGCACCGGCCCGGACCGCCCTGGGTGCGACCGCACCGGCCCGGACCGTCCTGGGCACGACCGCCCCGGGCAGGCTCGCCCCGCGCAGGATCACCCTGGGCGCGACCGCCCCGGGCGGGCGGCGGCCGATGCGCTCGGTCGCCGTCGCGGCCGGGGTCACGGCGGCGCTGGTGGCCGGGCTGGCCGGGTGCAGCGGCTCGGATGACGCCGCCGAGGGCGCGGCCGGCCCCAAACGGGTCGGAGCACCCAAGAGCGCGGTCCGGCTCATCGGCGACGGGTCGACCGCCTACACCGGCGCCCAGCCCGGACTGCGCAAGCAGGAACCCCTCAAGCCCGGTGAGAGGCCCCCGCAGTTCGTGGTCTTCTCGTGGGACGGCGCCGGCGAGGACAGCCAGAAACTCTTCTCGCACTTCCGCGAAGTCGGCAAGAAGTACGGCGCGACGATGACGTACTTCCTCAGCGGCGTCTATCTGCTGCCCGAGCAGAAGTCGACACTGTACGTTCCGCCCGGCCACGCCCCCGGCCGCTCCGACATCGGCTTCAACGACACCGAGGGCATCCGCGACACCGTGCGCGAACTGCGCGGCGCGTGGCAGGAGGGCAACGAGATCGGCACCCACTTCAACGGCCACTTCTGCGGCCCGGAGAGTGGTGTCGGAACCTGGTCGGTCGAGGACTGGAAGAGCGAGATCTCCCAGGCCAAGTCCTTCGTGAAGAACTGGAAGACGAACTCCGGGCTGACGTCCGAGAAGCCGCTGCCCTTCGACTACGACACGGAACTCATCGGCGCCCGCACCCCCTGCCTGGAGGGCCGGGAGAACTTCGTGCGCGCGGCCAGTGAGTTGGGCTGGCGCTACGACACCAGTGGTATCAACAACCAGGTGTGGCCGGGGAAGGACAGGGGCCTGTGGGACCTCTCCCTCCAGATGATCCCCGTTCCGGGACGGGCCTTCGAGACGCTGTCCATGGACTACAACTTCCTGGTCAACCAGTCCGGGACGACCAAGGGCGCGCCGTCCATGCACCAGTACTGGGGCAACCAGTTCCGTGACGGGATGCTCCAGGCCTTCGAGCGCGCGTACAACGGCAACCGCGCCCCCCTGATCATCGGCAACCACTTCGAGTCCTGGAACGGCGGCACGTACATGCGCGCCATCGAGGAGACCATCGCCAACGTCTGTGTCCGCAGCGAGGTGCGGTGCGTGTCGTTCCGGCAGCTCGCCGACTGGCTGGACGCGCAGGACCCCGCCGTCCTGGCCAAGCTGCGGACCCTGAAGGTCGGCGAGGCCCCGAAGGACGGCTGGACGGCCTTCCTCGCCGCCCAGCCTTCCGCGGCCCCGGCGGCAGGCGCGGCCGCGCCGCCCGCCGCCCCCCGTCAGGCGGGCTGAACGGCGCCGAGCCCCTCACCCAGTACGAAGCCGGGGTCGACCTGCGCCGCCAGGTCGGCACCCGTCTTCGCGTTGCCCCAGCTCTCCGCGTTCTTCAGGTGGAAGTGCACCATCTGGCGTGTGTAGCGCTCCCAGTCCCGGTGCCGGTACGAGTCGTCCGCGGCGTTCTGCAGCGACTGCAGCGCCATCCGGTTCTCCGCCTCCAGCAGCTCGAAGCGCGCCGGACGGCCCTTCTCCATCGAACGGACCCAGTCCGAGTGGCCGACCGTGACGAGCAGGTCGTCCCCGATCTCCTCGCGCAGGAAGTCCACGTCCTCCATGCCCTGCACCTTGTTGCCGACGACCCGCAGCTCGACGCCGAAGTCCCGCGCGTACTCCTTGTACTGGCGGTAGACGGAGACGCCCTTACGGGTCGGCTCGGCCACCAGGAACGTCATGTCGAAGCGGGTGAACATCCCGGACGCGAACGAGTCCGAGCCGGCCGTCATGTCGACGACCACGTATTCGTCGGGCCCGTCGACCAGATGGTTCAGGCACAGTTCCACCGCGCCGACCTTCGAGTGGTAGCAGGCCACGCCCAGGTCGGACTCGGTGAACGGCCCGGTCGCCATCAGCCGGATGTCGCCGTCGTCCAGGCGCACGGGCCGGGCGCACGCCTCGTAGATCGGGTTGTCCTCGTCCACGCGCAGCAGCCGCGAGCCCTCGCCCGGCGGCGTCGTCTTGATCATCGTCTCGGCGGACGGGATCCGTGGGTTGGTGCCGCGCAGGTACTCCTTGATCAGCGGCAGGTGGGCGCCCATCGCCGGCAGCGCGGCTGCCTCTGTCTCGTCCAGCCCCAGTGCGGCTCCGAGATGCTGGTTGATGTCGGCGTCCACCGCGAGGACGGGGGCCTCGTTGGCGACGAGGTGGCGGATGAAGAGCGAGGACAGCGTCGTCTTGCCGCTGCCGCCCTTCCCTACGAAAGCGATCTTCATATTCAGGAAGCGTAGCGGTGCGTAGTGGCGCCCTTGCGTCAAGTTGCCGAGATGTATGACGAAGGCCACTCCAAGGTGGGGCCTCGGCGTCGGGCGCGTAGCCTCGCTACCTATGAGTACGAATCCCGCTGACCCCCTGGTCGCGCTGGGGGCGCTGCCCGGAGTGCCCGATGCCGTGGACTCCGTTCGCAAGGCCGTCGACCGGGTCTACGGGCACCGCGTGATGCGGCGCCGCAGCAATGAGGTGACCTCCGAGGCGGCCCTGCGCGGGGCCCGCGCGTCGGCGGCTCTGTCGGGTGCCGACTGGGCGCTGGAGGAGGTGCGCCGGCGCACCGACTTCGGTGGTGACGAGGAGGCGCGGACGGTCGGTGCCGCGCTGCGCCTGGGTGCCGAGGCGGGGCAGTTGCTGTCGATCTGGCGACAGTCGCCGATGCGGGTGCTGGCCCGGCTCCATCTGGTCGCGGCGGGTGATCCGGGGCGGCGGCCGGGTACCGAGGCGGCGCCGGAAGCGGTGGCGGACTCGATGGTGGACTCGATGGGCCGGCCGCGGCGGGACGGGGAGCCCGTCGACGAGCCGCTGATCGAGGCCCCGCTGCCGGATGCCACCGAGGTCGCGGGCCGACTGGAGGGGCTGGCGCAGCTGATCGTGGCGGGCAGCTCGGCTCCGGCGCTGGTGATGGCGGCGGTGGTGCACGGTGAACTGCTGGCGCTGCGGCCCTTCACCTCGTACAGCGGACTGGTGGCACGGGCGGCGGAGCGCATCGTGCTGATCGGCAGCGGGCTGGACCCCAAGGCGATCTGCCCGGCCGAGGTCGGCCACGCCGAGCAGGGACGCGCGGCGTATGTCGCGGCGTTCGAGGGTTATCTGTCCGGCACCCCGGAAGGCATGGCGGCGTGGATCGCGCATTGCGGTCGGGCCGTCGAGTTCGGCGTCCGGGAGTCGACTGCGGTGTGCGAGGCGCTCCAGCGCGGAGCGGCGTAAAAGCCGACTGAGGAAGGATTACGGGAGGCCGGGCCGGCGGGCCACCGTGGCCGGGCTGAAAGGCGAGGTGTCCGGACGGGGGTGCGGCGGGCTGAAAGGCCCGGGGTCCGGACAGGGTTGCGGCGGTACCGCTGGGCGGTACCGCCGCTGGCACGTCCGCCGAGTTACCATGCGTCCTCGATATGTGCCCATCAGGCGGGGAACTTTGCCCGACGCCTGGTGCGGCTGGCCCGTAATCGACGGGTCGACGTCGCGTGGGTGCTCAGCTTTCGTGCTGTTCGGTCCGTGGGGCCTTCTTGCTCAACAGGTAATCCTTTCGGATGTCCTCGGTCTCGCGGGCCGTTAAGTCCTTTGTACTACCGTCCGGGGTGATGCGAAAGCCCTGACTCCACTTTTTCCTCCAAGGGCGGAATGCCCGTTAAGTGCTTCTGCCTGCGGCTTCGTGGAGCGGGGTCACGCCGACTGCCGACGCCGGTTGGCGTACCAGACCAGGCCGGCGGTGGCCGCCGCCGCACCCACCGCCGCGGCCGCCACGAGCGCGGGGCGTGGCGGCATCCGGAAGGCGGGCAGGCGCTGCTTCAGCCGGACCGGGCGGTTGAAGACGAGGACAGGCCAGTCGCGCGCGGCGGCCTCGCGGCGCAGCGCGCGGTCCGGGTTCACCGCGTACGGGTGACCCACGGCCTCCAGCATGGGCAGGTCGGTGGCCGAATCGCTGTACGCGTAACAGCGGGACAGGTCGTACCCCTCTGTTTCGGCCAGTTCGCGAATCGCCTCGGCCTTGGTGGGCCCGTAGGCGTAGTAGTCCACCTCCCCGGTGAAGCAGCCGTCGTCGCCGACGATCATTCGCGTCGCCACGACCCGGTCGGCCCCGAGCAGCTCGCCGATGGGTTCGACGACCTCGGCGCCGGAGGTGGAGACGATCACCACGTCCCGGCCGGCGGCGTGGTGCTCCTCGATGAGGGACGCCGCCTCGTCGTAGATGATCGGGTCGATCAGGTCGTGCAGCGTCTCCGCGACCAGCTCCTTGACCTGCTGGACGTTCCAGCCCTTGCAGAGTGCGGAGAGGTACTCCCGCATCCGCTCCATCTGCTCGTGGTCGGCGCCGCCGGCCAGGAAGACGAACTGGATGTAGGCAGTCCGCAGTACGGCGCGGCGGTTGATCAGGCCGCCTTGGTAGAAGGACTTGCTGAAGGTCAGGGTCGATGACTTCGCAATGACCGTCTTGTCCAGGTCAAAGAAGGCTGCTGTGCGCGGCAAGGAGTGGTTTTCCACGAGCCCGAGCATAGGTGCCCGCCATTCGGCGTACGCTGGCGCGTGTGGGTTTGCCTGAGAAGGCTCTCGGGTACACCATGGAAGTCACGGATCGTTCGCGACCGTGCTAACCCGGTCCGGCTCCTCCCCCCCCGAGTCGGCCGGAGAGACGACCCCCGCTCTCCCCCCCGGCGGGGGTCGTCGCATGTCCGGATGCGTTTTCGCCCGTTCCTGGCGGCTCTGACCGATCATTCCGCCCCCCTTGTGTCGCGCCGGGCCGGCTGCCCGCCACACCCCTCACCATCACTCAGCGTAGCGGATCTGCTGCTCTGTGGAAGTCGCTGGTTAGGGCTACGGGGATATTCACAACCGGTGAGTTGTCCACAGTTTTAGAGCAAGATCCACTTTTTTTCCGGAAGTCGTACACCGTGATTCCGGCCGCGAAGTCCGCGGTTGAAGGAATCGCGGATCTAACGGCCGATGAGGGCGGGGCGGGTACCTCGCGCGGACCACGGCGGGACGAGCCGACGGTCGCGCCGATCACCGCCGCGCTGATCACCGTCGATCACCGCCGATCGCAGGTGATTGAGGCGATTGAGGCGCCTCAGGCGATCGAGGCGATCCCAGGCGAGCGAGGCGATTCCCGGTGAGACAAGGGAGGGGGCGGAATCATGGCCGGATCGATCACGTCCGACCGGGCACCGACCGTCGAGGGGCAGCGGGCCGGCCCGCTGATCGTGACCGAGGACGCGGAGCTGCTCGACGATCTGCTGCGGCTGTGTGCCGCGGCGGGCGCGCACCCGGAGGTGTACCACTCGGTGCCCGAGCGCGGATCGGGCTGGGACGCGGCGCCGCTGGTCCTGGTGGGCGACGACGCGGCGGCTCGGTGCCGGGGTGCGACACGTAGACGTGACGTGCTGCTCGTGGGCCGGGACCAGGACGATCCCGGGGTGTGGCGCCGCGCGGTGGAGATCGGCGCGGACTGTGTGCTGCGGCTCCCCGACGCCGAGAGCTGGCTCGTCGACCGCATCGCCGACGTCGTCGAGGGCGCGGGGCGGCGGGCGCTGACCGTCGGGGTGATCGGCGGGCGGGGTGGTGCCGGGGCGTCGACCCTGGCCTGCGCGCTGGCCGTCACCGCGGCGCGTGAGGGGCGGCGGACGATCCTCGTGGACGGCGACGCGCTGGGCGGAGGCCTCGACGTCCTGCTGGGCGGTGAGCAGGCCGAGGGGCTGCGGTGGCCGGATCTCGCGGCTTCCAAGGGCCGGGTCGCCGGTGGGGCGCTGGAGGAGTCGCTGCCTTCGCTGTGCGGGCTCCGGGTCCTGAGCTGGGACCGGGGCGAAGCGGTGGAGATCCGCCCGGAGGCGATGCGTTCGGTGCTGGCGGCGGCGCGCAGACGCGGCGGTGTCGTGGTGGTGGACCTGCCGCGCCGGACCGACGCATCCACCACGGAGGCGTTGGCGCAGCTGGACCTGGGGCTGCTCGTGGTGCCCGCCGAACTGCGGGCCGTCGCGGGGGCCAAGCGAGTGGCATCCGTGGTGGGCACGGTGCTCCGCGACCTGCGGGTGGTGGTGCGCGGCCCGTACGCCGCCGGGGTCGACGACCAGTGGATCGCGGGCGTCCTCGGCCTGCCGCTCGTGGGGGAACTGCCCTGGGAGCCGGGCCTGATGGCCGCACTGGACGGGGGCGCCCCGCCGGGCGACAGCGCGCGGGGGCCGCTCGGGCGGTTCTGTACGGCGTTCCTGGAGCGGGCGCTGGCCGAGGGGAGCGGGTCATGACGGCGGGGCTGTTGGAGGCCGTCCGGCAGCGGCTCGTGGAGAGCGGCACGGAACCGACTCCCGCCGGCGTGGCGGCGGCCCTGCGTGCGCAAGGGCGGCTGCTGGGCGACACGGAAGTGCTCGGGGCGGCCGCGGAGTTGCGGTGCGAACTGGTGGGGACCGGTCCGCTGGAGCCGTTGCTCGCCGATCCGGCGGTGACGGACGTGCTGGTGTCGGCACCGGACCGGGTGTGGGTGGACCGCGGTGCGGGACTGGAGCCGACGGGCGTCGCCTTCCCGGACGCGGCGGCGGTACGCAGGCTGGCGCAGCGGCTGGCGGCGGTGGCGGGACGGCGGCTGGACGACGCCCGGCCGTGGGTGGACGCGCGGCTGCCGGACGGGACGCGGCTGCACGCGGTGCTGCCACCGGTGGCTGTCGGTTCGACCTGCCTGTCGCTGCGGGTGGTGCGGCCCCGGGCCTTCTCCCTGGATGACCTGACGGCCGCGGGGACGGTTCCGCCGGGTGGGGACGAGGTGCTTCGCGCGCTGGTCGAAGCCCGGGTGTCGTATCTGATCAGTGGCGGTACGGGGTCGGGGAAGACGACGCTGTTGTCCACGCTGCTGGGGCTGGTGGGTGAGCGGGAGCGGATCGTCCTCGCCGAGGACTCGGCCGAGTTGCGGCCCGACCACCCGCATGTGGTGCGGCTGGAGGCCCGGCCGCCCAATCAGGAGGGCGCGGGCCTGGTGACGCTGCGGGACCTGGTGCGCCAGGCGCTGCGGATGCGGCCCGACCGGCTGGTGGTGGGCGAGGTGCGGGGCGCCGAAGTGACGGATCTGCTTGCTGCTTTGAACACTGGCCACGAGGGCGGCTGCGGGACCGTGCACGCCAACACCGCCGCTGATGTGCCGGCTCGCCTGGAGGCGCTGGGGACGGCCGCCGGGCTCGACAGGGCGGCGCTGCACAGCCAGGTGGCGGCCGGGTTGTCGGTCGTGGTCCACCTCGCGCGCGACCGGACCGGGCAGCGCCGGATCGCAGAGGTGCATGTGCTGGAACGGGACGCGCGGGGATGGGTCGTCACGGCTCCCGCACTGCGGTGGGGGGCCGAGGGCTTTCGGTACGAGCGCGGCTGGGAGCGACTGCGGTCGCTGATCGGGGGTGTGCGGTGGTGACGGGACAGCCGATGTACGCGGCGGTGTGCGCGGGCGCGGCGGCCTGGCTGGTGATGGACCGGGGGCGGGGGGCGCGGCGGGCGCGGTTGCTGTTCGCGGGCGGCGGTGACGTGCCGGTCGCGGGACCGTGGTCCTGGAGGCGGTGGGCGCCAGTGGTCCGGGGGCGGCGGGAGTGGCTGTGCCTGGTGGTGGCGGGCGTTCTGGCGGCGCTGGCTGAGTCGGTACTGCCGTTGGTCGCGGGTGCGTGTGCCGTACCGCTGGTGGGACGGCGGTTGCGGGCCCGCGAGCGTGCCCGGGACCGGGAGCGGCGGGCGGACGCGGTGATCGCCCTGTGCGGGGCGGTGGCGGGTGAGTTGCGCGCGGGGTGGCAGCCCGGTCAGGCGTTGCTCTGGGCGGCCCGCACCACTGGCGGGCTCGGCGGGGAGGAGGCTGCGGTCCTGGCGGCGGCGCGGTTCGGGGGCGACGTACCGGAGGCGTTGCGGCGCGCCGCGCGGGAGGACGGTGCGGACGGTCTGCTGGGTCTGGCGGCCTGCTGGCAGGTGGCCGTGGACGGCGGTGCCGGTCTCGCGGCGGGCCTGGACCGGCTGGAGGCGGCGCTCCGGGAGGGGCGCGACCGGCAGGAGCGGCTGAGGGCGCAGCTGGCCGGCGCCTGGGCGACGGTGGGGATGCTGGCGGTGCTTCCGGTGGTGGGGCTCGCGATGGGCTGGGCGCTCGGCGCCGATCCCCTGCGGGTGCTGTTCCACACCCCGGCGGGGCTGGGCTGCCTGGCCGTGGGTGGGCTGCTGGAGGCCGTGGGCCTGTGGTGGGCCGGCCGGGTCGTCCGGGCCGGGGAGGGGCCATGAGTGGGCAGTTCCTCCACAGCCTGGGGGTGGGCGGCGCCGTGGCGGCCGGTGTGGCATGGCTGGCCTGGACGGTGGCGGCGCGTCGGCGGGAGGGCCGGGTGCGCCGGCGGATCGCCGCGCTGCTCGGGACGGAGTACGGGCGGCGCCGATCCCGGCGGCCGGGGTGCGGGGCGTGGGTCCGGCGGTGGGCGGCGCCGGTGGGAGCTGCGATCAGCGGCTGGGTGCTGGTCGGCGGGATCGCCGGATGTGCCGTGGGCGCCGCCGCCGCGTATGGCGCATGGAAGTGGCAGCGGCGCCCGCGCCGGGCGGGGGACGAGGACGGTGAGGTGGAGCGCGGGCTGCCCCTGGCGGCGGACCTGCTGGCCGCGTGCCTGTCGGCCGGGGCGGGGCCGCGTGAGGCGGCGGAGGCCGTCGGGGAGTCACTGGGCGGCCCGGTCGGGGACCGGCTTGCGAGGGCGGCGGCCGAGCTGCGGCTGGGCGGCGAACCGGGGGAGGTGTGGGGCCGGTTCGGTGGCATACCGGGCGCCCGCCCGCTGGCGCGCTGCCTGGAACGGGCGAGTGCCTCGGGAGCCCCGGCGGCCGAGGCGGTCTCCCGGCTGGCCGGCGCACTGCGGGCGGATCAGGCGCGGCGGGCCACGGCCCGCGCCCAGCGGGCGCAGGTGCTGATCACCGCCCCGGTGGGGCTCTGCTTCCTGCCCGCGTTCCTCGCGGTCGGGGTGGCGCCGGTGGTCATGGGGCTGGCGAGCGAACTGATGTGACGGGTCGACATCTCTTGGGGGTCGGAATGGGAAACCGGATGGTGAAGGCACTGCTGGCTCGGGCGCGTGGAGCTGGAGCGCGCCGCGACGCGGGAATGACCACGGCCGAGTACGCGATGGGCACGCTCGCCGCGTGCGCCTTCGCGGCCGTGCTCTACAAGATCGTGACGAGTGACGTGGTGTCGGGTGGGCTGCAGGCGCTGATCGGGAGGGCGCTCGATGCCCAGTTCTGAGACCGGCGGCGATCGCGGGTCGGTGACCGCCGAGGCGGCCACGGTCCTGCCGGCGCTGGTGCTGTTCACGATGGCGCTCGTGTGGGCGCTGGTGGCGGCCGCCGCGCAGATCCAGTGCGTGGACGCGGCACGGGCCGGGGCACGGGCAGTGGCCCGTTCGGAGCCACCCGCGGAGGCGGTGGCGGCGGCCCGCTCGGCCGCCCCGGGCGGCGCGCGGGTGGCGGTGGAGCGCACGGGTGATCTGTGGCGGGTGCGGGTGGAGGCCCCGGCTCCGGGCCCCGGCCCGCTGCGCCTGACGCTCCGTGCGGAGGCGGCCGCACTGGCCGAGGACACCGTGGGGGTCGCGCCATGACTGGCCCGCCCGCCACCGCGGGCGCTCCGGCGGGTTCCTTCGCCGTCCGAGGCGTGGGCCATGGCCCGGGTCGGGGACTGGATTCCCGTGCGGCTCACGGGCCCGCGCCCGGGGTGGTTGCCGGCGCGGCTGCCCTGCCGCACGCCGGAGGCCGCTCGGGGCGGGGCTCGGCCGGCGATCGGGGGGCGGCGACGGTGTGGGTGGCGATGGCGGCCACGGTGATGTGCGCGGTCTTCGCGGCCGTCCTCGCGCTGGGGCAGGCGGTGGCCGCCCGGCACCGGGCGGGAGGTGCCGCGGACCTGGCGGCGCTCGCCGCGGCGGACCGGGCGCTGTGGGGGACTTCCGTCGCCTGCGAGGCGGCGGGGCGGGTGGCACGGGCGCAGGGGGCGGAGGTGGTGCGGTGCACGGTGCGCGGTGAGATCGCGGAGGTGACGGCTCGCGCCCGGTTCGGGCCGTACGCGCCCGGGGTCAGGGCGCGGGCGGGCCCTCCCGGGGCTCTTCCGGGGCTCCCCGCAGCAGTTCCGTGAGGAGGCGGACGGCGCCCCGCTTGTGCAGCGGGTCATTGCCGTTGCCGCACTTGGGCGACTGGATGCACGAGGGACAGCCCGCGTCGCACTCGCAGGAGGCGATGGCGTCACGGGTCGCGGTGAGCCACGCGCGGGCGGTGTGGAAGGCGCGTTCGGCGAAGCCCGCGCCACCCGGATGGCCGTCATAGACGAAGACCGTCGGCAGCAGCGTGTCGGGGTGGAGCGGGACGGACACACCGCCGATGTCCCAGCGGTCGCAGGTGGCGAAGAGCGGCAGCAGGCCGATGGACGCGTGCTCGGCGGCGTGCAGGGCGCCGCCCAGCTGCTCCGGATTCACCCGGGCGGCGTCCAGCTGGTCCTCGGTGACGGTCCACCACACGGCGCGGGTGCGCAGGGTCCGCGGCGGGAGGTCGAGTTTCGTCTCGCCGAGCACCTCGCCGGTGATCAGGCGGCGGCGGAGGAAGGAGACGACCTGGTTGGTGACCTCGACGGACCCGTAGCACAGGCGCCCGTCGCCCCAGGGGATCTCGGTGTCGGTGTCCAGCACGGAGATGGCGGTGGTGTCGCGGGCGGTGGTCGAGTACGGGGGATTGGCCTCCTCGACGAGGGCCACCGAGTCCTTCAGGTCCAGCCGCTTGACCAGGTAGGTGCGGCCCATGTGGAGGTGGACGGCGCCTTCGTGGACGGCGGCGTGGGCGGCCGACTCGTCGACCGTGCCCAGCAGCCGTCCCGTGCCGGCCTCGACGATCTGGACGGGGCTGCCGCCCTCGCCACGGATGTCGGTGAGGTCGGCGGCGCGCTCGCGGCGGGTCCAGTACCAGCCCGACGCACGGCGGCGCAGCAGCCCGGCCGCTTCGAGCTGGGGCAGCAGCTCGGGGACGGCGGGACCGAAGAGGGCCAGGTCGGATTCCGTGAGCGGGAGTTCCGCCGCCGCCGCGCACAGGTGGGGGGCGAGGACGTACGGGTTGTCGGGGTCCAGGACGGTCGACTCGACCGGTTGGCGGAACAGCGCCTCCGGGTGGTGGACGAGGAAGGTGTCCAGCGGGTCGTCGCGGGCCACGAGCACCGCGAGCGCACCCTGCCCGGCGCGTCCGGCGCGGCCCGCCTGCTGCCACAGCGAAGCCCGGGTGCCCGGATATCCGGCGATGACCACGGCGTCCAGGCCCGACACGTCGATGCCCAGCTCCAGGGCGGTGGTGGCGGCCAGCCCGAGAAGTTCACCCGAGTGGAGGGCGCGTTCCAGGGCCCGGCGCTCCTCGGGCAGGTAGCCGCCCCGGTAGGCGGCGACCCGGGCGGGCAGCGAGCGGTCCACCTCCGCGAGGCGCTCCTTGGCGATGACCGAGATCAGCTCGGCGCCACGCCGGGAGCGTACGAAGGCGACCGACCGGACACCCTGGACGGTCAGGTCCGTCAGGAGGTCGGCGGTCTCGGCGGTGGCGGTGCGGCGCACCGGGGCGCCCTGCTCGCCCTGGAGTTCGGTGAGCGGAGGCTCCCAGAGGGCGAAGACCAGTTCTCCGCGTGGTGAGGCGTCATCGGCGACCTCGCGCACCGGCAGGCCCGTCAGCCGACCGGCGGCCTGGGCCGGCTGGGCGGCGGTCGCGGAGGCGAGGAGGAAGACGGGGGACGAGCCGTAGCGGGCGCAGACGCGGCGCAGGCGGCGCAGCACCTGGGCGACGTGGGAGCCGAAGACGCCGCGGTAGGTGTGGCACTCGTCGACGACGACATAGCGCAGCGCGCGCAGGAAGGAGGACCAGCGCGGATGGGAGGGCAGGACGCCCCGGTGGAGCATGTCGGGGTTGGTCAGTACGTAATTGGCGTACTGGCGGACCCACTCCCGCTCCTCGACGGGCGTGTCCCCGTCGTACACCGCCGGCCGGATCCGGTTGCCCAGCGGGGCGGCGAGAGCCTTGACCGAGCGCCGCTGGTCGGCGGCGAGAGCCTTGGTGGGAGCGAGGTACAGGGCGGTCGCTCCGCGGCCGTTGGGCGCCTCGGAGCCGTCCAGCAGAGTGGACAGCACCGGCGCCAGATAGGCGAGGGACTTGCCGGACGCGGTGCCGGTGGCGATGACGACCGACTCGCCGTCCAGCGCGTGCTCCGCGGCCGTCGCCTGGTGGGCCCAGGGGTGCTCGATGCCCGCCGTATGGATGGCGTTGATCACTTCCGGGCGGATGCGATCGGGCCAGACTGCATGCCGACCCGCTCTTGGGGGCAGGTGCTCCGTATGAGTGATGCGCGCAGCCCGGTTCGCTCCCGCGGTGAGCCGGTCGAGGACCGTACCGGGGGAGGGGCGGGTGTCCCCGATCTCGGGTGGGCGACTGGGGCGGTGATTCATGGCCATCGGCACCGAGTGTGTCACCGGCGTGACGGACAATGCTCCCAAGGCGTCGTGCATGGCTGCTGGTAAGTGATTGAATGCCATCGCGGCTGGCGATCCGTCCCCTGGCTCCGTCCGGAGAATCCGAGGGGCGACCGCTCGATAGCAAGGTGCTGGAGGATCCGTGGACCTGTCCCTGTCGACTCGCAATGTGTCCGGCCCTGGTGGCGACCGTACGGTCGTCGAGGTCGGTGGCGAGATTGATGTGTATACCGCGCCCAAGCTGCGCGAGCAGTTGGTCGAGTTGGTGAATGACGGCAGCTACCACCTGGTTGTCGACATGGAGGGCGTGGACTTCCTCGACTCGACCGGCCTCGGCGTGCTGGTGGGCGGCCTGAAGCGCGTGCGCGCGCATGAAGGATCGCTGCGCCTGGTCTGCAACCAGGAGCGCATTCTCAAGATCTTCCGGATCACCGGACTGACCAAGGTGTTCCCGATCCACACCACGGTGGACGAGGCCGTCGCGGCCACCGACTGAGTTCTGAGTCGGCTCGCCGCGCCGGTCGGGTCCGGACCGATACCGGCCCGTCCGGTCGGCCGGGCTCCGGACTCCGGGTTCGTCGGTTCGGCTCGGTTCCGTCGGCCGGTTCGGTTCCGTCGGTCCGGGCTCCGGTTCCGTCGGCCCTGGTCCGGTCGCCGTTCCGGTCCGGCTCCGCCGGTACCGGCCCGGTTCACCCGGTATCGGTCCGCTCGGGCCCGTACCGGTCGGACCGGGCCGTTGCCCGGGCAGGGTCGCGGGCCCCGTACGTGGGGTCCGGCCCCGGCCGGGCTTCCGGCGCGGCGGCCAGGACACGATCGCCGGGCCGGGACACGGCCCGCCGGACCGGTCGGCTGTTGCCGACGGGTATCCGGTCGGGACGTGGCCGGGAGCGGAACGGAGGCGACCGAGCCGGTGAGGTCCGGTCGGCGCGGCAGGGCCGTCAGGTCCGACCGCTGACCGGCCGGCCGGAGGATCCGGGAGGAAGAGCAGGGTGCCGGGCGTCCAGCCCGGTTCTCTGAGAGGCACGCCCGCACGTCGAGGGGGATCGCATGGCCACCGTTGAACTCCGCTTCAGTGCCCAGCCCGAGCACGTCAGGACCGCCCGTCTGGTGGCGGCCGCCGTGGCGCGCCGGGCAGGGGTCGACGAAGCCGTGCTGGACGAGGTCAGGCTCGCCGTCGGTGAGGCCTGCTCCCGCGCCGTGGGGCTGCACCGCAGCAACCACGTGGTCTCCCCGATCCGGGTCATGCTGACCGAGGAGGAGAAGACGTTCTCCATCGAGGTCGGGGACGAGGTACCGGGCGCGGGCGTCGCGGCGGCCGATGCCGCCGGGGTGCCGGGCTCCCGCAGCGCCGCGCCGGTCGAGGAGTTCGACGACGCGGAGGGCGAGGACGAGATGGGCCTCGCCGTCATCACCGGGCTCGTCGACGACGTCGAGGTTTCGGCCGGTGAGGCCGGCGGCGTCATCCGGATGACCTGGCCGACGAACCCCGCCGCCGTGCTCCCCTGACCCCGCCCCCGGCGAAATGAAAGGCCCTGCTGAGCAGGGCCTTTTTGTTTTTCTAGATCGCTCCGCCCCGCGTCAATGGTTCAAAGTCATTACTGCTTTCGGGTGGATTTCATGCGGCCTGCATTTGCCGACTGGCAAGCAAAGGTCAATTCTGTTCTACGGCGCTCTGTTTTGATCAGGTTCTGCTCCCTACAATCCGTCCACGTCTTGAGCTCTTCTGACGTCAAGGAGGACGAATGGCGGGGCTCTTCACCACACAAGTGTCCGACCACCCGACTTCTCTCGCGGCCGCGGTACTCACCGATGAAAACCGGATCATCGTGGTCGTCATCGCGGCGGTTGCCCTGGCCGCCCTGATCGTCGCCCAGCTGCTCGTACGACAGGTACTGGCGGCCGGTGAGGGCACCGACGCCATGAAGAAGATCGCGGCGGCCGTCCAGGAAGGCGCGAACGCCTATCTGGCCCGGCAGCTGCGAACCCTCGGAATCTTCGCGGTTGTCGTGTTCTTCCTGCTCCTGCTGCTGCCCGCGGACAACTGGTCGCAGCGCGCCGGACGATCACTGTTCTTCCTGGTGGGCGCCCTGTTCTCGGCGGCCACCGGTTACATCGGCATGCGTCTTGCCGTGCGGGCGAATGTGCGTGTGGCGGCAGCCGCGCGTGAGGCGACTTCCGCCCCCGGAGAGCCGCAAAAGGACCTGACGACCGTCTCGCACAAAGCGATGAAGATCGCTTTCCGTACGGGTGGCGTGGTCGGCATGTTCACGGTGGGCCTCGGCCTGCTCGGCGCCTCCTGCGTGGTTCTCGTCTACGCGGCCGACGCGCCCAAGGTGCTGGAAGGTTTCGGCTTGGGCGCCGCGCTCATCGCGATGTTCATGCGTGTCGGCGGCGGCATCTTCACCAAGGCCGCGGATGTCGGCGCCGACCTCGTCGGCAAGGTGGAGCAGGGCATCCCCGAGGACGATCCGCGCAACGCCGCCACCATCGCCGACAACGTCGGGGACAACGTCGGCGACTGCGCGGGCATGGCCGCCGACCTCTTCGAGTCGTACGCGGTGACCCTGGTCGCCGCGTTGATCCTCGGCAAGGCGGCATTCGGAGACCTCGGTCTCGCCTTCCCCCTGATCGTGCCGGCGATCGGCGTGGTCACCGCGATGATCGGCATCTTCGCGGTCGCCCCGCGGCGCGCCGACCGCAGTGGGATGGCCGCGATCAACCGCGGATTCTTCATCTCCGCCGTGATCTCGCTCGCGCTGGTGGCCGTCGCGGTCTACGTCTACCTCCCGTCCTCGTACGCCTCCCTCGAAGGCGTCACCGAGGCCGCCATCAGGGCGCACGGCGGCGACCCGCGCATCCTCGCGCTGGTGGCGGTCGCCATCGGCATCGTGCTGGCCGCGCTGATCCAGCAGCTCACCGGCTATTTCACCGAGACCACCCGCCGCCCGGTCAGGGACATCGGAAAGTCCTCCCTGACCGGCCCGGCGACCGTGGTCCTCGCCGGCATCTCCATCGGTCTGGAGTCCGCCGTCTACACCGCGCTGCTGATCGGCCTCTCGGTGTACGGGGCGTTCCTGCTGGGCGGCGCGTCGATCACGCTGGCGCTGTTCGCCGTCGCCCTGGCCGGCACCGGACTGCTCACCACGGTCGGCGTCATCGTCGCCATGGACACCTTCGGCCCGGTATCCGACAACGCCCAGGGCATCGCCGAGATGTCCGGCGACGTCCAGGGCGAGGGCGCGCAGGTCCTCACCGACCTCGACGCCGTCGGCAACACGACCAAGGCCATCACCAAGGGCATCGCCATCGCCACGGCCGTACTGGCGGCGGCCGCGCTCTTCGGGTCGTACCGGGACGCCATCGCCACCGCCGTGCGCGACGTCGGGGCCAAGGCGACGGAGATGAACCTGACCATGGACATCTCCCAGCCCAACAACCTCGTCGGACTGATTTTCGGCGCCGCGGTCGTCTTCCTCTTCTCCGGACTGGCGATCAACGCGGTGTCGCGGTCGGCCGGAGCGGTGGTCTACGAGGTGCGCAGGCAGTTCCGCGAGCATCCCGGGATCATGGACTACAGCGAGAAGCCGGAGTACGGGCGTGTCGTCGACATCTGTACCAAGGACGCGCTGCGCGAACTGGCCACACCCGGTCTGCTCGCCGTCATGGCGCCCATCGCCGTCGGCTTCACGTTCGGGGTGGGTGCCCTCGGGTCATTCCTCGCGGGCGCCATCGGCGCCGGCACCCTGATGGCCGTCTTCCTCGCCAACTCCGGAGGCGCCTGGGACAACGCGAAGAAACTCGTCGAGGACGGCCACTACGGAGGCAAGGGCAGTGATGCCCACGCCGCCACCGTGATCGGTGACACGGTCGGTGACCCCTTCAAGGACACCGCGGGCCCGGCCATCAACCCGCTGCTGAAGGTGATGAACCTGGTGGCGCTGCTGATCGCGCCCGCGGTCGTCGAGTTCAGCTACGGCGACGACGCCAGCGCGGGCGTACGGGCGGTGGTGGCGGCGTTCGCGATCGTCGTCATCATCGGCGCGGTGTACGTGTCCAAGCGGCGTACGGTCGCCATGGGTGACGAGGACAACAGCACGGCCGGGCGGGTGGCCGGCAAGGCGGCGACTCTGTAACACCCGGTCAGAGTGCGGGCGGGCGGAACGCGGTGACGTTCCGTCCGCCCGTTCGGCTCATCCGGCGGTGAGCCTTCTCTCTCTTGATACAAATGGTTGTAAAAGCGTACGAAACGGTCGCACGCCATGCGAATGTCCCCCACTTGGCGTGTATGTTCCGGGGCCGAGAGCCTTGGAAGGGACCAAACCGGTGAACAAGAAGCTTGCGGCCGCACTGTCCAGCGGTGCGGTAATGGTGCTCGCACTGTCGGGTTGCAGCGACGAAGACGGCGGCAACGGCGAGAACAAGGTGGACGCCTGGGCCAAGAAGGTGTGCGACCAGGCGCAGCCGCAGATCCAGAAGCGGGCCAACGCCCAGCAGACCATCATCTCGACGGCGGCGGACGGCAAGCCCGCCGACATCCAGGCCGCCGACTCGAAGGCCTTCCAGGACATCGCCGACGCGGACAAGGCGCTCGCCAAGGCGGTGCAGGACGCGGGCGTACCGCCCGTCGACAACGGGGAGAAGCTCCAGCAGGACGCGGTCAAGGAGCTCAACGCCACGGCCGCGGCGTACGAGGGCCTCAAGAAGCAGGTCGACGCGCTGGACCCGAAGAACCAGCAGAAGTTCGCCGACGGGCTGCAGGGCGTCGCCGAGGGCCTGAAGAAGATCGAGAAGATGGACCAGGACGCACTGGCGAAGCTGCAGTCCGGCCAGCTCGGCCAGGCGATGGCCAAGCAGCCCGGTTGCCGCAAGGCCGAGGCGTCGGTCTCGCCGACGATCCCGCCGGCCAAGCCGGGCCCGGCCGCGTCCGCTTCGGCGGGCAACTCCGCCAAGCCGGCCCAGGCCTCCGCCTCCGCCCCCGCCGCCGAGTAGGGACTTCGGCCCGGTTCCCGTGTTCGGGGGCCGGGCCGACGCGTCGATTGTCAGTGGCGGCGGTCACAATGGGCAGGTGAGTACGACCAGCCTTACCGCCAGCCTCCCGGTGCCCGACCGCGCCGACCGCCTCCGCGACGCCCTGCTCGCCGCCGACTTCACCGCCGACGGCCTGCTCGAGCTGCTCGGCGCACCCGCCTACGCCGCGCTCGCCCGCAGCGAGACGGTCCCCGCCCTGCGCGCCACCCGTGCGGACGGCCCGCTCGCCACGCTCGTCCGGCTCTTCCTCCTCCAGCAGCCCGTGCCGCACGAACGGGCGGGCGCCGTCCTGCCGCTGGACGAGGCGCTCGCCGACAGGTGGGTCGTGGAGGACGACGGCGGGATCCGCGCCACGGTGGACGTACGGCCGTACGGCGGGCCGGAGGGACAGGACTGGTTCATCGTCTCCGACCTGGGCTGCGCCGTGGGCGGTGCGGCGGGTGCGAGCGGCCGGGGCGAGGGCGTGGTCCTCGGCGTGGGCGGCGCGTCCACGACGCTCGCCGGGATCACGGTCCGTACGCCCGTCGCCTCGGCCCTGGACCTGGGCACCGGGTCGGGCATCCAGGCGCTGCACGCGGCGCAGCACGCCACGCGTGTGACGGCGACGGACCTGAACCCGCGGGCGCTGGAGTTCGCCCGGCTCACACTCGCGCTGTCCGGGGCGCCGGAGGCGGACCTGCGCACCGGTTCGCTGTTCGAGCCGGTGGCGTCGGAGACGTACGACCTGATCGTGTCGAACCCGCCGTTCGTCATTTCTCCCCTGGCCTCCGGCACGGGGGACACCGGCGCCCGGCTGACCTACCGGGACGGCGGGATGGGCGGCGACGATCTGTGCCGGTCGCTCGTCCAGCGGGCGGGAGAGCGGCTGAACGAAGGGGGGTTCGCGCAGTTCCTCGCCAACTGGCAGCACGTGGAGGGCGAGGACTGGCAGGAGCGGCTGCGTTCCTGGGTGCCCCGCGGGTGCGACGCCTGGATCGTGCAGCGCGAGGTGCAGGACGTGACGCAGTACGCCGAGCTGTGGCTGCGGGACGCGGGGGATCACCAGGGCGATCCGGAGCGGTACGTGGAGCGGTACGAGGCGTGGCTGGACGAGTTCGAGCAGCGGAAGACCAAGGCGATCGGCTTCGGCTGGATCACGCTCCGCAAGTCCGGTGCGGAGAAGCCGTCCATCGTCATCGAGGAGTGGCCGCACCCGGTGGAGCAGCCGCTCGGTGAGACGGTACGGGCGCACTTCGCGCGCCAGGACTATCTGCGGACGCGCGACGACGCGGATCTGCTCGCCGACCACTTCGTGCTGGTACCGGAGGTGATGCAGGAGCAGGTCGGGCTGCCGGGCGCGGAGGATCCGGAGCACGTGGTGCTCCGGCAGAACCGGGGCATGCGCCGCGCCACCAAGGTGGACGCCGTCGGCGCGGGCTTCGCGGGTGTGTGCGACGGGACGCTCAGCGCGGGGCGGATCCTGGACGCCATCGCCCAGTTGATGGGCGAGGACCCGGTGCTGCTGCGGGACCGCACTCCCCAGGCGATCCGGCTCCTGGTGGAGGAAGGGTTCCTGGAGCCGGCGACCGGGATGTGACGACGGCGACGTCCGTCGGCGCGGTAGACCCCGGGAGGGGACGTGAACCGGCCAACCTTCGCCTCGCGCCCGGGCGGCCTGCCGCGACGGTGGCCGCCCGCCCTCCGAGGTGGCCGACCGGGACGGCGACCGCCCCGTCGCACGCCGCGCACCCGTGCGCCCCGGCCCCCGCGCCGCGGCGTGAGGGGCGGCTCCCTGCCCGGAGCGCCGCGCCCGAGCGGCTCCGACCGGGCCGCTTCCGGCCAGGGGCGGGCGGCCACGGGGGCGCCTGCCGCGGACGGCCCGGTCCCGGAGCGGGCGCCCACCCCGAGACGCATCCGCCCCGGACCGCGCGCCGCCCCGGACCGCGCGCTGCCCGGACCGCCCGTACGCCCGGGAGCGGCGCCCCGAACCCGCGCCTGCCCGTACGCCCGGGAGCCGCGCCCCGGACCGTGCCCCGCCCCCCGCGCCTGTGCCCGCCCCGCCTCCGGACCGCGTCCCCCGGTACCGGCCCCGGCACCCGCCCGTCCCGCACCCGCCCAGACCCCGTCCCGCACCGCCCACCCACCGGAACCCGCCCCGCACCCGGCCCGCCCCGCTCCCGCAACACCCCCACGCACGCACCCCGCCCCACCCCAGACCCGCCCCCCAGATCCGCCCCGCCCCACCCCGGACCCGCCCCGCCCCGGACCCGCCCCCCGCGGCGGCGCCGCGTGGGTGAACGCGTGGTGCGTTCACCGTGCCGTTCACCCGCAATTCGCGCTCAGGATGCCCGGAGGTGTCAGCCTCCCCCTCGGGGCAACCAGGGGATCACCGAGGAACGGGGTACGGACATGGAGAGCGGACCGGCAATCTTCGCCGGCGCGGCGTTCACGCTGTTCGGCGCGGGGCTGCTGCTGTGGACCGCGACACGTGCGCTGCACCGGGCGCCGGTCGCGCTGGGCGTAAGTCCGCTGGCGGCGATCACGTTCGCGACCTCGATGGGAGCGGCTTTCCTCATCCTCGGGGTGTGGTGTTTCGGCCGCGCCTGACCGTGCGGCGGAACAGGGGGCTCCGGGTCCGGAAACGGGTCTGAAGGGAGTCCGGGCGGCAGGAATGCCCGGACTCGGGTTACCGTTCGAGTGGCCGTTGCGGTCTTTTGCCGTTTGACACGGGGGCGGGTTGTACCGTCACACTCCGCAGCGACAGCAGCGTAAGCAGCGCCAGAGCACAGCGTCACGGCAGTGCGCAGTGCGCAAGGAGTGCACGCGGTGGGACCACACCGCGCGGCACGCGCCACCGAGCGTCGACCGGAGAGAAGAGCGAAGTTGTCCCCGACCAGCGAGACCGCACAGGGCGGCCGCCGACTCGTCATCGTCGAGTCGCCTGCCAAGGCGAAGACGATCAAGGGCTACCTCGGCCCTGGCTACGTCGTCGAGGCGAGCGTCGGGCACATTCGCGACCTCCCCAACGGCGCCGCCGAGGTGCCCGAGAAGTACACCGGCGAGGTACGCCGTCTGGGCGTGGACGTCGAACACGACTTCCAGCCCATCTACGTCGTCAACGCGGACAAGAAGGCCCAGGTCAGGAAGCTCAAGGAGCAGCTGGCCGAGTCCGACGAGCTCTTCCTCGCCACCGATGAGGACCGCGAGGGCGAGGCAATCGCCTGGCACCTCATGGAAGTCCTCAAGCCCAAGGTCCCGGTCCACCGGATGGTCTTCCACGAGATCACCAAGGACGCGATCCAGGCCGCCGTCGCCAACCCGCGCGAGCTGAACAAGCGCATGGTCGACGCCCAGGAGACCCGCCGTATCCTCGACCGCCTCTACGGCTACGAGGTCTCGCCGGTCCTGTGGAAGAAGGTCATGCCCCGGCTGTCCGCCGGCCGTGTGCAGTCCGTCGCCACCCGCCTCGTCGTCGAGCGGGAGCGCGAGCGCATCGCGTTCCGCTCCGCCGAGTACTGGGACCTGACCGGCACGTTCGCCACCGGCCGCGCCGGTGACGCGTCCGATCCCTCGAACATCGTCGCCCGCCTGGCCACGGTCGACGGCCGCCGCGTCGCGCAGGGCCGCGACTTCGGCTCCGACGGACAGCTGAAGGCGTCCTCCGGCCAGGTCCTGCACCTGGACGAGGCGAACGCCCGCGCCCTCGCCGCCGCGCTCGCCGACACGTCGTTCAGCGTCCGCTCCGTCGAGTCGAAGCCGTACCGCCGCTCCCCGTACGCGCCCTTCCGCACCACCACCCTCCAGCAGGAGGCCAGCCGCAAGCTCGGCTTCGGTGCCAAGGCGACCATGCAGATCGCGCAGAAGCTGTACGAGAACGGCTTCATCACGTACATGCGTACGGACTCGACCACCCTGTCCGAGACCGCCGTCGCGGCGGCCCGGGCCCAGGTGACGCAGTTGTACGGTGCCGACTACCTGCCCGACACGCCGCGCGTGTACGCCGGCAAGGTCAAGAACGCGCAGGAGGCGCACGAGGCGATTCGCCCTTCGGGTGATCGTTTCCGCACGCCCGCGGAGACCGGCCTGACCGGTGACCAGTTCAAGCTCTACGAGCTGATCTGGAAGCGGACGGTCGCCTCCCAGATGAAGGACGCCGTCGGAAACTCCGTCACCGTCAAGATCGGCGGCCGGGCGAGCGACGGCCGGGACGCCGAGTTCTCCGCGTCCGGAAAGACGATCACCTTCCACGGCTTCATGAAGGCGTACGTCGAAGGCGCCGACGACCCGAACGCCGAGCTCGACGACCGTGAGCGCCGGCTGCCGCAGGTCGCCCGGGGCGACGCGCTGACCGCCGAGGAGATCACGGCGGACGGCCACGCCACCAAGCCGCCGGCCCGCTACACCGAGGCCTCGCTGGTCAAGGAGCTGGAAGAGCGCGAGATCGGCCGCCCGTCGACGTACGCGTCGATCATCGGCACGATCCTGGACCGCGGGTACGTCTTCAAGAAGGGCACGGCCCTCGTCCCGTCCTTCCTCTCCTTCGCCGTCGTCAACCTGCTGGAGAAGCACTTCGGCCGGCTCGTCGACTACGACTTCACCGCGAAGATGGAGGACGACCTCGACCGCATCGCGCGCGGCGAGGCGCAGGCCGTGCCGTGGCTGAAGCGGTTCTACTTCGGCGAGGGCGACGGCGCGGCGGCCGGGGGCGCCGCCGAGGCCGGCAACGGCGACGGCGACCACCTCGGCGGCCTGAAGGAGCTGGTCACCGACCTGGGCGCGATCGACGCCCGGGAGATCTCCTCCTTCCCCGTCGGCAACGGCATCGTGCTGCGGGTCGGCCGCTACGGCCCGTACATCGAGCGCGGCGAGAAGGACGCGGAGGGCCACCAGCGCGCCGACGTGCCGGAGGACCTGGCGCCCGACGAGCTGTCGGTCGAGCTGGCCGAGGAGCTGCTGGCCAAGCCGAGCGGCGACTTCGAGCTCGGTACGGACCCGGCGACCGGGCACCAGATCGTCGCCAAGGACGGCCGTTACGGCCCGTACGTCACGGAGGTCCTTCCCGAGGGCACCCCGAAGACCGGCAAGAACGCGGTGAAGCCGCGTACGGCCTCCCTCTTCAAGTCGATGACCCTCGACACGGTGACCCTGGAGGACGCGCTCCGCCTGATGTCGCTTCCCCGCGTCGTGGGCACCGACGCGGAGGGCGTCGAGATCACCGCCCAGAACGGCCGGTACGGCCCGTACCTGAAGAAGGGCACGGACTCGCGGTCGCTGGAGAACGAGGAGCAGCTCTTCAGCATCACGCTGGACGAGGCCCTGGCGATCTACGCCCAGCCGAAGCAGCGTGGCCGCGCCGCCGCCAAGCCCCCGCTGAAGGAGCTGGGCACCGACCCGGTCAGCGAGCGCCCGGTGGTCGTGAAGGACGGCCGCTTCGGTCCGTACGTCACGGACGGCGAGACGAACGCGACGCTGCGGACCGGCGACAGCGTGGAGACGATCACGCCCGAGCGCGGTTACGAGCTGCTGGCGGAGAAGCGGGCGAAGGGCCCGGCGAAGAAGACCGCCAAGAAGGCGGCGGCCAAGAAGGCCCCGGCGAAGAAGACCGCAGCGAAGACGACGACGGCCAAGAAGACGGCCGCGAAGAAGACGACCACGGCGAAGAAGACGACGGCGAAGAAGACGACGGCGAAGGCGACAACGGCGAAAAAGGCCACGGCGTCCAGGGCCTCGTCCGCCGCTTCGGCCTCCTCTGCCGCGTCGGACGACTGATCCCGGGAAGCCCCGGGCGCGCGCCGACTGCGCGCCACGGCGCCCCGGCCCTCCCGGGGCCGGGGCGTTTGTACGGGTGGGGACGACTGGGTGTCGGTCCGTCCGGATAGGCTGATGGGATGACGCGAGCCGAGCAGCCAACGGTCTTGAGCCCCACCTCAGACTCCGACGCCGCACTTGCCGCGGACTCCCGCGAGCGCGCCGTACGGGCTCTGTTGCGCACCCCGCCGCTGAGGCGGTTGTGGAGCGCGCAGCTCGTCGGCGGGATCGGTGACGCACTCGCCCTGCTCGTGCTGGTGCTGCTGGCGCTGCAGGCGGCGGTGGTCGAGGGAGCCTTCGGCGGCGGGTACCGGGGGGCGGCCTTCGCGGTCGCCGCGGTGTTCGGGGCGCGGATCCTGTCCACCTTCCTCTTCGGTGCCGTTCTGCTCGGCCCGCTGACGACGCTGACCGCCCCCAAGGGCCCGCTGGACCGCCGCTGGACCATGGTCGGTGCCGACGGCGTACGCGTCGGGCTGCTGGTCATCGCGCCGCTGTGGATCGACTGGATGCCCGACCAGGCCCTCGTGTTCCTCCTGGGGACCGCCTTCCTGGCCGGCGTCGCCGAGCGTTTCTGGACCGTGGCCAAGGAGGGCGCGGCCCCCGCGCTGCTGCCCGCCCCGCCGGCGGAGGGAGCCGCCGTACGGCCGCTGCCGGACCACATGGACGCCCTGCGGCGGCTGTCGCTGCGCACGAGCTTCGCCGCCATCCCCGGCGCGGCGGCCGCGCTCCTCGTCGCCACACTCGTCGGCAATGTGCTCGGGACGGGCATCGACTGGTTCACCACCCACCAGGCGGCCCTCGGTTCGTACGTCGCGGCCGGCCTGTTCGCGGCGTCCGTCTCCGTCCTGTACTTCCTGGAACTGCCCGACGCCCAGACCCCGCGCCCCCGCTCCCCGCTGGAGGGCCTGCGCCGCCCGTCGACCGGAAGCGGCGTCGACAAGGGCCGTACGGGGGCCATACCGCTGCTGGTGCTCGCGTGCGCCGCCGTCGCCGGAGCCGTCGCGTCCGCCACCGCCGTCGCGGCGCTGCACGGCAGCGACCTCGGCGGTGGGCCCGTCGCTTTCGCGCTCCTGGTGCTGGCGCTGATCGGCGGGACCGCCCTCGGCATCCGACGCGCTCCGTTCGTCCTGCCCGCCCTGTCCCGCCGCCGCCTGCTGGCGCTGGCGATCGCCGTCACGGGCGTCGCCCTGCTCGCCGTGGGCCTGGTGCCGGACACGGCGACCGTGCTGTTCATCGCGCTCGGCGCGGGATTCGCGGCCGGTGTGGCGGCCAACACCGGGCACACCCTGCTGGACCAGGAGACGGAGGAGTACCGGCGGCCGCGTCTCACCGAGCACCTCCACGCCGTCGTACGGGTCTCCATCGCGCTCGGCGCGCTGGCCGCCCCGCTGCTCGCCGCCGCCATCGGCCCGCACCGGCTCGCCGGCGGCGACTTCGTCTTCGCCCACGGCGGTGCCGCCTTCACGCTGATGCTGGTCGGCGCCCTGCTGCTGCCCGTCGCGGCGCTGGTACTGGCCAAGACCGACGACCGCTCCGGGGTGCCGCTGCGCCGCGACCTGCGCGACGCGCTGCGCGGCGCGGACCCGGCGCAGGCCCCGTCGAAGACCGGTTTCTTCATCGCACTGGAGGGTGGTGACGGGGCAGGCAAGTCCACGCAGGTGGAGGCGCTGGCCGAGTGGATCCGGGCCAAGGGCCACGAGGTGGTCGTCACGCGCGAGCCGGGCGCCACACCGATCGGCAAGCGGCTGCGCTCGATCCTCCTCGATGTGTCGAGCGCCGGGCTGTCCAACCGCGCGGAGGCCCTGCTGTACGCGGCCGACCGCGCCGAGCACGTCGACTCGCTGGTCCGCCCGGCCCTGGAGCGCGGCGCGATCGTCATCTCCGACCGGTACATCGACTCGTCCGTGGCCTACCAGGGCGCCGGCCGTGACCTGTCGCCGACCGAGATCGCCCGCATCTCGCGCTGGGCGACCAGCGGTCTCGTACCGCACCTGACCGTCCTGCTGGACGTCTCGCCGGAGACCGCGCGGGAGCGGTTCACCGAGGCACCGGACCGGCTGGAGTCGGAGCCGGCGGAGTTCCACCGGCGTGTACGGGCCGGATTCCTCGCCCTCGCGGCGGCGGACCCGGGCCGGTACCTGGTGGTGGACGCCGGCCAGGAGCCGGAGGCGGTCACCACCGTCGTACGCCACCGTCTCGACCAAATGCTGCCGCTCTCCGAGGCCGAGGTGAAGGCCATGGAGGAGGCGCGCAAGCGCGCCGAGGAGGAAGCCCGGCGCAAGGCCGAGGAAGAGGCGGCGCGCAAGGCCGAGGAGGAGCGCCTGGAGCGCGAGCGCCAGGAACAGCTCGCCAAGCTGCGCGCCGAGGAGGAGGAGCGCAAGCGCCGCGAGGAGGAGGAAGCGCGTCAGCGCGAGGCCGAGCGGCAGGCCGAGGAGGCAAGGCGGCGGGCGGAGGAGGCGCGCCGTCTCGCCGAGGAGGAGCGGCGGCGCCGCGAGGCCGAGGAGAAGGCCCGCCACGAGGAGCAGGAGCGGTTGCGCAAGCTCAAGGAGGAGCAGGAGCGGCTGCGGGCCGAGGCCGAGGCACGGCGCCTGGAGAAGCAGCGCAAGGCCGAGGAGGCCCTGCTGCGCGCCGAGGAGGCACGGCGTCTCGCGGAGGCTGCCGCCGCGGCGTCGGCTGCCGCGTCCGCCACCGAGTCCGCTGCCGAGATCACGGTGCCGACGCCGGTGGTGAACCCGGACCAGGAGACCCAGGAAGTCCCGGCCCCGCGCGTCAACATGCGCAAGGACGACGACGAGACGGCCCTCCTCCCGCGCGTCCGTGACGAGGCCGCGTCCCCTGCCGCCGACGAGACGGCCGTGCTGCCTCCCGTACGGGACGTCCAGGACGCCGGGCGGGCCGATGACGAGACGACCGTTCTGCGGCCGGTGCGCGACAGCGGCCCGGCCGCGCCCTCGGACGCCGAGGAGACGGCCGTCCTCCCGCCCGTGCGGGACGGGGGGCCTGCCGACCGCGTGCCGCCGGGCTTCTTCCGGGACGAGGAGCCCGACAGGCCGGGCCCCGAGCGGACCCGTGAGCTGCCGCAGGTCGACGAGCAGGGCAGGCCGAGGCGCCGCTCGGACTGGGCGGAGGAGACCCCGCTGGACGACCTGCCGACCCTCGCGGACGAGTTGCTCGGCCCGCACGACGACGAGGACTACGGACGCGGGGACGGCCGCCGCCGGTCCTGACGGAGCCGGGTGCTGACGGCCCGGTGGCCCGGCGCCCGCCGTCGGACCTCTGCTGTCAGACCCCTGCCCCACAATGGAACCCGCACCGGGCAGCCGGATCACGAACCACACCGGGAAGCCGGACCGAGACACGTACGCAGGAAGGCGGTGACCCATGCCCGTGTGGGACGACCTGGTCGGCCAGGACCGGATCCAGGAGCAGTTGCGCGCCGCCGCCCGCGACGCCGACGCGCTCGTCACCGCCGACGCGGGCGGCACCGCACCGCCCGACGCGTCGAAGATGACGCACGCGTGGCTGTTCACCGGCCCGCCCGGCTCCGGGCGCACCACCGCCGCCCGGGCCTTCGCCGCGGCACTGCAGTGCGTCAGCCCCGACCGGGCGCTCGGCGGCGAACCGGGCTGCGGGTTCTGCGACGGCTGCCACACGGCCCTGGTGGGCACGCACGCGGACGTCTCGACGGTCGCCGCCGTGGGCACCCAGATCCTGGTCGACGACATGCGGGACACGGTCCGCAAGTCGTTCACGTCACCCGCGAACGGGCGCTGGCAGGTCATCCTCGTCGAGGACGCCGAGCGGCTGAACGAGAAGTCGGCCAACGCCGTCCTGAAGGCCGTGGAGGAGCCGGCTCCGCGCACGGTGTGGCTGTTGTGCGCACCGTCCATCGAGGACGTCCTGCCCACCATCCGCTCCCGCTGCCGTCACCTCACCCTGCGCACGCCGCCGGTCGAGGCCGTCGCCGACGTCCTGATCCGGCGCGACGGCATCGAGCCGGAGGCCGCGTACGCCGCCGCCCGCGCCACCCAGGGCCACATCGACCACGCCCGTCGCCTGGCCACCGACGAGCGCGCCCGGGCCCGCCGGGCGACGGTCCTCAAGGTGCCCCTGCGGGTGGCGGACATCGGCGGCTGCCTCAAGGCGGCCCAGGAGCTGATCGACGCGGCGTCCGAGGACGCCAAGGAGGTCGCCGAGGGAACCGACGTCAAGGAGACCGAGGAGCTGAAGGCGGCGCTGGGCGGCACCCCCGGCGGCCGGATGCCGCGCGGCACGGCGGGTGCGATGAAGGAGCTGGAGGACAAGCAGAAGCGCCGCCGGACCCGTACCCAGCGCGACAGCCTGGACCTGGCGCTCGGCGAGCTGACGAGCTTCTACCGTGACGTGCTGGCGCTCCAGCTCGGCGCGGGCACGGCACTGGCGAACGAGGACGTGCGCGACGCGCTGGACCGGATCGCCCGCGAGTCGACACCGGAGCGGACCCTGCGCCGGATCGAGGCGGTCCTCGCCTGCCGCGAGGCCATGGACCGCAATGTGGCTCCCCTGCTCGCGGTGGAGGCGATGACGATGGCCCTCCGCCAGGGGTAACCCGTACGGGTGGCCACGGCCACAAAGCGTGATCAGACGGATACTCTCCGGGGATGGACTCCAGCCGTCTGCTCCGCACGTCCGCCGTCACCGCCTCGCTCCTCGGCCTGCTCCTGGCCGGCTGCACGGAGGGGGGCTCCACCCCTGCCGCCTCCGCCCAGGCGTCGGCCTCGATCGCCTCGGCCGAGCGGCTCAAGGCGTACTACGGCCAGCGGCTGACCTGGCACGCATGCGGCGCCCCCGGTTTCGAGTGCGCCACCATGAAGGCCCCGCTCGATTACGCCGACCCGGACGGCGAACAGATCAAGCTCGCCGTGTCCCGCGCCAAGGCCACCGGTCCCGGCAAGCGCCTGGGCTCGCTGCTGGTCAACCCGGGCGGCCCGGGCGGTTCGGCGGTCGGCTACCTCCAGGGGTACGCGGGCGTCGGGTACCCGGCCCCCGTCCGGGCCCGTTACGACATCGTCGCCGTCGACCCGCGCGGCGTGGCCCGCAGCGAGCCGGTCCACTGCCTCGACGGCCCGCAGATGGACGCGTACACCCAGGTGGACCAGACCCCGGACGACGGGGCCGAGACCGCACGCCTCGCCGCCTCCTTCAAGAGCTTCGCGGCCGGCTGCCAGAAGCGCTCCGGCCGGATCCTGCCCCACGTCTCGACCGTCGAGACCGCCCGTGACATGGACATCCTCCGCGAGGTGCTGGGCGACAAGCGGCTGAACTTCGTCGGCGCCTCGTACGGCACGTTCCTCGGCGCGACGTACGCCGAGCTGTTCCCCTCCCGCACCGGGCGGCTCGTCCTGGACGGCGCGATGGACCCGTCCCTGCCGACCGCCGAGCTCAACCGCGACCAGACGGCCGGTTTCGAGACCGCCTTCCGTTCCTTCGCCGCCGACTGCGTCGAGCAGTCCGACTGTCCGCTGGGCACCGGGTCGCCCACCGCCGCGGCCGCCCGCCTCAAGGCGTTCTTCGCCGCGCTCGACGAGCAGCCCATCCCCACCGGCGAGAGCCGCGAGCTCGGCGAGGCCCTCGCCACCACGGGCGTGATCGCCGCCATGTACGACGAGTCCGCCTGGCCGCAGCTGCGTGAGGCCCTCACCCGCGCCATGGGCGGCGAGGGATCCGCCCTCCTGGCCCTCGCCGACAGCTACTACGAGCGCGAGGAGGACGGCACGTACTCGAACCTGATGTACGCCAACGCCGCCGTGAACTGCCTCGACCAGCCGCCCGCCTTCACCAGCCCCGAGCAGGTCGCCGCCGCCGTCCCGTCCTTCGAGAAGGCCTCCTCCGTCTTCGGCGAGGGACTGGCCTGGGCATCGCTGAACTGCGCGTACTGGCCCACCAAGGCCACCGGCGCCGCCCACCGCATCGAGGCCGCCGGTGCCGCCCCCATCGTCGTCGTCGGCACCACCCGCGACCCCGCCACCCCCTACAAGTGGGCCCAGTCCCTCGCCGCCCAGCTCTCCTCCGGCACGCTCCTGACCTACGAGGGCGACGGCCATACGGCATACGGCCGTGGCAGCGACTGCATCGACACCGCCATCAACACCTACCTCCTCGACGGCACGGTCCCCCCGCCCGGCAAGCGCTGCCGCTGACGCGTGTGCGAAGCACCCCCCGGACCTGTGTAGACTTGTCCCCGCTGCTGCACCCGACAGGGATCGCACGGCATGCCGCCTTAGCTCAGTTGGCCAGAGCAACGCACTCGTAATGCGTAGGTCTCGGGTTCGAATCCCGAAGGCGGCTCAGAGAAAAACCCCAGGTCGGACACTCTCGACCTGGGGTTTTTGTTGCGCCGTTCCCGACTGGCCGCAGAGGCGGCGCCGCGGTCGGCTCCGGTCGGGGTCAGCCCCGTGGCCGGCTCGGGTCGCGGTCGGCCCGTGTCGCCGGTCAGCCGGTCCAGAAGTCCCACCAGCGGGTCAGGATCAGCATCCCGATGATCCCGGTGTGCAGGACGGGCGGCACCCAGGCGAACTCGTCCAGGAAGCCGCGCACCGCGCGCGGGGCCGGCAGGAGGCCGTTGCGTACGGTGTGGGAGGTCACGCACCAGAACATGACCAGCGTCGCGATCCATGCGGAACAGCACCACAGGCAGAGCGCGTTGATCTCGTAGAGCGACTGGTGCATCAGCCAGGTGCAGAAGCCGACCCCGAACAGCGTCCCGGCGTTCAGCCCCAGCCAGTACCAGCGCCGCAGCCGCGCCCCCGCCAGAAGCGCGGCGCCGATGGCGACGACCATGCCGTAGGTGACGAGCCCCAGCATCGGGTTGGGGAAGCCGAAGACGGCGGCCTGGTCGCTCTTCATGATGTTGCCGCAGGAGACGACCGGGTTCAGGCTGCAGCCCGGGGTGAAGTTCGGGTCCTCCAGCAGCTTGAACTTGTCGAGCGTGATCACCCACGCCGCGAGCAGTCCCGCCGCGCCCGTGACCACCAGCGTCCAGGCGAACGCCCGGCCCGCACCGACCGTCGTGTCCTGCTCGGGCTCCTCGTTCCGGGCGAGGGAAGCCTCGTCCTTCACGCGCGTCATCGTCATGGCGGCGACGTTACACGCGGAATCCTTTCATTGCGGTTTTACCCGTTTTCTTCCACCGAAACGAGGGAAGGCCCCGGCGCCAGGTCAACACGCCTGCTGCCGGGGCCCCTTCGGTCGATGGGTCAGGTGCGCACCCGGCGCACGGGCAGCAGGCAGTGGGCGCTGCGCGCCACCATCTCCTCGTCCGCGAGGAACGCCCGAAGCTGCTCCTCGCTGACCGGCTTGCCCTGCACCGCCTCGGGCCACGGGCGCAGCGAGCAGATGAGATAGGCCTTGCCGCTCTCGTGGGCGGCCTTCTCCCACTGCGGCGGCACCGGGCACTGCACCCTCATGAACGGCAGGTTGAGCACCGCCTGTTCGGCCTCCACCAGCAGTGTGACCGGGATCCGGGTCTCGCGGGAGAGGTCCGTCACCTTGTCGCCGATCGACAGGCCGATCTTCTCCAGCTGGTCGCGCAGTGCCTCCGACCCGGCCTCGGGACCGTCGCTGCCGTCCCCGAGCGAGTACACCATCAGGAACGGCGTCACGGGCGAGTCGGAGTCGGCCTCGGGCTCATTGGTCCAGGGGATGACGGTGAGGGTGCCCAGAGGGGATTCCTGCTGCCCAGGCGTTGCGGCGGTCGTGGAAGAGGTCATGCTGCCGGATGGTACTGCCGTCTTACGGAGCCTTCGGGCTGGTTTTCACCCGTTCAGCCGATATGCCCGGGCGGTGATTCACCTGGCCGGGTAATGGAATGCGGTTACACCGTCCGGAACACCAACGGATACACCCCTCCCGGGCACACCCTCCGGACACACCCCGGACACACCCTCCGGAACGGTTCGCGAGCAGGATCGTTTGCCCGGGGGAGCCACGACGACCAGGGGAGCCCGATCGATGAGCGTCGCACAGTCGTTGTCCCGTCTCCTCCCGCGCCGGCGCGCCGTATTGCGGGCGCTGTTCACGCTGACCGTCTCCGCGTTCACCGGCGGCGCGCTCGCCCATGTCGCCACCACGCGCCCCGAAGGCGCGGGAGACAAGAACGCCGACGGGGCCGACGAGATGTACAAGGGCCGGCACATCCGGGTCGTCCCCCCGGTGGCAGGGGCGCGGTACGACGTACGGATCGACGGGAGACCGCTGCACCTGATGCGGTGCGCCGACGGCGGCTATCTCACGCCCGTCGACCACTACCAGTCGTACCCGACACCTCTCGCCGCCGCGCGCGCCGCCGTGGACGAGCTGGGCTCCGCCCGACTGGCCCCAGGAGGACACCATGGTGTACGTCCGTAAGAACCAGCGCGACCTGACCTCCGCCGAGCGGAAGAAGTTCGTCAGCGCGGTACTGGCACTCAAAAGGAGCGGCCGGTACGACGACTTCGTCCGTACACACATCGAGTACTACAACGCGGACGGCGAGGACGACCTGCGGGTCGCGCACATGGCGCCGTCCTTCCTGCCGTGGCACCGCCAGTACCTGCTGGACTTCGAGCGTGCCCTCAGGCGCGTCGACCCGACGGTGACCGTCCCCTACTGGGACTGGACCCGAGACAACACCCCGGCCGCGTCCCTGTGGGGCGAGGACTTCATGGGCGGCAACGGCCGGCGCGGCGACCACCAGGTGATGACCGGGCCCTTCGCGTACGCCAGGGGGGACTGGCCGATCACGGTCGGCGTGACCGAAAGTCCCTTCCTCACCCGTGACTTCGGCAACCCGGCCAACCCCATCGGCCTGCCGACCGAGCGGGAGCTCGCCCGCGCGACCGCGGAAAGCGTCTACGACTCCGCCCCTTGGGACTCCACCAGCCGAACCGGCTTCCGCAACGCCCTCGAAGGGTGGACCCGTGCGAGCGGCAACGGCCGCTGGCGCAACCACAACCGTGTCCACCGATGGGTCGGCGGCCTGATGCTCGGCGGCGCGTCGGTCAACGACCCGGTCTTCTGGCTGCACCACTCCTTCATCGACCTGATCTGGTCGCGCTGGCAGCGGAAGAACCCCCGGGCCGCCTACCTGCCCGCCACCCCGCCCCCGCCGGGCTCCGCCCAGTACCGGCGGGTCGTCGCCCGGGACGAGCCGATGCCGCCGTTCGAGGTCACCCCCGCCGACGTAGCCGACCACCACCGCGTCTACCGCTACGCGTAACGGCGCGCCCGGCAAGCGGAACGGCCCCCCGGCGGTGAGCCGGGGGGCCGGACGCGGGGGTACGCGCGGTGGTTCAGTGGCCGTAGCCCTTGTGGTCCTTCTTGTGGCCGTCGACGTTCGCGCACTGGTTGCCGAACGCGGGGTTCAGCAGACCGATGATGTCGATGGTGTTGCCGCACAGGTTGATCGGGATGTGGATCGGGACCTGGACCGCGTTGCCGGAGATGACACCGGGGGACTCGACGGCAGCGGCGTCGGACCGTGCGTCGGCGACGGCCAGGCCGGTTCCGCTGAGGGCGACAGCGCCCGTGCCGACGATGACGGCGGCAGCCTTCGCGATGCGAGACATCAAAATCTCCTTGTACGTGGAAATCGGACCGCGGACCTGCGGTCGTCACTCCCCTACAACGCCGCTCGTCAGGCCGGGTAACGGCCGCGCCACTCCAACAGCCGGTCGCGGCACAGGGTTCCCTCATTCGGACGCGGGGAGCGGGGGGAAGGGCGAGGGTGCGGTCAGTTCTTCGGCTGTGCCAGGCCCAGCGACGAGTCGAGCGCTCCGGTGACGGTCGGTGCCAGGAAACCGGCCTGCGGCAGTTCGACGCCCGGCAGGCCGAGCGACTCGGCGCGCGGCAGGGTGACGGGGGAGCCCAGGATCGCGCCCGGGGTGGTCGCCTGCACCTCGGAGGCGGGGGCCGCGACCAGGGCCCGGCCCGACGGCTCACCCTCGACGACGTCCGGCAGCGGGGCGCTGACCAGCGTCTCCGGGACGCCCGCCGTGACCGGGAGCTGCGGCAGCATCAGCGGCTGCACCTTGCCCTCCCCGTGCCCGGTGAGCCCCATGGGCGCGCCCGGGAGCGGGATGGGAACGCCGGTACGCAGCGTCGGCGTCTCGGTGGGGAGTACGGTGCCGAGTCCGTGCAGCGGTACGTCCACCGGTGCGACGGGGACGGCGGCGGCCGCCTCGGCGGGTGACGCCATCGCCGCCGACGCGAGGCAGCTGACGACGATCCCCATGCCGGCCTGATATTTCCGGTTCATTGCTGCGTACGCCTTCCGGGGCTGTGAGTACGGTGTTGCCCAAAAGAACGAGCACGCGCCGAAAAACGCGTCAGAATTCGCCTGGTTGCAGCAATGTCGAAGCCCCGGTGTTGACGGCCGAGCACGCCGAAAGGCCGACGGAAACGTCATTGTTTCCCGTCGGCCCCGGCAGCGTCGCGTACGCGTAGTGCATTCCCGGCCGTTGCCGGGTTTTTTGTGGGCGTGTTACTTGCCCAGCGGCAGCCCGCCCAGGAGGGGCTGCGCGGTGTCCTTCGCGGGCTCCAGTCCACCGGCGGCGCCCTGCACCTTGTCGACGGCCTTGCCGTCGGTCACTTTGCCGACCGCGTCGGTCGGAACCGCCTCGGTCAGACCGCGCTTGCCCAGGGCTTCGACTCCTCCGTTGAGGCTGGACGGGGTGAGGCTGTCGACGGCGAAGGCCGGCGCGGCCGCGCCCAGAGCCATCACGGAACCGGCGACGACCGCAGCAACCTTGGTGGGCTTCATTGGAGTGAGTCCTTCCTGGAATGGCGTCTGTTCGCTGCAACTCGCGCGCTCCACAGGCCACTTGGAGCCACCTGTGCAGTGCTCTGCCTTCTGTAACGAGACCTCCGCGTGGGGGAAACTCCGCGAGCCCGGAATTCTCGGCACTGCACCCGAACGATACGAACTCGTCCTATTCTCCGATCGGTATGAGGAGCAAGGCCGACGGCCGTGTCGGCTCAGCGGGGGGACTGAGGCGGCACGGCCGTCGGTGCGTGGGACGCGATGGGGCGCGGGGCCTAGCGCTCGGCGGTCACCGGCGCCGGCTGGGAGGTGGCCGGGAGCGTGGTCGCGGGGAGCGTGCTCACGCCCGTCGCCGGTGTGCCGGTCATCTTGGTGACGTCCCGCATGATGATGTCCATCAGGGTCTTGGTCGCGGCCTGCACCTGGGACGCCGAGGTGACCGCCTGACCCTTGACCGCGGAGGCGACCAGGTCGTCGATGGCCTTGTCCATGGCGGCCAGGGCCTTGTCCATGTCCGCGTCCGCGGTGTCCAGGGATTCCATGGCGTCCATGGAGCCCGCGGAGTTGATGGAGTCCAGGGAGTTCACGGAGTCCATGGGGTCCAGGGGGGTGTCGTCGGCCGCCGTCCCGGTGCCGGCGGTGCCGGTGGTCCCGGTCGTGCCCGTCGTACCGGTCGTGCCGGTGGTCCCGGTCGTGCCGGAGGTGTTGGTCTTGGATTCGGCCGCCGCCTTCTTCAAGGCCTCGATGGCGGCCGTGAGGTCCTTCATCTGCTGGTTCGTCTCACCAGCGGGGAGTGTCTGGGTGCTGCTCGTGCCCGCTACGGTGCCGAGCACGGAGTCGAGCACGTCGCCGATCGAGCCGAGGATGTCGCCGATGTCCTCCGGCGCCTTGGCCCCCTGCTCGGCGGCGTGGGAGGTGGAGTGGGCGAGTGCGGGTCCCGCCGTACCGAGTGTGAGCGCGGCACAGAGTGCGGTGACCGCCACGCGGCGGGGTGTCAGGAGACGCATGCCTTGTCCTTCCAGTGATGCGTCGGAACGTGACATCACCGTGAGTCCGCTCATTGCGACCCGCAAACGCATGCGTGACAAATGCGCATGGGCCCGATGGGTGAATCGGGCCGCCTGACCTGCCGGGAAGAGTGCCCGACGCTCCGTCACCTGATCATGGTGACGCGCCGCCGATGGAGTGGCCCGCCCGTCCCTTTCGCGCTCACGCAGAAGTGCGCCATCCCCGGAGGGATGGCGCACTGTCGTCACGCCCGGCTGTCGTGCGCGCGAAGCGCCGCGTGCGTCAGTCGTTGATGCAGACGTTGCCGAAGGTCGGGTTCAGCGCACCGATGATGTCGATGGTGTTGCCGCACAGGTTGATCGGGATGTGGATCGGCACCTGGACCACGTTGCCGGAAATGACACCGGGGGACTTCACGGCCGCGGCATCCGCGTCGGCGTGCGCGACGCCGGTGGCACCGACGACGGACGCGGCGACGGCGGAGGTCAGGACGGCTGCCTTCGCGATACGGGACATGGTGACGAACTCCTAGGTCGATGAGGCACAGCGGCCGACGTGGCCGGCTACACCAACAACGCCCCAGAATTTCGCCGGTTGCGCGACCGAATGGGTGACGCGCCCGCCGGAAGCCCGCGCGCGACACGCCGCCCCGCCAACGCGGCGTGAAAATCGGGAAGTTGCTCCGGCGGTGTTTCGCATGCTTCTGGTCGTGTTTGCTGAGTTATAACGTACATCTCGCTGGACGCGGTCCTCACTCGTCAAAGCGGAGAACCAGTATGGGGAATTCAGAGGTTCTTGCAGTGCGGGCGCGCCCGAATAACACGCGCCGCTGACATTCGCCCGCGCACCGGAAAGCGCATGTCCCGCCGACCCCGCCAGTCCCGTCGAATCCGCCGGAACCCTCACTGCCGCCCGCTTCCCAGAAAGCTTCGTAGAAAGGGTCACGCGTGCGTCCCCCATTCACCGCATTGCATGTTGTCCAGCCGGGTGACGGCGGGGTGGCCCGCGTGGTCGTCGACGTGGTCGGCGCGCAGCTGGACCTGGGAATGCGGGTCGCCGTCGCCTGCCCGCCCGGCACGCCGCTGGCTCTCGCGGTCGACGCGTGCGGGGCGGACGTGCACCCGTGGCCGGCGGGCCGCGAGCCGGGGCCGCGGCTGGTCGCCGAAAGCCGCCGGATCGCCGCGCTGGTGAATCACGTACGCCCCGACCTGGTGCACGCGCACAGTGCGAAGGCCGGGCTTGCCGCCCGGATCGCCGTACGCGGCCGGGTGCCCACCGTGTACCAGCCGCACGCCTGGTCGTTCGAGGCGGTCGACGGGGTGACCGGTGCCCTCGCCAGGGGGTGGGAGCGCTGGGCCGCCCGCTGGACCGACCGGGTCATCTGCGTCAGCGAGGCGGAACGGCGGCGCGGCGAACACGCGGGGGTCCGGGCGCCCTGGACGGTCGTCCACAACGGTGTGGACGCCCAGCGGTTCCGCGCCGGACCGGGCCGGGCCGACGCCCGCGCCGCGCTCGGGCTGCCCGCCTCGGCACCGCTCGTGGTGTGCGTGGGGCGGCTGTGCCGGCAGAAGGGCCAGGACACGCTCCTGGAGGCATGGCCCGCCGCCCTCGACCGCGTACCGCACGCCCGGCTCGTCCTCGTCGGCGACGGCCCCGCTGCCGGGGCGCTGCGCAGCGCCGCCCGGCTGACCACCGCCGGACACTCGGTCACCTTCGCCGGTGCCGTCCCCGACCCCGCGCCCTGGTACCGGGCCGCCGACCTGGTCGTCCAGCCGTCGCGCTGGGAGGGCATGGCCCTCGCGCCGCTGGAGGCCATGGCGGGCGGCCGGACCGTCCTCCTCACCGACGTGGACGGCGCCCGGGAGAGCCTGCCGCCGGGCCACGAGACGTACTGCCTGGTCCGCCCCGACGACCCGGCCGCCCTCGGTGCCGCACTCGCCCGCCTCCTCCAGCGGCCCGTCCTCCGGGAGGCCCTGGGCCGCCAGGCCCAGCAGCACGTGCTGCGGCACTTCGACGTGCGGCGTGCCGGCGCGGCCATCGCGGACGTGTACCGCGAGGTGACCGCCACGCCACGCCACGAGCTCAGGGAGCCGATCTCCCAGTGACCACGGAAAGCACCAGCCCGGCCACCACCACGGTCGTCCCGCCCCGAGGTGCGGCGGACCGGGTCGCCCTGCCACCACGCCGCCCGGTGCCCGCGCCGGCCTTCGTCTCCTCCCTGGTCGCCGCAGACTGCGTCGCCGTCCTGTTCGCCGCGCTGGTGCTCGACCCCGAGCAGCGCAGCGCCGCCCTGCTGATGCAGCTCACCGCGTGCCTGGCCGCGCTCAACGGGTACGCCGGCCTCTACCGGCCCGGCGCCGTCGCCTCGGTACTCGACGAGCTGCCCACCCTCGCCGGGAGGGCGGCCGTCGCGTGGTGCGCCGCCGCCGCGCTGCTCGCCGCGCAGTCCGCGCAGCGCGCCATCGGCCCGGCAGCGCTGGCCGCCGCGTACGCCGTCCACCTGGGCCTCGTGTGCGGGTGCCGTGCCGTCCTGCACCACCGGCGCCGTGCCGCGTCCCGCGCGCACCCGCGCTCCGCGCTCGTCATCGGCTCCGCCACCGCCGCGCAGCGGCTGGCCGAGACCCTCGCCAGGCACCCCGAGTACGGCATGCGCCCGGTCGGCATCGTCACCACCCACCGCCCACCGGCCCCGGCCGAATCGTCACTGCCGGTGCTGACGACCCCCGAGGAGATCCACCGGGCCGTCATCCAGAACACCGTGCGCGACGCGGTGTTCGCCGGAGGCGAGCAGCCCGACCTCGTGGCGCTGCTGCGCCACTACGGCTGCGCCGGCTGGCTGGTCGGCGGCACCGGGGGCGGCATGCCGATGGGCCAGCACCTGTGGGGCCACGCCTGCCGGCGCCTGGAGGCGCCGCCCGCGCACCGGGGCCGGCTGCCCAAACGGATCCTCGACGTCACGGTCGCCGGGCTCATGCTCGCCGCCCTCTCGCCGCTCCTGCTGCTGTGTGCGGCGGCGATCCGGCTGTCGGACGGCCCCGGCGTGATCTTCCGTCAGGAGCGCGTCGGCCAGGACGGCCGGCTGTTCACCCTGCTGAAGTTCCGTACGCTGCGGCCCGCCGACGACGAGGAGGCCGCGACCCGCTGGAGCGTCGCCCACGACGAGCGGATGAGCGTCGTCGGAACGTTCCTGCGGCGTACCTCGCTCGACGAGCTGCCACAGCTCTGGAACGTGCTCCGCGGCGACATGAGCCTGGTCGGCCCGCGCCCCGAACGCCCCTACTTCGTCGACAGGTTCAGCCGCGTCCACCCCGGTTACGCGGCCCGCCACCGGATGCCCGTCGGGCTGACCGGGCTCGCGCAGGTGCACGGGCTGCGCGGCGACACCTCCATCGAGGACCGGTGCCGCTTCGACAACCACTACATCGACCACTGGTCGCTCTGGCAGGACGTGTGCATCCTGCTGCGTACGGCGGCCTCGCTGATCCGCCCGGCGGGCAGCTGATGCCGGTACGCAAGTGGGCACCGCTGGTGCCGTTGCTCGCCGTCGTCGCGCTGCTCGCCGTCCCGCCGCCGCGCGGCTCCTCCGGCACCGGCACGGTGGCGGACGCCGCGTCCGCCGTGCTGGTCGTCTTCTGCGCGGTACGGGTGGTCCGGGACCGGGCACGGCCGCTGTCGCGGACGGCGGCCGTCGTACTGGGCCTGCCCGTGCTCGGCATCTGCGGCGCGGCCGTCGCGTCCCACGACCCGGCGGCGAGCCTGCCGGGCGTCGCCCGCTACCTCCAGGTCTTCGTCCTCGTACCGGCGGCCGTGGTGCTGCTGGTACGCGACCGGCGGGACTTCGCCGTGGTCGCCTGGTCGGTGATCGGCCTCGCACTGGTGCAGGGGTCGGTGGGGGTGGTGCAGCACCTGACCGGCACGGGCGCCTCGTACATGGGGGAGGACGTCCGGGCCGTCGGGACGTTCGGGGCGACGGACGTGATGGGCATGGCGACGGCCGTCGCGTACGGGATCGTCGCGGCCGCCGGGATCGCGCTCGGGTCGCCGGGGCGGCGGGCCAGGGCGTGGGCCCTGGCCTGCGGCGGGTTGCTCGTCGTGCCGCTGGTCGTGTCGTTCAGCCGGGGCGCGTGGATCGCGACGGTGGCCGCGTGCGCGCTGCTCCTCGCTCTGTGCGGGGTGCGGCGGGCCGTGCGGGTGGGCCTGGCGGCGGGCGCCCTGGGCGTGGTCCTGGTGGCCGGGCTGGGCGTCGGTTCGCAAGCGGTCCAGGAACGGGTGGCGAGCATCTCGCAGGTCACGGCAGCCCCGGACCGGTCGGTCACCGACCGGTACACCATGTGGGCCGCGGCGGCCGGGATGTGGCGCACCGAACCGCTCACGGGCGTCGGGCTCAAGGGCTTCCCCCACTACCGGGACAGCCACGCCTCGCTGGCCCTGTCGTCGGGCAGCGACACGGCGGGCGCGGGCAGCGGCTTCAAGCGGCAGCCCCTGCTGTCGCCGCACAACATGTACCTGCTGGTCCTCGGCGAGCAGGGGCTGCTGGGCCTGCTGACGGTCGCGGGCAGCTGGCTCGCCCTGCTGGCGTGCGCGCTACGGCGCCTGGCGGACACCCGTGGGGACGGCCTGGAGTGCGCCCTGGTCGCGGTGGGCCTGCTGGTCTGGCAGCTCGTCGACTTCGCGTACGCGGACATCGGCGGCCCCGCGACGGTCCTCACGGCCCTGGTGCTGGGCCTGGCGGCGTGGTGGTCCTTCGCCCCGCCCCGGCCGGCGGCGACCGCGTACCCGTCCGGCCTCCGGGGCGACCCGCCCCCGCACCCTCGCCCCCCGGCCCCCTGGGCGCCCCCCGCCACGGCCCCGGGCACCGGCCCCGTACCGCCCACCGTTCCCGGCCCGGCCACCGCGACCCGACCGCAGGCCGCCGCCCCGTCGCGCACCGCTGCCCCACGGGTCACCGCCACCCCGCCGCACACCGCCGCCCCGCCGCACACCGCCGCCCCGCCGGGCACCGCCGCTCCGGCGCGTACCGCCGTTCCGTCGGGTGCTCGCGACGCGGGGGTGCCGCATGGCTGACCGTCCGCGGCGTGTCGTGGTGGCCGCGCGGCCCGCGCCGGAGGGTGGCGGACCGGTATGGGCGCCGTCCGGCCGGCTCCTCGCCCGGGCGGCCGCGCTCACGGCCGCCCTGACGGCGGTGGGCGCCCTGCTGGGGCTGGTCCGGGACCAGCTGCTCGCCCGCACGTTCGGCGCGGGTACCGGCACGGACGCCTTCCTCGTCGCCTGGACCGTCCCGGAATTCGCGGCCACGCTGCTCATCGAGGACGGCATGGCCCTCGTCCTCGTGCCCGCCTTCGCCGCCGCCCTCTCCGGCCGGACCGACCGGACCGGCGGCCCCGATCCCGTACACGCCCTCGTCAGGGGAACCCTCCCCAGGACGGTCGTCGCCACGAGCGCGGCGACCGGGCTGCTCGTGCTGGCCGCGCCCCAGGTGGTCGCCCTGCTCGCGCCCGGACTGCCCGAGCGCCAACTCGCCGTCGACTGCACCCGGTTGACCGCCACCTGCCTGCTCACCTTCGCGCTCGCCGGGTACTGCAGCGCGGCACTCCGCGCCCACGGCCGGTTCCTCGCACCCGCCGCGATCTACGTCGCGTACAACACCGGCATCATCACGGCGGTCGTCCTCCTCGACCCCGGCGCGTGGGGCGTACGCGCGGCGGCGGCCGGAGTGGCGGTGGGCGGTGTGCTCATGGTGCTGGTGCAGGCGCCGGTCCTGTGGCGGCAACTGCGTACCCCCGGCTCGGCCCCCGCGCGGGGCGGGACGGCGCCCCGCCTCCTCCTGGCCGCGCTCGCGCCGGTGATCGTGTTCGCGCTGAGCCGCCAGTCGCAGGTCCTGGTCGAGCGGTTCCTCGCCGCGCCCCTGCCCGCCGGGGCGATCTCGCACCTCAACTACGCGCAGAAGGTCGCCCAACTGCCGATGGTCCTCTCGCTGATGCTCTGCACGGTCAGCTTCCCGGTCGTCGCGCGGGCGCTCGCGGCCGGTGACACGGCGACCGCGCGGCGACGGACCGAGCGGGACCTGCTGCTCGCGGGCGTGATCGTCCTCGTCGGCGCCGCGACCGTCATCGCCGCCGCACCGCAGATCGTCCACCTGCTGTTCCAGCGGGGCGCGTTCGACGGCGCCGACACCGCCGCCACGGCGGCCGTCATGCGGGTGTATGCCCTCGGACTGCTCGGCCACACCCTCGTCGGCGCCCTCGTCCGCTGCTACTTCTCCGCCTCGCGCCCCCTGTGGTACCCGGCCGCCGCCATGCTCGGCGGCATCACCGTGACCGCCGCCGCAGGTCACGCCTGGGCCGGGGCGTGGGGCGCCGAAGGCATCGCCGCGGCCAACGCGCTCGGCATCACCCTCACCGCCGCCCTCCTCCTTCTCGGTGTCCGCAGGCAGAGTGTCCCCCTCGACGCCCGCGGCCTCGCCGCGGGGCTCGCCCGGCTCACGGCCGCGGCGGCCGTCGCCACCGCCGCCGGGTGGTGGTGCGCGGCCGGCCCACCGCTCCTGGCGGTCGCCCTGGCCTGTGCCGCCGTCCCGGCCGCCTTCACCGCCACCGCCTGGGTGCTGCGCGCCCCGGTGGTCCCCTCCCTGATCCGCTCCGCGCACCCGTTCCGTCGGCTCACGAAGGCCCGCTCATGAACCAGCCGAGAATCCCCCTGTGGGTGGCGATGTACCACTCCATCGACGACACCACGGACGACGACCCGTACCACGTGACCGTCTCCCCCTCCCGCCTCGACAAGCAATTGCGCTGGCTGCGCGACCACGGCCTGCGCGGAGTCGGCCTGCGGCAACTCCTGCTGTACGCGGCACGCCACGGAGACACCCGCGGGCTGGTCGGCCTCACCTTCGACGACGGGTACGCCGACTTCCTCGACAACGCCGTCCCGGTCCTTCGCCGCCACGAGTGCACGGCCACCGTCTTCGTCCTCCCCGGCCGGCTCGGCGGCGACAACGGCTGGGACGCGCTCGGCCCGCGCAAGCCCCTGCTCACCGAGGACGGCGTCCGCCGCTGCGCCGCCGCCGGCATGGAGGTCGCCTCGCACGGCCTGCTCCACGTCTCCCTGTCCGCCGCCCCCGAGCACGTGCTGCGTGAGGAGACGGCAGACAGCCGGGAACTGCTCCGCACCCTCACGGGAACCGCCCCGGACGGCTTCTGCTACCCGTACGGCCACGTCGACGAGCGCGCGGTGCGCGCCGTGCGGGAGGCGGGGTACGCGTACGCGGCAGCCATCGACCCGTGCGCCCTGAACAGCGTGTTCGCCGTGCCCCGGGTGCACATCGGGCAGCGCGACACCGCCTGGCGGCTGCACGCCAAGCGCCGGCTGCACGGGGTGCGGCGCGCCCCGGTACCCGTGTCATGAAGGCACTGAACGTCCTGCACGTCATCACCGGCCTCGGCATCGGCGGCGCCGAACAGCAACTGCGCCTGCTCATCCCGCACATGGACCGGGTCCGCAGCAGCGTCGTCACCCTCACCAACCCCGGCCCGGTCGCCCGGGCCCTCCGCGCCGACGGGGTGCCGGTCGCCCACCTGGGCATGCGCGGCAACCGCGACCTGTCCGCCCTGCCCCGGCTGACCCGGCTGATCCGGCAGGGCGCCTATGACGTCGTCCACACGCACCTGTACCGGGCCTGCCTGTACGGCCGGCTCGCCGCCCGGCTGGCCGGCGTACGGACGGTCGTCGCGACCGAGCACTCGCTGGGCGCCGCGCAGATCGAGGGCCGGCGGCTGAGCCCCGGGGCGCGGGCCCTGTACCTGGCCGGCGAGCGGCTCGGTACGTCGACGGTCGCCGTCTCCGACACGGTGGCCCGGCGCCTGGCCGCGTGGGGGGTGCACCCGGGGCGCATCCGGGTCGTGCCCAACGGCGTCGACGTGCGGCGCTTCGCCTTCGACCCGGCCGCCCGGGGGGCGGCGCGGCGACGGCTGGGCCTGGCGCCCGACGCGTACGTCGTCGGCGGGGTGGGGCGGCTCGCGCCCGGCAAGCGGTTCGACACGCTGATCCGGGCGGTCGCGGCGCTGCCCGCCGACGCCCGGCTGCTGCTGGTGGGGGAGGGCGAGCAGCGGCAGCCGCTGGAGCGGGTCGCCCGGGAATGCGGGGCGGCGGACCGGGTCGTGTGGGCGGGCGCGGTCGACCGTGGCCTGCCGGAACTGCTGTCCGCCATGGACGTGTTCGTGTCCACGTCCGCCGACGAGGCGTTCGGGCTCGCGATCGTCGAGGCGCTGGCCGCCGGGCTGCCCGTGCGGTACGTGGCCTGCCCCGCGCTCGACGACCTGCCGCCCGAGGAGGCGCCGGGGGCCCGCCGGATCGGCGGGGCGGTCGCGGACGTGGCCGCCGAGCTGCGGTCGGTCACCCGGGAACGGCTGCCCGTGCCCGCCGCCGTGCACCGCTACGACATCGCCCGCAGCGCCCGGCAGTTGATGTCGCTCTACCACGACCTCCACGACGGCCTTTACGACGACCTTTACGACGGAGCGAGTTGTCGATGACCACGACCCAGTCCCTTGCCGTACGCCGTGCGATCGGCTGGCTCACCCGCCTCAAGCGCACCCGCCGACGGTGGCTCGTCCCGGGCGCCGCGCTGCTGGGCCTCCTGGTCGGCGGCTTCTACGGGCTGCTGAAGACCCCCGAGTACGCGGCGACCAGTTACGTCATCGTCGTACCGTCCGCGAAGTCCGACCCGGCCGGGGCGATGGGCCTGGCGCAGGCGTACGGGCGGGTCGCGACCGACATCGCGGTCGTCGGCGACGCCCAGGTCGCCGCCGGTGTGCCGGTGGAGACCCTGCGCACGAGCGTGCAGGCCGTGACCTCGCCGGACGCCCCGATGATCGCCATCACCGCGAGGGCGCCGGAGGCCGCGGTCGCGGCGGGCATGGCCGACAGCGTGGCCAGGGCCCTGGTGCAGAAGGGCTCCCACACCGAGGGCAGCACCGGGGTGAAGGTCCTCCAGTTCACCCGGGCCGCCACACCCACCAGTCCCGTCTCCCCGTCGGCGTCGCTGTCCGCGCTCGTCGGCGGCTGCGCGGGCGGACTGCTCGGTGCCCTGGCCCTGCTCGTGCGGCCCCGGTACCCCCGGCGCGGGGAGCGGGCCGGGTACAGGTCCGTGCCGGGGCCGGTGGCACAGCAGGAGGCGCTCGTATGACGTGGGAGGTCACCGTCTGCCGGGACGGCGAGGAGTTCGGCCGGCTGGGGCCGGAGTGGACGGACCTGTACCGGCGGTGCGCCGGCGCCACCCCGTTCCAGTCGCACTCCTGGCTGCACTCCTGGTGGGTGTCGTACGGCACCCCCGGCTGTCTGCGCGTGGTCCTCGTACGCCGGGACGGGCAGCTCCTCGCCGCGGCGCCGCTGCGGCTGGTGCGCGGACCGCTGCCCGTACTGACGCACCTGGGCGGGGCGATCACCGACTTCTCCGACGTGCTCGTCGACGACACGCGCGCCGAGGAGGCGGTACCGGCGCTGACCGGGGCCCTCGGCCGACTGGCCCGTACCGCCGTGATCGACCTCCGGGAGGTACGGGCGGAAGCCGCCGCCCAGCGGGTCTACGCGAACTGGCGCGGTCCGCGCCACCGCCTGCCCGACTCGGTCTGCATGGAGCTGCCCGCCGCGTCCATCGACGAGCTGGTCGGCCGGCTGCCGTCGTCCCGCGCCCAGCGCGCCCGGTCCAAGCTGCGGAGGCTCGACAAGCTGGGCATCGAGGAGCACGTCGTCCCGCCCGCCGAGGTGCCGGGCGCGCTCCGGCGACTCCTGGACCTGCACCAACGCCAGTGGGCGGACCGGGGAGTGACGCCGGAGCACCTCCGGCCCCGGTTCGCGGAGCACCTCCAGCGGGCGGTGCGGTCGATGGTGGAGTCGGGGGACGCGATGGTGACGGAGTTCCGCATGGCCGGAGACGTGGTCGCCGCGGACCTCACGCTGATGTCACCGCTGCTTTCCGGCGGCTACCTCTACGGGGCGGACCCGGTGCTGCGCAGCAGCAAGGTGGACGTCGCCACCCTGCTGTTGCGCAACGGCGCCCGGGAGAGCAGCGCCAGTGGCCGCGTCAAACTGAGCCTGCTGCGCGGCCGGGAGCCCTACAAGAGCCACTGGCGTCCCGAACCGGTCGTCAACCAGAGGCTGTTGCTGGCCCGGCGACGGACGGCGGCACCGCTGCTGCTCCTGGCCGGCTGCGCGGCCGGCCGCCGCTGGGCGGCGGACCGGTTGCGCGACCGTACCTGGGTGCGGCGGCTCATGCCGTGAGGTGACGGCGCCATTCGAACCGGACGCACAGCTTGCGGCCCAGCCACTTCTCGACCCACTCACCGAGGTCCAGCGGCGTACAGGCGGGCCGCTCCGGCTGCGGCTCGGGCTCGGGCTCGGGCTGCGGCTCGGGTTCCGGAGTGGGCTCCGGATTGGGATCCGGGGTCGGCTCCGGGGCCGGTTCGGTGGGGTCGCCCTTCCCGGACAGCTTCGTGCGGAACACCTCGGACGACTTCGGATTCTCGTCGCACTGCCAGACGCCGTGCGGGCAGTAGTCCGTGATCGTGTGGTAGAGCGGCTTGTTCTTCTCGATCCAGTCCAGCATGCGCCGCATGTACTCCGGGTTGTCGCCGTTGCGGAACAGCCCCCACTCCGGATACGAGATGGGCTTGCCGTGCTCGGCGGCGAACCGCACGTGCTCCCGCAGCCCGTAGGGCTCGTTCACCTGCTCGTCGAAGGTCAGGCCCGAAGGCTGGTCGTACGAGTCCATCCCGATGATGTCGACGACGTCGTCACCGGGGTAACAGGCGGTCCACGGAACGGCGTCCCGCCCGCGGTTGGGCGCGAAGTCGAACCGGAACCGCTGCCCCGGCACCTCGCGCATGGTGGTGACGATGCGCTTCCAGTACGTCTTCCAGGCCTCCGGGTCGGGACCGCAGCGGTGCGAGTAGGTGATGCCGTTCATCTCCCAGCCGAGGACGACGACGGTGTCCGGCACGCCGACCCGTACGAGACGTTCCGCCAGGGCCCGGAAGTGCCGGTCGAACCGCCCGTCCGCGCCGAGCCGCAGCAACTGGCGTACGACGGGGTCGGGGAGGTGGCTCTCGTTGCGCTCCAGCATGGGCACGTTGAGGACGAACAGCCGGTCCTTCCGGGCCTGCCGCCACTGTGCCCAGTGCTCCAGGAACCCGGGGCGCCCCTCGATGTTGGTCCACACATCGCCCGGGAGGTAGGTGTGCCCCACCCGCAGCTCGGTGCCGCCCAGCCACTTGCGCAGCCCCGCCATGCGGTGGATGCCCCGCGGACCGTAATCCAGGTAGGCCCCCATCGCCGTCCGGGCTTCCTCCTCCGCCGCCTCCCGTGCCCCCGCCCCGGGCTGCGCCCCGTCCGCGTCCCCGGCGCCCGTGCCCTGCTCCGGTGCGGGTCCGTCCTTGGGGCCGGGTTCCACGCCGGGCCCCGGCCCGCGCTCCGTCCCTGCCGCCGTACCCGGCCCCGTCCCCGCGTCCGTCTCCGGCCCCGGCCCCGTCCCTGCGTCGGCCCCCGGCCCTGTCCCCGCCGCGTCCCCGGCCGCCTCGGGTTCCGTCCTCGCTCCCGCGTCCGTCTTCGTCCCCGCGTCCGCCACCCTCCCGTCCGCGTCCGCGTCCGCGTCCCCGTCGCCGCCCGGGCCCGGCCCCTGCCGCGGTCCGGCGACCGGGGCAGAGGCCGGCACGGCGGCATGGCCGGGCGGGGCCGACACGGCGGAGCCCGCCATCAGCAGGCTGAGCAGACCGGCGGTGAGCACCCCCAGCCGTGCGCCTTTCGTCTTCGCTCTCCGGTGACCCATGTCCGCTCCTTCGCCAGGCGTCAGGATTTCGCCAGCCACTCGGAGCAAAAGTATTGTTAATGGGCCGATCGGGATCGCGGTCCCGTCCCCCAGTAGGCCGTTGGGGGATTTCATCGCCCGCTCGGGGGCATCCGGGCACAGAAAAGCCGGTCCCGGAGCGCTCCGGGACCGGCTGTTACGCGGCCGAGGCCTGATGCTGCGTCACTTGTTGATGCAGACGTTCCCGAAGGCCGGGTTCAGCAGCGCGACGATGTTGACGGTGTTGCCGCAGATGTTGATCGGCACGTGCACCGGAACCTGGACGACGTTGCCGGACAGGACGCCCGGGGAGCCCACGGCGGCACCGTTGGCGTCAGCGTCGGCGACAGCAGGCGCGGCCGCACCCAGCGCCATGACCACACCGGCGACGGCTACCGCAGCCTTCTTGCACTTCATAGTTTCGGGTCCTTTCCACAGGAGGAAGTCTTGCCACGGATTTCGTGACGGGCGAGCCCGATGAGGCCCGGCTTCCACTGCGAAAATCACAACGAATGCGAAAGCGGAAAGACACCATTGAGGCTGCATTCCGCACCGATTCACTCGAACCGCCGAGCACCGGCCGGAGGCAGATGGCTCAACGACTGGGCCACACGGGGCGGGTCACCAGGACCTCCCATTCGTGGTCCGGCAGTCCCGGGACGGCCCGGCCCAGCGCTCTCCATTCGCGCATCAACGACGAATAGACGGGGACCGTGTCGGCCTCCGTCGCTTGCCTGCTCTGTGGGATGAGGGGCACACGCTGCCATTTACCGGCGCGAGGAGCCATGCCGAACCTTTCCGTTCACAGCAGCCTTGGAGAGGCTCTCGCATCATGTCACAGCCCGTGCTCGTATCCTCACGATTCAGGGTTCATGGCCGCCGGGGGAGGGCGGCGAACCGCAGCCCGAAGTGGTCGAGGGTGCGTGGCAGCGGCCGGTCGGGCCGCAGCCGGCCGGGGCGTTCCGGCAGGTACGTGTGCCGTTCGAGGAGCGCCGCCAGCATGGTCGACGTGACCAGCAGCACCAGGTCCTGCCCGGGGCACTCGCCGGGGCCCGCGCTGAACGGCATCAGCGCCTCGGTGTCCTGTGCCGTGCCGTCCAGCCAGATCTCCGGTGTGAACCGGTCGGAGTACGGCAGCGACTCGTCGCGGTGGAACAGGGGCGCGTAGATCAGGAACTCCGTCCCGGCGGGCAGCGCGTCGTCGCCCCAGTCGGTCGGGCGCACCGACTCCCGCAGCAGGAACGGGGCGGTGGGCCACAGGCGTACCGACTCCAGCACGCTGGCGCGGGTGTACGGCAGGAGGCGCGGCTCGGTGAGGTCGGTGACGGCCAGTTCGTTGCGTATCTGCGTCTCCTGCGTGGTGTGCGTGGACAGCAGGGCCAGGGTCCGGAAGGCCGCGATGCCCGCCGCGTCGAAGGCGAACAGCCAGTGCGGCACCTGCCCGGCCGGGTCGGTGCCGGACCCGGCGGGGGCGGCCGCGAGGGCGGCGGCGAGGCTCCCGGGCTCGGCGCGGTCGAGGTGACCGCGCAGGCGCCGCTCGAAGCGGTCGCGCAGACCGGTGCGGCGCGGGGCGGCGCCCGCCCAGTCGGCGGTGGAGCGCAGCCTGCCGAGCATCGCGGTCAGGCCCGTGTCGTCGCGCCCGGTGTCACCGAGCACGAGGCGGCGCGTGGTGCGGTCCCAGGCGGTGCGGAAGGCCGGCCAGTCGATCTCGCCGTCGCCCGCGGTCGTCGCGCCCAGGAGCTTGCCGGCCTCCTCGCGTACGGTCCGCACCATCCGGGGGGCCATGCTGTGCATCTGGTGGCCGTACTCCAGCACGGCCTCGTTGAACGCGCGCCGCGTGTCGCGTTCCGCGCCGTGCGTGATCAGCACGCCGTGCGGCTGGAACTGCTCCAGTGCGGCGCGCTTCTCACGGGTGGAGGGGGAGTACGGGTCCGGCGTGCCGTTCAGGACGCGGGCGGCGTCGCCGGGCCGGAGGACGACGGCGAAGTGCCGCCCGGCCACGTCGACCCGGAGCGGGCCGGGGCCGTAGGCGCCGCGCAATTCGGTGAGGAGCCCGGTGGCGCGCCGGTCGACGGCGTACCGCTCGGCGAGGGCCATCCCGGCGCGGCGGCGGACGATGACGCCGGCCGCGAGCGTCGGTGCGACGACGTGGGCGACCAGCCGTGCCGTGTCACGGGCGGACGCCCGGGCGGGGGTGTGCGTGGCCGTGTCCGTACTGGTCATGGCCCCCGGGTGCCCAGGCGTCCGGCGCGCGAAACGGCAGGTGGGAGCGGTCGGCGGGGCATCGGCCGGGGCGGATCAGCCGCCCGTGGTCGGCCCGCCGCTGCCGAAGCCGCCACTGGGCGCGCCGCCCCACTTGGCGTCCTTCTCGCTGCGCGGCGAGGAGTCCGGGTCGGTGTTCTGGTGCCTCAGCTCGTACGGCATCACCCGGTCCTCGCGCTCGTCCAGCTCGGCGGGCCGGCGGTGGCCCTCGGCCTCGCCGGGGATCCCGGCGTCCAAAGGCCGGTGCGGCTGCTGGTCCGGCGTGGGGGGAGCGGGCTCCCGGTTCCGGATGCGCCGCCCCAGCCAGAACGCGCCGATCAGGAAGCCGACGAGGAGGATCCCCGCGACCAGCGGACCAATACCGACGACATGGTCCTTAGCGGCGAATTCCGTGGTGAATGTCGTGAGAGAGTCCATATGGGGCGTGTACCCCGGTCGTGCGGCGATCAGACATCTCCGTGGGCGTGAACAAGCCCATCGTCATCTCAGTGATTCATCCGGTTTTAGGTGATTGATCTCTTCGGGTGACCTGGCGCAACTTAAACGGTGGCCTGCTGTTGATCAGGGCGACCCCGAGCACAGGGTCTCTCGACGAGAAGGATGGACCATGATCAAGAAGGTTCTGGCCACCGCCGGCGTCGCCGCGGCCGTCCTTGGCGCGTCCGCGCCGATGGCCGCCGCCGTGGGCGACCGCGGAATCGACACGCAGAACGGCAACTTCGCCACCCAGTCGTACGGCAACACCACGACCGGTGGGTACATGAGCCCGCAGATCGGGCTGATCCAGGGCTCGCTGAACAAGCCCTGCATCGGTCTGCCCGTCCAGGCTGACATCCAGAACGTCGTGGGCCTGGTCAACATCGGTGTTCAGGACATCCTCAACGACACGCAGAACCAGCAGTGCGTCGAGAACTCCACGGCGGTCAAGGGCGACAGCGCCCTGTCGCACCTCCTGGAGAACGTCCTCTCCGAGAACGGGGCCGTCGCCGTCCAGAAGTGACGCGCGAGGTCACCGTCCCGCACGGTCGTCACAGCCGTGCGGGACGGATCCGCGTGGCCTTCGCCACGCACAACGGGCTGACGCCCACCTCCCACGCGCCCGACGCCGGGCGCTGGCACGACCCGAGCACCGGGTCTCTCGACGAATGGGATGAACCATGATCAAGAAGGTTCTGGCTACCGCCGGCGTCGCTGCGGCCGTGCTCGGCGCGTCCGCGCCGATGGCCGCAGCCGTGGGCGACCGCGGGGTCGACACGCAGAACGGCAACTTCTCCAAGCAGATTTACGGCAACACCACGACCGGTGGCTACATGAGCCCGCAGATCGGGCTGATCCAGGGCACGCTGAACAAGCCCTGCATCGGTCTGCCGGTGGAGGCGGACGTCCAGAACGTCGTGGGCCTGCTCAACATCGGTGTTCAGGACATCCTCAACGACACGCAGAACCAGCAGTGCGCCGAGAACTCCACGGCGGTCAAGGGTGACAGCGCCCTGTCGCACATCCTGGAGAACGTCATCTCCGAGAACGGGGCCCTCGCGGTCCAGGACTGACACACCTCCCCGCACGCGTAGCCACGCTTGGGCGGGCCCCGCATCCGACACCACGGATGCGGGGCCCGCCCTTGTGCGTGGGCCTGCGGGCCGCGAGCGCGGGGGGCGGGAGGAATTCATGTGAAACATTTGCCCGGGGCTGCCGCGTCAATGGGGTGAAGGACGACGGCAGTGGGTGAAGGGGAGGGCATGAGAAGGTCCCGAGCGGACGAGTTCATGGAGTTCGCGGCGGGCCGCACCGGGCATCTTTTCCGCTCTGCCTGCCTGCTGACCAGTGGAGACACCTACCTCGCCGAGGACCTGGTCCAGGAGACGCTGGGGCGGATGTACGCGCTGTGGGGCCGGATGGCGCGGATCGACAGCCCCGCGGCGTACGCCCAGACCGTCCTCGTCCGCGCCTACCTCACCCAAGCGCGCCGGCGCTCCGCGGGCGAGCGGCCGCTGGCCGAAGTTCCCGAGACTGCTACGGGGCGGGGCGACGATCCGGCGCTGCGGGTGGCACTGCTCGACGCGCTGGCACGGCTGGCGCCCAAGGACCGGGCGGTGGTGGTGCTGCGGTACTGGGAGGACCGCAGCGTCGAGGAAACCGCCGCCGCCATGAACGTCAGCGCCGCCGCCGTACGCACCCGCTCCAGCCGGGCGCTCGCCCGGCTCCGTGAGCAACTCGGCGGCAGCCTCGCCGAACTCGTCCCCGCGCACTGAGCGGCGGCGCTCCCCCCCCCGACCCTGCGACCCACGCACGTCATACGACCCACGAACGGTGGTTCCCCATGCCCTTTGAGGACGACGTCTCCGAGGCGATGCACCGCACCGGCGACACCTTCACCACGGACCACCGCGCGCTCGTGGAAGGCGGACTGCGCCGGGGGCGTGCCCGGGTGTTGCGCCGCCACGCCGCCGTCGGTGCGGCCGCCGTGATGGCGCTGACCGGTTCGGCGGTCTACGGGGGCTGGCTGCTCGGAGCATCCTCCGCCCAGGAGAGCCGGGAACTCGCCGCCGACAGCGGCCGGTCCCCGACCCCGGACGTCACACTCACCGGCAGGCCGAACCCCGGGACGAACGACCCCGACCAGCACATCCGTGTCAGCGCCGACCAGATGATCCAGATCCTGGAACGGGTACTGCCCAAGGCGAAGCTGACCCAGCAGCGCGGCACCAGCAACTTCGGCGACCCGAACCAGGCGGCGAACGCGTCCCTGGTGTACGACGACGGATTCGGCCAGGCTCTCGTCGAGGTGTCCATCAAGCGGGCCGACCGCAAGGACCCGGCCAACCGCAAGCTGATCGTCTGCCCCAAGAAGCTCACCCCGCCCGCGATCAGCTGTCACGGCGAGTCGTGGGGCGGGGGCTACGCCACCGTCCTGAGCGAGGACAAGGGCCTGCGCAAGTCACGCACGACGAGCCTGTCCGAGGAGGGCTACCTCGTCGAGCTGACCACCTTCAACGGTCTGCCGAAGGAGGGCAGGGCCACCCGTACGAACACGCCCTTCTCCCGGATGCAGACGTCCCACCTGGTAGGGATGCTGAACTCGGCGATGACCAAGTACGGCATCCCCAACCCGGACCTCTTCAGCCGCGAGGTGCACATCTCGGGGAGCCTGGACGTCATGGAGCGGCTGCAGCGGCTCTCGCCCAAGGGCCTCTCGCCGCGCGGCGGCGGGGGCGACGGCGCGACCGGCTACATCATCGCGTACGACGTCAAGAACAAGACCAAGAGCCACCTCCGGGCCACCCTCACCCCGAAGGGCGCCCCGGGCGGCGGGGAGCCGCAGTGGAGCGAGACACTGCCGGACGGCACGAAGATCGCCACCTCGGAGCGGCCCGCCAAGGGCAAGGGCGTCACCGAGTGGCGGGTCGACGCGCTGCGGCCGAACGGTCTGCGCGTCACCATCAGCTCGTACAACGCGGAGTACCCGCACAAGGACGCCAACCGGACGACGCCGCCCGCCTCCCTGGAGCAGCTCAAGGCGGTGGCGGTCGACGACTCCTGGCTGACGCTCAAGTAGGGCACGGCGTCCACCCGGGGCACGGCGTCACTTCGCGTCGGAGTACCGCTCCACCGTCGCCGTCGTGAACGGGAACCGCACCGGGGTGTCCCCGAAGGCGATCCGTCCGGCCGTGTCACCGGCCGCACGGATCGCCTCGGCGACCGTCGGGGCCTCGCCGGCGGGGCAGTGCACGATCACCTCGTCGTGCTGGAAGAAGACCAGCTCCGCCCGCATGCCCGCCAGCGCCTGCCGCAGCGCGGCCAGCATCAGCAGCGCCCAGTCTGCGGCGCTGCCCTGCACCACGAAGTTCCGGGTGAACCGGCCCCGCGCGCGGGCGTTCACCGACGCGTACCCCGGGGTGAACTCCCCGTCCGGCAGCGGCTCTTCCACCCCCTCCTGCGGGATGCCCGCCTCGTCGGCCTCCGCAGCGCCCGCCGCGCGCGGGCTCGTCCGGCCCAGCCAGGTGCGCACCAGCCGCCCCTCCTCGCCCGCCTTCGCCGCGTCGTCCACATAGGCCACCGCCCGGGGGAACCGCCGACGCAGAGCCGCCAGGTTCTTCAGACCGTCCCCGCTGGTCTGCCCGTAGATCGCGCCCAGCAGCGCGAGCTTCGCGTGGTTCCGGTCGCCGGAGAACGCCCGGTCGGACAGGCGTGTGTACAGGTCGTCCCCGTGGCCCGCGACCTCCATCAGCCCCGGGTCCCGGGAGATCGCCGCCAGCACGCGGGGCTCCATCTGGTCCGCGTCCGCGACGACGAGCCGCCAGCCGTCGTCCGCGACGACCGCCTGCCGTATGACCTTCGGGATCTGCAGGGCGCCGCCGCCATTGGTCGTCCAGCGCCCGCTGACCGTGCCGCCCGGGAGGTACTCCGGCCGGAAACGGCCGTCCCGCACCCAGTCCTGGAGCCAGCTCCAGCCGTGCGCCGTCCAGATCCGGTACAGCTTCTTGTACGTGATCAGCGGCTCGACCGCCGGGTGGTCGATCTCCGCGAGCTCCCATCGGCGCGTCGAACGCACCTTGATCCCCGCCTGGGCGAACGCCTTCACCACGTCCGCCGGCAGGTCGGGGCGGACGCGCCGCCCGAAGGCCGCCGACACCTCGTCCGTCAGCTCCGCCAGCCGGCGCGGCTCGCCCCCGCCCGCGTACCGCTCGCCCAGCAGCTCGTGCAGCACCGCCCGGTGGACGTCCGCCCGCCACGGCAGCCCGGCCCGGTGCATCTCGGCGGCCACCAGCATCCCGGCGGACTCGGCCGCCGTCAGCAGCCGCATCCTCCCCGGGTGCTCGGCGGCAGCGTGTCTTCGCTGCTGGTCCGCGTACACCTCCAGGAGGGCCTCGAAGGGGAGGTCCGTCGAGGGCACGGGCTCGAAGAGTGACGACTGGGCGCCCGGCTCGGCCGCCCTGAGCGGCGGATCGGGCGGTACGGGACGGTCGTGCAGCCGCGCCCAGGCCGCCGCCGCCGAACGGGGCTCACCCAGGCGCCCCTCGTGCCCGAGCAGCAACTGCTCGGCGCCCTCGATGTCGTAACACCGCTCGACCCGGACACCGGCCGCCAGGAGCCGGGGGTAGACCGAGCCGGTGGACCGCCACACCCACCGGCCGACCTCCGGCCGTGACCGCACCGCCTCCACCAGGTCGGGCTCGGTCAGCACCGGGCCGGCGGGCAGGCCGTCCCCGCCGAGGGGGACGAGCCGCGCTCCGCCGCCCTCCGTGCCGTCCACCACCCAGCGCTCGCTCACGCATGCGAGTCTGGCACCCGGCACTGACAATCGGCCGCGGCCGCGGCTACGCCGCCGCGTGGAAGAGCGCGGCCGCCTCGCCGCGCGACCCGACGCCCAGCTTGGTCAGGATGTTCGCCACGTGGAACTTCACCGTCGACTCGCTGATGTGCAGCTCCTCGGCGATCACCCGGTTGCGGTGACCGAGCGCCAGGTGCGTCAGCACCTCCAGTTCCCGCTCGCCCAGCGCGGTGAGGGGGTGCGGCGCGGGATCCTGGGCGGTGCGCAGCGGGATCGTCGCCGTGACGGTGGTGCCCCAGCCCGGTACGGCGTCGACGTCGAGGCGGCCGTCGAGGACGTCGAGCCGTTCGGCGACCCGGCCCGGACCCAGCGTGCAGTGCGACAGGGTCCCGGGCCCGTCGTCCCGTACCGTCGCGCGCAGGGCGTCCTCGGAGACCTGCCAGCCGATGTGGACGCGCCCCACCGGCTCCTGCTCCAGCACCTTCATCAGTACGGCGCGGACGACCGCGCGGGCGGTGTGCGCCACGTCGGCGGCCAGCGGCTTGGTGGAGCCCGGTGCGCCCAGCTCCAGGCGGACCGGGCTGTAGCGGACGAGGGGGCGCAGCGAGTCGGCCAGCCGGGCGAACGCCTGGTCGGCGGGTTCCTCCGCGATCCGCTGGTCCCGCTCCGCCTGGGCCCTCAGCTCCACCAGCGCGGACACGGCCAGGTCGGTGGCGGTGGCGCGGGCGGCCGCGTCGTCCAGGTGCCGGCTGCGCAGGACGCCCAGCAGTCCGGTCAGCGCGGCCGAGTGCGCCTCGCCCAGCTCGGCGATGACCCGGGCACGGGTGTCGGCGGCGGTGCGGGAGCGGGCCAGCGCGCCCGGCACGGCCTCGGCGGACAGCCGCTCGAAGTGGCTGGTGACCAGGTCCCACAGCGCCTGTACGAGGGCGAGGACGGCAGCGTCGAGAGCGGTGCCCTCGTCGCGGATCAGGAGCAGCACGGCGCCGCGCGGTGTCGCGTCGCTGCGGACGGCGAGCACCGGGTGGTCGGCCCCCGCCACCGCCAGGGTGCCCTGCCAGGGCCTGCCCGCGACTCCCGAGGCGAGCAGTGGGGCCAGATCGGCGGTGGTGAGCCGGGCGGTGAGGGCCTCGTCCCCGTACGTCTTGAAGGGTGAGTGCGCGCAGTGGGTGGACAGTTCGGCCACCGCGCGGTGCGGGACCGTCCCGGACAGGACGGACGACAGCCGGGGCAGGATCCGGCCGAGCGGCTGGCTGATCACGTCGTGGGCGGCGTTGAGGGCGGGGACGGCGCCGGGGCCGGTCGGGTCCATCAGGTCCATGCGCCCAGGCTAGACAGGCCCGGTCCGGGTGGCACTGTCCTTTCGGACAGGTGCAACTGTCCGTTGGACCGGCCGGGTTGGGTGGGTCTCCGGTGGAGGGTTGAGCTCGTCAGCGAGACCACCACGAGGGGGAGCACGACATGAAGGCGATCACTTACGACCGGTTCGGCGGCCCGGAGGTCCTGGAGTTCGGTGAGATTCCCAAGCCCGAGCCCGGGCCGGGCGAGGTGCGTGTGAAGGTGGTGACGGTCGGGGTCAACCCGCTCGACCACAAGCGCCGTTACGGCTGGGTCGAGCAGTTCTATCCGACGACGTTCCCCGCCGTGCCGGGCCTGGAGTTCGCCGGGGTCGTGGACGCGCTCGGCGAGGGAGCGACCGGATTCGCCGTCGGCGACGAGGTGTTCGGATGGACGCGGACCGGCGCGTACGCCGAGTACGCGATCGCCGGGGACATCGTCCACAAGCCGGCCGGTCTCTCCTTCGACGACGCGGTCACCCTGCCCGTGGCCGGGGAGACCGCGCAGCGTGTCCTGGGCCTCCTGGGGCTGCGGAGCGGCGAGACCCTGCTGCTGCACGGTGCGGCGGGCGCGGTCGGTCAGGTCGCCGTCCAGCTGGCCGTGGCGCTCGGCGCGACGGTCATCGGCACGGCCTCCCCGGCCAACCACGACTTCCTGCGGGCGCTGGGCGCGATCCCCGTGGCGTACGGGGAGGGCCTCGGCGACCGGGTCCGGGCGGTGGCGCCCGACGGGGCTGTCGACGCGGTCTTCGACGCCGCCGGGCATGACACGCTGCCCGTGTCGATCGAGCTGCGGGGCGGTACGACGGACCGGATCGTCACCATCGCGGCCACGGACGCCGACGCGTACGGCATCCCCTTCTCCGGGGGCGGCACCCCGTCGGACGTGGTCCGGGCGGGTCTTGCCGAGCACGGCCGTCTCGCCGTCGAGGGCGGGCTGCGGGTGCCGGTCGCCGAGACGTTCGCCCTGGCCGACGCGGCGAAGGCGCAGGAGCTGAGCGAGGGCGGCCATGTGCGGGGCAAGCTGGTGATCCGGGTGTGATCCTCCGGCCCGCCCAGGGGCCGCCGTCCCGCGCCGGCCGGGTGTCACGGGGGTGCTCACCGGCCCGTGCGGGTGGCGGCCAGGACGGCCGAGGTGACCGCCACCAGGGCGCAGCCGCCCAGCGCGGCGGCCAGCGTGCTCCACGGGACCGTGACGGCGGCCGGGGCGGACAGGGAGGCCAGGGCCGCGCCGAGCCCGGCGAGGTTGACCGCGGCCACCGCGGCGCCGAGCACCGCGCCGACCGCGACCGCGAGCAGCGCCTCGCCCGCGACGACCGCCAGGACCTGGGGGCGGGTCGCGCCGGTCAGCCGCAGCGCGCGCAGCTCCCCACCCCGGACCGACGTCGCCATCACCAGTGTGTTGGCGAGGGATATCGCCGTGTAGAGAAGGGCGATGCCGAGCACCACGAGGAGGCCGAGCCGGGTCTGCGGACCGGTGCGCGGGGCGGCCCAGGCCGCGACGGAGGTGACCGTGCCACCGGTGGCGCGCAGCACGGCGGGGCCGGTGCCGGGCGGGAGCCGTACGTCGACGCGGTCGATAGCCGCCGCACGGGCGTTGGCGGCGGTGACGTACGGACCGTTGTCGCCCGTCCCGGTCGCCAGCACCGCCGCGACGCGCAACGAAACCCGCCGCCCGTCGCCCAGCCACACGGCGATCCGGTCGCCGACCGCCCGCTTCCCCGACTCGCTGTTCGCGATCTCCTGGTTGATCACGATCGAGGTGTCGTCCAGGTCCTTGAGGTCACCCGCGACGACGGGCAGGCGGGCCAGGTCGGCGAAGGCTGCCGGGTCGGCGACCGCCCGGGCCTCGTACCGGACGACGGCCGTGCCGCCGTCGCGGACGAAGACGCCGGTCGACGCGGTGGGGGAGAGCGTGGCGCCGGGTATCCGGACCGGCTCGAGGTCCTCGCCGGTCACGATGTGGTCCGCCGCCGTGTGCCGCCTGGCCTCGGCCGCCTTGGCGGCGCTCACCGTCCCGGCCGAGCCGAGCAGGGATCCGGCCAGGGCGACGGTGACCACGACGGGCGCGGCGACGGCGGCGGTGCGGCGAAGGGCGGCGGCCGTGTTCTCCCGCACGAGCATGCCCGTGGCACCGGGCAGCGGCAGGGCGCGCACCACCGGGCGGACGAGCAGCGGGGCGAGCAGGGCCACGCCGGTGATCAGGAGCATCGGCTGGGTCGTGTACGTCTTGCGCTTCAGCAGGTCCGACGGGTCGGTGATCAGCGTCCAGCAGAGCAGGGCGGCACCCGTGAGCAGCAGTGCCCCGCCCAGCAGACGGCGGCCCGGGGGCAGGACGCCGCTGTCCACGTCCGCCTCGCGCAACGCCTCGACCGGACCGGTGCGCCCCGCCCGGCGGGCGGCCGCCCAGGCTCCGGTGACGGCGACGGCCAGGCCGGTCCAGAAGGCGGCGTGGAACGGCCAGGCGGCGTCCCGGACCGTGAACCACTCGGGGGCGATGCCGCCCTCGACCAGGAGCCGGGCCAGCTCCGGCGCGCCCCACGCCCCGAGGGCGCATCCCGCCGCGGAGGCGACGACCCCCACGACGCCCGCCTCGGTGAGCAGCGCCCGCCGCACCTGCCCGGGCGTCGCGCCCGCGGCCCGCAGCAGCCCGAACTCGCGTCTGCGCAGCGCCACCGCGAACGCGAACGTCGACGCCACGACGAACACCGACACGAAGGCGGTCACCCCGCCGGCCGTGCCCAGCAGGGCGTTCACCGTCACCAGCGCTTCCGCGTCCCGCTCCGGCTCCGGGTCGGCCTGCCGCCGCTCGTCTCCGGTGAGGACCCGGCCGCGGTCGCCGACGACCCGGCGGACGGCGTCGGGGTCGGCGTCGACCCCCACCGCATCCGGGCTTCCGTCGGTGGTCACCGGCCCGAGTGCCCGCAGTGCGGCGAGCAGCCGCACGTCCACAGGGTGTGGATGGAACAGCTCGTGCGTGACGCGCCCGACGGTCAGGGTGTCCGTACCGACCACCACCACCGGCGAGGCCGCGAACCGCTCGGGCGCCCGCTCCGGCGCGTCGAACGTCGACGCCAGGCCCAGGCCCATGGTCGCCAGCAGCCCGACGCCGAGCGCCAGCGCGACGAAGCTTCCCACGAAGGCCGTCCAGCGGCCGCGCAGCCCGTGGACCGCGAGGCTCAGCACGCCGCACGCTCCGGGGACTCCAGCCCGGCCATCCGGCCCGCGACCACCTCGGCGGTGGGCGCCGTCAGCTCCCCGCTCACCCGCCCGTCCACCAGGAAGACGACCCGGTCCGCGTACGAGGCGGCCACCGGATCATGGGTGACCATGACGACCGTCAGCCCGTCCCGGTCCACCACCTCCCGCAGCATCCGCAGCACCTCACGGCTCGTCGTGCTGTCCAGCGCCCCGGTCGGCTCGTCACCGAACAGCACGGCGGGCCGGGTGATCAGGGCCCGGGCGATCGCCACCCGCTGCTGCTGCCCACCGGACAGCTCGCCGGGCCGGTGCCGCGCCCGCTCGGCCAGTCCCACGCGTGCGAGGGCCGCCCGCACCTCGGAACGGGACGGGCGCCGCCCGGCGAGCCGCAGCGGCAGGGCGACGTTCTGCGCGGCGGTCAGCGACGGCAGCAGGTTGAACGCCTGGAACACGAACCCGATCCGGTCGCGCCGCAGCAGCGTCAGCCGCCGCTCGCTCAGCCCGGCCAGGTCGACGCCGTCGACCTCGACGCGCCCGCCGGTCGGCCGGTCGAGGCCCGCCGCGCACTGGAGCAACGTCGACTTGCCGGACCCGGACGGTCCCATGACGGCGGTGAAGGACCCGGCACGGAAGTCCAGGCCGACGCCGTCGAGCGCGGTGACGTCGCCGTAGGTGCGGCGAAGGGCGGTGAGCCGTACGGCGGTTGTGGTCATGGCTCAAGCGAACCGCTTCCCCGGCCCGCGATCACGACCGCTGGCAGGTGTCTTCGGGGTAGGGCCGGCCCTACCCCCCTGCGACCATGGACACCGGAAGCGGCGTACGCGCGAGGAGGCGGGGACCATGTCAGCGGGGCACTCGGAGGCAGGTGCCGTGGAGCGGGCGTTCGCCGCCGCTCTGTACGCGCGGGACGACACGGCCCTCGACACCGGTGCCTCGCTCCTGGCCGCCGACCCGGGCGCGGACGCCGAGCTGGCGCGGCGCGGTGAGGAGTTCGTGCGCCGGGCGTGGCAGCGCGGCTGGCAGCCGGCCGATGTGGTCCGGCTCGTACGCCGGGACCTGGACGAGCACCACGTACGGCTGGTGTCGGGGCTGATCGCCGCCGAGACGGGCCGGTACGAGCGGCTGCCGCCCCGGTGGGCCGCGCAGCTCGCCGAGCTCGGTGACACCGGCTGGCGCGCGGACCGCTTCTCGTACGCCACGGCCGTGCTGGAGCTGTACCGGCTGCTCGCCCGCCTCCCCGCGCTCGAACCCGTCGGCCCTGTACCGGGTGCCTCACCCCTGCACTCCGCGCCCGCGCACGGCGAGCCGCGGATGCTGGCCCGGATCCGGGCGCTGCTGGCCAAGGCGGAGGCGACCGGCTACCCGGAGGAGGCCGAGGCGCTGACCGCGAAGGCACAGGAGCTGATGGCGCGCCACAGCCTGGACGAGGCCGCCCTCGCGGCCCGCACGCACAGCCCGGACGAGCCCGCCGCGGTTCGGATCGGCGTCGAGGCGCCGTACGAGACGGCCAAGGCGATCCTGCTGGACGCGGTGGCGTCGGCGAACCGCTGCCGGGCGGTGTGGAACGAGGCGTTCGGCTTCTCGACCGTCGTCGGCTTCGAGCCGGACCTGGAGGTCGTCGAGTTGTTGTACACCTCGCTGCTGGTCCAGGGGACGGGCGCGATGACCAAGGCGGAGGCGGAACAGAGGAAGGGTGGACGGAAGCGTACGAAGACGTTTCGTCAGTCGTTCCTGCTGGCGTACGCCCACCGCCTCGGCGACCGGCTCGCGTCCACCTCCCGCCGGGTCACCGCCGAGGAGCCGACCCTGTTGCCGGTCCTCGCGGCCCGGGACGTGGCGGTCACGGCACGGGCGGACCGGATGTTCCCCGAGACGACCACCACGCGCGTGCGGGGCGCCGTGGACGAGGCGGGCTGGCACCACGGGACGGCGGCGGCGGACCGGGCGCGGACGGATCACGGGCGGGCGCGTGGCCCCGAGCGGGGGCGGCTGCCGGAGTAGCCGTTGTCCGGGAGCGTCTCCCGTGCGGCTCCACGGACGTCACCCGGGCGTCACCCGGGCGTCTCGGCCTTGCCGAGCGTGTCCTTCGCGCCGCCGGTCCAGGTGACGACCAGCTTGCCCCGGGCGGCCCTGGCGGCGCCCTCCGTGCGGGCGGTGTATCCGTCGCCGCAGGTCAGGCTGAGCGTGACGGTGTCCGTGCCCCGGGCGGTGCCCTGGCAGACGTGCGCGTCGGCCAGTACCAGGGCGTGGCCCTTCTTGATGGTGACGCTGACGGGTCTGCCGTCCGTGAGCCCCACCCAGGACCCGTCCGCGGCACCGGTGGTGACGGGTGGTGCGACCGGGGACGGGGTGGGGCCGCTGACGGCCGGGGTGGCGCCGGCGGCAGGCGCTGCGCCTGCGCGGGCTTCACCGGTGGGTCGCTGGTCGCGGCCGCCGCCGCAGCCGGCCAGCGCGAGCAGGGCGGTGACACCCGCCGCCGCGACGAACCCGGTACGTACGAGCCTGCGCGCGTTCACGCCACGTCTCCCCAACGTCGGTGCCGGAAACGCGCGCCAAGCTACCAGCCGGTAGGGCCGGCTACCAGGACGACTTGGTGACCCCGGGCAGGAACCCGGCGTGCGCCTGCTGTCGCACGTTCACCCGGGAGAGCCCGAACCGCCTCAGGTGGCCGCGCGGGCGGCCGTCCACGCTGTCGCGGTTGCGGACGCGCGTGGGGCTGGCGTCGCGCGGCTGGCGGCGCAGTTCGGCCTGGGCGGCGAGCCGCTCGGCCTCGGGGGTGCCGGGGTGCCGGATCAGCTCCTTCAGCTCCGCGCGCCGGGCGGCGTACCGCTCGACGACCTCCTTGCGCCGCTCATTGCGGGCGATCTTGCTCTTCTTGGCCATCAGACCTTCACCCCCCGGGCGCGGATCCGGGCCACGGCGGCCTCGATCCCGATCGAGTCGACGGTCTTGATGCCCTTGGTGGACAGGGTGAGCCGGACGTACCGGCCCTCGCTGGGCAGCCAGTAGCGCTTGCGCTGGATGTTGGGGTCGAAGCGGCGGGACGTACGCCGGTGCGAGTGCGAGATGCGGTTGCCGAAGCCCGGCTGGGCGCCGGTCAGCTGGCAGTGGGCGGACAAGGTGACCTACCTCTCTGGACACTGTCTTGGTAATGGAAACCATTTCCATTTACTCTACCCCCATGGCCCGCAACGAACTCCGACCGGTCATCAAGCTCCGGTCCACCGCCGGCACCGGCTACACCTACGTGACCCGCAAGAACCGCCGTAACGACCCCGACCGCATGACGCTGCGCAAGTACGACCCGGTCGTCGGGCGGCACGTCGACTTCCGAGAGGAGCGCTGAGGCGCACCATGAAGCCCGGAATCCACCCCCCGTACGAGCCCGTCGTCTTCCGTGACAAGGCGGGCGGCTTCGCCTTCCTCACCCGGTCGACCGCCACCAGCGACAAGACGGTCGAATGGGAGGACGGCAACACCTACCCCGTCATCGACGTCGAGATCTCGTCCGCGAGCCACCCCTTCTACACGGGCCACGCGCGCGTGCTGGACACCGCGGGCCGCGTAGAGCGGTTCGAGCAGCGGTACGGCCGGCGACGCGAGGGACGCTGATGCTGTCCGTCGCTCTCGTCGGCGGGCTGCACTCCGACGCCCGCACGGCCGCCGTCGACCGGCTGCTCGCCACCGTTCCCGGCAGCGTCGCGCTCCACCACGACCTGGCGGCCGCCGCCGAACGGGGCACGGTCACCCGTACCGTGCGCGACACGACCGGTGTCCTGTCGACGGACGAGACACCGCTGGTCAACGACTGCGCGTGCTGCGCGCTGCGCGAGGACCTGGTGCCGGAGCTGGAACGGCTCGCCGGCGCCGGGCTGACGCGGCTCGCGGTGGTCGAGCTGTGGGACTCGGTCGAACCCAAGGCGATGGCCGAGGTCGTCGCGGCGGCCGGGCTGACGGTCAGCTCCGTGATCACCGCCGTCGACCCGGCGCTGCTGCTGCCCTACCTCGGCAACGGCGACGACCTGAAGGAGGCGGGGCTGGCCGCGGCCGCCACCGACCAGCGCACGGTCGCCGACACCTGGGCGCGTCAGCTGGAGTACGCGCCGGTCCTCGCCGTCCTGGACAACCCGGACGCCGACGACGAGGACCGCGCGCTCCTGGCTCAGCTCCACCCGACGGCCCACCGGGTGACCCTGCCCGACGGGGACCTGGCCGCCGCCGCGCTGGCGGGGTTCGACGTCGAGGCGGCGGCGGCCGCACAGCACCCCGCCTGTGCGCTGCTGCCCCAGGAGGCGGACGCGCACGGCGTCGGCACCTATGTGTGGCACCGCCGCCGCCCGTTCCACCCGGAGCGGCTGTACGCGGCACTGGAGGACCTGTGCTGTGCGGCGGCGCGCAGCCGGGGGCGGTTCTGGCTGGCCGACCGGCCGGACACGCTGCTGGCGTGGGACGCGGCGGGCGGCGCCCTGTGCGTCGAGCCCGCCGGGCCGTGGCTCGCCTCGCTGCCGGACGCCGCCTGGGAGATGGTCCCGCCGGTGCGCCGGGCGGCGGCCGCGCTGGACTGGGACCCCGAGCACGGGGACTGCTGCCAGCACCTGGTCTTCACCTCGCCCGGCCTGGACCGGGAGGGGCTCGCCGAGCTCCTCGACTCCTGCCTGCTCACCGACGCGGAGTTCGCCGCGGGCCGCGAGGCCTGGAAGCGGCTCCCGCCCGCCTTCGACGCCCTCCTGGAGGTCTGACCCCCATGTCCCCCCGACACTCGGCCGACCGCAAGCCCGCCAAGTCCCGCCCCAATCCCCTCGACCGCGACGGCGTCACGTACATCGACTACAAGGACACCGACCTGCTGCGGAGGTTCATCTCCGACCGTGGCAAGATCCGCAGCCGCCGGGTGACGCGGGTGTCGGCGCAGCAGCAGCGGCAACTGGCCCGCGCGATCAAGAACGCGCGCGAGATGGCCCTGCTGCCGTACTCCTCGTCGGCGCGCTGACGGTCCTCGCGTACGCACATTCGACCAAAGGCCCTCCTTCCCGGAGGGCCTTTTCGTATGTCGTGGAGGAAGGGAGGGAGCCATTACGGCCGCTCGTACGTCTCTTATGGCGTACGGGGCAGTAGCAACGCGCTTGTAACCACAGGAACACCCCGCGTGCACGTGCATCTGCACGCGCACCTGCGCGGGATTCACCGCTATGATCCCGATAGTTGACACCTGCAACATGTATCTCGGGGAGCGTCCTGTGCACTACGTGTACAACGGCATGGCGGCCACGGAGCTTCACGGCGTCGTATGGCAGAAGAGCAGGCACAGCAACTCGCAGGGCTCGTGCGTGGAGTTCGCCAAACTGCCCGGCGGGGATGTCGCCGTACGCAATTCACGGCACCCGGACGGCCCGGCGCTGGTCTACACGCCGGCCGAGATCGAGGCCATGCTGCTGGGCGTCAAGGACGGCGAGTTCGACCACCTGATAGCCGGCTGAGCCGGACCGGATCCGCCGGATTCCGGGCCACGGCCGCGGGACCCGGGCACGACCGCGAGGCGCCGCCGGAAAGGCGGCGCCTCGATGGCGTCGGGTCCACGCTCTCGCTGTCTACGGCTTCTGCGGCGTGTCCGAGAGGCGGAACAGGGCCCAGACCACCTTGCCGTGCAGCGTGCCGGCCAGCGGGTGCCAGCCCCAGCTGTCACTGAAGGACTCGACCAGGAACAGCCCCCGGCCCGACTCGGCCGCGAAGTCCTCCTCCGACTCGCGCGTCGCGGGGCTGTCCGGGCTCGGGTCGCGCACCGCGCACACCAGACGGCTCGCCCAGCGCATCAGATGCAGCCGTACGGGCGGGTCGTGCGGGGCGTCACGGGGCGTGTCGGCGGGCAGGGCGTGCCGGAGCGCGTTGGTGACGAGTTCGGAGACGACCAGTGCGACGTCGTCGAACCGGTCGGTGAGGTCCCACTGGGCCAGTGTCGTGCTGGTGAACTTCCGTGCGCCGCGCACCGCTTCATAGCGGGCGGGCAGTGCGCACGAGGCGGAACTGGAGACGGAAGCGGCGTCGATCGGCGGAAGCCCCTGCCTTAAAGGCTCGAGCATGGTCGATCCATTCGTCCCCATGCGAGGCACTCCCGGGATTCGCGGCTGTGGTGCGACAACACGAACGACTACGCAGGTGCGCGGGGTCCATGGTTCCGAATGGGACCACCTGATGCAAGGGCAGATGCACGTGCACGCGCCGGGTCTGTACCGTCTCGCACCGGTTGCTGCGCATATCTTCCCCCCATGACTTTCACCGGAGGCACGGTCAAGAGGGCGTGACTCGGTCAAGGCTTCGTCTTTGCGTAACCGGGCGAGTACGCGGTGAAGCGTTTTGGTGGCAGAATCCGCCGTCTCGGGGCTCGGGGGTGCTCCGTCGTACACATCAGCGATGGGGAGGGTTGGAGACGTGACCGCAAGTGAATCGAGCGGTTCCGTGGTGCGGCGCATCCTGCTGGGCTCGCAGCTGCGGCGGCTGCGTGAGTCGCGCGGCATCACCCGTGAGGCCGCCGGCTACTCGATCCGGGCGTCCGAATCCAAGATCAGCCGTATGGAGTTGGGCAGGGTGAGCTTCAAGGCGAGGGACATCGAGGACCTGCTCACGCTGTACGGCGTCACGGACGACACCGAACGCGAATCCCTCCTCGGCCTCGCCCGCGAGGCCAACGTCACCGGCTGGTGGCACAGTTACGGCGACGTGCTCCCCGGCTGGTTCCAGACCTACATCGGGCTGGAGGGCGCCGCCTCCCTCATCCGTATCTATGAAGTGCAGTTCGTGCACGGCCTGTTGCAGACGGAGGCGTACGCGCACGCCGTCGTCACCCGCGGCATGCCGGACGCCGCCCGGGCCGAGATCGACCGGCGCGTCGCGCTGCGCCTGGAGCGCCAGAAGATCCTCGTCTCCGAGCGGGCCCCGCGGTTCCATGCCGTTCTCGACGAGGCCGCGCTGCGCCGCCCGTACGGGGACCGGGCCGTGATGCGCGACCAGCTCAAGCACCTGATCGAGGTCTCCGAGCAGCCCAACGTCACGCTGCAGGTCATGCCGTTCAGCTTCGGCGGCCACGCGGGCGAGAGCGGCGCGTTCACCATGCTGCGGTTCCCCGAGTCCGACCTCTCCGACATCGTCTACCTGGAGCAGCTGACGAGCGCGCTGTACCTCGACAAGCGCGAAGAAGTGGCCCAGTACGAGCGGGTGATGAAGCGGCTGCATCAGGACAGCCCGGGCCCCGAGGAAAGCCGCGACCTTCTCCGAGGTCTCCTCCAACTCACGTGACCCGCCAGTAGGATGACGTCCCATCAAACACCTGTATGAGCTTGCGCGCCCTCGGGAAGGGATGGCATGTCCTACTTCACAGACCTGGCCCTGCAGTACATAGACGGTGAGTGGCGGGCCGGTGGCGGCTCGTGGGACATCATCGACTTCAACCCGTACAACGAGGAGAAGCTCGCCTCCATAACCGTGGCCACGGTCGAGGAGATAGACCAGGCCTACCGGGCGGCCGAACGGGCACAGCGCGCGTGGGCGGACACCAATCCGTACACCCGCCGCGCCGTTTTCGAGCGGGCGCTGCGACTCATCGAGGAGCGCGAGGCCGAGATCACCGAGGCGATCATCGCCGAACTCGGCGGTACGCGGGCCAAGGCCGGTTTCGAGCTCCACCTGGCCAAGGAGTTCATGCGCGAGGCGGTCAACCTGGCCCTGCGCCCCGAGGGCCGCATCCTCCCCTCGCCGGTCGACGGCAAGGAGAACCGCCTCTACCGAGTGCCGGTCGGCGTCGTCGGGGTCATCAGCCCGTTCAACTTCCCCTTCCTGCTCTCGATCAAGTCCGTCGCCCCGGCGCTCGCCCTCGGCAACGCGGTCGTCCTCAAGCCCCACCAGAACACGCCGATCCTCGGCGGCGCGCTGGTCGCGAAGATCTTCGAGGACGCCGGGCTCCCGGCCGGCCTGCTCAACGTCGTGATCACCGACATCGCGGAGATCGGTGACGCGCTGATCGAGCACCCGGTGCCCAAGGTCATCTCGTTCACCGGATCCGACCGGGTCGGCCGGCACGTGGCCACGGTCTGCGCCGCCAACTTCAAGCGGTGCGTGCTGGAGCTCGGCGGCAACAGCGCACTCATCGTGCTGGACGACGCGGACATCGACTATGCGGTCGACGCGGCCGTCTTCAGCCGGTTCGTGCACCAGGGGCAGGTGTGCATGGCGGCCAACCGGGTGCTGGTCGACCGGGCGGTGGAGCGGGAGTTCACCGAGAAGTTCGTCGCCAAGGTCCGCACCCTGAAGGCCGGTGACCCCGCCGATCCGGCCACCCACATCGGTCCCCTCATCAACGCCTCCCAGGCCGAGGCGGTGACCACGCTCGTCGAGCAGACCGTCGAGGCCGGTGCGACGGCGCTGGTGCACGGCACCGCCGAGGGCAACGTCGTGACGCCGACCGTGCTGACCGGCCTGCCCGACGACTCCCCCGTCCTGGGCCAGGAGATCTTCGGGCCCGTCGTGATGCTCGTCCCCTTCGACGGGGAGGAGGAGGCGGTACGGATCGCCAACGACACCCCGTACGGCCTCAGCGGCGCCGTCCACACGGGTGATGTCGAGCGTGGCGTACGGGTCGCCCGGGGCATCCACACCGGCATGATCCACATCAACGACGCCACCGTCCACGACGAGCCGATCGTTCCGTTCGGCGGCGAGAAGCACTCGGGCGTGGGGCGGCTGAACGGCGAGGCGACGGTGGACGCCTTCACCACCTACAAGTGGATCTCCATCCAGCACGGCCGGAGCCGCTTCCCCTTCTGAGGACCCCTGCTCCGGGGACCTCCGCCGCGTGAAGACGGCGTGACTCGGACGCGAGTCGGGCGCGAGTCGGGCTCGATTCCGCGCGAGTTGAGGACAGAGCCTGACCGCAAGGGTCCGTAGGTTGGTTGTCGTAAGGCACCGACCGGAAAGGCGGACCAGGTCATGGTCACTCACGTTCCCGCAGAGGCTCACGGCGACGAGCGCGGCGCGCTGCTCAACTTCATCGAGGCGCAGCGCGGCGCGGTCCGCCGTTCGGTGCTCGGACTGACCGACGAGCAGGCCGCGTCCCGCCCCAGCGCGAGCGAGCTGTCGCTGTCGGGTCTGGTCAAGCACGTCGCCGAGACGGAGCTGGCCTGGCTGCGGCTGGCCCAGCAGCGGCCCAACGAGAAGCAGCGCACCGAGGAGAACTGGGCCGACAGCTTCCGGCTGGTGGACGACGAGTCGGTCAAGGGCGTGCTGGCGTTCTGGGACGCGGTGGCCGAGGAGACGGAGGAGTTCCTGCGGACGGTGCCGAGCCTGGACGACACCTTCCCGCTCCCGGACGCGCCCTGGTACCCGAAGGACGCCCGCGTCTCGATGCGGTGGCTGGGCATGCACCTCGTCGAGGAGATCGCCCGGCACGCCGGCCACGCCGACATCGTCCGTGAGTCGCTGGACGGCAAGAGTGCCTTCGATCTGATCGCCCTGGAGCACGCCTGACGGTCACCGCCCGCACCGCCTGCGTACCCTGGTCAAAGTTGACTACGAAGGGTGTGTGGGAGATGTCGGCGATCCGGCTGCTGGTTCTGGGGGCCGTGCGCCAGCACGGGCGGGCGCACGGCTACCAGGTCCGCAACGACCTGGAGTTCTGGGGCGCGCACGAGTGGTCCAACGCCAAACCCGGCTCGATCTACCACGCCCTCAAGCAGATGGCCAAGCAGGGGCTGCTGCACGCCCACGAGACCGCGCCGAGCACGGCCGGCGGCCCGCCCCGCACCGAGTACGAGATCACCGACAAGGGCACCGAGGAGTACTTCGCGCTGCTGCGCGAGTCGCTGACCACCCATGACCAGAAGACGGACGTCCTGTCCGCGGGGGTCGGCTTCATCGTCGACCTGCCGCGCGAGGAGGCCGTCGCGCTCCTCCGACAGCGGATCGAGGGGCTGGAGCGCTGGCGGGCGAGCGTCACGGAGTACTACACCCCCGAGGACGGGCCGGAGGCGCTCGGCCACATCGGCGAGATCATGAACATGTGGGTGCACTCGGCCGACGCGGGCGCCGCGTGGACCCGCGGACTGATCGAGCGCATCGAGGGCGGGGCGTACACCTTCGCGGGGGAGGGCGAGCCGTTCGTGGGCGTGCTGGCGGAGGGCCAGGAGAACCCGTACGCGACGGGGACGGCGCACCCGGAGGACGTCCGGTAGCCGGCTCGCCGGTCGTCCCGCCGGCGGCGCGGAACTTCGGCCGGCCGAGCCGCTGACGGGTCGGGGCCCGCGGTGCTTCCATGACGGCACGGTCCGCCACGGACCGGCCGGAGGGCGGGGGGCGGCTCCATGCGCGGACGTGCACGCGTGACCGGGACGGTGGCGGCGACGGCGCTGTCGGCGTCACTCGTGGCCGGAGGCTGTACGGGGCAGGAGGCGCGGCCGTCGCCGACGCCACCCCCGTCGGCGACCCCGGGACCGGCGTTGCCCCGCATCCCGTCGGCTCCCGGCCTGCCCGGCTGGTCGCACAGCCCCGGATTCGCCGCCGACGGGAGCGGGTTCGCCCTGCTCGCCCAGTGCGTCGAGGACGAGACCGCCCCGGAGAACGGCTTCTGCCGCCAGCACGTCGCGGTGCTCGACCGGGGCGCGGACCGGTGGGTGCTGCGGACCTCTCCGCTGCCCGAGGTACGCGGCGTGGGCGTCACCGCCACGCTCACGGTGCTGGGCCCGGGCCGCGCCCTGATCCACGAGGGCAGCGAGCGGCATCCGCTGCGCACCTGGTTCACGAAGGACGGCGGCCGGTCCTGGCGGGCCGGTGACCTGCGGGCGGCGGGCACGGCCGACACGATCCCCCCAGGCGCGGTGCTGTCCACCCGGTGCGCCGGGCCGGACGGGCCGCTCGTGCAGGAGTGCGACGAACCGCGGCTGGTGGCGATCTCGCCCGAGGACGGGAAGGTCCGGTTCCTGGCGCGGCAGCCGGGGCTCGGCCGGCACCGCGCGCCGGCGGGCGAGGCCCAGCCCGACGGATCCTGGTGGCTGTCGGGCGTCGAACCCCGCTCGGGCCGCACGGCCGTCGCCGTGACGCGGGACGCCGGCCGGACATGGACGGTGAGCAGGCTGCCCAGCCCCTCCGCCGGTCCCGCGTGGCGCATCGCGGTCACCGTCGGCCCGGACGCGGTGTACGCCGCGGAGGGCGGCGAGCTCGGGGGCGGGGAACAGGTCAGGAACCCGCTGCGCGCCCTGCACCGCTCCCGGGACGGCGGCCGGACCTGGACGCGGGTGTGGACGAGCGGCCCGGGGCGCGAGCCCCGCACGCTCACGGGCGTCGTGGTCGCCGGGCCGGGCGGCCGGCTGACCGTGCACGGGGAGCGGAGCACGTACACCAGCGGTGACGGCGGCCGTACCTTCAGGGAGGCGGGCCCCGGCACGTACCACGTCACCCGCGGCCCGCTGGGGTACCTGCGGTCCGCCGGTTCCGGCTGCGCGTACGGGGTGTCGCCCGACGGGGTGCGCTGGGTGACCTTCCGGCTGGCCTGCGAGGACTGAAGGGGACCTGGGCCGAGGGGGACTTGCACCTCACGTCGGGTGAGGACCCAGCCTGGTGTGCGTACCGAGAAGAAGGGAGCGGAGAGCCATGAGCTACTCCGTGGGACAGGTCGCCGCTTTCGCCCACGTCACGGTGCGGACGCTGCACCACTACGACGAAATCGGCCTGCTCTCCCCGAGCGGCCGCAGCCACGCGGGCCACCGGCGTTACGACGACGCCGACCTCGACCGGCTGCAGCGGATCCTGTTCTACCGGGAGCTGGGCTTCCCGCTCGACCAGGTCGCGGCCCTCCTCGACGATCCCGACGCGGACCCGCGCGAGCACCTGCGGCGCCAGCACGAACTGCTGACCACGCGGATCGCCGAACTGCAGAAGATGGCCGAGGCCGTCGAACACGCCATGGAGGCGAAGAAGATGGGCATCAACCTCACGCCCGAGGAGAAGTTCGAAGTGTTCGGGGACCACGACCCCGACCAGTACGCCGAGGAGGCGGAGCAGCGCTGGGGCGGCACCGACGCCTACCGGGAGTCCCAGCGCCGTACCGCGCGCTACACCAAGGCCGACTGGCAGCGCCTGAAGGACGAGGCCACCGAGTGGGGCGCCCGCTACCAGGCCCTGATGTCGGAGGGCGAGCCGCCGACGAGCGAGCGGGCGATGGACCTGGCCGAGGAACACCGGCAGCAGATCGTCCGGTGGCACTACGACTGCACCTACGAGATCCACCGGGGCCTCGCGGACATGTACGTGTCGGACAAGCGCTTCACGGCCTATTACGAGGCCATGGCCCCCGGCCTCGCCGAACACCTCCACGCCGCCATCCACGCCAACGCGGCCCGCCACTCGTAAGCGGCCGGCCGCTCTCGGGGCCCGGATCCCGGGGGCGGGGGGCAGGGAAGGGGACGTGGAACCGGGTGGGGGGTGGAAGCGTTGATAGCTTTGGGCAGCCGTCCCCCGCCCACCGACCCAGGAGCCCCGGAACCCGTGAATACGCTTGCGCTCGGACCGAGCTGGCTGGACCCGGACTACCTCATCGAGACCTTCGGCCTCATCGGCGTCCTGGTCATCGTCTTCGCCGAGTCCGGACTGCTGATCGGTTTCTTCCTCCCCGGTGACTCGCTGCTGTTCACCACGGGGCTGCTGGTCACCACCGGCGTGCTCGACACCCCGCTGTGGCTGGTGTGCACCCTGGTCGTGCTGTCCGCGATCATCGGCGACCAGGTGGGTTACCTCTTCGGCCGCAAGGTCGGACCGGCCCTCTTCAAGCGCCCGGACTCCCGCCTCTTCAAGCAGGAGAACGTGGAGAAGGCCCATGAGTTCTTCGAGAAGCACGGCCCCAAGTCGCTGATCCTGGCCCGGTTCGTCCCGATCGTGCGGACGTTCACGCCGATCATCGCCGGTGTGAGCCGGATGAACTACCGCTCGTTCATCACCTTCAACGTCATCGGCGGTGTCCTGTGGGGCGCCGGTGTGACGCTGCTCGGGGCCTCGCTCGGCAAGATCGAGTTCGTCCACAAGAACATCGAGCCCATCCTCATCCTCATCGTGCTGATCTCGGTCGTCCCGATCGTGATCGAGTACCTGCGGGCCCGCTCCCAGAAGAAGAAGGAGCCGGTCGCCGAGGACGGCGCGCCCTCGGCCCCGCGCGGGCGGCACGCCAAGCGCTGACCGCTCAGGCGGGCGACTCCCGCTCGTCCGGCTCGCGCTCGTCCCGCTGGTCCGGTTCCTGCTCGTCCGGCTCCTCCTCCGCCGCGGCCGTCATCGTGCGGACCAGCGGCGACAGGGCCGTACCGAGCAGGGTCGCCGCGGCGATCGAGCTCAGCGCGATGCCCCAGCCGACCGGCCCGAGCGGGGTGCAGCCGAAGAACTGGCTGACTCCCGGCGTCTGGATCACGGCGGCCAGCACCGCCGCCGAACCCAGACTCGCGGCCAGCACGTTCCGGTCGAGACCGCCCGTCGCGAGGGTCTGGGCCAGCTGCGTACCGACGACCGCGGCGAGCGCCACCGTGCCCGCCCGCCTGCTGCGGCCGGTCAGGCGGGCACCGGTCCACGCCAGCCCCGCCCCGGTGGCGGTGATGGCGCCGCGCAGCAGCATCTCGTGGGTGAGCGCGCTGCCCAGCGAGCGGCTCGGGCCCTCCGCCAGGAGCCGTTGCGCCGCCTGGCCGGCCGGCTCCCGCACGGCGATGGCCAGTGAGGGCGCCAGGTCGGTCAGCAGGTTGACCAGCATGATCTGCCGGGCGTTCAGCGGTGTGGCGCCGGTCAGCGTGGAGACCAGCACGCTGAACGTGACCTCGCCGAGGTTGCCGCCGATGAGGATGCCCAGCGCGGCCCGCACCGACGCCCACATGGACCGGCCCTCCATCAGCGCCGAGACGATCGTCTCCAGCCGGTCGTCGCTGACCACCAGGTCCGCGGCCGCCGTCGCGGACGGGGTGCCGCGCCGCCCGAGCGCGATGCCGATGTCGGCGAGCCGGATGGCGGGCGCGTCGTTGGCGCCGTCGCCGGTCATCGCGACGACCCGGCCGACGCGCTGGTACGCCTGGACGATCCGGACCTTGTGGTGCGGACTGCACCGGGCGATGACGTCCACGGTCGGCAGGAGCGCGTCCAGCTCGTCGTCGCTCAGCTCGTCCAGCTCGGCGCCCGTACAGACCTTCGGGTCGGTGACCTCGCTGATGGTGGACGCGATGGCGTCGGCGGTGGCCGGGTGGTCACCGGTGAGCATCACGGTGTGCACGCCCGCCTCCCGCAGCCGCGCCGTCGCGGGCGCGGCGCCCGCACGGACCGGGTCCGCCAGCGTGACGAACCCCAGGAAGGTCAGGTTCCGCACGCTGTCGTCGGTGAGGTCCTCGCCGGTGTCCATCCGGCGCTCCGCCACCGCCAGCACACGTCGCCCGGCGCCCGCCAGCTCCTCCGCCGCCGCGTTCAGCCCCGCGATCCCCTCGTCGTCGAGCGCTTGCGGCCGGCCGTCGGGCGTCCGGCGCCGGGCACAGCGGGCCAGGACGTTCTCGGGCGCGCCCTTCACACTCAGCAGCGGGCCGTGCGCGGTCTGCCCGGACGTGGCGTGGTAGGGGCGGGACGGCTCGAACGGCAGCGTGTCCAGCCTCCGCCAGCGTGCCGCCGCCTGCCGCACGGACACCTTGGCGCTGCGCGCCCCGGCCGTCACGGCGCGGTCGGTCTGGTGGGCCATGGGCTCGGCCTGCCGGGCGGGCGGGGTGGCCCGCAGCGCGGCGGCGAGGACGTCCTTGCGCGGGCCGTCCAGCCGGTCCAGCGGCAGCGCGCCGTCCCCGTCGCTCACGGCTGCCAGCTGCAGCTTGCCCTCCGTGAGCGTTCCGGTCTTGTCGAAGCACAGCACGTCGGCGCGGCCGAGCGCCTCGATGGTCCGCGGGTTGCGGACGAGCGCGCCGACGTCGGCCAGGCGCCGCGCGGCGGCCAGCTGGGCGGCGTTGACGAGGAAGGGCAGCCCTTCGGGTACGGAGGCGACGGCGAGGTTCACCGCGGAGGCGAGGTTGTCGGCGAGGGGCCGCCCGTGCAGCAGGCCCGACGCGGCGACCGCGCCGGCCGATCCGATCGCGATGGGCAGGCTGGACCGGGTGAGCGAGGCGAGCCGGGCCTCCACTCCCGTCTCGGGCGCGGCCTGCCGGGCGGTGGCGAGGCTCCGTCCGACCTCGGTGCTCGAACCGGTCGCCACCACCACGGCCACCGCCCGGCCGGAGGAGACGGTGGTCCCCTCGTAGACCATCGAGCGGCGGCCGGTGATGTCGGTGGCAACCACCGGTGCCGGGTCCTTGTGGACGGCGAGGGACTCACCGGTCAGCGACGACTCGTCGACCTCCAGCCCCTCCGCCTCCAGCAGCCGGCAGTCCGCCGGTACGACGTCCTCGGGCCGCAGCAGGACGATGTCGCCCTCCACCAGGTCGCCGGCCGTCACCAGCCGCTCGCGCCCTCCCCGGCGTACGCGCGCGCCGATGGCCGAGCGGCGGAACAGCTCCTCCAGGGCGCGTTCCGTCCGTACGCGCTGGAAGCCGCCGATGAGCGCGGAGCTGCCCGTGATGGCGGCCACCAGCCCGGCGTCGGTGCGTGAGCCCACGGCGGTGGCGAGGGCGGCACCGCCGGCGAGGACGGGGGTCAGGGGGTTCGCGAGTTCCTCGACGAAGGCGGTCGGCAGGGTGAGGCGGGCGGGCTCGTTGCCGCCGGAACCTCCACCGCGGGTGGCGGCCTCGTCGGCGGTCAGGCCGTCGGCGCCGGTGCGGAGCCGCTCCAGGACCCGGTCGGTGGGCATCAGGTGCCAGGGCACGCTCGTGACGGGCGGGGCGAGGGGCCGGGCGAGGAGCTGCCGGGCGCGCCAGGCGCCCATGCAGAACGCCACGCTCGCGGCGGTCGTCCCGGCCGCCATGCCCCGGGCCGTCGCCTGGGCGGGCGGCGCCTGCAGCGCGGCCACCGCGCCGACACCGCTGCCGCCGGCCGCGAGCACGGCGCTGTCCCGGTCGACGCGGGCCGCCATGCCGACGGCGTCCACGATGATCCCCGCCGATTCGAGGTCGGCGCCGACGATGAGGTGGGCGCCCCAGGCGGGCGGCTCGCCCTCGCGGTGCACGCCGACCCCGCAGTCGGCCACGCCCAGCGCCCGCCGGTTGCCGGACACCAGCAGGATCACCGCGCCGTCGGCCTGGAGGCCGCGTACGGAGGCGACCAGACGCCCGCCCGCCGGGACCACCGCGTCGGCGAAGGTGAACGCCGGGGACTCCCGGTCGGTCGCCAGCACCACCCGCGCCCCCGCCCGGCGGGCGGCGGCGGCGACGGCGTCCGCGCCCGGGGCGGTCTGGGTGGCGAGCCCCGCCACCGCCTGGAGCCGGTGGCCACGCGCCAGGCCGAGTGTCTTCTCGGCACCCCGGCGGCGCAGCTGCCCCTCGGCCTGCCGCCCGGTGCGGCCGGTCAGTTCCAGGTCGTCCAGCGGGCCGAGGATCCAGCCGTCGTCGTCGCGGGCGGTCCGCAGGGGCGCGTCGGAGTCGAACAGCGCGAAGAGCCGCTCCGCGGTCAGCTCGGGGTCGGCGCCGCTGAGCAGCTCCAGGTCCACGGGCTCGTACCGGTCGCTGCGCAGCGCGTCCTCCTCCAGGATCACCGTGTCGACCTGTCCGAGCCTCCGCAGCGCGCTCCGGTCCATGGTGACGACGCCCCGCAGTGCCAGCGCCCGGCCCAGCCGGGTGGCGAAGCCCTCGCGGCCGGCGTCCGGGGCCTTCGGCACGGCGGACAGGGCGACGGCCAGCCCCTTGCGCGGCCCTGCGAACGGGGACGCCAGCGCGCCGGCCGCCAGACCCGCCGCCGTGGCGCGCTCGGCGTACCGGTCGGTGGTGTCCTTGGGCGGCGGACCGGCGCGGTCGACGACGATCGGATCGGCCGAGGCGTCGTCCGGCCCGGTGACGAGCCGGGGCTCGGCCTCGTTCCACGCGGCGCGTTCGGCGGTGGCCTCGCGCCACTGGGCGACCCGTTCGAAGGCGTCCAGGGCGAGGCCGCCGCCCCGGGTGGCCACGCCCTGGGCGAGGGCGCTGACGACGGGCAGTACGGATTCGGCCTGCTCCGCGCTGCTGAGCTCGGCGACCAGGTGGCGCAGCCGCGGGTGGCGCTGGAGGGCGCCCGTGAGCGCCGCCACCTCGGGCGGCAGTCGGAACCAGGGGGCCAGCCGCCGTACGGAGGCGAGGGCCAGCCCCACCGTGTCGGCGGCCAGCGCGGGCACCGACTGGCGGGTGTCGGGGCCCTCGCTCGGGTGGTGCGGTTCGGGGCACCACTCGTCGAACTCGTCGGCGTGCGCGTCGAGCTCTCCTTCCGCGCGCTCGACGAGGGCGACCAGTTCGCGGTCCGACGGTGGCGGTGCGGACACGGCCACGACCACGCGCTCGGACGGCGCGTTCACCCGGGCCCACAGCACGCCCGGATGCTCCTCCAGGGCGCGCTCGACGCGCCGGGCGACCCGGTCGCCGCCCGCCCCGTGCACCCCGTGCACCTCGATGTAGCAGCGCCCGGGCCGCCACCACACGCCGCGCTGCGGCAGCCCCATGAGCTGCGCGGCCACGTCGGCGGCGCCGCGCACGCCGACGGCGACGCCATACGTCACGCCGGACGCCACGGGTCCGAGCAGGTGCAACGGTGACATGGCTGGTTCCTCCGGTCGTCGTCACGTCCGCTTCAGCCGTCCCGGAATGGATACCCTGAAATATGGACAACCTGCCCATACCGCATCCATGGATGTGAGATCTGTGGCCACCTCTCCAGCACCTCGTAAGCGCACCACGACGAAGTCCACCGAGACCAAGCCCACCGACGCGACGGCCGCCGACCAGCAGATGGCGGCGAAGGCGCTCAAGGCACCGGCCCCCGAGCGGAGCGAGGACAAGGCCTCCCCAGGAGGCCGCACGATCAGCTTCACCGTTCCGTCCCTCGACCGGGTCGCGAACGGCGCGGCGAACGCGGCGCTGCTCCCGGTCGCTGCCGCCCGTCAGGTGCTCCCCTCGAAGGGCGGCCTGCCGCTCTACCTCGGCCTCGGGGTCCTGGGCGCGGCCGACGTCATCGAATGGCCCGTCGCCATCGGCATCGGCCTCGGCTACGCCGTCCTCCGCCGCGGCGGCCTGATGTCCCCGGGCTCCACCCGCCCCCGCGCCACTGCGGCCTGACACTCTCCCCGGCCCCGGCCCCGGTCACGGCGGCGGCCGTGCGGCGTGTGCAGGTCGGTTGCGGCCGGCGTTCCGGGTCGGGGCCCCTCCGGGCTCACCTCCTCGCGGTCGGCGGGGTGCCCGAGCACTCTCCTCACCGTTTCGCTCCGCCGATCCGCTGCGGGGGCGACCCTGCACGGCCCCTCCTCGCCGTCTTACAAGAACCACCGGCCCGCACCCGGCGTACGACCGGGGTGTGGCCGTGCAGGGTCGCCCC
>NZ_JBVJAH010000012.1:0-100108 GCF_055590785.1 Streptomyces sp. NPDC041796
CGAAGAATCCCCCCTCCCTCCCCCCCCCCCCCCCCCCCCCCCCCCCCCCCCCCCCCCCCCCCTCCTCTCCCCCCCCCCCCCCCCCCCCGCGCGTTCACCCGGAGCCGGAGCCCGGCCGGCGGTCGGCCCGGGGGGCCAGGGCCGGAGGCGGGCCCGCGCCCGGCCTCCAGGACCGGGGGCGGGGCCTGGTCACGGGTGCTCGACGCCCTCCGCCAGCTTCTGCCCCCGCAGCAGGAACCAGGCCGCGACCGCCGTCGCCAGCAGGACGCCCGCGCCGACGCCGGCCGCGATGCGCAGGCCCTCGACGAAGGCGTCCTGCGCGGCGGTGACCAGCGCGCCGGCCGTCGCGTCCGGCAGGCCGGCGGACGCCTCCACCGCTCCGCCCAGCGATTCGTGCGCCGCCGCCGAGGTGGCCGCGGGGACACCCGGCGGGGTGACGAAGTCGCCGTAGACGCCGGTCACGACGGAGCCGAGGAGCGCGATGCCGAGCGCCGCGCCGAGTTCGTACGCCGTCTCGGACACCGCCGAGGCGGAGCCCGCCTGTTCGTGGGGGACGCTCGACAGGATCACGTCGGCGGTCACCGTGAACGCGAAGCCCGCGCCGACACCGACGACCAGCAGGGACGCGCCGAGCAGCGGGTAGCCGGTGGTCCGGTCGAGCAGGGTCAGCACGCCGAGCGCGAGGCCCACGGCGGCGAGACCGCCCGCCACCACGGACCGCACCGAGAACCGCCGGGCGACGTTGCCGGCGATCAGACCGGCCGTCACCGCTCCGACCGCGGCGGGCAGTTCGGCCAGGCCCGCCTCCAGGGGGGAACGTCCCTGGACCAACTGGAGGAACTGGGACAGGAAGAACACCAGCCCGGACAGGCCCAGGATGGTCAGCAGGTCGGCCAGCACCGCCCCGGAGAAGCCCCGGTGGTGGAACAGCCGCATGTCGAGCAGTGGCGCGTCGAGGCGGAGCTGCCGGCGTACGAACCAGGCCAGCGCGGTCACACCGACGACGGCGGCGACGGCCATGTCGGGGCTCGGGCCGTGCGCGGCGATCTCCTTGACCGCGTACACGACACCGATCATGCCGATGAGTGAGAGGGCGACGCTGAGCAGGTCCCAGGGGCCGGGCGCCGGGTTCTTCGACTCGGGGATGTACTTGATGCCGACGACGACGAGGACGACCATCACCGGCAGGTTGATCAGGAAGACGGAGCCCCACCAGAAGTGCTCCAGCAGGAACCCGCCGACGACCGGTCCCACGGCCGCGCCGGCCGACGCCATGGCGCCCCAGATACCGATGGCGAAGCTGCGCTCGCGCGGGTCGTGGAACAGGTTGCGGATGAGCGCCAGTGTGGACGGCATGAGGGTCGCGCCGGCGACGCCGAGCAGCGCGCGGGCCACGATCATCATCTCGGGGGTGGTGGCGTACGCGTTGAGCACGGAGACGGCACCGAAGGCGGCGGCTCCGGTCAGGAGCAGCTTCTTGCGGCCGATGCGGTCGCCGAGGCTGCCCATGGAGACGAGCAGTCCGGCGATGACGAAGGAGTAGACGTCGCCGATCCACAGCAGTTGCGTGCCGGTCGGCTGGAGGTCCTCGCTGAGGAACGGGGTGGCGAGGCCCAGTACGGTGGCGTCGACAGCCACCAGCAGCACGGCCAGGACCAGGACGGCCAGTGCCAGCCACCGGCCCGGGCGGCGCAGAACCTCCGCTTCCTTGGTCGGCTGAAGGGTACGGGTCATCACTCCACGCTCCTGCGTGCTCCGCCGAGCAGCAGCTCGGCGATCATGTACTGGAAGTCCTTGGCGGCGACCCGCCCGTCCTGCACGGCCCACGCACAGGTGCCGATGAGGCCGTAGAGCGCCTCGGTGAGCCAGGCGGGTGTGAGGTCGATCCGGAACTCGCCCCGCTCCTGGCCGCGCCGGAAGAGCGCGGCGACACGGGCGTCGAGGCGGGCCCAGCCCTCGTTCACCTGGTCGCCCTCGAAGAGCTGATTCTCGGTGACGAGGAACGCGAGCAGCCCGGCGATCGGCTCCACGCCGGCGATGAGCCGCCGCAGCGCCTCCTCGGCGGTGCCGTCGTCGAACCGGGCGGCCTCGATGGCCGCCTCGAACTCCTGGATGCCGAGCGCCTCCAGGGCCCTGACCAGCGCGTCCCGCCCGGCGAAGTGCCGGTGGAGGGTCGCGCGGCCGATGCCGGCGGCGCGGGCGACCTCGTCCATGGTGGCGGTCGCCTTGCGGGAGAGGAGGGCGGCGGCGGTGCGCAGCACCTGCTCACGGTCGACTGTCATGAGACAACCATAACCCACGTGAGACATAGATGTCTCATTCGAAATTCGATCGACTCACACGAGGAAGGAACACGATGCTGAGGCGCATGAAGCCACTGCTGCTGATCGACGTCGACGGTCCGCTCAATCCGTACGCCGCCCAGGCCCAGCGCAGACCGGAGGGGTACACCACCCACCGGATGCGGCCGACGGGCTGGACGGAGGTGAAGCCGCTGCGCGTGTGGCTCAACCCCGCGCACGGCGAGGAGCTGCGGGCGCTGTCCCGCCTCTACGACCTGGTCTGGGCGACCACGTGGAAGGGCGAGGCCAACGAGTGGATAGGGCCGCATCTCGGGCTGCCCGAGCTGCCGTACATCGACTGGCCCCAGATGCACGGAAAGGCCCCTCGCGGGACCTTCTGGAAGACGCAGTACATCCTTCCGTACGCGGCGGGCCGGCCGTTCGCCTGGGTCGACGACGACATCACCGCGTACGACCGCGAGATGGTGGAGCGGGAACACCTCGCCGCCGCCCTCCTGGTGCACGTCGATCCGCGTGTCGGCCTGACCCGGCCGGACTTCGACGCGCTCGCGGACTGGGCGGCGGCGCTGTGATCTGCCGGACTACTGCTTGGCGGTGGCCCATGCGCGCTGGATCACCAGGTCGGCCTTGAGCTCGGCGAGCTGCGTGGCGACGGCGGAGGGGGCCGTGCCGCCCCGGCCGCTGCGGGAGGCGAGGGCGCCGGGGACGTTCAGGACGGTCCGCACCTCGGGGGTGAGGTGCTCGGAGATCTTGGCGAACTGCTCGTCGGTCAGCTCGTCCAGCTCGATGCCGTGCGCCTCGCACTCCTTGACGCACTCGCCCGCGACCTCGTGCGCCACCCGGAACGGCACACCCTGCTTGACCAGCCACTCTGCGATGTCGGTCGCGAGGGAGAAGCCGGCCGGGGCGAGCTCCTCCATCCGCTCCCGGTTGACCGTGAGCGTGGCCATCATGCCGGTGAAGGCGGGCAGCAGGACCTCCAGCTGGTCGCAGGAGTCGAAGACCGGTTCCTTGTCCTCCTGAAGGTCGCGGTTGTACGCGAGCGGCAGGGCCTTGAGGGTGGCGAGCAGGCCCGTGAGGTTGCCGATGAGGCGGCCGGACTTGCCGCGCGCGAGCTCGGCGATGTCCGGGTTCTTCTTCTGCGGCATGATCGACGAGCCGGTGGAGAAGGCGTCGTGCAGGGTCACGAAGGAGAACTCCTTCGTGTTCCAGATGATGATCTCCTCGGCGATCCGGGAGAGGTTCACCCCGATCATCGCGGTGATGAAGGCGAACTCGGCGACGAAGTCGCGCGATGCCGTGCCGTCGATGGAGTTGCCCGCGCTGCCGTTCTCGAAGCCCAGGTCCTTGGCGACCGCCTCCGGGTCGAGCCCGAGCGACGAACCGGCCAGCGCGCCGGAGCCGTACGGGGACACCGCCGTCCGCTTGTCCCACTGGCGCAGCCGCTCCGCGTCCCGGGAGAGGGACTGGACGTGTGCCAGCACGTGGTGGGCGAACAGCACCGGCTGGGCGTGCTGGAGGTGCGTACGCCCCGGCATGGCGACGTCCGGGTGCGCCTCGGCGAGGCCCACGAGGGCGTCCTGGAGGTCGGCGACGAGGCCGCCGATGATCCGGGCGTGGTCGCGCAGGTACATCCGGAACAGCGTGGCGACCTGGTCGTTGCGGGACCGGCCCGCCCGCAGCTTGCCGCCGAGGTCCGGGCCGAGCCGCTCCAGCAGGCCGCGCTCCAGCGCGGTGTGGACGTCCTCGTCGGCGATGGTGCCGGTGAAGGAGCCGTCCGCGACGTCCGCCTCCAACTGGTCGAGGCCCGCCAGCATGCGGGTCAGCTCGTCGGCGGTGAGCAGCCCGGCCTTGTGGAGCACACGGGCGTGGGCGCGAGAGCCGGCGATGTCGTACGGCGCGAGACGCCAGTCGAAGTGCACGGACGCCGACAGCTTGGCCAGCGCCTCGGCGGGGCCGTCGGCGAAACGTCCGCCCCAGAGCCGGACGTCACCGTTGTTGCTGCTCACTGCTTCAAGCTCCTCACGGCTGTGGAAGTACGCCGCCTCCCCGCCCACGGGGAACGGGGAGGCGGCTGTCGAACGAGTCGGTGTCAGGACAGGTCACGCTTGGCGGCGATCTTCGACGACAGCGCGAAGATGTCGATGAAGCCCTGTGCCTTCGACTGGTCGAAGGTGTCGCCCGAGTCGTACGTGGCCAGGTTGAAGTCGTACAGCGACTCGTCGGACTTCCGGCCGGTGACGACGGCGCGGCCGCCGTGCAGGGTCATCCGGATGTCGCCGGAGACGTGCTGGTTGGCCTCGTTGATGAAGCCGTCCAGGGCCCGCTTGAGCGGCGAGAACCACAGGCCGTCGTAGACCAGCTCGCCCCAGCGCTGCTCCACCTGCCGCTTGTAGCGCGCCAGCTCGCGCTCGACGGTGACGTTCTCCAGCTCCTGGTGGGCGGTGATCAGCGCGATGGCGCCGGGAGCCTCGTAGACCTCGCGGGACTTGATGCCCACGAGCCGGTCCTCGACCATGTCGATCCGGCCGATGCCCTGGGCGCCGGCGCGCTCGTTGAGCTGCTGGATGGCCTGGAGGACGGTGACCGGCTTGCCGTCGATGGCGACGGGCACGCCCTCCTTGAAGGTGATGATCACCTCGTCGGCCTCGCGCGGGGTGGCCGGGTTGGAGGTGTACTCGTAGATGTCCTCGATCGGCGCGTTCCAGATGTCCTCGAGGAAACCGGTCTCCACGGCCCGCCCGAAGACGTTCTGGTCGATGGAGTACGGGGACTTCTTGGTGGTCGCGATCGGCAGCTCGGCCTTCTCCGCGAAGGCGATGGCCTTGTCGCGGGTCATGGCGTAGTCACGGACCGGGGCGATGCACTTCAGGTCCGGGCCGAGGGCCTGGATGCCGGCCTCGAAGCGGACCTGGTCGTTGCCCTTGCCGGTGCAGCCGTGGGCGACGATCGAGGCGTTGTGCTTCCTGGCGGCGGCGACCAGGTGCTTGACGATCGCGGGCCGGGAGAGTGCCGAGACCAGCGGGTAACGGTCCATGTACAGGGCGTTGGCCTTGATCGCCGGGAGGCAGTACTCGTCGGCGAACTCGTCCCTGGCGTCCGCGACCTCGGCCTCGACCGCACCGCAGGCGAGCGCGCGCTTGCGGATGACGTCCAGGTCCTCGCCGCCCTGGCCGACGTCCACGGCGACGGCGATGACCTCGGCACCCGTCTCCTCGGCGATCCAACCGATGGCGACGGAGGTGTCCAGTCCGCCCGAGTAGGCGAGTACGACGCGCTCGGTCACGGGTTTCTCCTTACGGTGCATTCACTGACAGGTATAACTATGCAGACCGCCGTATGTTTTGTCAACGCGGATGCCGGGGGCTCGGGCCGGCCACGGGAGGGGGACGGTGGGCCGGGGGCGCCGGGGTGGCGGGGCGGGCGGTGGCGGCATCCCGCGGCGCGGCAACCATCGGCCGGCGCCGGGCCATTGGGTGGGGCGGGGGCGGGGGCGGGGGCGGGGGCGGGGGCGGGGGCGGAGAACGATAATCCCGCCCATGGGTCAAAAGTACGCACGCATCGAGGGCCGTATACGTGACTTCATCGAGCAGCAGCCCGTCTTCTTCACCGCCTCCGCCCCGCTGACGGGCGACGGACACGTCAACGTCTCCCCCAAGGGACGCAAGGGCACCCTCGTCATCATCGACGAACTCACGCTGGCCTACCTCGACTTCGGCGGCAGCGGCGCCGAGACCGTGGCCCATCTGCGTGAGGAGGGCAACGGCCGGATCACCCTGATGTGGTGTGCGTTCAGCGGCCCGCCCAAGGTGCTGCGGGTGCACGGGAAGGGCGAGGCGATCTTCCGGGACGATCCGCGGTGGGCGGAGTACATCGCGTACTTCAAGGACGTCGACGGCCCGGCGGCCCGCGCCGTCGTCGTCGTCCACGCGCAGAGGATCAGCGACGCCTGCGGCTTCGCCGTTCCGTTCATGGACTACCGCGAGGAGCGCACCCAGCACGCCGAACACTTCGGCCGCAAGACGGACGAGGAGTTCGCCGCGTACTGCGAGAAGAAGGAGCACGTGGGCGTCAGCCTGGACGGGCTGCCGGCCCTGCCGCTGCCGCTCCCGTCACGGACGGACGTCCTCTAGGGCAGCGACGTCTGTTCGGCCGCGTCCGGGGAGCGGCGGGCGGGCGGGGCGCATACGGTCCGGGGCATGCGCCTCGGTCTCCTCCTCGCGTCCGTACTCCTGCTGGCTCCCGCCGCGCCCGTGGGCGGTGAACCGCTGCCCGCGCGGATGGCCGACACGGGCGGCGGTACGCAGTTGATCACGGCCGAGGCGCCGCACGCCGGGTCCACCACCGGGACGGTGACGTGGTGGGACCGGCGTGGCGGGCGGTGGACGAGGGTGGGGTCGGCGGCCGCGCGGTTCGGGGCGAACGGCCTGGTGGAGGGGGCCCGGCGGCGCCAGGGCACGTCGACCACACCGACGGGCCTCCATCCCCTGCCGTACGCCTTCGGCATCGACCCCGCACCGGCGGGCACAGCCATGCCTCACCGGCGGGTGACGCGTGACTCCTGGTGGTGCCAGGACAACCGCTCCCGCGCGTACAACCGCTGGGTGGAGGGCCTGCCCTCCGACTGCCGGGCGAAGGAGGCGGAACACCTGATCACCTACGGCAGGCGGTACGCGCACGCCCTGGTGATCGGCTTCAACTACGACCGCCCGGTGCGCGGGCGCGGCGCGGGGATCTTCCTGCACGTCAAGGGGCGTGGGGCGACGACCGGTTGTGTGGCCGTACCGGCGGGCGCGATGCGTCGGATCCTGGCGTGGGCCAAGCCGGCGCGGCGGCCGCACATCGCGATCGGGACGAGCGGCGGCGGCCGGACCGCGATCGTCCGGGTCCGGTCCTGAGAGAGCGCCGCTCTCCGAAGTGAGCGGCGCTCAGCCCGTGGAGCAGTGGACCCCACCGTGGAGCAGTGCTCCACCCCGAGAGCGGCGCTCCACCCTGTGGTGCGGTGCTCCGCCTCGAGAGCGGTGATCCACACTGAGAGCGGCGCTCCACTCCGAGAGCGGCGCTCCGCACACGCATGCGGCGCTCCGCACACGCATGTGGCGCTCCGCACACGCATGTGGCGCTCCACCCCGAGAGCGGCGCTCCACCCGGTGACTACCGCTCCTTCTGCGCCAGCCGCAGCAAGTGGTCCGCCAGGGCCTGGCCGCCCGCCGGGTCGCGGGAGATGAGCAGCAGCGTGTCGTCGCCCGCGATGGTGCCGAGGATGGGGTGCAGCTCCGCCTGGTCGATGGCCGACGCGAGGAACTGGGCGGCGCCCGGCGGCGTCCGCAGCACGACCAGGTTGGCGGAGGCCTCGGCGGAGATCAGCAGTTCGCCCGAGAGGCGTCGCATCCGCTCCTCCTTGGCCGACTCGCCGAGCGGTGCCTGCGGGGTGCGGAAGCCGCCCTCGCTGGGCACCGCGTAGATCAGTTCGCCGCCCGTGTTGCGGATCTTCACCGCGCCCAGCTCGTCGAGGTCGCGGGAGAGCGTCGCCTGGGTGACGCTCAGCCCGTCGTCGGCGAGGAGCTTCGCCAGCTGGCTCTGGGAACGCACCGGCTGCCGGTTGAGGATGTCCACGATCCGGCGGTGGCGTGCGGTGCGGGTCTGCGGAACGGACGGCCCTCCCCCAGGCTCCGCCTGGGGGGACCCCCAGTGCTCGGTCTCCTGCGCGTCGGTCATCGTCGTCTCATTCTCCGGATCGTCCTTCCCCGTGCACGCTGCTGAGGACGCCGGGCAGGGCCCGGAGGAAGGCGTCCACTTCGTCGTCACCGATGATCAGCGGTGGCATGAGCCGTACGACATCGGGGGCGGGCGCGTTCACCAGGAGGCCGGCGTCCTGAGCCGCCTGCTGCACCTGGGGCGCGAGGGGCTCGGTGAGCACGATACCCAGCAGGAGACCCGCACCGCGGACGTGGGAGACCAGCGGGTGGCCGAGGGACTCGATTCCGTCCCGCAGCCTCTCCCCGAGACGCTTGACGTCATCGAGGGCCGAACCGGTGGAGAGGGTGTCGAGTACGGCGAGTCCGGCGGCGCACGCGACCGGGTTGCCGCCGAAGGTCGTGCCGTGGTGGCCGGGCTTCAGCAGCTCGGCCGCCGGGCCGAAGGCGACGGTCGCGCCGATGGGCAGGCCACCGCCCAGGCCCTTGGCGAGGGTGACGAGGTCCGGCTCGACGCCGTGGGCCTGGTGCTCGAACCAGTGACCGCACCGCCCAATGCCGGTCTGCACCTCGTCGAGGACCAGCAGGGTGCCGGTGGCTCGGGTGATCTCGCGGGCGGCCTTCAGGTAACCGGGGGGCGGGACCACCACCCCGTTCTCGCCCTGGATGGGCTCGATGACGACAAGAGCGGTGCTCTCCGTCACGGCGGAACGGAGCGCGTCGACGTCTCCGTACGGCACGTGCGTGACGTCCCCGGGCAGCGGCAGGAACGGCTCCCGCTTGCCGGGCTGGCCGGTGAGGGCGAGGGAGCCCATGGTCCGGCCGTGGAAGCCGCCGGTCGTGGCCACCATGTGCGTCCGGCCGGTCAGCCGCCCGATCTTGAAGGCCGCCTCGTTGGCCTCGGCGCCGGAGTTGCAGAAGAAGACCCGGCCGGGACGGCCGAAGAGCTGCAGCAGCCGCTCCGCGAGGGCGACCGGCGGCTCGGCGACGAAGAGGTTGGAGACGTGGCCGAGGGAGGCGACCTGCCGCGACACCGCCTCGACGACGGCGGGGTGGGCGTGGCCGAGGGCGTTGACGGCGATGCCACCGACGAAGTCGAGGTACTCGGTGCCGTCCGCGTCCCAGACCTTGGCGCCCTCACCGCGTACGAGAGGGAGCCTGGGCGTGCCGTAGTTGTCCATCAGCGCGCCTTGCCAGCGCTCGATCAGGTGCGCGTTTGCGGTCATCACTCCCCCTGTCCGTCCGGCACGACCATCGTGCCGACGCCCTCGTCGGTGAAGATCTCCAGCAGGATGGCGTGCTGCACACGTCCGTCGATCACGCGCGCGGTGGTGACACCGTTGCGTACGGCGTGCAGGCAGCCCTCCATCTTGGGGACCATTCCGCTGGAGAGTTCGGGCAGCAGTTTCTCCAGCTCGCCGGCGGTGAGCCGGCTGATGACCTCGTCGCTGTTGGGCCAGTCCTCGTAGAGGCCCTCGACGTCGGTCAGGACCATCAGGGTCTCGGCACCCAGCGCCGCAGCGAGTGCCGCAGCCGCCGTATCAGCATTGACGTTGTAGACATGTCCGTCGTCCTGGGAACGGGCGATCGACGAGACGACCGGGATGCGGCCGTTGTCGAGCAGTGCCTCGATGGCACCGGTGTCGATCTCGGTGATCTCACCGACGCGACCGATGTCGACGAGCTCGCCCTCGATGCGCGGCCGGTGCTTGGTGGCGGTGATGGTGTGCGCGTCCTCGCCGGTCATACCGACGGCGAACGGGCCGTGCTGGTTCAGCAGCCCCACGAGTTCACGCTGGACCTGTCCGGCGAGGACCATGCGGACGACGTCCATCGCGTCCTCGGTGGTGACCCTCAGGCCCGCCTTGAACTCGCTGACGATGCCGTGCCGGTCCAGTGCGGCGCTGATCTGCGGGCCGCCGCCGTGCACGACGACCGGCTTCAGGCCGGCGTGGCGGAGGAAGACGACGTCCTGGGCGAAGGCCGCCTTCAGCTCCTCGTCGACCATGGCGTTGCCGCCGAACTTGATGACGACGGTCTTGCCGTGGTGGCGGGTCAGCCAGGGCAGCGCCTCGATGAGGATCTGCGCCTTGGGCAGTGCGGTGTGCTTACGAGTGCTCATGAGCTGTACGCGCTGTTCTCGTGGACGTAGTCGGCGGTGAGGTCGTTGGTCCAGATGACGGCGGACGCGGAGCCGGCCGCCAGGTCGGCGGTGATCCTCACTTCCCGGTACCGCATGTCGACGAGGTCCCGGTCCTCACCGACGGAGCCGTTCTTGCAGACCCAGACGCCGTTGATGGCGACATTGAGCCGGTCGGGCTCGAAGGCGGCCCTGGTGGTGCCGATGGCGGACAGGACACGGCCCCAGTTGGGGTCCTCGCCGTGGATGGCGCACTTGAGGAGGTTGTTGCGGGCGATGGAGCGGCCCACCTCGACGGCGTCGTCCTCGCTCGCCGCGTTGATCACCTCGACGCGGATGTCCTTGGAGGCGCCCTCGGCGTCGCCGATGAGCTGGCGGCCGAGGTCGTCGCAGACCTGCGTCACCGCTTCGGCGAAGTCGGCGTACGCGGGAGTGGTTCCGGACGCACCGGAGGCCAGGAGCAGCACGGTGTCGTTGGTGGACATGCAGCCGTCGGAGTCGACCCGGTCGAAGGTGACACGGGTGGCGTCGCGCAGCGCCTTGTCGAGGGTCGGGGCGTCGACGTCGGCGTCGGTGGTGACCACGACGAGCATGGTCGCGAGGCCGGGGGCGAGCATGCCGGCGCCCTTGGCCATGCCGCCGACGGTCCAGCCGTCCTTGGTGACCACGGAGGTCTTGTGCACGGTGTCGGTGGTCTTGATGGCGATGGCGGCCTTCTCGCCACCGTGCTCGGAGAGCTCCTTCGCCGCCTTCTCGACGCCCGGGAGGAGCTTGTCCATGGGCAGGAGTACGCCGATCAGGCCGGTGGACGCGACGGCGACCTCACCCGCGCCGATCTCCAGGACCTCGGCGACCTTCTCGGCGGTGGCGTGGGTGTCCTGGAAGCCCTTGGGGCCGGTGCAGGCGTTGGCGCCGCCGGAGTTCAGCACGACGGCCCGCAGCTCGCCGGTCTTCAGGACCTGCTCGGACCACAGGACGGGCGCGGCCTTGACACGGTTGGAGGTGAAGACGCCCGCGGCGGCACGGCGGGGCCCGGTGTTGACCACGAGGGCCAGGTCCGGGTTGCCGTTCGCCTTGATCCCGGCCGCGATCCCCGCGGCCGTGAATCCCTTTGCTGCCGTGACGCTCACTGTGTATCTCCGTTCGCTTCTCCGCCCCCGCAGCGCAGAGGTGCGGGCATCATCGTCGTCTGCGGCCCGGCGGCTGCGCGCACGTCGCTCACGGGGCGACTCCGGTCGTGGAAAGACCCGTGTCCTCGGCAAGCCCGAGGGCGATGTTCATGCTCTGCACCGCGCCGCCGGCGGTGCCCTTGGTGAGGTTGTCGATGGCGCTGATCGCGATGATGCGGCCCGCCACCGGGTCGTACGCGACCTGCACCTGAACGGCGTTGGAACCGTAGACGGACGCCGTCGCGGGCCACTGGCCCTCGGGGAGGAGGCGGACGAACGGCTCGTCGCCGTACGCCTTGGCGTAGGCGGCCCGGACGTCCTCGGCCGTGGTGCCCGGCTTCGCCTTGGCGCTGCACGTGGCGAGGATGCCGCGCGCCATGGGGGCGAGGGTCGGGGTGAAGGAGACGGTGACCGGCTCGCCGGCGACCGCGCCGAGGTTCTGCATCATCTCCGGGGTGTGGCGGTGCCCGCCGCCGACGCCGTAGGGGCTCATGGAGCCCATCACCTCGGAGCCCAGCAGGTGCGGCTTGAGCGCCTTGCCCGCGCCGGACGTGCCGGTCGCGGCGACGATCACCGCCTCCGGCTCGGCGAGGCCGCCGGCGTACGCGGGGAACAGGGCGAGCGACACGGCGGTGGGGTAGCAGCCGGGCACCGCGATGCGCCTGGCGCCCTCCAGCGCGGCGCGGGCGCCCGGCAGCTCGGGAAGGCCGTAGGGCCAGGTGCCGGCGTGGGCGGAGCCGTAGAACTTCTCCCAGTCGGCGGCGTCCTTCAGCCGGAAGTCGGCGCCCATGTCGACGACCAGGACGTCGTGACCGAGCTGCTCGGCGACGGCGGCGGACTGGCCATGCGGCAGGGCGAGGAAGACCACGTCGTGACCGGCGAGGACCTCGGGCGTGGTGGGCTCCAGGACCCGGTCGGCGAGCGGCAGCAGGTGGGGCTGCAGCGTGCCGAACTTCTGGCCGGCGTTGGAGTGGCCGGTCAGGGCGCCGATCTCGACCCGCGGGTGGCCGAGGAGCAGACGGAGCACCTCTCCGCCCGCGTATCCGCTCGCGCCTGCCACTGCTGCTCGTACTGCCATCGGACCCTCCTCGTCGATGGCATGACTATACGCAGCCTTGCAGTGTTATGCAAAGGCCTGCCGGTGCCGCTACGGGCCCGCCGGGTAGCGGGACGGCAGCGGTACGTCATGACACGGATCCCTTGGCCCGTCCGGACACTCCCGGCACCAGGCCCGGTGCGGTCGCTCCGCACGGAGCGGCCGATCGGGAGCAAGTGCACGTCCCTCAGGGCGACTTGCCGGTGCGACGGACCGGCGTACTAGGCTCCGCGATGATCAACTGCAGCCCCGGGTCGCCGTACGGGCGCCGGGCGGTGCAGCTTCCATGGAAGGACTGTCACATGCGTCTGCGCAAGACCAAGGCCGCGGCTGTCATGCTCGCCGCAATGGGCCTCACCTTCTCGCTGGCCACCCCCGCGAGCGCCTGGAGCTACGGCGCGTACGGGGGCGGCGGGTACGGCGAGTGGCAGCAGGACCCGTCCGGAGACCTCAAGGGCGACTCGTTCCGGGCGTGCGACCAGTGGTCCGACGGTTACGCCATCTACGTCCGCATCGACATAGGCCGGGACGGTGACTTCGACTCCTCGGTCACCACCAAGGGGCACTACGCGCCCTACTGCACGCCGTGGAAGTACCTCGACCTGCCCGAGGGCACCCCCATCCGGATGTACATCTACAAGTCCGACGCCGACGGCCACCACAACCCGGTCTGGCGGGACGGCACCGCGTAAGGGGCAGCCCGCCCGCCCGGACCCGCACGGCCGGCCGCGGATCCGGGCGAGCGGGCGAGCGGCCGGGGGCGCCGACGACCGCGGCCCGACAAGGGCACTCGTCGACCGTTGAGCGGGGGGGAACGGGGAGCCGGCCTGATCGTCAGAGGGCTATGCCCTCATTGCCCGGATATTCTGGGAAGTGTGATCGAGTCTGGACGGCCGCGTCTCCGCAGGCGCCCCGGCCCGGGAAGACTGGTGCGGCTGTCGCCCGTCATCCTGACCGTCGTCATCGCCAGCCTGGCGTACAGCACTCCCCCGGAAATGGCCTTCAGCCGTCTCCTGCCCGCGGCGCCCGCCCTCGCCGCCGCGATGTGGCCGGTGCTCCCCACGATCCTGCTGGGGACGGTCTGTCTCTGCCTGATGATCGGCCTCAGCCTCGTCTTCCCCGACCTGGGGACGTGGTGGACGGTCGCGGGGATCATCGCGGTCACCGTGGCCGCCGCGTACGGAAGCCACGTCCGGCTCCAGCGGGAGCGCACGCTCTTCCAGGTACGGCTCGTCGCCGACGCGGCGCAGCAGGTGGTGCTGAGCCCGATGCCGCGCCGTTTGGGCAGCATCGAGATCGAGTCGCTGTACCTCGCGGCCGCGGCGGAGGCCCGCATCGGCGGGGATTTCTACGAGGTGGTCGACACGCCGTACGGGGTCAGGCTGCTCATCGGTGACGTGCGGGGCAAGGGCCTGCCGGCGGTGGGGGCGGCCGCGGCGATCGTCAACGCCTTCCGGGAGGCGGCCTACGGCGAACGGGACATGGTCGACGTCGCACGCAGGCTGGACGCCAGCAGCGCCCGTTACAACGCCGCCTTTCCCCCGGAGGGGCCGATGGAGCGCTTCGCCACCGCCCTGCTCGTCGAGATCCCGCACGAGGGCAGACACATCGACATCCTCAATTGCGGACACCCCCCGCCACTGCTCCTGAACCGCGGAACTCTCCGTGTCCTCGAGCCGGCCACCCCATCGCCCCTGCTCAGCCTCGCGGAGCTGATCGGCGACCAGTACACCGTCGACACCTATGACCTCGCCCCCGACGACCTGCTGCTCCTCTACACCGACGGGATCGCCGAGGCCCGCTCCCGCGACGGCGAGTTCTTCCCGCTGGCGGCCTGGATGCGTGGACAGCCGCCGACACCGCCCCGGGACCTGCTGACGGCTCTTCACCGTGACCTCCTCCGCTACAGCAGAGGACGCCTCGACGACGACATCGCCGCGCTCGCCGTCCACCTGTGCAAGACCTGAGGCCCTGGGGCACCGAGTCCCGTCACCAGGACATCCTCGCGACGCTCGGGACGGCCCGCCGTGTCCGGCGCGGACATGCCCGTGCCCGTGTCACCGGCACCGGGCGAGCCGTGTGGTGTGCACGGGCCACCCGGCGCCGAGGGCGTCGGTCAGGCTCCGACGTACGCCGCGAGGTGTTCGCCGGTGAGGGTGGAGCGGGCCGCGACGAGGTCGGCGGGGGTGCCCTCGAAGACGATACGGCCGCCGTCGTGACCGGCGCCGGGGCCGAGGTCGATGATCCAGTCCGCGTGGGCCATGACCGCCTGGTGGTGCTCGATGACGATGACCGACTTGCCGGAGTCGACCAGCCGGTCGAGGAGGCCGAGCAGCTGCTCGACGTCGGCGAGGTGGAGGCCGGTGGTCGGCTCGTCGAGGACGTAGACGCCGCCCTTGTCCCCCATGTGCGTGGCCAGCTTGAGCCGCTGCCGCTCGCCGCCGGACAGCGTGGTGAGCGGCTGGCCGAGGGTGAGGTAGCCGAGACCGACGTCCGCCATCCGCTCGAGGATCTTGTGGGCGGCCGGGGTGCGCGCCTCACCGGCTCCGAAGAACTCCTCGGCCTCGGTCACCGACATGGCGAGCACCTCGCTGATGTCGCGGCCGCCGAGGTGGTACTCCAGGACCGACGCCTGGAACCGCTTCCCCTCGCAGTCCTCACAGGGGGTGTCGACGCCGGCCATCATGCCGAGGTCGACGTAGACGACACCCGCGCCGTTGCAGGTGGGGCAGGCGCCCTCGGAGTTGGCGCTGAACAGCGCCGGCTTGACGCCGTTGACCTTGGCGAACGCCTTGCGGATCGGGTCGAGCAGTCCGGTGTACGTCGCCGGGTTGCTGCGGCGCGAGCCCCGGATGGGGGTCTGGTCCACGGACACCACGCCCTCCGGGACCGGGATGGAGCCGTGGATGAGCGAACTCTTGCCGGAGCCGGCGACACCGGTGACGACGCAGAGCACGCCGAGCGGGATGTCGACGTCGACGTCCCGCAGGTTGTTCGTCGCCGCGCCACGGATCTCCAGCGTGCCGGTGGGTTCGCGCACCGTCTTCCTGAGCGTGGCGCGGTCGTCGAGGTGGCGGCCGGTGACGGTGTCGCTCGCCCGCAGCCCCTCGACGCTGCCCTCGAAGCAGACGGTGCCGCCCGCCGTACCGGCGCCGGGGCCGAGGTCCACGACGTGGTCGGCGATGGCGATGGTCTCCGGCTTGTGCTCCACCACGAGCACCGTGTTGCCCTTGTCCCGCAGCCGCAGCAGCAGGTCGTTCATCCGCTGGATGTCGTGCGGGTGCAGACCGATGGTGGGTTCGTCGAAGACGTACGTGACATCGGTGAGTGAGGAACCGAGGTGCCGGATCATCTTGACGCGCTGCGCCTCGCCGCCCGACAGCGTGCCCGCCGGCCGGTCGAGCGAGAGGTAGCCGAGGCCGATCTCGGTGAAGGAGTCGAGGGTGTGCTGGAGCGCGGTGAGCAGCGGCGCCACCGACGGTTCCTTGAGGTCACGGATCCATTCGGCCAGGTCGCGGATCTCCATCGCGCAGGCGTCGGCGATGCTGATCTTGCCGATCTTCGAGGAGCGGGCTCCCTCGCTGAGCCGGGTGCCGTCGCACTCGGGGCAGGTGGTGAAGGTGACCGCCCGCTCCACGAACGCCCGGATGTGGGGCTGCATCGCTTCCTTGTCCTTGGACAGGAACGACTTCTGGATCTTGGGGATCAGGCCCTCGTAGGTGAGGTTGACGCCGTTGACCTTCACCTTGGTCGGCTCGCGGTAGAGGAAGTCGTGCATCTCCTTCTTGGTGAAGCGGCGGATCGGCTTGTTGGGGTCCAGGAAGCCCGACTCGGCGTAGATCCCCACCGTCCACACGTTGTCCGACTTCCAGCCGGGGATGGTGAACGCGCCCTCGGCGATCGACTTGGAGTCGTCGTAGAGCTGGGTGAGGTCGATGTCGGAGACCTTGCCGCGGCCCTCGCAGCGGTTGCACATGCCGCCGGTGCGCTCGAAGGTCGCCTTCTGGGCCTTCGTCTTGGCGCCGCGCTCGACGGTGATGGCGCCGCTGGCCCGGACCGAGGCGGTGTTGAAGGAGTACGCGCTGGGCGGGCCGATGTGCGGCTTGCCGAGCCTGCTGAAGAGGATGCGCAGCATCGCGTTGGCGTCGGTGGCGGTGCCGACGGTGGAGCGGGGGTCGCCGCCCATCCGCTGCTGGTCGACGGTGATCGCGGTGGTCAGGCCGTCGAGGACGTCGACCTCGGGCCGCGCCAGGGTCGGCATGAACCCTTGCAGGAAAGCGCTGTAGGTCTCATTGATCAGCCGCTGCGACTCCGCGGCGATCGTGTCGAACACCAGCGAGCTCTTGCCCGAGCCGGAGACTCCGGTGAAGACCGTCAGACGGCGCTTCGGGATCTCGATACTGACGTCCTTGAGGTTGTTCTCCCGTGCCCCGTGCACGCGGATCAGGTCGTGACTGTCGGCGGCGTGCGGCGCGGGCGAAGGTGTGTCAGTTCTCTTCGCCCTCTTGGCCGTGCTCATCGTGTCTCCATCCGTTGGGCGGGGCCGCGTGCGCGGTCTCCCTCGGCGTCGCGTGGCTTGATTATCCGACCGGTGCCGCAGAGTACGTACGGCTTTTCCGGTGGGCTCATCACGCGGCGTCCCCGCCGGGGTGCCGGGTCGGCGGGCGGCCGTCGCGCACCGGCTCTCCGCCGGGCACGACGGCCTCGTGGGCGTGAGCCTCGCCCCGGCGGCCCTACCGCTTGCGGGGCTGGTTGAAGCGGAGCATGTTGCCGGCCGGGTCGCGGAAGGCGCAGTCACGGACGCCGTACGGCTGGTCCATCGGCTCCTGCAACACCTCGGCGCCGGCGGCCCGGATGCGTTCGAACGTGGCGTCGACGTCGTCGGTCGAGAAGATCACTCCGCGCAGCAGGCCCTTGGCCAGCAGTTCCGCCATCGCCTGCCGGTCGGCCGGGGAGGCGTTGGGGTCGGCGAGCGGCGGTTCGAGGACGATTTCCACGTCCGGCTGCGTGGGTGACCCGACGGTCACCCAGCGCATCCCCTCGAACCCGACGTCGTTGCGCACCTCCATTCCGAGAACGTCCCGGTAGAAGGCGAGCGCCTTGTCGTGGTCGTCGACTGCGATGAAGCACTGGGAGAGCTTGATGTCCATGCAGTCGACGCTACGAGGCGGCGGCGGATTGTGCTTCTCCGATCCTGACCGGTCGGGTGTAGATCTTGGCGACGCACGCCGGGATCGCGGCGCCGGCCTCGTGGCGGCGGGCCCGGTACGCGCTGGGACTCTCGCCGACCAGCTCGGTGAAGCGCGAGCTGAACGACCCGAGCGAGGTACACCCCACCGCGAAGCAGACCTCGGTCACGCTCATGTCGCCCCGCCGCAGCAGCGCCTTGGCCCGCTCCACGCGGCGGGTCATCAGGTGGTTGTAGGGCGTCTCCCCGAAGGCGGCGCGGAAGCTGCGGGAGAAGTGCCCGGGCGACATCAGGGCGACCCTCGCCAGCGCCGGCACGTCCAGCGGCTGGGCGTAGTCACGGTCCATCACGTCCCGGGCGCGGCGCAGTCGTGCCAGGTCCTCCAGGTTCATGCCCACCAGGATCGCACGGCGGAGGTGGCCTCGCCGGACGTCCGCGGAGCACGTCTCGGGGAGCCCGGTCGGCCGGTATTATCCGCACCTTCAACCATGTGGCGCACTGCAGAAGGAGAAAGGGTGGCAGCGAACCCGGTGGCCGGCGTGCTCGCCCGGATGTCGGACGTCACGCGGGAGGTGCCGGCCGACCGGAGCGGCGCGCTGTGGCGGCTCGCGGAGGACGGCCGGCAACTGGACGCCAATGTGGTGCGCCTGGCCGCCGACAGCCGGGTCGCCCCGCATGTCGAGCCCGACCTGGACGTGCTGCTGTACGTCGTGGAGGGCGCCGGGCTGCTCGACACCGGGGACGGCGACCGGCCCCTGGCGGCGGGGTGCCTGGTGTGGCTGCCGCGCGGCGCCCGGCGCGGTGTGGCGGCGGGGCCGGAGGGTCTGACGTACCTGACGGTGCACCGCCGGCGCCCGGGTCTGTCCATCCGTACCGCCCCCGCCCCCGCCCTGCGGGCGGACGAGCCGGAGGGCGGCGAGGCGGCGTGTCTGCTCGACCGGGTGTGCCCCGAGTGCGGCCGGCTCGCCCCCGACGGCTCCGACGTGCGTTTCTGCGGTCGCTGCGGCTCCCGCCTGCGGGACGGGGGCGAGCCGCCGTCTACTTCTTGACGGCCCTCAGGACGACGAACTTCGGGCCGCCCGCGACGACCTCGGAGTTGCCGAAGATGCGGCGCAGCGTCACGTGGTAGCCGAGGTGCCGGTTGCCGACGACCCACAGTTCGCCGCCGCTGCGCAGTGCCCGGCGGGCGTCGGAGAACATCCGGCGGGCCGTCAGGTCGGTCATCGCCTGGTGGCTGTGGAAGGGCGGGTTGTTGAGCACCAGGTCGACGGAGTCGGCCGGTACGCCGGTGAGGCCGTCGCCCACCAGGAACTCCGCCTCGGTGCCGGGCGCGGTTCCGGCGCGGAAGGTCTCCTCGGCCGACGCCACGGCCTGGTAGGACTCGTCGGCGAAGAGGAGCCGCGCGTCGGGCTCGGCCAGTGCCACGGCGAGGCCCACCACCCCGTTTCCGCAACCGAGGTCGACGACCCGGGAGTCACCGAGTCCGCGCGGGAGGTGCTGGAGGAAGAACCGCGTACCGATGTCGAGGCGGTCGGCGCAGAAGATTCCCGCGTGGTTGACGACGGTCCGGCCGGCGACGGGGGCGGGGGCGTCGTCGGGGAGGGTGTAGCGGTGCGGCCAGGGGCTGCCGGTGCGCGGCAGGGAGGGGTCCGGCGTACTGAAGACGAGCCTGGCCTTCCTCACGGCCAGGGACGTGCGGGTGGGGCCGATGATGCGCTCGAAGAGGCCCAGTGTGGAGGTGTGGATCTCCTTGACCATGCCGGTGCCGACGACGACCGTCCCGGGGTGCACGGCGGGGGCGAGGCGGTGCAGCTGGTCCTCCAGGAGCGCGAGGCTCTTGGGGACGCGGACCAGGAGGACGTCGATGCGCTCCGGCGGGGTGTCCCGTGTCGTCAGCAGCTGTACGGAGGCCTCGTCGGCGCCGTTGCGGGCGAGGTTGGCGCGGGTGGCCTCGCGGGCGAGGAACGAGTCGGTGATCTGGACGACCCGGCCGGGGTGGTGCCCGGCGAGGGATGTGGCCAGGGCGCCCCACCGGTCACCGACCACGACCACGGTGCCGGTGACGGGAGGAGCGGACTCCGCCAGGTGCGCCAGCAGGTAGGCGTCGGAGGCGTCCCAGGCGCGCAGTTGGTCGCGCGGGTCCTCGGGGAAGCGGGCGAGTTCGTACGCGCCCCATGACGTGGTCAAACGGTTCATTGTGCGCCCAGGCTAGCCGGTGGGCCGGAAGCTACGGGAACCGGAGCGCCATCCAGTGCTCGGGCACGTCCAGCGGCTGGAACCCGATCTTCTCGTACACGCCGTGCGCGTCGTGCGTGGCGAGCATGATGCGCGTGATCCCGAGCGGGGCGAAGTGGTCGCGGACCGCCTCGACCAGCGCGGTGCCGAGGCCCTTCCCGCGGGCGGGGCGGTCGACGTAGACGTCGCAGAGCCACGCGAAGGTCGCGTGGTCGGTGACGGCGCGGGCGTAGGCGACCAGTTCGCCCGAACAGACTTCGTACGCGCCGAAGTTGAGCGATCCGTCGATGGCGCGGTCCTGCTTGTCGCGGCTGCGGCCGATCGCCCAGTAGGCGTCGGTGGAGAGCCAGTGGTGGATGCGGGCCCGGTCGAGGCGGGCCGCGTCGATGGAGATCTCGTACGCGTCCGGGGCTGTCGTCGTCTCGTCCATGATCGGACTCTGGCAGGACGAGGGTCGGTTGTCAGTGGTCCGTGCCACGCTCGTTGCACCGTCAACGACCGGACACCCGACCGGCTTCCTCCGGGTGACACGGACCACACCTGCGGACGTAGACTCCCCATACGGAACGACAAACAGGGCAAACCGTCGCGAGGAGGTCACTCGATGCACGCGACTGTGGGCGACACATTGCTGGTGCACGGCAGGGTCGTCGGTCAGCACGACAGGACCGCCGAGGTCATCGAGGTGCTCGGGCCGGACGGAACACCCCCGTACCGCGTCCGCTTCAACGACGACGGACACGAAGCCGTGATGTCCCCGGGCCCCGACAGCGTCGTACGTCACAAGGAGCCCGGCTAGGGGCCGGTCCCGCCCGGGCGGGCTAGCCCGGCGGACGGGCCGGTGTCGGATAGTGATCGGCCACGACTCTGGCCATCGCCCCGATGCGGTCCGTCACGACCTCCTTGGCCGAGAAGTACACATGGCCGCGCACCCTCGGGTACTCACCGGCCAGGGTGAGGTGGCGTGACAGCTCGGCCGGGTCCTGCCAGGCGGCGGGCTGGGCGGGGTCGCCGCACTTGTACAGCGCCTCCCCCACGAACAGCTCCACGCCCGTGCCGCGCGCCACGTCGTCCCACCAGGGCACCAGCTTGGCGTAGTCGGCGGCGGCGAAGCCGATGTGCCAGTAGAGCTGCGGCACCACGTAGTCGATCCAGCGTTCCTTCACCCACTTGCGGGTGTCGGCGTGCAGGTGGTCGTAGGTCTGCACGCCCGCCCGGGTGTCGGAACCGAGCGGGTCGGTGGCGATGTTGCGCCACACGCCGAACGGGCTGATCCCGAGCCGCACGTCCTTGTCGATCTCCCGGATGCGCTCGGACATCTCCCGCACCAGCTTGTCGATGTTGTCGCGCCGCCACGCCGCCTTGTCCGGGAAGCCGGCGCCGTGCGCGGCGTAGGTGTCGTCGTCGGCGAAGGCCTGGCCGGGGACGGGGTACGGGTAGAAGTAGTCGTCGAAGTGGACGGCGTCGATGTCGTAGCGGCGTACGGCGTCGAGCATGGCGTCCTGGACGAAGCGCCGCACCTCCGGCAGCCCCGGGTCGTAGTAGAGCTTCCCGCCGTACGGAAGCACCCAGTCCGGGTGGACCCGGGCGGGGTGCCCCTCCGCGAGCCTCGCCGGATCGGTGTGGTTGGCCACCCGGTAGGGGTTGAACCAGGCGTGCAGTTCCAGGCCGCGCGCGTGTGCCTCCGCCACGGCCGTGCCCAGTGGGTCCCAGCCCGGGTCCCGGCCCTGGACGCCCGTGAGGTACTGCGACCACGGCTCGTACGGCGAGGGCCACAGCGCGTCGGCGGTGGGCCGCACCTGGAAGATCACCGCGTTGAGCCGCCGCTCCACCGCCGCATCGAGGAAGGCCAGCAGTTCGGCGCGCTGCCGGTCGGCCGGGAGGCCCGGCTTGGACGGCCAGTCGCGGTTGGCGACGGTCGCCAGCCACATGCCGCGGAACTCCCGGCCGGCCCTCCTCCGCTTCCGCTTCCCGCGGGCCTTGCCGTTCTCGCGATCAGGTCGCGCCGCCGCGCCGGCGTCCGCCGCCGCCCACAGTGACGCCGCCGCCCCGAGCGCGGCCGCCGCCAGGCTTCGTCTGCCGATATGCCGCATTCATATGCCCCTTACAGGTCGGTTGCTCCTGGTGTCTCCCTGTCCACGCAGAGCATGCCCGCCCCGGACCGCCCTCCACCCGCGCGAACGGAGTAACGTCGTGGGGTCGAGGCGGGCGCCGGAATCACACGGGGGACCTGCCGCAGGGAAGATCAGCGAAAGGCACGATGTGACCGACATCGAACGCGTCGGAGTGGTGGGCTGCGGCCAGATGGGCGCGGGCATCGCGGAGGTGTGTGCCCGTAGCGGCCTGGAGGTCAAGGTCGCCGAGACCACCGGCGAGGCGCTGGAGATCGGCCGTACCCGGCTGTACAACTCGCTCTCCAAGGCCGCCCAGCGCGGAAAGATCACCGAGGAGGAGCGTGACGCGACGCTCGCCCGGCTCAGCTTCACCACCGACCTCGGCGAGTTCGCCGACCGTGACCTGGTCATCGAGGCGGTCGTCGAGAACGAGCAGGTGAAGACCGAGATCTTCCAGGTGCTGGACCAGGTGGTGACCCGCCAGGACGCGATCCTCGCCTCCAACACCTCCTCCATCCCGCTGGTGAAGCTGGCCGTGGCGACGTCCCGCCCCGACCAGGTCATCGGCATCCACTTCTTCAACCCGGCCCCGGTGCAGCAGCTCGTCGAGCTGATCCCGGCGCTGACCACCTCCGAGGGCACGATCAGCCGCTCCCAGGCCGTGGTCGAGAAGGTGCTCGGCAAGCACGCGATCCGCGCCCAGGACCGCTCCGGCTTCGTGGTGAACGCGCTGCTGATCCCGTACCTCCTCTCCGCGATCCGGATGTTCGAGTCGGGCATCGCCAGCCGCGAGGACATCGACAACGGCATGGAGATGGGCTGCGCCCACCCCATGGGCCCGCTCAAGCTGGCCGACCTGATCGGGCTGGACACGGTCCACTCGGTGGCGGACTCGATGTACGCCGAGTACAAGGAGCCGCTGTACGCCGCTCCCCCGCTGCTCCAGCGCATGGTGGACGCCGGGCGCCTGGGCCGGAAGACCGGCTCCGGCTTCTACCCGTACGGGTCGTAGGGCGCCACCCGCCCGTCGAGACCCTCCGGCTCGTCACGGAGCGCGACGAACTTTCGCACGGGGTGTGCGGAGCGTGTTCGCATATGCCCTGCGCACACGCTCCCTCCGCTCCGCCTCGGGGAGTTGACTCGGATCCGATCAGTCAACGAAGAGGAGGAGCGGAGAACCGTGACCACCGACCCCGAACACTTAACGGCCGTGGAGGAGTTCGCAGAGCTGCGCCGCTGTCTCGACGTCGGGCTCGCCCGGATCGACGGGCAGCTCGCGCTGCTCGCCCAGCGCCACGGCCAGATCGACCGTGATCTGACCGATCTGGCCGCGCGCGTCGCGGCTCTGGAGCAGGCCAAGTGGCCGCTGCCCGCCGTGTCCGCGTGCACCGCCGTGGGCGCCCTCGCGGTGGCGGTCTGGCAGGCGCTCGGCAACTGACCCGCGATCCGCGTCAGCCCAGCCGGAGATGGTGCAGCATCAGCAGCCCGGCCGCCATGTTGGCGGCCGGGACCTCTCCGCGGGCGATCATGTCGGGGATGAGTTTGAGCGGTATCCATTCACGGCGGGACGACTCGAAGTCGTCCTCGGGATGGCCCGTATAGGTCGCGTCCTCCGCCCAGTACAGATGGTGGCGGGCGTCGGTCAGGCCGTTGGACGGCTCGACGGTCAGCAGGTGCTGCAACGGCCCCGGGCGCCACCCCGTCTCCTCCTCCATCTCGCGGGCGGCCGCGGCGGCGATGTCCTCGCCGTCCTCGACCACCCCCGCGGCGAGTTCCCAGCCCCAGCTGTCGGTGATGAACCGGTGCCGCCACAGCATCAGCACCTCGTTGGCCTCATTGACGGCGGTCGCGACCGCCACCGGGCGCAGCCGGATGAGGAAGTGGTCCAGGTGCCGGCCGTCGGGGAGTGCGACATCCGCCAGGTTGACCTTGAACCACCGGTTTTCATAGATGGTTTGTTCGCTCAGGTTCGTCCACTGCACTTTTCTGCCACCTTCCGACAAGTAGATGGCAATATCGCAGCAGGCTCAGCGAGTCGGCGGAACGTCGCACGGGAAGGTCACAGCGGCACGCGCAGCGCCCCGTCGATGAGGTCGGCCGCCTCCTCCGCGTCGCTGCACCCGCTGGCGACCAGGTGCTCCCGCACCTCCCGCAGCCGGTCGCGCAGCCGCTGCGACTCCATCCCCCGCGCCCGCTCGGCCATCTCGGCCGCCGTCCGCGCGGCCCGGTCCACCTCGCCCTGCCGCAGCTCGATCTGGCTCAGCATGGCGAGCCGGTGCACCCGCCCCCGGTCGTGCGCGGGAGTCCGCACCGCGGCCGCGGCGTGCTCCCGCGCGCCTTCGAGGTCCCCCAGGCTCAACAGGGCTTCGGCGACCTGCACATTGACCAGCCCCGGCTGGACGTAACCGGTCTCGTCCGGCTCGTGCCCGGGCCGGATCCGCTCCGCCTCCGACTCCGCGCGCCGGATGCATCTGAGCGCGCCGGACCCGTCACCGAGGTGCGCGTACGCCTTGGCCTGCATCGCGTGCAGGTCCGCGGCGAGCGCCGGAGTGATCTGCTCCCCCGCCGTCCGCAGCGCCGCCTCCGCGAACGCCACCGCCTGCCGGTACTCCCCCATGAACAACGACTGGTTGACCAGCAGGGCGATCACATAGGCACCCAGCCCCCGGTCGCCGCTCGCCTTCGCCAGCCGCAGCGCCTGGTGGAAGTAGCGCTGCGCCAGCCCGTGCGCGTCCGAGTCGTACGCGCAGATCCCGGCGACAGCCACCAGGCCGCCGGTCGCACGGTGCAACTGGCGGCCCAGGGCGTCGTTGTAGCCGCCCCGCAGCAGCGGCGCGGTCTCGGTGTTGAGGAAGCCGACGATCCGGGCACGGGTGGCGATTCCGCCCGCCCGGCGGTACATCAGCTCGTAGTGGGCGCGGGCCGCGCGCAGCATGGTGATGTCCGACATGCTGACCCGGGTCTGCCCGTCGCGCGAGACGTCGGCGTCCTCCGGGGGGTTCTCCCACTCCCAGACCGGCATCACGGCGGGCGTGCCGGTGACCGCGGGGGCGCCCAGTATGTGCGGGCGTTGCTGTTCGTCGGAGCGCCACAGGGCGGTCGCCCGCTCCACGAAGCCGGACAGCGGTGAGCCGTGCGAGACGGCCGCCTCGCCGGGGACGCCCAGGCCGATGTCGTCGAGGGTGACCGGCCGGCGCAACCGGGCACCCAGCACCTCGCAGATCAGGTCCGGCACCTGGCCGCGCGGCCGCTGGCCCTTCAACCAGCGGGCCACCGCCGTGTGTTCGTACCGCAGCGCCAGGCCTCTCGCCCGGCCGGCCTGGTTGACGTGGGCGGCCAGGCCCGCGTGCGATATCCCCGCCTCGTCGAGCAGGGCGTCGAGCAGGGTGTTGGGCTGCATGGGCCCCTCCGGTGACTCGGTGTGCCCAGACTAATGGAGCCGGGTTCGCACGGGGTGTGAACGGAATGCCCGTATCCGTGCCCCGCGCGCTCTGCCGCCATGCCCCCGGCGCCGGTTGACTGGGCGGTCTCTCACAGAGACGGCCGGGCCGCCGGCTCCCCCCTCGTACAGCGGCGGCCCGCCCGAGCGCCGTCCGTCCTGCCCGATCTGCCCGACACTCCGCGGCAGGCGGACGGCGCGGGCCGCACCGTCCATGTTCGTACCGGCCGCTACCGATTGGAGGGCGCAGGGCGGGTACGGCGCAGACCGGGGTCCGCGGACTGCGCCGGTACCCGGGAACGGTCGTTGCGCACGACCATCAGGGCCACATCGTCGGAAAGCCGCCCGCCGGTGTGGCGCAGCAGCGCCGAGTGCACCCGGTGGATCAGGGCCGCCGGGGGCACCGGCGCCTCCCGCAGCGCGTCGGTGAGCACGTCCTGGAGCCGGAAGAACCGTCCCAAGGCGTCCCGCGCGTCCTCGGCGCCGTCCGTGTGCAGGAACAGCGCCTCGCCCGGCCGGAGCGTCACGCAGTGGTGCACCGGCAGCTCGTCCGGCAGCGGAAAGGCACCGAGCGGCGGGAACGGCTCCGCGGCCGCGACCGGTTCGGCCTCCGTCCCACCCAGCCGGTAGGGCCACGGGTGCCCGCAGTTGAGGGCCATGACTGCGCCGTCCTGGCGGACCTCCAGCAGCAGGACGGTGACGAACTCCTCCGCCGACGGACTGTCCGGATCCCACCCGCCCGCCGCCGGGTGCTCCTCCCGCGCCCGTTCGCGCAGATGCCGCCCGAGTGCCCGCTCCAGCCGCCGCAGTACGCCCCCGAGGTCGGGCTCGTCGTGCGCGGCCTCCCGGAAGCTCCCCAGTACGGCGGCGACCGCCCCGAGCGCGGCCAGGCCGTGACCGCGAACGTCACCGATGACGATCCGCACGCCGTGCGGGGTGGCGACCGCCTCGTACAGATCACCGCCCACGACCGCGCCCCGGGCGGCGGACAGCTGGGCGGCGGCGAGGGACAGGCCGTCCAGCCGGGGCGGCGGCGGGCGCAGCAGGACCTGCTGGGCCGCCTGGGCGACGGCGCGGACCTGTTTCAGCTCCTTGACCAGGCCGCACCGGAGGCCCAGGACCAGTCCGGAGCCGACGGTGAAGAAGACGACGCCGGTGGCGATCCTGGCGGCCGTGCCCTCCTGCCGGGCGATCGGGCAGATGAGTTTCCACAGGATCGCGACACCGCCCCAGAGAACGGGCAGGGCGAGCGGGGCAAGGCGACGAACCCAGGCTCGCGTACGCAGCATGCGGACCGCCCTTCTCCAGGCCCCTCCTCGCGGTCGGGACGATTGTGTCGATCGTCCATGGCCAGGGGGAAAGTCCACCAGACTTCCCACTCGAACGAGTGAGGGGCACGACCGGTGTTCCGGCCATGCCCCTCGTCCCGCTGCGGATCGGTCAGGCGCCGCGCAGCACCGCGCCCGTCCGCTCGGCGGCCAGCGCCACCGCGGCGTCACGGGCGGCCGAGGCCTCCTCGACGGTCAGCGTGCGGTCGGCGGCGCGGAAGCGCAGCGCGTACGCCAGGGACTTCTTGCCCTCACCGATCTGCTCGCCCTCGAAGACGTCGAACAGCCGGATGGACTCCAGCAGTTCGCCCGCGCCCTCGCGCAGCGCCTTCCCCACCTCGGCGGACGGCACCTGCCGGTCCACGACCAGGGCGACGTCCTGCGTGGCGACCGGGAACGACGAGATCCGCGGCGCGCGCACGGCACCGGCCGAGGCCCGCTCGACGGTGTCGAGGTTCAGCTCCATCGCGCACGTACGGTCGGGCAGGTGCAGCGCCTTGACGACGCGCGGGTGCAGCTCACCGGCGTACCCGACGACCTGCTCCTCACCGTCCACCACGACGGCCAGTTCCGCGCAGCGGCCCGGGTGCCACGGGCCGTACTGGCCCTGGCGCACGATCAGCTCGGCGCCGGCCTCGCGGGCGACGGTCCGGGCGGCCTCGACGGCGTCGGCCCAGTCGGACGGGCGGCCCTTGCCCCACCAGCCGGCCTGCTCGTGCGCCCCCGCGAGGACCACGGCGGCGTGCCGGGGCTGCTCGGGCAGGACGGCGTTGACGCCGGCGATCTCCTCGTCGGTCGGGCGCCGGTCGACGGGCAGCCGCACCGCGACGCCCGGCTCCCCGGCGGCCCGGAAGACCAGGCCGGTCTCGAAGAGCGCCAGGTCGTGGCTGCCGCGGCCGTCGTTGCGGCGCAGCGCGCCGAGCAGGCCCGGCAGCAGCGCCGTGCGGAGCGCGGGCTCCTCGTCGGAGAGCGGGTTGACGAGCTTGACGACCTGGCGGCAGGCGTCGTCCGCCGGGATGTCGAGCTGGTCGAGGACCTGCTCGCCGATGAACGGGTAGTTCAGGGCCTCGACGTATCCGGCACCCGCCAGGGCGCGGCCCACGCGGCGGTGGGTCCGCTGGCGCTCGGTGAGCCCGCGGCCGGCCGGGGGCTTGGGGAGCGTGGAGGGGAGGTTCTCGTACCCCTCCAGCCGGATGACCTCTTCGGCAAGGTCGTTCGGCTCGTTCAGGTCGGGCCGCCAGGACGGGACGGTGACGACCAGCTCGTCCTGCCCGTACACGTCGCAGCCGATCTCCTGGAGGCGGCGTACGACGGTCTCCCGGCCGTACGTCACGCCCGCGACGCGGTCCGGGTGGTCGGCGCGCATCGTGACCGTGCGCGGCGCGGACGGCGCGACGACCTCGGTGACGCCGGCCTCGGCGGTGCCGCCCGCGAGGAGGACCAGCAGGTCGACGGTGCGCTGCGCGGCAGCGGCGGCGGCCTGCGGGTCGACACCGCGCTCGAAGCGCTTGGACGCCTCGGAGGACAGCTTGTGGCGGCGCGCGGTGCGGGCGATGGAGATCGCGTCGAAGTGCGCGGCCTCGATGACCACCTCGGTCGTGCCGCGCACCTCGCCCGTCTCGGGGTCGGTCTCCGCGTCGGCGATCTCGGTGTTGGCGCCGCCCATGACGCCCGCGATGCCGATGGGGCCGCGGTTGTCGGTGATGAGCAGGTCGGCGGCGTCGAGGACGCGGACCGTGCCGTCGAGGGTGGTGATCTTCTCGCCCGCTTCGGCGCGGCGGACCCCGATGGGGCCGTCGAGCCGGGAGCGGTCGTAGGCGTGCAGCGGCTGGCCGAGCTCCAGCATCACGTAGTTGGTGATGTCGACGGCCAGCGAGATCGGGCGCATGCCGGCCTTCTGGAGGCGGCGCTTCAGCCAGATCGGCGAGTGGGCCTCGGGGTCGAGGCCGACCACGGTGCGCGCGGTGAAGCGGTCGCAGCCGACCGGCTCGGAGACGGTGACCGGGTAGCCGTACGAGTTGGGCGCGGGCACGTCCAGGAGCGCCGGGTCGCGCAGCGGCAGCCCGTAGGCGATGGCGACCTCGCGGGCGACGCCGCGCATCGACAGGCAGTAGCCGCGGTCGGGCGTGACGGCGATGTCGAGGACCTCGTCGTACAGCTCCAGCAGCTCGGTGGCGTCGATGCCGACCTCGTACTCCGGCGGCAGCACGATGATGCCGTGCGTGCCGTCGTCGCCCATGCCCAGCTCGTCGCCGGAGCAGATCATGCCGCGCGAGACCTTGCCGTACGTCTTGCGTTCGGCGATCCGGAAGTCGCCGGGGAGGACGGCGCCGGGGAGGGCCACGACGACCTTGTCGCCCTCGGCGAAGTTCCGGGCGCCGCAGATGATCTCCTGCGGCTCGCCGGTGCCGTTGGCCTGGCCGACGTCGACGGTGCAGAAGCGGATCGGCTTCTTGAACTCGGTGAGCTCCTCGATGGTGAGGACCCTGCCCACCACCAGCGGGCCCGTCAGGCCGGCGCCGAGCTGCTCGACGGTCTCGACCTCCAGCCCGGCCGACACCAGCTTGGCCTGTACGTCACGGCCGGTCTCCGTCGCCGGCAGGTCGACGTACTCCCGCAGCCACGAAAGCGGGACCCGCATCAGATCTCCATCCCGAACGGCCGGGTGAACCGGACGTCACCCTCGACCATGTCTCGCATGTCTTCGACGTTGTGGCGGAACATCAGCATCCGCTCGATGCCGAACCCGAAGGCGAATCCGCTGTACTTCTCGGGGTCCACGCCACAGGCGATGAGCACCTTGGGGTTGACCATGCCGCAGCCGCCCAGCTCGATCCAGCCCTCGCTGCCGCAGGTGCGGCAGGGACGGTCGGCGTTGCCGACGGACTCGCCGCGGCAGACGTAGCAGAGCATGTCCATCTCGGCGGACGGCTCGGTGAACGGGAAGAAGTTCGGGCGGAGCCGGGTCTTCATGTCCGAGCCGAAGAGCGCCTGGACCATGTGGTCCAGCGTGCCCTTGAGGTCCGCCATGGTCAGGCCCTCGTCGACGGCGAGCAGCTCGATCTGGTGGAAGACCGGGGTGTGCGTGGCGTCGAGCTCGTCGGTGCGGTAGACGCGGCCGGGGCACACGACGTACACGGGGGGCTCGCGGTCGATGAGCGTGCGGGCCTGCACCGGGGAGGTGTGGGTGCGCAGCACGATGCCGGACTCGTCGCCGGAGGTGCCCTCCGGGCCCTCGACGAAGAAGGTGTCCTGCATCTGGCGCGCCGGGTGGTCGGGGACGAAGTTCAGGGCGTCGAAGTTGAACCACTCCGCCTCGACCTCGGGGCCTTCGGCCACCTCGTAGCCCATGGAGACGAAGACGTCCGCGACGCGCTCCATGAGGGTGGTCAGCGGGTGGCGGGCGCCGGCCGGGGTGCGGTCGTGCGGCAGGGTGACGTCCACCGCCTCCTCGACCAGCACACGCGCGTCGCGCTCCGCCTCCAGCTCGGCCTGGCGGGCGGCCAGTGCCTTGTTCACGGCACCGCGGGCCTGGCCCACACGCTTGCCGGCCTCGGCCTTGGCGTGCGGCGGCAGGGCGCCGATCTCCCGGTTGGCGAGGGCGAGCGGCGAGGTGGGGCCGGTCTGCGCGACCTTGGCCTCGTGGAGCGCGTCGAGGTCACCGGCGGCGGCGAAGGCGGCGAGCGCCTCGTCCCGCATGCGCTCGATCTCTTCCGGTTTCAGTGCCTCGACCTCGACTGGGTCGTACGACTTGTTCGGTGCCGACATCTCTTCCCGTACTTCCGATGGGCTGGCTGGGGCCCCCGCTCGACGACCGAGGACGCAAAGGTGCCAAAGGACGAGTCTAACGGGGTGTGGGCAGGCGGATGAGCCGCGGATCAGCCCGTGGACACGGACCCGGCGTCTGTCACGTCAGATAGGCCGGGGCGCCCACGGGCAGCGTAAATCGGAACTGGGCCCCGCCGGCGGGTCCGCGGCCGACGCTGATCGTCCCGCCGTGGGCCTCGACGATGCCCTTGACGATGTACAGGCCGAGGCCGGTCCCGCCGCGCTTGCTCCCCCGCCAGAAGCGGGTGAAGACACGGCCCATCGACTCCTCGGGGATGCCGGGGCCTTCGTCGCTCACGGTGACCGCCGTTCCCTTCTCGTCGTCGGTGGGGCCGGTGGGGGCCACCTCGATGGTGACGGTTCCCTCACCGTGGCGCACGGCATTTTCGAGCAGGTTGCCGAGAACCTGGTCAATTTTGTCCGGGTCTGCCCACAGATCGGGCAGGGGGCGGCGTACGCGGACGAAGAACCGGTCCGGCGACTGTCCGCGGGCGGTGTGCGCCTGGATGTGGCGGCCCACGGCGGCGGCGATGTCCACCGGCTGGCGGCGCACCTCCAGGCGGCCGGAGTCTATTCGGGAGATGTCGAGGAGCTCGGCGATCAGCCGGGTGACCCGGTTGGCGTCGGCGTCGACGGTCTCCAGCATCAGCCGCTTCTGGTCGTCGGTGAACCGCTCCCACTTGGCGAGCAGGGTCGCCGTGAAGCCCTTGACGGAGGTGAGCGGCGAGCGCAGCTCGTGCGCGACGGTGGCGATCAGCTCGGCGTGGCTGCGCTCGGTACGGCGCCGGGCCTCCGTGCCGCGCAACGTGACCACGACCTTCCGTACGGGCCCGAGGGGCTCCTCGCGCACATAGCGGGCGGCGACGAGGATCTCCCGGTTGCCCGGCAGCAGCAGGTTGCGCTCGGGCTGCCCGACACGGATGGCGAGGCCGCCGTACGGGTCGGTCAGCGCCCACCAGCGACGGCCCTTGAGGTCTTCCAGCGGCAGCGCCTGCTCCAGGGGCTGTCCGAGCGCCTCGGCCCGGGCCACGGCGGTGAGGCGTACGGCGGCGGCGTTGAAGCACACCACCCTGCCGTCCTCGTCGGCGACGACGAGCCCGTCGGGGAGGTCGTCGGGGTCGATCATCCCCGGCGCCCCGGACCCGGGCGCACCGGGACCGGCGGACGCGCCCGCTAAGGCGCTCTTCCGCGCCGCGGGCCTGCTGGTGCCGACCGTCATCCCCGTCTCCCACCCCTCCGTGTCACGCAGTGGGCCCCCGAGCCCGTCACCCTACTAGCTGGAGGTGACGGAGCGGCACCCTCCGGCAGCACGCTGCGCACGCGCGGAGCCGTAGAGACATACGGCGGCGGCGGTCGCCAGGTTCAGGCTCTCGGCCTTGCCGTGGATCGGCACCCGCACCACGGCGTCCGCGAGGGCGCGGGTCTCCTCGGGCAGGCCCCAGGCCTCGTTGCCGAAGATCCAGGCGGTGGGCCCGCCCATGGTGCCCGCGTCCAGCTCGGCGTCCAGGTCGTCCTCCCCCGCCCCGTCGGCGGCGAGGACCCGCAGGCCCGCGCCCTTCAGCCCGGCGACCGCCTGGTCGACCGGGACGCCGACGGCGACCGGGAGGTGGAAGACCGAGCCGACGGAGGCACGCACGGCCTTGGGGTTGTACAGGTCGACGGAGGCGTCCGTGAGGACCACCGCGTCGGCGCCTGCCGCGTCGGCGCACCGCAGCACGGTCCCGGCGTTGCCGGGGTCGCGTACGTGGGCGAGGACGGCGACCAGCTTGGGGCGGCTGTCGAGGATCTCCGCGAACGGCGAGTCGAGGAACCGGCACACGCCGAGCAGCCCCTGCGGTGTGACGGTCTGGGACACCTCGGCGAGCACGGCGTCGGAGGCGTGGTGGACCCGGGCGCCGGTGGCGCGGGCGGCCTCGATGATGTCGGCGTACCGCTCGGCGGCCTCGACGGTGGTGAACAGCTCCACCAGGGTCGGCTCGCCGCCGCTGCGGTGGGCGACGGCCTCGCGCACGGCCTGGGGACCCTCCGCGATGAACCGGCGCTCCTTGCCCCTGAAGTTGCGCTTGGCGAGCCGCCGCGCCGCGATGACGCGCGGGGAACGGGGGGAGATCAGCTCAGGGGTGCCCATGGTGGTCGGCGGCTCTCTCGTGGTGGGTGCGGAACAGACCGGACCCGCAGGCTCGGGGCCTGCGGGTCCGGAGGGAAGAACTGCGGCCTGGAGGATCAGGCAGCGGCCTTCGGGGCGTTGACGTCGCTCGGGAGCGCCTTCTGGGCGACCTCGACGAGCGCGGCGAACGCGCCCGCGTCGTTGACCGCGAGCTCGGCCAGGATCTTGCGGTCCACCTCGATGTTGGCGGCCTTCAGACCCTGGATGAGGCGGTTGTACGTCATGCCGTTGGCGCGGGCAGCGGCGTTGATGCGCTGGATCCACAGCTGACGGAAGTCGCCCTTGCGCTTCTTGCGGTCGTTGTAGTTGTAGACCAGCGAGTGGGTGACCTGCTCCTTGGCCTTGCGGTACAGGCGCGAACGCTGACCGCGGTAGCCGCTGGCCTGCTCGAGGATCGCCCGGCGCTTCTTGTGGGCGTTGACTGCCCGCTTGACGCGTGCCACTTGTTAACTCCTTGTAGCGGGGTCGTGGTTGGACTCACACGACCCGGAAACGATATGGGTCCCGGTGTCGGGCTGCCCCCGTCGACCGGGGGCGGAGGTCAATCAGATGCCCAGCATCTTCTTGATCTTGGCGCTGTCACCCGGGGCCATCTCGGCGTTGCCGGTGAGGCGACGCGTCAGCTTGGACGACTTGTGCTCGAGCAGGTGGCGCTTGCCGGCGCGCTCGCGCAGGATCTTGCCGGAGCCGGTGACCTTGAAGCGCTTCTTGGCACCGGAGTGCGTCTTGTTCTTCGGCATAGCGCCGTTCTCTCCTCGTCAGTGGCGCTCCCAGCCGGTCCGGGGACCGGCGCGCGGGAGCGTCAGATGTGTCGGTTGAATCCTGGGCGGTCGCCCGGGAATCAGGCCTCGGCAGCCTCGTCGGCGGGCTCGTCCGCGTGGACGGCCTCGTCCGCCTGGGCGGGCTGGCCCTGGCGCTCCGCCTTGCGGGCGGCCTGTGCCTCACGGGCCTCGGCCATTGCCTCGGTCTTCTTCTTGTGCGGTCCGAGAACCATGATCATGTTCCGGCCGTCCTGCTTCGGGTTCGACTCGACGAAACCGAGGTCCTGGACGTCCTCCGCGAGCCGCTGCAGCAGCCGGTAGCCGAGCTCCGGCCGGGACTGCTCGCGACCACGGAACATGATCGTGATCTTGACCTTGTCGCCCTGCTTGAGGAACCGGACGACGTGACCCTTCTTGGTGTCATAGTCGTGCGGGTCGATCTTCGGCCGGAGCTTCATCTCCTTGATGACCGTGTGCGCCTGGTTCTTGCGCGCCTCACGGGCCTTCATGGCCGACTCGTACTTGAACTTCCCGTAGTCCATGAGCTTGCAGACCGGCGGACGGGCGTTCGCCGCGACCTCGACGAGATCGAGGTCGTACTCCTGCGCAAGCTCCAGGGCCTTGGCAAGCGGGACAATCCCGACCTGCTCGCCGCTGGGACCGACAAGTCGCACCTCGGGAACGCGAATCCGGTCGTTGATGCGGGGCTCGGCGCTGATGGATCCTCCTCGGTAGCACCACGCGACCGCCTGGCGGACGGACGCGTAACGTCTGTTTCGTAAGACCAACCGCGCCGGTGCATGAAAAATGCCCCGGACGGGACACAGGCGGGGCTCCTCGTGTTACCGGAGCACCGCCACGGCGTACCGCGGGGCGCACATCGGGCGGCACCATCGTCCGTACGGAACGATGGTCGCCACCTGACCGGTGACCCGCCGTCCCGGAGGACGGCCAGGTGGGAGATCGGAGCCTCCACTTGTGGGCCGGAGCACGAGTCGTGTCCAGCCGGTCGTCACACCAGGTTACCAGCTCCGGCCGGGTGCGGCGAACCGGGAGAGGGCGCCTATCGTGGGCGTCATGAGTGACGCCACGCCGAGCAACGCCTCCGCCGACCAGACCACCGACTTCGAGACCATGACCCGCGACATCGCGGAGGTCCCCGCGGTCGAGGTGATCGTGACGGTCGCCGTCAACCTGATGAGCGCCGCCGCCGTCAAGCTCGGGCTCACCGAGGAGGGCGACCAGTACAAGGACCTCGACGAGGCCCGCAAGCTGATCCACGCGCTGGCCGGACTGCTGGACGCGGGCGTGACGGAGATCAGCTCGTTCCACGCGGCCCCGCTGCGGGACGGCCTGAAGTCGCTCCAGCTCGCGTTCCGCGAAGCGTCCCTCGTCCCCGACGAGCCGGGCCAGGGCCCGGGCGAGAAGTACACCGGAGCGGTGTACGGCTGAGTCAGGCCCGTACGTAGAAGGGCTCGCCCGGGGGCGTGGCCGTGGCCGGCAGGAGTGCCAGGTCGAGGCCCCGCACCAGGCGGGCCCTCAGTGTTTCGTCGGCCGCCAGGGCGCGGGCGACACGCTGGGCCGCCTCGGCGGGGGGCACGTCCGGGGCGAGGACCAGGGCGAGCGTGCCGTCCGCCGTACCGGGGCCGAGGTGGGCGCGGAGCACCGCCGGCTCGGCCGCGACCACGGTGCGTACCGCCTCCGTGACGGCGGGGTCGGCGAGCGGGTCGGTGGAGGTGCGGCCCTCGGCGAGGGCGAGCAGCGCCGGGCCGGTGAGCTGGTACGGCACGGGACCGGCGAGGTCCAGCACGAGCGTGTCGGCCTTCTCGTGGGCGGCGGCCTGGAGCGCCTGGTGCAGCGGTACGGCGACGGGGCGGGCGGCCGGGTCCCAGCGCGCCAGGGACGCGAGGGACGTGAACGCGGGCAGCGCGCGCCGGTCGCCGGCGGTCAGCGTCGGCACGGCCATGTCGCTGGTCTTCTCGCGGCGCAGCCCGGTCTCCTCGTCCTCCTCGACCTCGCCGAGGACGGCGACGACCGGGACGAGGAGGCGGGCGCCCTTGAGTGCCGCGAGGACCCGCGGCTCGGCGGCCCGGTCCTCGGCCCAGGCCGCGAGTGCCTCGGAGAGCCTCGGGTCGGCGGTGCCGTCGTCGTCGGAGAAACCGGGATCAGGGATGTTCTTGAGCGCCACGCGACGAGCCTAACGGCGCCGGTCAGCGCCCGGTGGCGCGGCCCCCGCGCCACAGCACGACCGCGGCGGCCAGCAGGAGCACGCCGATGGCGCCGGTGACCGGGGCGAGCAGGCCGGCACCCTCGTCCTCCGCGGGCTCGGCCGCCGGCCCGCCACCGAAGTACCGCTTGCCGTAACCGGTGGTCGCGGCCTTGAGGTCGACGGGGCGGAGCCTGTCGCCCGCCTCGATCGCGGCGGCCGGGTCGACCGTCCCGTACCCCTTGTCGATGTCGTGGCCGCCGCCCTTGGGCCGGTCGCGGGCGGTGTCGGTGAGCAGCTTCTTGATCTGGGCGGGGGTCAGGCCGGGGTGGTCGGCCTTGACGAGGGCGACGGCGCCGGAGACGAACGCCGACGCCGCGCTGGTGCCCCAGCCTTCGTAGTACTTCCGGTCCGGGTCGGCGATCACGATGTCGACGCCGGGCGCGCTGACGGTGGCGTACCAGCGGCTGGTGGAGAACGCGGCGTGGGTGCCATACCGGTCGACGGCGGTGACCGCGATGACGCCGGGGTAGGCGGCCGGGTAGGAGATGTGGTCTCCCTTGTCGCCGCCGTTGCCGGCCGAGGCGACGACGACGGCGCCCTTGGACAGGGCGTACTGGACGGCGGCGTCCTCGCCCGCGTCGGGGTGGGCGGACTCGCTGTCGTCGCCGAGGGACAGGTTGATGACGTCGGCGCCCTGGTCGACGGCCCAGCGGATGCCCTGCGCGAGGGCGGTGCCGCGGGTGTTGCGGGCCTTGGTACGGGCCGGGTCGCCGCCTTCGAGGATGACGCGGACGGGGAGGATCTTCGCCTCGGGGGCGATGCCCAGGACGCCGTCCTCACGGCCGGAACCGTGGCCGTGGCCGGCGATGATCCCGGCCATGGACGTGCCGTGGCGGGCCCAGGCGCGGTCGCCGCGCTTGGCTCCGAAGCCGATGAGGTCCTTGCCGGGCAGGACGTTGCCCGCGAGGTCGGGGTGGGTGTCGTCGACTCCGGTGTCGAGGACGGCGACCGTGACGCCCTTCCCCTTGGTGGTGCGCCAGGCCTCTTCGGTGTGCATGGCTTCGAGGCCCCACTGCTGGGCGCGGATGCCGTCGGCGTGGGCCGGGGCGGCGGGGAGCACGGCGAACGCGGTGGCGGCGAGGACGGCGGTGAGGGCGGTGCGGCGGCGGTTCGTCATCGGGGCTCCTGCGTGGCCTTTCCGGCTGTCGCCGTCGTGCGGAGGCGGCGCTCGATCCGGTCGGCGATGCCGTCGGCCTCGTGGCCGAGCCCCGCCTGGGCGGGCGTGCTCGTCTGGCCCTCGGCCATCGCCTCGGCGGCGGGCTGCGGGTCGTCGACGGTACGGCCGTCGGCGAAGCCCGACACGGCGTAGACGAGGACGGGTACGTCGGTGAGGACGCTCACGCGCCAGCTCGCCCGCTGCGCGTCGCCGAAGCCGGCGGCGACGGTGCCGGGGGCGGCGAGGGTGCGGGGCAGCAGATCGGTGCGTTCGTCGAGGCTCTCGTCCGCGAAGCGCTCGCGCAGCGCGGTCATGCCCGGTCGGTCGGCGTCCGTGAACACCATGCCGACGGTGGTGACGCTGGTGGACGTCGCGTCGGTGTACGTGGCGCGCAGCACGCGCTCGCAACCGACCGGTTGCAGGGTCCTCACCAGCAGCGGGTCCAGGGCGCCGGCGCACGGGCCGTCGGGCGCGACGGCGACGCGCGTCCAGGTCCGGTCGGCGCGGCCCGGTCCGGCGCCCTCGCCGTCCAAGGTGCGGGGGAAGAGCGTGTCGACGGGGACGCTGTGCCACAGGGTCCGGGCCTCGGTGAACCCGTCCGACGTCTGAGCGGCCGAGTCGCCCACGAGCCAGGCCCCGGCGGCGGCCCCTCCGGTGAGCCCGAGCCCGAGCACGAGGCAGGCGACGGCCGCCGCCGCGCGTGCCGGGTGGCGGCTGCGGACGGGACGGAGGCGGGTGGTGGTCTCGACGGGCGTCTCGGGGGGCATCCAGTGAGGCACGGCGGTGTGCGGGGCGGCGGTGTGCGGGGCGGCGGTGTGCGGGGCGGCGGCCCCGGGCCGGGGGGTCAGGTCGACGGCACCCACGGGCCGCCGCCGGGTGGGCGCGGGTGGTGCGGGGGGCATGGCGGGCGCGGGCGGTGTGGCTGCGGGCGTCGCCCACGGGGACGGCGGTGCCGGCGGGGCGGTCGCCGCCTCGCGGACCGGTCGCAGCCGGGCCGTGCTCTCCACGGGCGCCTCCCCGGCGCGGCCACCGCGGGCGTCAGGTACACCGCGGGCCGGGGCCTGCGCGGTGCCGGGCCCTTGAGCCGTGGCGGGGGCGGCGCCCCGGGAAGCCGGGGCGGAAGCGGGGGCGGGAGCGGACGTGGGAGCCGGGGCGGGCGTAGCGCCGGGAGCCGCAGCCGGGGCCGTGTCCGGTGCGACCGGGGCGGGGACGACTGGGGCGGTGGTGGGTGCCGGGGGCGTGGCGGCGGTGCTGGGCGCCGGGGCTGGTGCCGAGGCCGGGCGGGCGCCGGAAGCCGGGGCGGACGTGGGAGCCGTGGCGGGGGCGGCGCCGGGGGCCGGAGCCGTGACCGGGGCGGTGCTGGGCGCCGAGGCGGTGCTGGGCGCTGGGGCGGTGCTGGGCGCTGGGGCGTGTGCGGTGCCGGGCCTTTGAGCCGTGTCCGGGGCGGTGCCCCGAGGAGCCGCGCCGGAAGCGGGAGCCGCAGCCGGAACCGTGTCCGGTGCGACCTGGGCGGTGCTGGGCGCCGGGGCCGGGTGGACGCCGGAAGCCGGGGCGGACGCGGGAGCCGCGGCGGGGGCGGGGCTGGGCGCCGGGGGCGTGGCCGGTGCCGAAGACGGGCGGGCGCCGGGGGTCGGGGGTATCGACGGGCGTGGCGGGGTGCGGGAGGACGGGTGTCGTGCCTCGGTGCTCATCCGCCCCCCTGGTGTCGTCCGGATCGCCTTGCGGGGCAGGCCCGTTCGTCAGCGCGTGGGTAACTCTACGGGCTGTGGCCACCCGGACGGGAACGAGGCCGCAGGTCGGGGCGGATCTGACCGGAACATCCCCCTACCCCCGGGTAGGTGGTTCTGGCAGGCTCTGGCCATGACTCCTCGTGCCGCTGACCGAGCCCGGTACGACCGGGCCACCGCCCATCTCGACGCGCCCGTCGCCGTCGTCGATCTGGAGGCCTTCGACGCGAACGCCGACGATCTCGTGCGCCGGGCCGGGGGCAAGCCGGTACGGGTGGCGAGCAAGTCCGTGCGCTGCCGGGCGCTGCTGGAGCGGGTGCTGGCCCGGGACGGGTTCGCGGGCATCATGTCGTTCACGCTCGACGAGTCGCTGTGGCTGGCGCGCGCCGGGTTCGACGACGTACTGCTGGCGTATCCGTCGGTCGACCGCGCCGGTTTCTCGGAGCTGGCGCGGGACGCCAAGCTCGCGGGCGCGGTGACGGTGATGGTGGACGACCCGTCCCAGCTGGAGCTGATCGACCGGTCGCGTGACGGCGGTACCGAGGAGGTGCGCGTCTGCCTGGAGCTGGACACGTCGCTGCGTCTGCTGGGCGGACGGGTACGGATCGGGGCGCGCCGTTCGCCGCTGCGTACGCCGGCCGAGGTGGCGGAGCTGGCGCGGTCGGTCGAGCGCCGTCCGGGGTTCCGGGTCGTGGGGCTGATGGCGTACGAGGGCCATGTCGCCGGGGTGGGCGACGCGATCGCGGGGCGGCCGGTGCGGTCGCGTGCCGTGCGGCTGATGCAGGCGGCGGCCCGGAGGGAGCTGGCGGCGCGCCGGGCGGCCGTGGTGGCGGCGGTACGGGCGGTGGTGCCGGACCTGGAGTTCGTCAACGGGGGCGGGACGGGGAGCGTCCAGCACACCGCCGCCGAGGACGCGGTGACCGAGATCGCGGCCGGGTCGGGGCTGTACGTGCCGCGGTTGTTCGACAACTACACGTCGTTCGCGGGCCGTCCGGCGGCGCTGTTCGCGCAGCCCGTGGTGCGCCGGCCGGGCCTCGGTGTGGTGACCGTGCTGGGCGGCGGCTACCCCGCGTCGGGCGCCGCGGGAGCGGACCGCCTGCCGGTCCCGTACCTGCCGGAGGGGCTGCGCTACGACCCGCAGGAGGGCGCGGGCGAGGTGCAGACCCCGCTGCTGGGCTCCCCCGCCGACGATCTGCTGATCGGCGACAAGGTGTGGTTCCGGCACGCGAAGGCGGGCGAGTTGTGCGAGCGGTTCGACACCCTGCACCTGATCGCGGGGGACCGGGTCACGGCTGCCGTACCGACGTACCGGGGCGAGGGCCGGACGTTCCTGTAGGACGTCAGGGCCCGATGGTGCTGCCGACGCCGCCTCCGGTGGAGCTGCCGATCGGCCGGATGCCCCGCGTGATCTCGTCCATGGTGGTCAGCGGCGGGGCGCCCGGGCCCGCGGAGAAGGCGAACCGGACGATGACGGGCGACTCGCTGCCGAGGGACGAGGGGAAGACCAGGGACTGGACGTAGCCGCCGGGGCCCTGGTTGGTGGTGACCCGCCAGCGGACCAGGTGGCCGGTGCGTCCGGCGACGACGGCGGGCCGCTCGGCGAGCACCTTGTGGGAGCGGATGCCGCCGTGGGGCCGGGCACCGAGGGAGTCCTCGCCGAACGCGCGCTCGGCGGCCTTGGCGATGTCCTCCTTGGCGATGGCCGCCGGGTCGGCGGTGCCGGTGGCCGTGGCGGTGCGCGAGGAGACCGAGCCGCGCCTGCAGGAGCGGCTGCCGAGGGCGGGGCACGGGTCGGCGGCGACCGTCGACACGGTCGGCACGTCGTCCGAGTCGAACTCCGGCTCCTCCCAGCCGTCGAGGATGGGCAGGGTGATGCCGTTGAGCTGGTCGACGACGACGGTGGGGTCCCCGGTGGGCGGGGCCGTGGTGGGCGCGGGAGCGGGTGCGGAACCGGTCGGCGGCGGCGCGGGGCTGTTCCGGGCGTCCACGGGCGGCTCCTCGTCGGATCCGAGGACGACCGCCGCCGTGGCGACCACCGCCACCACCGCCGCGACGGCCGCGGCGGTGACGGCGATGAGGCGGCCGTTCCGTCGCGCAGGGCGCGCGGTGGCCATGACGGTGGTGGGGGCGCCGGTGCCGGCGGCACGGGTGTGTCCGGTCCAGGCGGTGCCGTCCCACCAGTGTTCGACGGCGGGGTTGCCTGGATCCGGGTACCAGCCGGCCGGGGTCGTCATGCTCATGCGGTCACCTTAGGGGTCGTGCCCGGAGCCCCGTGTGGGTGGTCCGGTCGCGTCAGGGGGCGCACACCACGTGGAGGGTGCCGCTGCCCCCGAGTCCGTCCGGCTGCCGCACGTCGCCCTCCCACCCGGCGGGGCAGATGATCGTCGTCCTCCCGGTCGTGGAGTACCCGGAAGTGACGACCGTGGCGGAGTTCGCGGCGTCTCCGGAGGGAGCGTGGAACAGGACCATGGCGAGGAGGACGGAGGCGGCGGTGTCAAGGACGTACGTGGCCTGTCGGACAGCAGCGCTCATCAGGGGTTTCCTTTCGGTCTGACCGGTGGTGCGGTGCATACCGACACCGTGGCCCGCGCGGACGGTCCGGGACATCAGTGCTGCCACTGAACCGCGGTACGCAATCGCGGAGTTGCCCTTGTTCCTGTCGCGTGCGCGAGATACTCCCGGCATGCGAAGCGACTTCGTCGGGCGGGCGGCCGAGCTGACGTTCCTCGGCCGGCGGATCGAGGCGGCGACGCGCGGCACCGGATCGGTGGTGCTGATCGCGGGCCCGGCGGGCATCGGCAAGAGCACCCTGGCGGCCGAGGCGCTGCGCCGCCACGCCGACCGTGTGAACGTCCTCGTCGTACGCGGCCATTGCCCCAGGGACGCGGTGGCGCCCCCGCTGTGGCCCTGGCGGCGCGCGCTGCGCCGTGCCGGGGTCACCTCCTCGATGCACGAGGAGGGGGCCGCTGCGGCGCCGGACGGCCAGGGGCGTGCGACGGGGCAGCCGCCGTGGAGTGGGACGGAGCCCGCCGCCGCCGCGGCGGCGCGGTTCCTGGAACTGGCCCGGGCGAGTGAGGCGCTGGTCGCGGCTGCCGCCGGGCAGGCTCTGGTGGTCGTCCTGGAGGATCTGCACTGGGCGGACACCGCCACGCTCGACCTGCTGCGGCACGTGACCGGCGAGGTCGCCGACTGCGGACTGCTGGTACTGGGCACCTTCCGGGAGCCGGCCCCGGAGGAGACCGCCGCGGCACTGGCGGACGTGTGCCGCTACGGGGGCGACGTGCTGCGGCCGGCACCGTTCACGCGTGCGGAGGTCGCGCAGTGCCTCGGCGAGCCGGACGCGGCGGAGTCGTACCGGCGTACGGGTGGGTTGCCGCTGCTCGTGTCGGCACTGCGCAGGCACGCGGGCGACCTCGGCACCATCGTCAGCGGACTGTTGGCCGGACTGACCGCCGAGCAGCGGGCCGTGGTGCGTGCCGCGGCCGTGCTCGGTGAACGGCTCGACGCCGGCCGGCTGACCGCCGTCCTGCCCGAATCGGGGGAAACGGTCGTCGCTCAGGCGCTGGCGGCGGCCTGGCACGCCGGTGTCCTCACGGCGGCACCGGCCACCGGTGCCGGGCGCACGTACCGCTTCTCCCACGATCTCGTGCGCGACGAGGTGCTCGGCCGCATCCCCCCTGCCACCGCCCGCGCCCTGCACCGAGCCGCCGCGCGGGCACTGGAGCAGCTCCAGGACCCCGTCGAGGCGGCCCGCATCGCGGCGCATTGGCGGAACGCCGGAAAGGAGCCGGAGCATCGTGCCGCCGCCGCGCACTGGTCCCGTATCGCCGCGGACCGGGCTCGTCGGCGGCACGCCTACGCCGACGCCGCCCGGCACTTGGCGGACGCCGCCGCCGTACTGGGGGCGGGGGACCCGCAGCGTGCGCCGGCGCTGATCGAGCTGGCCCGTGCCGAGTACCTCGCCGGGCGCTACGACGCCGGGCTGCGTCACTGCGCCGAGGCGGCGGACGCGGCGGCGGACGACCAGTCGGCGTTGGTCGCGCAGGCCGCTCTGGTGTTGCAGGGGGTCACCTTCCCGAAGGCCTCACAGGCTGTCGCCGCGCTGTGCGGGAGGGCGCTGGCCGTCGACGGCCTGCCGGGCGCGACACGCGCCCGGCTGCTGGCCCAGCTCGCCACCGTGTCGGCCGATCTCGGCCGGCACGACGCCGCGGCCGGGCACGCGCGTGCGGCTCTCGACCTGGCCGGGGCGACCGCTGATCCGAGGGCCGAACTGGACGCGGCGCGGGCACTGCAGATGACACTGGCCCATCCGGACGACACGGCCGAACGCCTCCGCCTGGGCGAGCTGGCCGTGAACCGGGCCGAGCAGCTCGGCGATCCGCTCGCCGCGGTGCTGGGCCACGAGTGGCGCGTCCAGGCCGGGTATCTTCTGGGCCGGCTGGACCTGGTGGACGACGCGATCCGCGGCATCGAGGCGGTCGCGGCCCGTTCCGCGTTGCCCCTGACCCGCTGGCACCTGCTGCGTGTCAGCGCCGCCCGGGCCGTACTGGAGGGACGGTTCGCCGCCGCCCGCGCCTGCAACGAGGACGCCGCCGAACTCGCGCTGGCCGGCGGGGACCACACCGCGATGGCCATGGACCTCGTGCTGCGCCAGCAGCTGGCGCTGGTACGCGGCGACGCCTCGGACCTGCCGGAGTCGATGTGGCGTGACCTCGACCGGGCGGCGGGACGGCCGCTGATCCTGTCCGTGCGGGCGCGGGCGATGTTCCTCAGCGGGCGGCTGGACGAGGCGCGGGAGGCCTACGCCCGGCTGCGCCCGCTGCTGCCGGTGCCGATGGCCGACCCGACGTGGCCCGCGGTACTGCTGCACCTGACCGAGGTGATCGAGCTGGTCGGCGATGCCGAGACCGCGCGGTCGGCGTTCGAACGGCTCGCCCTGTTCCGGGCGTATCCGGGAGCGCTCGGCACGCCCACGGCGTACTTCACGGGCACCGTCAGCCGCGACCTCGGCCGCCTCGCGCGGACCGCGGGCCGCCCGGCGGAGGCCGAGGGGCTGCTCCGCGAGGCTCTGGTGCGCAACCGGGCACTCGGTGCGGAGCCGTACGTGGCGCTGACCTGCCTGGATCTGGCCGCCCTCCGGCGCGACCGGGGAGCCCTGGTGGAGGCGGCCGAGCTCGCCGGTGAGGCGTTGGCCATCGCCGACCGGCTCGGCCAGCCGGGTCCGGCCGCCACGGCCGTACGGCTCATCGGTGAGATCACCGCCCTGAGGGAGGGCGACGACCCGCTCACCCCACGTGAGCGGGAGGTCGCCGCGTTCCTCGCGCGGGCCCGCACCAACCGTCAGATCGCCGGCGACCTGTTCATCTCCGAACGGACGGTGGAGAGCCATGTCCGCAGCATCCTCACCAAGCTGGACTGTGCCAACCGGACGGAGCTGATGGCCCGGTGGGCCGGGCAGGGGTAGCTCGGGGTGCGCCCGTCGGCCGGCGCGCTCCGTCTCGGCGCGGAAACGGCCGGCCGTCGGGGTGGCCGTGGGGCCTACAGCGGGGTGACGTACGCGCCGGAGATGCCGCCGTCGACGAGGAAGTCGGTGGCGTTGACGAACGACGAGTCGTCGCTGGCGAGGAACGCGACGGCCGCCGCGATCTCTTCGGCCTCGGCGAAGCGGCCGGCCGGGATGTGGACGAGGCGGCGGGCGGCGCGCTCGGGGTCCTTGGCGAACAGCTCCTGGAGGAGCGGGGTGTTCACCGGGCCGGGGCACAGGGCGTTGACGCGGATGCCCTCGCGGGCGAACTGCACGCCCAGTTCGCGGGACATGGCGAGGACGCCGCCCTTGGAGGCGGTGTACGAGATCTGGCTGGTGGCCGCGCCCATGATGGCCACGAAGGAGGCCGTGTTGATGATCGAGCCCTTGCCCTGGCGCTGCATGTAGGGGATGGCGGCCTTGCAGCACAGGTAGACGGAGGTGAGGTTGACCTCCTGGACCCGCTTCCAGGCGTCCAGGCCGGTGGTGAGGATGGAGTCGTCGTCGGGGGGCGAGATGCCGGCGTTGTTGAAGGCGATGTCGACGCTGCCGTAGGTGTCGTACGCGGTCTTGAACAGCGCTTCGACCTGTTCGGCGTCGGTGACGTCGACGCGCACGAACGTGCCGCCGACCTCGTCGGCCGCGGCCTTGCCGGCGGTCTCGTCGATGTCGCCGCAGACGACGTTGGCACCCTCGGAGGCGAGGCGGCGCGCGGTGGCGAGGCCGATGCCGCTGCCGGCGCCGGTGATGACGGCGGTACGGCCGGTGAGGCGGCGGCACACAGTGTTGTCGGTCATGTCGGTCAGGCCTCCGTGCTGATGAAGACGTTCTTGGTTTCGGTGAAGGCGGTGAGGGCGTCGGGGCCGAGCTCGCGGCCGAGGCCGGACTGTTTGTAGCCGCCGAACGGGGTCCAGTAGCGGACGCTTGAGTGGGAGTTGACGGAGAGGTTCCCGGCCCGCACGGCACCGGAGACGCGCAGGGCGCGGCCCACGTCGCGGGTCCAGATGGAGCCGGACAGGCCGTACTCGGTGGCGTTGGCGAGCCGGACGGCGTCGTCCTCGTCGTCGAAGGGCAGGACGACGGCCACGGGGCCGAAGACCTCCTCGACGGCGGCGGGCGCGTCGGGCGCGAGGCCGGTGAGGACGGTGGGCGGGAACCAGAAGCCGGGGCCTTCGGGGGCCTTGCCGCGGATGCCCTCCAGGCCGTCGGGGACGTACGAGCGGACCCGGTCGAGCTGGGCGCGGGAGATGAGGGGGCCCATCTGGGTCCTCTCGTCGGACGGGTCGCCGACGACGATCTCCTCGATGGCGGGGGCCAGCAGCTCCAGGAAGCGGTCGTACACACCGCGCTGGACGAGGACGCGGGTGCGGGCGCAGCAGTCCTGGCCGGAGTTGTCCAGGAACGACATGGGGGTGGCGGCGGCCGCGGCCTCGATGTCGGAGTCGGCGAAGACGATGTTGGGGCTCTTGCCGCCGAGTTCGAGCGTCACGCGCTTCACACGGTCGGCGCACTTGGCCATGATGCCCTTGCCGACGCGGGTCGAGCCGGTGAAGACGATCTTGGCCACGCCGGGGTGCTCGACGAGCGCGTCGCCCGCCACCGCGCCCGCTCCGGGGAGTACCTGGAACAGGTGCTCGGGGAGACCCGCCTCCAGGGCCAGTTCGGCGAGGCGGAGGGCGGTGAGGGGGGTGGTCTCGGCGGGCTTGAGGACGACCGCGTTGCCGGCCGCGAGGGCGGGGGCGGTGCCCCAGGCCGCGATGGGCATGGGGAAGTTCCAGGGCGCGATCACGCCGATGACGCCGAGTGGTTCGAGGATGGTGACGTCGAGCCCGCCGGGGACGGGGATCTGACGGCCGTTGAGGCGCTCCACTCCCCCGGCCGCGTAGTCGAGCAGGTCGCGGACGTTGCCGGCTTCCCAGCGGGCGTTGCCGATGGTGTGGCCCGCCTCGCGGACCTCGAGCCGGGCCAGCTCCTCGACGTGCTCGTCGACGACGGCGGCGAAGCGGCGCAGCAGGCGTGCGCGGTCGGCGGGGGCCGCCGCCGCCCACCCCCGCTGGGCGGCGGCGGCGCGGGTGACGGCCGCGTCGACGTCGGCGGCGGTGGCTGCCGGGACGGTGGCGACGACCTCTTCGGTGGCGGGGTTGAGTACGAGGTGCTCGGTGCTCACATGGGTCCTTACAGGCGTTCGAAGGAGCGGCGCAGCTCCCAGTCGGTCACCGCGGCGTCGAAGGCTTCGAGCTCGACCCGCGCCATGTTGCGGTAGTGCGCGACGACCTCGTCCCCGAAGGCGGCCTTCGCGATGGGGCTGTTCTCCCAGAGTTCGGCGGCCTCGCGGAGGGTGGTGGGCACGTGGGCGTATTCGGCGGTGTAGGCGTTTCCGGCGCACGGCTCGGGGAGTTCCAGCTGCTGTTCGATGCCGTACAGGCCGGCTGCGACCAGACCCGCTACGGCGAGGTGCGGGTTGACGTCGCCGCCGGGGAGGCGGTTCTCGAAGCGCATCGAGCGGCCGTGTCCGACCACCCGGAGGGAGCAGGTGCGGTTGTCGTATCCCCAGGCGACGGCGGTCGGCGCGAAGGAGCCGGGCTGGAACCGCTTGTAGGAGTTGATGTTGGGCGCGTAGAGGAGGGAGAAGTCGCGGAGCGCGGCGAGCTGTCCGGCGAGGAAGTGCCGCATGACCTGGGACATGCCTCCGGGGCCGTCACCCGCCATGACGTTGCGGCCGTCGGCGTCCTGGAGCGACAGGTGGATGTGGCAGGAGTTGCCCTCGCGCTCGTTGTACTTCGCCATGAAGGTGAGCGAGACGCCCTCCTGGGCGGCGATCTCCTTGGCGCCGGTCTTGTAGATGGCGTGCTGGTCGCAGGTGACCAGGGCCTCGTCGTACTTGAAGGCGATCTCGTGCTGGCCGGGGTTGCACTCGCCCTTGGCCGACTCGACGGTCAGCCCGGCGGCGGCCATCTCGTTGCGGATGCGGCGCAGCAGGGGCTCGATGCGGCCGGTGCCGAGGACGGAGTAGTCGATGTTGTACTGGTTCGCCGGGGTGAGGCCGCGGTAGCCGGCGTCCCAGGCCTGTTCGTAGGTGTCCTTGAAGACGATGAATTCGAGCTCGGTGCCGACGTGTGCGGTGTAGCCGTGCTCGGCGAGCCGCTCGAGCTGGCGGCGCAGGATCTGGCGGGGTGCGGCGACGACGGGGGAGCCGTCGGTCCAGGCGAGGTCGGCGACGAGCATCGCGGTGCCGTCGTTCCAGGGGACGCGGCGCAGGGTCGACAGGTCGGGGCGCATGGCGAAGTCGCCGTAGCCCTTGGACCAGGAGGACATGTCGTAGCCGTCGACGGTGTTGAGCTCCACGTCCACGGCGAGGAGGTAGTTGCAGCCCTCGGTGCCGTGTTCCAGCACGTCGGACAGGAAGAAGGGTGCGGCGAACCGCTTGCCCTGGAGCCGCCCTTGCATATCGGGGAAGGCCAGGACCACTGTGTCGATCTCACCGCTCGCGACGAGGGCACGCAGTTCCTCGACGTCGAGCGGGGGTTTGCGGTCTGCCACGGGATTGCTCCTCCTTCGGTCAGCCGGGAGCCATAAGGTATTGGGTGAGACCATTGCTTGGGAAGGGGAAACCGCGAGGTGGCGAAGAAGAGCCCGGGCCGTGAGCCCGAGGACCGGCTGGCGCCCGTGCTGCGACCGGTGCGGGCGGGCAACGGCTTCGAGGAGGCGCTGGAGCAGATCCTCCAGGTGGTCCGGCTCGGCCTGGTGCCCGGAGGTGAGCGGCTGCCCGCGGAGCGGGAGCTGGCGGACCGGATGGGCATCAGCCGGGTCACGCTGCGCGAGGTGCTCAAGGTGCTCCAGGAGCAGGGCCTGGTGGAGAGCCGGCGCGGCCGCTACGGCGGAACGTTCGTGCTGCACCGGGACCGGGTGCCCGGCGACTCGGGCGAGGCGGAGCTGCGGCGCCGTATCGCCTCGGTCGACGTCGAGGACACGCTGCGTTTCCGGGAGGTGCTGGAGGTGGGCGCGGCAGGGCTGTGCGCGGCGCACGGGCTGGCGGAGGAGGACGCCGAGCGGCTGCGTACGGCGCTGCGGGCGACGCACGACGCACCGCTGGACGACTACCGGCGCCAGGACACGCTGCTGCACCTGACGCTGGCGGAGCTGTCCGGCTCGCCGACGCTGACGGCGCAGTACGCGGCGGTGCGGGCGTCGGTGAACGATCTGCTGGACTGCATCCCGCTGCTCGTACGCAACCTGGAGCACTCGCAGCACCAGCACACCGCGCTGGTGGAGGCGGTGCTGGAGGGCGACGCGGACGCGGCGCGCGAGGTGATGCGGGAGCACTGCGCGGGGACGGCGGCGCTGCTGCGCGGCTTCCTCACGTGATCCACCGCGCCCCGGGCGTAACCCGAAAGTAACGCACGGGTCTTGCGCTCACGCGTGACCACCGCAAAGGTATGGGACCACTCCATTGGGGCCCGACCACCGACGCGGGAGCGCTGTTGCCATGACGCTGGAAGAAACCAAGGACACATCCGTCCCCGCCGACGACTACCTCAAGCGCCGGGCCCTGAGGCAGGGCAGCGCCGGCTGGCTGCTGCTCACCGGCCTCGGCGTCGGCTACGTCGTCTCCGGCGACTTCTCCGGCTGGAACATCGGCCTGGCCGAGGGCGGGTTCGGCGGGCTGGCGATCGCGACCCTCCTGATGGGGGTGATGTACGCCTGTCTCGTGTACGCCCTCGCCGAACTGTCCGCCATCCTGCCCGCGGCGGGCGGAGGGTACGGCTTCGCGCGGCGGGCGCTCGGGACCTGGGGCGGCTTCCTCACCGGCACGGCCATCCTCATCGAGTACATCCTGGCCCCGGCCGCCATCTCCATCTTCATCGGCGACTACGTCGAATCCCTCGGCCTGTTCGGCCTGGAATCCGGCTGGCCCGTCTACCTCGCCTGCTTCGTCGTCTTCATCGGCATCCACCTGTGGGGCGTCGGCGAGGCGCTGCGCTTCAGCCTGATCGTGACGGCCATCGCGGTGGCGGCGCTGCTCATCTTCGCCTTCGGCGCCTTCGCCGAGTTCCAGGCGGACGGGCTCGACGACATCCCGGCCGATCCCTCGGCGTTCGGGTCGAACTCCTGGCTGCCGTACGGGCTGCTCGGCATCTGGGCCGCCTTCCCCTTCGGCATGTGGTTCTTCCTGGGCGTGGAGGGCGTGCCACTGGCCGCCGAGGAGGCCAAGGACCCGGTGCGGTCGATGCCGCGGGCGCTGTCGCTGTCGATGCTCATCCTGGTGCTGCTCGCCGTGCTGACGTTCTTCGCGTCGACGGGCGTGCGGGGGTCGGCCGCGATCCAGGACGCCGGCAATCCGCTGGTCGTGGCACTCCAGGGGGACGGCGATCCGACCGCGCTGAGCCGGTTCGTCAACTACGCGGGACTGGCGGGCCTCGTCGCCTCCTTCTTCTCGCTCATCTACGCGGGCTCGCGCCAGCTCTTCGCCCTCTCCCGGGCCGGGTACCTCCCCCGGTTCCTGTCGCTGACCAGCCGCCGCAAGTCCCCGTACCTGGGTCTGCTGATCCCCGGCGCGATCGGTTTCGCGCTGGCGGCCGGTACCGGGAACGGGGCGCGGATGCTGAACATCGCGGTCTTCGGAGCCACCATCAGTTACGCCCTGATGGCGCTGTCCCACATCGTGCTGCGGCGCCGCGAGCCCGATCTGCCGCGCCCTTACCGCACGCCCGGTGGGGTGGTGACGTCCTCGGTCGCCTTCGTCCTGGCGCTGTCCGCGCTGGTGGCGACGTTCCTGGTGGACAAGGACGCGGCGTTCATCGCCCTGGGCGTCTACGTGGTCGCCCTGGCGTACTTCGCCTTCTACAGTCGGCACCGACTCGTGGCCAACGCGCCCGAGGAGGAGTTCGCGGCGCTGGCCGCGGCCGAGGCCGAGCTCGAACGCAACTGAGAGGAACCCGTTGTGCCCGCCAAGCCGCTGATCGGCCTCACCACCTACCTGGACCCCGCGAAGTGGGGCGTGTGGGAGATGCGGGCGGCGCTGCTGCCCGAGACGTACCCCCGACTGGTCCAGGCGGCGGGCGGCATCGCCGCGATGCTCCCGCCGGACGCGCCCTCCCTCGCCCCGGAGACGGTCGCCCGTCTCGACGGCCTCGTCGTCGCGGGCGGCGCGGACGTCGACCCCGCCCGGTACGGAGCCGACCGCGACCCGCGTACGGGACCGGCCGCGGCGGAGCGGGACGCGTGGGAGCTGGCCCTGATCGAGGCGGCCCTGGCGTCCGGCACGCCGGTGCTCGGCGTCTGCCGCGGTATGCAACTGCTGAACGTCGCCCTGGGCGGCACGCTGCTGCAGCACCTGGACGGGCACACCGGCGGGGTCGGCGTGTTCGGCACCCACACCGTGAAGCCGGTGCCGGGCACCCGGTACGCGTCGCTGATCGGCGAGGAGACGGCCGTCCCGACCTACCACCACCAGGCCGTGGACCGGCTCGGCGACGGCCTGACGCCCTCGGCCCACGCGGAGGACGGCACCGTCGAGGCGATCGAGCTGCGGGGTCCGCACTGGGCGCTGGGCGTGCAGTGGCACCCGGAGATGGGCAACGACCTGCGGGTGGTGGAGGGGCTGGTCGCGGCGGCGGCGTGACGGGCGGAGCGCTCAGCCCCGCGCCAGGGACAGCAGGTCGCGTGCCGGGCCGGTGGGGAGGGGGCCCGTCGGCCAGACGGCGCGGAGGGCGCGGCGGAGGTGGACGCCCTCCACGGGGACCTCGACCAGGCGGCGCGACGACAGTTCCTCGGTGACCGCCAGCTCGCTGAGCACCGCCGGTCCCGCTCCGCTGATGGCCGCCGCCTTCACCGCCGTCGTGGACGCCAGCTCCATCAGCGGATCGGCGAGCCCCCCGTGCTCCGCGAGCGCCGCGTCCAGTACCTGGCGGGTGCCCGAACCGTACTCGCGGAGCACCAGCGGGGTGGCCGCCAGTTCCGCGGGCGTCAGCGGGGCGCGGCGGCGGGCCCACCGGTGGGACGGGGCCGTGACCAGCACGAGCCGGTCGTGGGCGACGACCGCCGCGTCCAGCCCTTCCGGGACGGCGAGGCCTTCCACGTACCCCAGGTCCGCCTCCCCCGCCAGCAGGCTGGCCGCGACGACGGTGGAGTTGCCGGCCTGGAGGGAGACGGCCGTGTCCGGGCGCTCGGCCCGCAGGGCGATGAGCCAGCCGGGCAGCAGGTACTCGGCGATGGTCATCGAGGCCGCCACCCGCAGCCGCGAGTCCCGCCGGTCGCGCAGCGCCTGGGCGCCCGCGTCGAACGCCTCCGCCGCCTCGACGACGCGCCGCGCCCAGTCGGTGACCAGCGCGCCCGCGTCGGTGAGCCGGGATCCTCGCGGGGAGCGGTCCACCAGGGCGACCCCCAGTTGCCGTTCCATGGAGCGGATGCGGCTGCTGGCGGCCGGCTGGGTGATGCCGACCTCTCGCGCGGCCCGGCCCAGGCTGCCGTGCCGGGCGACGGCGAGAAGCAGCTCCAGGGCCCCCAGGTCGGGCACACGATGCGACAGGCTCATAAATTCAGTTTATGGGGTCATAGGGGCATGATCTCTGGTGGGGCACATGGGCCCAGGTCAGGGTGGGCTTCATGGCAACCCTCGCACCGCCCCGTCTCCCGCTCCCCCGCGTCACCCGCACCGCGGCCGTCCGGCACCTCGGCCCCAACTGGTACGCGACGGTGATGGGCACCGCGATCGTCGCCAACGCGGGCGCCACGCTGCCCGTCCGGGTTCCGGGGCTGCGGACGGCGTGTGCCGCCGTCTGGGCGCTGTCCCTGTTGATGCTGGTCACCCTGCTCGCGGCGCGCGCGGTGCACTGGGCGCACCACAGGGACCAGGCCCGGGCCCACCTCCTGGACCCGGCCATTGCCCCGTTCTACGGGTGCCTCTCCATGGCGCTGCTCTCGGTGGGCGGCGGTGCCGTCGTGGTGGGCCGGGACTGGATCGGTCCGGGCGCGGCGGTGGTTCTGGACGCCGGCCTGTTCGTGGCGGGCACCGTGATCGGTCTGACGGTCGCGGTGACGATCCCGTACCTGATGGTGGTGCACCACAAGGTCGAATCCGCCTCACCGGTGTGGCTGCTGCCCGTCGTGGCGCCCATGGTGTCCGCGGCGCTCGGGCCCCTCCTCGTGCCGCACCTTCCGCCGGGCCAGTGGCAGCGGACGCTGCTGATGTGCTGCTACGGGATGTTCGGGCTGAGCCTGCTGGCGACGCTGGTGATGCTGCCGCTGGTCTTCGGCCGGCTGATGACCGGCGGCCCGCTGCCGCTCGCCCTGACGCCGACGCTGTTCCTGGTGCTCGGGCCGCTGGGCCAGTCCACGACGGCCGCCACCAAGTTCGCGGACGCGGCGCCGGGCGTCCCGTACGCGGGCGAGATCGCCGTGCTGTACGGAGTGCCCGTGATGGGCTTCGCCCTGATGTGGCTGGCGCTCGCCGGGGCGATGGTGGTGCGGGCGCGGCGCCGCGGCATGGGGTTCGCGATGACGTGGTGGGCCTTCACGTTCCCGGTCGGGACGTGTGTGACGGGTGCGCAGGGGCTGGCGCAGCACACCGGGCTGGCGGCGCTGCGGTGGCTGGCGGTCGGGCTGTACGTGCTCCTGCTGGCGGCGTGGCTGACGGCCGCCGTCAGGACGGCCCGTGGACTGGCCGGCGGAGTGCTGCTCGCAGCTCCGCCGGTGCCTGGGCCAGCGACGGTCCGTACCAGGTGAGGTGCCGCCCGTCGACCAGGGCGGCGGGCAGGGCGCCGAACGCCTCGGGCCCGTCGTCCGCGGTGAAGCGGTACGGCTCGTCCGGCAGGACGACGAGGTCGGCGCCCGAGGCGCGCAGCTCGTCGAGCGGGACGCGCGGGTAGCGGTCGGGGTGGTCCGCGTACACGTTCCCGACGCCGAGGCGGGCCAGCAGGTCGCCCGCGAAGGTGTCGCGGCCCAGCACCATCCATGGGCGGCGCCAGATGGGCACCACGGCCTCGCGGTACGGATCGGGCGTGACCGCCGCCCAGGCCGCCTCGGCCTCGTCCAGCCAGCGCGGCCGGGTCCGCACGCCACAGGCCCGCAGGACGCGGTCCAGTTCGGTGAACGCCCGGTCCAGCGCCCGGATCTCGGTGACCAGGACGTCCAGTCCGGCGGCGCGCAGGGCGGCGAGGTCGGAGGCCCGGTTCTCCTCCTCGTTGGCGACGACCAGGTCGGGGCGGAGGGCGACGATCGCGGCGACGTCCGGGTTCTTGGTGCCGCCGATACGGGTGACGTCGAGCCCGGCGGGGTGAGTGCACCAGTTCGTGGCACCGGCCAGCAGGCCGGGGGCCGTGACGGCGACCGCCTCGGTGAGGGAGGGGACGAGCGACACGACCCGCATCAGGTCGTCGTCTCGATGTGCGCGGCGACCGAGACGACGAGGATGCGGGTGTGGGCGTCGCCGGCCCGCCAGCGGTGGCGGACGCCGCCGGAGAGGTAGAGCGTGTCACCGCGCTCCAGCCGGTACGCCTGGCCCTCGGCCTCCACCTGGGCGGTGCCGTCGGCGACGTACAGCATCGCGTCGTTGCGCAGCACCAGCTCCCGTCCGGCGTCGTGCTCGCCGGTGAACTCCTCGGCGTGCATCTGGTGCTCACCGCGCACCAGGGCGCGGGCGCCGGGCCGGCCGGGATCGTCGGCGGCGCGTACGACGTCGACGGTGCGCGCCGGGTCGGCGGCGTCCAGCAGCGCCACGGTCGTGGTCTCCAGGGCGTCGGCGATCTGCTGGAGCGAGCGCTCGCTGGGCCGGGCGCGCTCGTTCTCGATCTGGCTCAGGAAGGGCACGGACAGCCCGCTGCGCTCGGCGACCGCGGCGAGGGTGAGCGCCATGGCTCTTCGCCTCCTGCGGACGGCCACGCCCACCCGGAGCGTTTCCTTCTCGTCCATCTCTCGGCTCCCTCCCTCTGCGACCACCTTACGCAGCGGCGGTACCACCGAGTAGCGCAACCGGAGGGAAAGGCGCGAAGGTGCGGTGCCCGTCCGTCGACGGCCTCCGTGCCCGGTGACCTCGTCGTGACGCGGCGGCGGCCGCCTGTCAGTGGGGTGCGGCATGATCGGGGATGTGACGCGACGCCTGATGCTCCTCGACACCGCTTCCCTCTACTTCCGTGCCTATTTCGGGGTTCCGGACTCCGTGAAGGCGCCGGACGGCACGCCGGTCAACGCCGTGCGGGGGCTGCTGGACTTCATCGCCCGCCTGGTCCAGGACCGGCGGCCGGACGATCTGGTGGCCTGCATGGACGCGGACTGGCGGCCGGCGTGGCGGGTGGAGCTGATCCCGTCGTACAAGGCGCACCGGGTCGCGGAGGAGACGGAGGTGGGACCGGACGAGGAGGAGGTCCCGGACACACTGTCGCCCCAGGTCCCGGTGATCGAGGCCGTGCTGGACGCGCTGGGCATCGCCCGGGTGGGCGTCGCCGGGTACGAGGCGGACGACGTCATCGGCACCCTGACGGGACGGGCGACCGGCCCGGTGGACATCGTGACCGGCGACCGGGACCTGTACCAGCTGGTGGACGACGCCCGGGGCGTTCGGGTGCTGTATCCGCTCAAGGGCGTCGGCACGCTCCAGGTGACGGACGAGGCGTGGCTGCGGGCGAAGTACGGGGTGGACGGGCCGGGGTACGCGGACCTGGCGCTGCTGCGCGGTGACCCGAGCGACGGGCTGCCGGGGGTCCCCGGCATCGGCGAGAAGACGGCCGCCAAGCTGCTGGACGCGTACGGCGACCTGGCCGGGATCATGGCGGCGGTGGACGATCCGGCGTCGAAGCTGACGCCCGCGCAGCGCAGGCGGCTGGACGAGGCCCGGGGCTATGTGGCGGTCGCGCCGAAGGTGGTCCGGGTCGCCGGGGACGTACCGCTGCCGGAGTTCGACCCGGCGCTGCCCGCCGAGCCGCGCAACCCGGCGGGGCTGGAGAGCCTGGCGGCGCGGTGGGGACTGGGCGGATCACTCGACCGGCTTCTCACCACTCTCCGCACCTGAGGTGTTAACTTAGGCTTGCCTAAGCAACCAACACCCGGGAGACCACCGTGGCGGAACAGCCGACCCGCAAGGCACCCCAGGCGCGGGAAGCACGTGTCATGCACATCGAGCGGCTCACGCCGCACATGGTTCGCGTCGTCCTCGGCGGCGACGGGTTGGACGGGTTGGCCGCGGACGAGTTCACGGACCACTACATCAAGCTGATCTTCCCGGCGCCGGGGGTGACGTATCCGGAGCCGTTCGACATGACGCGGATCCGGGAGGAGTTCCCGCGCGAGCAGTGGCCCACGACGCGCACGTACACGGTACGGGCCTGGGACCCGGCCCACCGGGAGCTGACCGTGGACTTCGTCGTCCACGGCGACGAAGGGCTGGCCGGCCCGTGGGCGGCACGGGCCCGGGTGGGCGAGACAGTGCGCTTCCTGGGACCGGGCGGTGGCTATGCGCCGGACCCGGCGGCCGACTGGCACCTGCTGGTGGGCGACGAGAGCGCGCTGCCCGCGATCGCCGCGTCTCTGGAGCGGCTGCCGGAGGACGCCGTCGGGCATGCCTTCATCGAGGTCGAGTCCGCCGACGAGGAGCAGAAGATCGCGGCCCCGCCCGGCGTGGAACTCCGCTGGCTCCACCGCGGCGGCCGACCGGTCGGCGAGGCGCTCCTGTCCGCGGTCCAGGGCCTGGACTTCCCGGCGGGCGACGTGCACGCCTTCGTCCACGGTGAGGCGGGCTTCGTCAAGGAGCTGCGCCGCCACCTCCGCCTGGAGCGCCAGGTCCCCCGCGAGCGCCTCTCCATCTCGGGCTACTGGCGGCTGGGCAAGACGGACGAAGCCTGGCGCGCGATCAAGCGTGACTGGAACGAGCAGGTGGAACGGGAGCAGGAAAACCCGCCGACCGCCGCCTGACACCCCCTGCCCGAGCGGGCCGCGTCACGGGAATCCCCGGACGCGGCCCGCTCGCGTTCGCCCCGGAGAACGCCGCCCCGAGCACGGCCGATCGCGGCGGCGGGGAAACCTGATGCCGCCGGACACGTACCGCGCGGCCGGCCGGGCGGTCACGGTCCTGCACGGTCCCTGACGGCGCTCGCCGCGCACGACGCGCACCGGAACCGCCGGGGACGCGGGCGGCGCCGCGCCGCCGGAGGGGCCACCGGGGCACGAGCACCGACACCGGAGCGGCCGCCGGGGGCACAGGAACCCCGCGCGGGCACGGCCGACGCGCACGCGCCGCCGAAGCGGACGCCCGGGCACCGGCGGCCGGCGCACCGCCGTCCCGGGCTGTCATACGGCGCCCCGGTCGCCCTCCTGCCTGACGCCCTCCCCATTGCCGTTCACATCGCCGTCCGCGCCACCATCACCGTCCCCGTCCCCGTCCCCGCCCGCGCCCGCGCCACCGTCCCCGTCCCCGTCCCCGTCCCCGTACGCATGGGCCGACGCGTCCACGTGCGCGAGCCGTCGCAGCGCCACCAGGACCGCGTCACCCAGCACGGTGCCAACCACCGCGCTCTCCACCAGGTCCTCCCGCTTCGCGTTGCGCGCCACATACGCCAAGTCGGCGGCGGCGACCTTCTCGGCGGCGTCCGCGTAGTCGTCCAGCAGCTCCGCGAACGCCCCGTGACCCACGCGCCGGAGCGCCGCGAGCGCACCGGCGAGCGCTTCGCCCTGCGGACTGTTCACGTTGGCCCGCCAGCCGCGACTCGCGACGAACTCCGCCACCGTGGCGCGTGCCGCGTCGAGATCGTCGTCGGGTTCGGCGACATGGCGCGGCGCGAGGCGGTCGGCAGCCTTGCCCAGCACTTTGTGCACCGGACGGTCGGCGTCGTCGACCGCGTCGAGGACGTCCCGGATGGCCGCCACCGAGAGCCCGCCCACCTCCAGCAGGGCACGGATGAGCCGCAGCCTGCGCTCGTGCGACGTGTCGTAGCTGGCCTGGTTCGGGCTGCTCAAGCGCCCCGCCGGGAGGAGTCCCTCCCGTACGTAGTACTTGACCGTCGGCACCGAAACGCCGGTCCTGCGGCTCAACTCGCCGATGCGCACGCCGCGCTCACCTTCTTCGTCCTCGACTTCGCCCTTGCCAACTCGACCCTCATCATAGATAGTCCCACTATCAGATAGCGGAGAGTGCCACTATCCATTCACCGGGGGTGCAGGGTCCATGTCCGTTCCCGTGTCCGTTCCCATGTCCGTCACCGGCCGACTTGCCGGCCTCCACCGGCCGTTGACGGTCTTCTCCGGAGCGATGGTGGTCCTCGCCGTCGTGTCCGCGATCGGCCTGGCCGTCGACGACCGCGTCCTCGTGGGCTCGGCGATCTGGGCGAAGCCCTTCAAGTTCGCCGTCTCGTTCGTCGCCTACTGCCTGTCGCTCGCCTGGATGCTCTCGCTGCTCCCCCGCTTCCGCCGGGTGGGCTGGTGGGCCGGGACGGTCGTCGCGGCCGCGAGCGCGGTGGAGATGGCGCTGATCACCGGCCAGGTCGTCCGGGGCAAGCGCAGCCACTTCAACCGCGAAACCGCCTTCGACGCGGCGCTGTTCGACGCCATGGGAGTCACCGTCGTCACCCTCTGGGCCGCGACGGTCGTCATCGCCGTACTGCTCTTCCGCGCCCGGCTCGCGGACCGGGCGTCCGCGTGGGCCATCAGGCTGGGCGCGCTGCTGGCACTGGTCGGCGCGGGGCTCGGGTTCCTGATGACGCAACCCACGCCCGCCCAGCAGCGCGGCGTCTCCACGACCGTCGGCGCGCACAGCGTCGGCGTCCCGGACGGCGGCCCGGGCATGCCGCTCACCGGCTGGTCGACGACCGGCGGTGACCTGCGCATCCCGCACTTCGTGGGCATGCACGCCCTGCAACTGCTCCCGCTCCTGGCCCTCGCCCTCCTCGCCCTGGCACCCCGCTTCACCCGGCTGCACGACGGCCGGGTCAGGGCGCGCCTGGTGCTGGTGGCTTCGGCGGCGTACGCGGCGCTGCTGGCCCTGCTCACCTGGCAGGCACTGCGCGGCCAACCGCTGGTGCACCCCGACGGCGCCACCCTCACCGGGGCGGCACTGATCCTCACGCTGACCAGCGCGGCGACGGGGGCAGTCCTACGGCGCCCGCGCCCCGCCCCCAGCAACCCCTCGCCGGATCTCCCCCCGCCCGGCAACCCCACATCCGCCCTCACCCCCGTACCCCCTTCGACCGAGCCGGAGCACGCCGCATGAGTGTCTTTCTCTTCGAGCTGTCCTTCTACCTGGCCGCACCGGTCTGGCTGTTGATGATCCTGGCGCCCAACTGGTCACCCACGTCACGGATCGCCGCCTCGCCGCTCACCGCCGTCCCGATCCTGCTGGTCTACCTGGGTCTCGCCGTGTCGGTGATCCCCGAACTGTGGGCCGCCGTCCGCGAGCCCGACCTGGAGACGTTCCGCGCCCTGACGGCCCTTGCCGACGGCGCCGGGGCCATCTGGGCGCAGGTCATCGCATGGGACCTGCTGATCGGCCAGTGGATGTTCCTCGAGGCGCGCCGCCTCGGCCTGCGTCCGGTGGTGACCGGCCCGCTGCTGGTCCTGACGGTCCTGCTCTCCCCCATCGGGCTGCTGCTCTTCCTGGCCGTGCGCGCGGTCAGGCAGCGCGGCCGCGCCCCTGAGCGTGCCGACCGTCCCGTTCTACGCTGACCCCATGTCAACCACCCACCGCACCGGCCGCGTCGTCGGAACCGTCCTGGGTTCCGCCGTCGGTGACGCGCTCGGCGCGCCCTTCGAGTTCGGCCCGCCAGGTGTCCACTCCGCCCGCTTCCCGGACGGTGTCGGCGAGATGAGCGGGGGCGGTGGCTGGGATCCGGGCGAGGCGACGGACGACACGCAGATGGCCGTCCTCGTCGGGGAGTCGCTGCTGGAACGCGGCGGGCTCGACCTTCCGGACGTCTTCGGCCGGTTCCAGAGGTGGGCGGCCGGCGGGCCGAAGGACATCGGCTTGCAGACCGAGGACGTGCTGACGAACGGCCGTCCGTGGGACCTCGCGGCCGCGCTCCACTTCCAGGTCACCGGGCACGCGGCGGGCAACGGTTCGCTCATGAGGGCGGCCACGTCCGCCGTGTACTTCGCGGGCGCCGGGCGCGACGGGACCATGGAGGCGGCGCGGCGGCTTTCGGCACTCACGCACGGCGACCGGGCGGCGTGGGAGGGCACGGCGGTCCTGCACGAGCTGCTGCGGGTCGCCCTGGACGGTGCCGACCCGTCGGCGGCGGTACCGGACGCCCTCGCCGCCGTCCACCCGGACCACCGGGAGCGGTGGGCGACCGTGCTGGCCCCGGACTGGCACCCGGACCTGGCGACGGAGTTCAACGGGGCGGTGTGGCCGTGCCTCGGCTCGGCGCTCTGGGCACTGCGCACGACCGGCTCCTTCGAGGACGCCCTGGCCACCGCCATCGACCTGGGCGGTGACACCGACACGGTCGCGGCCGTCACGGGGATGCTGGCCGGCGCGGTGTACGGGGCCGAGTCCATCCCGGCCCGCTGGACGGCCCCGCTGCACGTGCCGCTGCCGGGCCACGGTGACCGGGTGCTGCGCACACCGGAGCTGACCGCCCTGGCCGAGGCGCTCGCGGGCGGCCCTACGCGGTGACACCGAGCCGCTCGCGGGCGGCCCTACGCGGTGACGCCGAGGCTCTCGCAGGCGGCTCCCCCACCATGACGCCGAGCCGCTCACGGGCGCCCCTCACAACACCGAGGGCCCGGCGGGGGAAACCCTGCCGGGCCCTGCGTACAGCGCAGGCCGGATCGACCCGGCCCCGGGGCGAAACCGCCTGCGCTGTAAAATCACCCCGCCCCAGGCCCAGCCCGAACCAAGGCCGACGCCCGGGCCCATCCGGCCGGGGTTCGGGTCACCCCACCGAGCTGTAGGCGACCACTCCTCGCAACAGGGCGTCGACCGCCTTGCGGGCGTTCTTGGCGACCGTGCTGTTCTCCCTCGGCGCGGCCGCCGCGATCTGACCGAGGACGTCGATGACCTGCTTGCACCAGCGGACGAAGTCGCCGGCGGGCATCTCGGCCTCGCGCAGCACCTCGTCGAGGCCCTTGTCGGAGGCCCACTGGTACGCGGCCCAGGCGAAGCCCAGGTCCGGTTCGCGCTGGCCGACTCCCTCGGCCTGGTTGATCCGGAACTCCTCCTCCAGGGCGTCCAGCCGTCCCCAGATCCGCACCATCTCGCCCAGCGCCGCCTTGGCCTTGCCCGACGGAAGCTTCGGCGCGACGGCGTCGTCCGACTGCCGGGCCTCGTAGACCAGGGCCGAGACGCACGCGGCCAGTTCGGCCGGGTTGAGGCCCTCCCAGACACCGTCGCGCAGGCATTCGCTGGCGAGCAGGTCCAGCTCGCCGTAGAGCCGGGCGAGCCGTTTGCCGTGCTCGGTGACCTCGTCACCGCGGAGGTAGTCCATCTCGGTCAGGAGCGCCACGATCCGGTCGAAGGTGCGGGCGATCGTGTTCGTACGCCCCTCGATCCGCCGCTCCAACTGCCGTGTGTCCCGCTGGAGCCGGTGGTACCGCTCGGCCCACCGCGCGTGGTCCTCCCGCTCGTCGCACCCATGGCACGGGTGCGCGCGCAACGCGGCGCGCAGGCGGGCGATCTCGCGGTCGTCGGCGGCCTCCGAACGCTGCTTGCGGCGCCGCTCCGGGGCTATGTGCCCGGCCTTGGTGCGCAGCGCGGACGCGAGGTCGCGCCGCGACTGCGGGGAGCGCGGGTTGAACGACTTGGGGATGCGCATCCGCTCCAACGGCTCGACCGGCACCGGGAAGTCCATCGACGCGAGTCGCTTGACCTGCCGTTCGGCGGTGAGCACGAGCGGACGGGGCCCGTCGACGTGCTCGAAGCCCCGGTGTCCGTTGGAGCGCCCGGCCGGCAGGCCCGGGTCCAGCACCAGCGCCAGCCCGGCGAACTTGCCGGTCGGCACATGGATCACGTCACCCGGCTTCAGCCGCTCCAGGGACGTGGCCGCGGCCGCCCGGCGCTGCGCGGCGCCCTGCTTGGCCAGCTCGGTCTCACGGTCCTTCAGTTCGCGGCGCAGCCGCGCGTACTCCTCGAAGTCACCGAGGTGGCACGTCATGCCCTCCCGGTAGCCCTCCAGGCCCTCCTCGTTCCGCTGGACCTGGCGCGAGATGCCGACCACCGACCGGTCCGCCTGGAACTGTGCGAAGGACGTCTCCAGCAGCTCGCGCGAGCGGTGCCGGCCGAACTGGTCGACCAGGTTGACCGCCATGTTGTACGAGGGCTTGAAGCTGGAGCGCAGCGGATACGTACGTGTTCCGGCGAGGCCCGCGAGGTGGCCGGGGTCCATGCCGCGCTGCCAGAGCACCACCGCGTGGCCCTCGACGTCGATGCCTCGCCGCCCGGCTCGCCCGGTCAGCTGGGTGTACTCGCCCGGGGTGATGTCGGCGTGCTGCTCGCCGTTCCACTTGACCAGCTTCTCCAACACCACCGAGCGGGCGGGCATGTTGATGCCCAGCGCGAGCGTCTCGGTGGCGAACACGGCCTTGACCAGGCCCTGGACGAACAGCTCCTCGACGACCTCCTTGAAGGTCGGCAGCATGCCCGCGTGGTGCGCGGCGATGCCCCGCTCCAGGCCTTCCAGCCACTCGTAGTACCCGAGGACGTTGAGGTCCTCGGTGGGGATCGAGGCGGTGCGCTCCTCGACGATCTCCCGGACGCGGGCGCGTCCCTCCTCGTCGTTGAGGCGGAGTCCCGCGTACAGGCACTGCTGTACGGCGGCCTCGCACCCGGCCCGGCTGAAGATGAACGTGATGGCGGGCAGCAGCCCCTCGGCGTCGAGCCGCTCGATGACCTCGGGCCGTCCGGGCGTCCAGATCCGCGACCGCTGCCTCCGCTCGCGCTCGCGGTCGGCCTCCCGGCCGCGGCGCCGGTCACGGCCGTTGAACGACGGCCGCGAGTTCTCCATGCGCGCCAGGCGGACCAGGTCGGGGTTGACCTCGCGCCGGCTGGATCCCCGGCCGCCGTGGTCGGTCTCCTCCTCGAAGAGGTCGTAGATCCGGCGTCCCGCCAGGACGTGCTGCCACAGCGGAACGGGCCGGCTCTCGGAGACGATCACCTCGGTGTCGCCACGGACCGTGTCGAGCCAGTCACCGAACTCCTCGGCGTTGGACACGGTCGCGGAGAGCGACACCAGCGTGACGGACTCCGGGAGGTGGATGATCACTTCCTCCCAGACGGCGCCACGGAACCGGTCGGAGAGGTAGTGCACCTCGTCCATCACCACATAGCCCAGGCCCCGGAGCGACTGCGAGCCCGCGTACAGCATGTTGCGGAGCACCTCGGTGGTCATGACGACCACCGGTGCCTCGGAATTGACGCTGTTGTCACCGGTGAGCAGGCCGACCTTGCCGGGTCCGTACCGCTTGACCAGGTCGGCGTACTTCTGGTTCGACAGCGCCTTGATCGGCGTGGTGTAGAAGCACTTGCGGCCCTGCTCCAGGGCGAGGTGCACGGCGAACTCACCGACGATGGTCTTGCCCGAGCCGGTGGGTGCCGCGACGAGTACCCCCTTGCCGGCCTCGAGGGCGCGGCAGGCCTCGATCTGGAACGGGTCCAGCTCGAAGTCGTACAGGGCGCGGAAGGGAGCGAGCGCGGTTGCCTGCTCGGCGGCGCGGAGCCGGGCGGCCGCGTACGCCTCCGCGGGTGTGAGTTCTTCTGTCATCTTGCTATCGAGCCTACCCGCCGGCACTGACAGTCAGCCGATCTTTAATCAGCACGACAGCCCGTGACCGGGGGCGTACGCGCCGGAACGAACGAAGGCCCTCCGGACGTGGGGAGGGCCTTCGTTCCGCATGGGCGTGCGCCGGGCGCACGCGTCAGGTGATGTCGTCGTACCCGCTGCCGTTCAGCCGCTGCGAGCGGCCGCCGTCCGCTTGTTCGGGCAGCGCGGGGGCGGACGGGACGGGCTCGACGGCGCCGATGGTCTCGGGCGTGAGGTCGAGCTCGGAGGCTTCGTCGTCGGCGAGGCCCCGGTCGGGGTTCGTGAGCTGTCGCCGGCGGTCGTTGAGCAGCGAGACGCCGACCGCGATGAAGTAGAGCACGGCCAGCGGACCGGCCAGCAGGATCATCGACAGCGGGTCTCCGCCAGGCGTCGCGATCGCGGCGAACGCCGTCAGGCCGATGATCATCCCTCGCCACCAGCGCAGCATGCGCCGCCCGGTGAGGACACCCGTGAAGTTCAGCAGGATCAGCAGCAGGGGCAGTTCGAAGGCCAGACCGAAGACGATCACCATGCGGGTGATCAGGTCCAGGTACTCGTCGAGCTGAATCAGGTTCTTCGCGCCGTCCGGCGTGAAGCTCAGCATGATCTCGGCCGTCTGCGGCAGGATCGTGTACGCGACCCACCCACCGAGGACGAAGAGCGGGACGCCGATGGCCGCGAAGCCGAGCGCGTAGCGCTTCTCCTGCTTGTGCAGTCCGGGGGCCACGAACGCCCAGAGCTGGTAGAGCCAGACAGGGGTGGCCACCAGGACGCCGGACATCAGCGCCACCTTCAGCGCGATCGTGAACGGCGACAGCAGGCCGTTCGTCGTCATGTCCGCGCACGGCCGGCCGTCCCTCGTGACGACCCGGCCTCCCGTACAACCGACCGACTCCAGGATCGGCTTCATCAGGAATTCGAAGATGTCCTTCTGGAAGAAGGCCGCGACGATCACCGCTACCGCTACCGCGACGACCGACTTCAGCAGCCGGTTACGCAGTTCACGCAAATGATCGACAAGGGGCATCCGCCCCTCGTCGTCCTTCTCCCGCTTGCGGGCAGACTTGAGCAACCCACTTCCCTTGTCTCGTGCGATTGCGGCAGCCGTCGGCGTAATAACGCTCAGCGCGTGTGCGTCAGCTCTTGGTGGTGTTCTGCTCGGCGACCGGGCGGGCGCTGCTCACGTCGCCGGGCGCGGCCTGGATGGTGCGCGGGGCGGGCTGCTGCTGGGCGGTCGTGTCGGTGGTGGACGCCGGGGCGGACTCGGCGTCGTCCTTCTTCATGGCCTTGGCCTCGCTCTTGAGAATGCGAGCCGACTTGCCGAGCGAACGTGCCATCTCAGGAAGCTTCTTGGCACCGAAGAGCAGCAGGATGACGACGATGATCAGAACGATCTCGAGGGGCTTCAGATTGCCGATCATGTGACTTCCTTCTCACTGAGGCGGCTGGGGGAGCGGGATTTGCCTGGGCGACCGGACGGCTGTCCGGTCCCATGCTGCAAGGATCGTAACTCGCACGGGTAAACGTCGGGCAATCCCTGTGCATACTCCGCGTTCCCGGCAGGAGCCTCAACACCTGCGCCGGGACCAGCAGCGTACCTCTCGCGCCCGGGCCCGAGGAGACCCGCCGTCGTCACCGCAAACTGTCGCCGGTGCGGGCCAGATCGGTGGCCGCGCGCTCCAGATCCTCGGCGGCGCGGTTTATCCGCTGTGTGGTGTGGGTCACTTGGCGGCCGAGGCGCTGTGCCTCGATGAACACCCGGATGCCGAGGATGCCGAGGACGGCGATACCGAGGAACCCCAGGGCGATGGCGAGCATGGGCCAGAACATGCGCAGAGCCTAGACGACGCTCAGACGGTGGAGTGGAGGCGCAGCGTCCGCACGCCGCCGACCGTGAGGAGTTCGACGATGCGCTCACCGGCGGGCTTGCGTACGGCGGAGCCGCATTCGGGGCAGGTGAAGGAGTAGAAGGTGGTCCGGCGGCTGGCACCGATGGCGAGGCGCAGGGACCCGGCCGAGAGCTCGAAGCGGGCCTGGCACTCGGGGCAGGCGGCCTTGAAGAGGACCGCCGACGGCGACGAGACGGTTCCGGGCATCACGGACAATTCCCTCAATTCCTCAGTGATTGCCTATGCGGCTCAACTGGCTCGATTCCGCCTACGCGTTCCCGCCAGGCCTTCCAACCGCGCGTTCCACCCGCGTGCCCCGCCGACGTGTTCCGCCGGTGTGTTCCACCCGCGTGCCCCGCCGACGTGTTCCGCCGGTGTGTTCCGTCGGCAGGTTCCGCCGATGCGTTCCCGTCGGCGTGTTCCGGCAGCCCCGCGTTCCGGCCACGCGTCCGCCCCGCTCGTCGCGTGTCACTCGCCCCGCCTACTCCTGGCCGTCGTACGCGGCCAGCGCCTCGCACGCCGCCTGCCGGGCGCTCGCCGCCACCTCCGGCGGGGAGACGATCCGCCCCTCCCGCCCGAGGCGCAGGGCGAGCCGCCTGAGCGACGCCGGGTCCGGCGTACGCAGGGTGATGCGCAAGCCGCCGTCGGGCAGTTCCTCCGCGCTGTCGTGGGGGTAGTACTCCGCCACCCACCGGCCGCCCGGCCCCACCTCGACGACGACCTCCGGATCGTCGGCCGAAGGCTGCACCAGCCCCTCGGACAGGTCGCGCAGCTCGATCTCGGGCGGCGCGGACACCTCGTCCAGCAGCCGGATCTCGGCCACCCGGTCCAGGCGGAAGGTCCGGCGCGCCTCGGACAGGCGGCACCAGGCCTCCATGTAGGTGTGGCCGACGGCGAACAGCCGGATCGGGTCGACCTCCCGCTCGGTCAGTTCGTCCCGCGCGGGCGAGTAGTAGCGCAGCCACAACCGGCGGCGCTCCGAGATCGCCCGGTCGACCTCGGCGAACACCCCGCCCTCGGACTCGAAGGTGACCGACAGCCGGGAACTGGCGCCCGCCGCCTCCCCCGCCGCGGCCTCCAGCTTCGCGGTGGCGCGCAGCAGCGCCTCCCGGTCGCCCTCCCGCAGCCCGGGCAGGGTGGCGACGGCCCGCGCCGCGACCAGCAGCGCGGTCGCCTCGTCTGCGGCGAGCCGCAACGGCTCGGCGACGTCGTCCGGGTTGTGCCACCAGATCTGCTCGCCGTCCGTGTCGATGTCGAGCAGGTCACCGCCGCGGAAACTGGTTCCGCACATGGGCAGTACGTCGAGGTCGGAGATCAGCTCGTCCTCGGTGATGCCGAACGCCCGGGCGACGTCCCCGACATGGGCGCCGGGGCGCTCGCGCAGGTAGGTCACCAGGGAGAGCATCCGCCTGGTCTGGTCGATCGCGTTCGCGGCCATCGTTCGTCCGGCCCCCTCAGCCCTTGGCCACGGCACGCAGCCGGTCCACCACATCGGCCCGCAGATCGGCGGGTTCCAGTACGACGACGTCCGGACCGAACTCCACGAGCCAGGCGTCCAGGCCGTGCCCGTACGGAATCTCCAACTCGTCCCAGCCGTCCCCCAGTTCCCGCACCGACAGGGCACGGGCGCGCAGCGGGTAGCCGCAGTCGGTGCGCAACCGGATCCGGGCGGACCGGGTCGCGGTCTCCCCCGCCCAGCTCTCGACGGTCTCGCGGACGGTCGACACGTCCGGTACGGGGGCGGTGAAGGCCCCGGCCCGGGAGCGGACCTTGCCGGTGATCCGGGAGAGCCGGAAGACCCGCTCGGCGCCGCGCTCGCGGTCCCATCCGGCCAGGTACCAGTGGCCGCGCCAGCACTCCAGGGTCCAGGGCTCGACGTGACGGGTCTCGGGGCGGGCGGCGTTGGCCTTGCGGTACTCGAAGACGACGGGGCGCCGGTCGCGGCAGGCGAGCATCAGCGGTTCGAAGGCGGCCTCGTGGACGGGGATGCGCGGTTCGAGGGCGCTGTGCGGGGTGTCGTACGTGTCCTCCGCCTCGGGCATGCCGGCGGCACGGAGCTTCTGGAGGGCTCCGCTGGCGGCACCGGCGAGGCGGGCCTGCTGCCAGACCTTGGCGGCGAGTCCGAGGGCGGCGGCCTCCTCGGCGTCGAGCTGGATCGGCGGCAGCCGGTTGGAGTCGCGGCGGGCGAGGTAACCGGTCTCGCCGTCGAGGTTCTCCACGGTCTCGATGACCAGGCCCAGCTCGCGCAGATCGTCCTTGTCCCGCTCGAACATGCGGTTGAAGGAGTCGTCGGAGCCGGCTTCCAGGTAGGCCTCGATCGAGCCGCGCAGTTCCCGCTTGCTGAGCGGGCGCCGGGTTCCCAGCAGGCACAGCGCCAGATTCATCAGCCGCTCGGCCTTGGCAATGGCCATCGACGCCCTGCACCTCTTCTTATGGAGTCACTTTTCCCGCTCAACGTACCGCCCCGGGGTGTCGCGGCAAAAGTCGCGCCGGGACTCGGGGCGGGAGTCACGGCAAGGCCGAGGGCCCGTGCCTGGAGGCACGGGCCCTCGGGGTGACCGGTTCCGGCCGAGAAGCGGTGACGATCACCGCCGGTCGGACGACGATCAGGTGGCGGATCAGACGCCGACCAGGTCGCAGACGAAGATCAGGGTCTCGCCCGGCGCGATGGCGTTGCCGGCACCGCGGTCGCCGTACGCGAGGTGCGCGGGGATGATCAGCTGGCGGCGGCCGCCGACCTTCATGCCCTGCACGCCCTTGTCCCAGCCCTGGATGACCTGGCCGACACCGAGCTGGAACTGCAGCGGGGTGCCGCGGTTCCACGACGAGTCGAACTCCTCACCGGTGGAGAAGGCCACGCCCACGTAGTGGACCTTGACCATGTCACCGGCCTTGGCCTCCGGGCCGTCGCCCTCCCAGATGTCCTTGATCTCCAGGTCCTTCGGCGGCTCGCCACCCGGGAAGTCGATCTCGGGCTTGTCGATGTTCACGAGAACAGTGCTCCTCAAACGATGTACTGATCAACCGGGACAGTCTTACATCACGGCGAGGATGTCGAGTGAGAAGACCAGCGTCGAGTTCGCGGGGATGTCCCCGGACGCCTGGGCGCCGTAGCCCAGCTCCGGCGGCACGACGAGCATCACACGGCTGCCGACCTTCTTGCCCGCGAGGCCCTGCTGCCAGCCCTTGATCAGGCTCTGCAGCGGGAACTCGGCGAGCTGCCCGCCCTTGTAGCTGGAGTCGAACTCCTTGCCGCCGTCCCACAGGACGCCCTTGTACTGGAGCAGCAGCTTGTCCGTGGGCTTCACGGCCTGGCCGTCGCCCTCCAGGATGTACTTCGCGACCAGGCCCTTGGGCGCGGGCTTCTTGGGGACGTCGATGGACGGCGCCGCGCCGTCGGTGTTGGTGCCGACCTTGGGGAGGTCGATGTTGTCCTGGGCGACCTCGCGGCCCTTGGCCGAGCTCTTGCCGTTGAACGTGCCACGGATGTCGACGACGAACACCAGCGTGTCGGTGCCCTTGATGCCGCCCTGCGGGTTGCCCTGCGAGCCGTAGCCGAGGGCCGGCGGGATGGCCAGCTCGACCCTGCTGCCGACCTTCTTGCCCGGCAGTGCCCGGTCCCAGCCGGGGATGAGCTGGCCGACGCCGATGGCGCTGGTCAGCGGCGCCTTGCGGTCGTAGGAGTTGTCGAAGACCTTGGCGGTGTCCCAGATCTGCCCGAGGTAGTCGAACTGGAGGAAGTCGCCCTTCGCCACCGTCTGGCCCTTGCCGGCGATGAGCGTCTTCACCGCCAGGTCGGACGACGGCTTGCCCGGCCCCTTGGCGACGGTCGGCTTCTGGCCGAACTCCGTCCCCGCGGTGACGGCGGGCAGCGGACCCTCCACGATCTTCGCGGAGGGCTCCGGGGGCGTGGACGGGCTCTCGTCGGTCTTGGCCTTGTCGGACTTGTCGTCGCCGCAGCCCGCGAGGGTGAGCAGGCCGGCGGGGACGGCGAGAAGGAGGGAGCGACGGCGCACGGAATGCCTCGTATCTTGGTCGGGATCTCGGGATCTGTAGGTCTTCGCAATCGAGTTCGCGAGGGTGTCGCGTCACTCTACGGCGTGACTCTACGACGTACGCGAGCCGCCGCACGAGCAACGCACGGCGCCTCACGGCGATGATCCCGCCTCACGCGTCCCAGGCCTCCGGCGCTCGACGCCCCGGTGTCCGCCCCGGTGCCGGCCGCCGCGAGCAGTCGCTTCGGGACCGGCCGCCGCGCCGGGCGGCACGTAGCGGGGCCACGGCCCCGGGACAGCCTCCGAGCCTCGGTACCGAGGCCTGACGCCCTTCCATCCCGGCCGGCCGCCCCCGCCTCCCGTACCCCGGCCGTTCCTGGTACCCCGGCCGCCCCCGGCCGCTCCCGTACCCGACCGTTTCCGGCTGGGCCCTCCGGCCTCCGGAGCCTCCGGCCGGGTGCCGGCCCGGGTCCGGACAGCGGTCCGGCCCCGGTGGGGCCCGGGCGGGTCCCACCGGGGCCGGGCCCCGCCGCCCTGCCGGCTACATGCCGGCGATGAGCTTCTCCACCCGGTCGTCGACCGACCGGAAGGGGTCCTTGCACAGCACCGTGCGCTGCGCCTGGTCGTTCAGCTTGAGGTGCACCCAGTCGACGGTGAAGTCCCGTCGCTGTTCCTGTGCCCGGCGGATGAAGTCGCCGCGCAGCCGCGCCCTGGTGGTCTGCGGGGGCACCGACTTGCCCTCGAAGATCTTCAGGTCGTTGCAGATGCGGGCGGCCTGTCCCTTCTTCTCCAGCAGGTAGTAGAGCCCGCGCCGACGGTGGATGTCGTGGTAGGCGAGGTCTATCTGGGCGACCCTCGGGTGCGACATGGTCATGTTGTGCTTGGCCCGGTACCGCTCCAGCAGCTTGTACTTCATGACCCAGTCGATCTCGGTACCGATCCGGTCGAGGTCCTCCTCCTCGATGGCGTCCAGCGTGCGGCCCCACAGCTCCAGGACCTGCGCGACGGTGCCCGTGCGGATACCGCGGCGGTCGACGAAGTCGGCGGCCTTCTCGTAGTACTCGCGCTGGACCTCCAGGGCGGAGGCCTCACGTCCGCTGGCGAGCCGGACCTTGCGCTGTCCGGTGATGTCGTGGCTGACCTCGCGGATCGCCCGGATCGGGTTCTCCAGGGTGAGGTCGCGCATCACCGTGCCCGCCTCGATCATGCGCAGCACGAGGTCGGTGGCGCCGACCTTCAGCAGCATGGTCGTCTCGGACATGTTCGAGTCACCGACGATGACGTGCAGGCGGCGGTACCGCTCGGCGTCGGCGTGCGGCTCGTCGCGGGTGTTGATGATGGGCCGGGAGCGGGTCGTCGCGGAGCTGACGCCCTCCCAGATGTGCTCGGCACGCTGGCTGACGCAGTAGACGGCGCCGCGCGGGGTCTGCAGCACCTTCCCGGCGCCGCACAGCAGCTGCCTGGTGACCAGGAACGGAATGAGGATGTCCGCGAGCCGCGAGAACTCTCCGTGGCGGGCGACGAGATAGTTCTCGTGGCAGCCGTAGGAGTTTCCCGCCGAGTCGGTGTTGTTCTTGAAGAGATAGACGTCGCCCGCGATTCCCTCCTCGTGCAGGCGGCGTTCGGCGTCGACGAGCAGGCCCTCGAGAATGCGCTCGCCGGCCTTGTCGTGCGTGACCAGTTCGGTCACGTTGTCGCATTCGGGAGTTGCGTATTCCGGATGCGATCCCACGTCGAGGTAGAGGCGGGCGCCGTTCCGCAGGAAGACATTGCTGCTGCGGCCCCATGACACGACACGGCGGAAGAGGTAGCGCGCCACTTCGTCAGGAGACAGTCGGCGCTGTCCCCTGAACGTGCACGTGACGCCGTACTCGTTCTCCAGCCCGAAAATGCGGCGGTCCATGACTGAACATTACGCCTGACGGCGTGTGCTGAAACCGGGTTCGACAGCACCGTTTCGATCATTTTCCGATGCCGCCACGACATCTCCGGCGTGTTGGGCCCGGCGAAGGGGAACTGCCAGTACGCGCCGGGTGGCCACCAGGACCAGCAGGGCGACGAATCCGCCGAGGCCCGCCACGGCGAAACTCGCGGCCGTGCCGGAGAGCTCGACGACCGGACCCGCCGCGGCCGTTCCGGCGGCGGCGCCCACGCCGAAGGTGGTGACGAGCCAGGAGAACGCCTCGGTGACCGTGCCGCGCGGGGCGTGCCGGTCGACGACGATGAACGCGCACGCGATGGTGGGCGCCAGGAACACGCCCGCGAGGGCCGCCAGGGCCGTCATGGGCACCACGCCGGGGGTGAGCAGCAGCGGCACGTAGCCGAGCGCCAGCAGGCCGACGAGAACCTGCAGACGGCGCTCCGGGGCGCCCGCCCACTGCCGGGCTCCGTAGAGCGTGCCGCCGACCAGGGCGCCGAGGCCCAGGGCGGCCATCAGCCAGCCGTACACGGACTCGCTGCCGTGGTCCTCGGCGTAGGCGTAGGCGGCGACGGTGATGGAGCCCATGGCGAGGCCGACGAAGAAGAACGAGCCGAGCAGGGCCAGCAGGCCTGGTGAGCGCAGTGCGCCGAGCCAGTGCGCCTCGCGGGGGGCGGAGCGCCAGGTGCGGGAGGGTTCGGACAGGACGACGGACAGGGCGCCGAGCACACCGATCGCGTTGATGGCGAGCAGGGCGGCGGCCGGCGACCAGAGCGAGACGAGCAGCGTTACCAGCAAGGGGCCGACCGTGAACATGACTTCCTGGGCGACCGCGTCCAGGGCGTACGCCCGGTGGACGCGGTCCTCGCGGCCGAGGACGCTCGGCCACAGGGCGCGCAGGCCGCCCTCCAGGGGCGGGGTGAACAGTCCCGCCACGGCGACGGCGGCGTACGTGAGCAGCAGCGGGTCGAGGCCCGTGAGGACCAGCAGCGCCATGCCGAGGGCGGAGACCAGGGCCGCCGGGAGCTGCACGCGGGGCTGGCCGTACAGGTCGACGGCGCGGCCCAGGAGAGGCTGGCCGACGGCGTTGCCGATGCCGTACACGGCGGCCAGCCCGCCGGCGAGGCTGTAGCTGCCGCCCTCGGCGCGGGTGAACAGCATCAGGGCGATCGGCCCGGTGGCGTTGGGGAGGCGCCCTATGAGGGTGCCTATGAGCAGCCTGGCGGCGTGAGGTGCCTTCAGGAGGTCGGCGTATCCGCCCGACGCGGCCATGTGCTGCCCCTCTCCCCCGGTGCTCACCCCGAGGTTTTACGTATAACGTCCTTCGTCATACGTACCATGTCGGCATCCCGCGGGTCCACTCCTCGCGGTCCGATCGTCGAAGCGGAGGCGTGCGTGCACCACCCGGACCCAGCGGTCCCCGACCCGTCGCCCCGGGCGGCGTCCGGCCGTACGGCGGCCGCGCCCGCGGCCCCGGAGCCGTCCGGGGCGGAGCCCGCCCGGCCCGCCGCGGTACCGGGCGCCGAAGCGTCCGGGGGCAACCCCGTGCCCGTGGCCGGCGGTGCGCGGCCCACCAGCCGGGACGTCGCGCGAGCCGCGGGGGTCTCGCAGGCCACCGTGTCGCTCGTGCTGGGCGACAAGTGGCGGGGGCGGGTCTCGGAGCGCACCGCGCGGCTCGTGCGGGAGACGGCCGACGAGCTCGGTTACCGGCCCAATCTCGCGGCGCGCAACCTCCGCATGGGCAGTACCAGGACCGCGCTGCTGGTGGTGCCGGCCCTCACCAACGAGTTCTTCGCCCGGGTCTACACCGGCGCCGCCGCGGTGGCCGCCCGCCACGGCTTCGGCGTGGTCCTGTACCCCTCTCCCGAGGGCGTCGGCCCGGCCAGGGACCCGTTCCCCTCCGCGCGGGCGGCACTCGACGGGGTGATCGCCTCCTCCATGGCCGCCGACGCGCTGCGGGCGATCCGCGGCACGGACCTGCCGCTGGTCATGCTCGACAGCGACCCGGCCGACCCGGGAGCCGCGGCCCATGTGAACCTCGACATCGGCGACGGGATGCGGCAGGTGACGGACCATCTGCTGGCGCTGGGTCACCGGCGGTTCCTGCACCTGTCGTCCGCCGTGCCGTCCTGGACCTTCGACGTACGCGGCAGGGCCCTGGCGGCCTGCCTGGACGGCCTCCCGGACGTCTCCGTACGGACCGTCCCGGTACCGCTGGAGGTGAACGGCGCCCGGGAGGCCGCCGAGCGGGCGCTGTCCGCGCCGGGGCCCCGCCCGACGGCACTGGTCTGCGACGACGACATCGTGGCGGCGGGCGCGTGCAAGGCGGTACGGAGACTGGGGCTGCGGGTCCCGGAGGACGTGTCGGTCACCGGGTTCGACGACCTCGCCCTGGCCACCGCGGTGGAGCCCGAGCTGACTACCGTGCGGCTCCCCGCGGAGCGGATCGGTGAGCGCGGGATGACGGCCCTGCTGGACGTCCTCGCGGGCCGCCCGCCGGAGCGCGGCGACCTCCCGGTCACCCTGATGCGCCGCGGCTCGTCGGGCCCGCCCCCGGCCTCCTGAACACGCCGGTCCGGGCGCCGCGGTGCCGCGTGCCCGCTCCTGGGGCGCTGCGGCGAGCGCGTCGGCACCGGCGCCCCACACCCGTGCCCCACACCCGCGCCGCGGACCACGCCCGGCTCGGACGGGAATCCGGGTACGGGATCCGGGACGGGATCCGGAGCGCACCCGGAGCCGACACGCCGGTGCCCCGGACCGCGGGGGCGGTCCGGGGCACCGGTGGGGCCTGGTGTCAGTCCTCCGACTCCTCCGGCTCCTCGTCCGAGGGGGCGTCGGTCGGGGTGGAGGCCGAGGCGTCCGCCTCCAGGAGGCGGGCCAGCTGGCGGCCGACGATCCGCTTGAACTTGCGCTGCTGCGGACGCGTGCGGTCCAGGATCGCCACTTCGAGCCGCTCCGCGGGGATCTCCCGCTCGCTGCCGTTGGTGTCCCGGGACAGCGCCTGCACGGCGAGCTTCAGCGCCTCGGCGAGCGACATCCCGTCGCGGTGCCGCTGGTCGAGGAAGCTGCTGATCTGCTCGGCGTTTCCGCCGACCGCGACCGAGCCGTGCTCGTCCACGATCGACCCGTCGTGCGGCAGCCGGTAGATCTGGTCGCCCTCCGGCGAGGTCCCCACCTCGGCGACGACCAGCTCCACCTCGTACGGCTTCTCCCCCGCGCTGGAGAAGATGGTGCCGAGCGTCTGGGCGTAGACGTTGGCGAGCCCCCGCGCCGTCACGTCGTCGCGGTCGTACGTGTAGCCGCGCAGGTCCGCGTAGCGCACGCCGCCGATCCGCAGGTTCTCGTACTCGTTGTACTTACCGGCCGCGGCGAAACCGATCCGGTCGTAGATCTCGCTGAACTTGTGCAGTGCACGGGACGGGTTCTCACCGACGAAGACGATGCCGTCGGCGTACTGCAGCACTACCAGGCTGCGTCCACGGGCGATGCCCTTGCGGGCGTATTCCGCCCGGTCCTGCATGGCCTGTGCGGGCGAGACATAGAACGGCGTCGTCACCGGCTATCCGTCCCTTTCTTCAGATGGGCAAACATCAGAGCAGCGCGGCGCGCGGGCCGTCGGGCTGTTCGAGGCGGCGATCCAGGATCGCGCGGGCGGTCTCGGAGGACTCGGCCTCGGTGAGCCGCCGGAAGCCCTCGTCGGTGATCACGGTGACGATCGGGTAGATCCGCCGGGCCACGTCCGGGCCGCCGGTCGCCGAGTCGTCGTCCGCCGCGTCGTAGAGCGCCTGCACGACCAGGGTGATGGCCTGCTGCTCGGTGAGGTCGTCGCGGTAGAGCTTCTTCATCGCGCCCCGGGCGAAGATCGAACCGGAGCCGGTGGCCGCGAAGCCGTGCTCCTCGGAGCGGCCGCCGGTCACGTCGTAACTGAAGATCCGGCCCTTCTCGCGGTCGACGTCCCAGCCGGCGAAGAGCGGCACGACGGCCAGGCCCTGCATGGCCATGCCCAGATTGCTGCGGATCATGGTGGAGAGGCGGTTCGCCTTGCCCTCCAGGGAGAGCTGGGCGCCCTCGACCTTCTCGAAGTGCTCCAGCTCGAGCTGGAACAGCTTGACCATCTCCACCGCGAGACCGGCTGTGCCGGCGATGCCCACGGCCGAGTACTCGTCGGCGGGGAACACCTTCTCGATGTCCCGCTGGGCGATCATGTTGCCCATCGTGGCGCGCCGGTCACCGGCGAGCACCACGCCACCGGGGAAAGTGGTGGCGACGATGGTGGTGCCGTGCGGTGCCTCGATGGCGCCCTGCAGGGGCGGCAGGGTCCGCTTGCCGGGCAGCAGCTCGGGTGAGTGATCGGCCAGGAAGTCCATGAACGAGGAGGAGCCGGGCGTCAGGAAGGCTGCCGGCAGACGCCCGATGCTACGAGGGTTGGCTTCCACGCGTTTCCTTCCGAAATGAGGCGGCGGCCCGCCGCTGCGGCGGTCGGGCCGATCATGCGTGCTGTGCACGGACCTTACCCGTGCCGTCGCCGGTCATCCTTCCCGGTGCCGACGGCTTTCACCGACGGCACCGGGAAGGGACAACGAGCTCTACTGTCCGCCCTTTTGCACGAAGGACCGTACGAAGTCCTCGGCGTTCTCCTCGAGGACGTCGTCGATCTCGTCGAGCACGGAGTCGACGTCGTCGGACAGCTTCTCCTGGCGCTCCTTGAGGTCCTCGGATGCCTGCGCGTCCTGCGCCTGCTCCTCGACCTCCTCGGTGGAACGTGTGGCCTTCTGCTGCCCGCCGCCGGTGTCCTTGGTCGCCATATCCCTCACCCCGCTCGGTTTGCCCGCTTGGTTCGGTCTCTCAAGATCAGACCCTACAAGGACGGTCTGACATCGGCCCTGCACTTTCTCCAACGTCCAGGGAGTATCCCCATGATTCCCGGAGATCTCCGGGCCAAGCTCTTTTCGTACGAGTACTCGGCCGGTGGTCAGTGGCCGGACAGCACGCGGACCAGGTCCTCGGCCGTGCGGCAGCGGTCCAGGAGCTCCTTCACATGGTTACGTGTACCACGCAACGGTTCCAGGGTGGGCACCCGCTGCAGGGAGTCCCGGCCGGGCAGGTCGAAGATCACCGAGTCCCAGGAGGCCGCGGCCACGTCATCGGCGTACTGCTCCAGGCACCGGCCCCGGAAATAGGCCCTGGTGTCCTCCGGAGGCTTCGCCTGGGCTCGTGTGACGGCGTCCTCGTCCAGCAGCCTCTTCATCCGCCCGCGGGCCGCCAGACGGTTGTACAGGCCCTTGTCGGGCCGTACGTCGGCGTACTGGAGGTCCACCAGGTGGAGCCGTGCGGCGTCCCAGTCCAGCCCGTCACGGCGCCGGTAGCCCTCCATCAGCTCCCGCTTGGCCACCCAGTCGAGCTCGCCCGCCAGGCTCATCGGGTCGTTCTCGAGCCGGTTGAGGGTGTCCTCCCACCTGGACAGCACGTCCTTGGTCTGCTCGTCGGCGTCGGCGCCGAACCGCTCCTCCACGTACTTGCGGGCCAGCTCGAAGTACTCCATCTGCAGTTGTACGGCGGTGAGTGTCCGACCGCTGCGGAGCGTGATCAAGTACTGGAGGGAGGGGTCGTGGGAGACCTGGTGCAAGGTGCGCACCGGCTGGTCGACGGCGAGGTCGACGGTGATGAAGCCGTCCTCGATCATCGACAGCACCAGGGCCGTGGTGCCCAGCTTGAGGTAGGTCGAGATCTCGGAGAGGTTGGCGTCACCGATGATCACATGGAGCCGGCGGTACTTCTCGGCGTCGGCGTGGGGCTCGTCCCGGGTGTTGATGATCGGCCGCTTGAGGGTGGTCTCCAGGCCGACCTCGACCTCGAAATAGTCGGCGCGCTGGCTGAGCTGGAAGCCGTGCTCGTGGCCGTCCTGGCCGATGCCGACGCGTCCGGCGCCGGTGACGACCTGCCGGGAGACGAAGAAGGGCGTCAGGTGGCGCACGATGTCCGAGAAGGGGGTCTCCCGCTTCATCAGGTAGTTCTCGTGCGTGCCGTAGGAGGCGCCTTTGTTGTCGGTGTTGTTCTTGTAGAGGTGGATCGGCTGGGCGCCCGGCAGCTGGGCCGCCCGCTCCGCGGCCTCCGCCATGATCCGCTCGCCCGCCTTGTCCCACAGGACGGCGTCGCGCGGGTTGGTGACCTCGGGCGCGCTGTACTCGGGGTGCGCGTGGTCGACGTAGAGCCGCGCGCCATTGGTGAGGATCACATTGGCCAGGCCGATGTCCTCGTCCGTGAGCTGGCTGGAATCGGCGGCCTCGCGGGCGAGGTCGAAGCCGCGGGCGTCCCGCAGCGGATTCTCCTCCTCGAAGTCCCAGCGGGCGCGCCGCGCCCGGTGCATCGCCGCCGCGTAGGCGTTGACGATCTGGGACGAGGTGAGCATGGCATTGGCGTTCGGGTGGCCGGGGACGGAGATCCCGTACTCCGTCTCGATGCCCATTACTCGCCGTACAGTCATGCGGCCCTCCTTGCCCGGCGGCGCCCCCGTCCGGGAACGGCGCTCAAGTACCGCTGCTTCTCCGATGCGTGTGCGGTGCCCGTCCCCGCACTGCGCGACTCGGCGGTACGGAAGAGCCTAGAACGCCTCTGCGCTGGTGGGGAGATCAATTGAGTCATTGCTGCGGTGTGGTCGGAATGATGGCCAGGGACCGGTGAAAGCAACCGGCCGCGGATGCCCTCCCCCGCCGTGGGCGGGGGACTCCCGGGCACCCGCAGCCGGAATGCGATCTACAGGTACTGACCGGTATTCGCCACCGTGTCGATGGAGCGACCGGTGTCGGCGCCCTGCTTTCCGGTGACGAGGGTGCGGATGAAGACGATCCGCTCGCCCTTCTTTCCGGAGATACGGGCCCAGTCGTCCGGGTTGGTGGTGTTCGGCAGGTCCTCGTTCTCCTTGAACTCGTCCACGCAAGCCTGGAGGAGGTGGGAGACCCGAAGGCCCTTCTGGTTGTGGTCGAGGAAGGCCTTGATGGCCATCTTCTTCGCCCGGTCGACGATGTTCTGGATCATCGCGCCGGAGTTGAAGTCCTTGAAGTACAGGACTTCCTTGTCACCATTGGCGTAGGTGACCTCGAGGAACCGGTTCTCCTCGGATTCCGCGTACATCTGCTCCACGACCGACTGGATCATTGCCTGGGCCGCGGCTTCCTTGGACCCATTGTGCTCGGCCAGGTCGTCCGCGTGCAGCGGCAGCGAAGGTGTCAGGTACTTGGCGAAGATGTCCTTGGCCGCCTCGGCGTCCGGACGCTCGATCTTGATCTTCACATCGAGCCGGCCCGGCCGGAGGATGGCGGGGTCGATCATGTCCTCGCGGTTGGAGGCGCCGATGACGATGACGTTCTCGAGGCCCTCCACACCGTCGATCTCGGCGAGCAGCTGGGGGACGATGGTGTTCTCCACGTCCGAGCTGACACCGGAGCCGCGGGTGCGGAAGAGGGACTCCATCTCGTCGAAGAAGACGATCACCGGGGTGCCCTCGCTGGCCTTCTCACGAGCACGCTGGAAGACCAGGCGGATGTGCCGCTCGGTCTCGCCGACGTACTTGTTCAGGAGCTCGGGGCCCTTGATGTTGAGGAAGTAGCTCTTCCCCGCGGGCTGCCCGGTCACCTCGGCGACCTTCTTGGCAAGGGAGTTGGCGACGGCCTTCGCGATCAGCGTCTTGCCGCAGCCGGGCGGGCCGTACAGAAGGATGCCCTTCGGCGGCCGGAGCTCGTGCTCCTGGAAGAGGTCGGGGTAGAGGTACGGAAGCTCGACCGCGTCGCGGATCAGCTCGATCTGGTTCCCCAGACCGCCGATCTTGGTGTAGTCGACGTCCGGGACCTCCTCGAGGACGAGTTCCTCGACCTCGCTCTTCGGGATCACCTCGTAGACGTAACCGGACCTCGGCTCGAGCAGCAGGGCGTCGCCGGGCCGGATGGTGATGTCCAGCAGCGGCTCGGCGAGCCTCACCACCCGTTCCTCGTCGGTGTGCCCGATCACCAGGGCCCGCTCGCCGTCCTCGAGGATCTCCTTGAGGGTGACGATGTCCCCGGCGCGCTCGAACTCCATGGCCTCGACCACGTTGAGCGCTTCGTTGAGCATCACTTCCTGGCCGCGCCGGAGCTCGTCGAGCTCGACGCTGGGGCTGACGTTCACCCGGAGCTTGCGGCCCCCGGTGAAGATGTCGCAGGTGCCGTCCTCGTTCGCCTGCAGGAAGACACCGAAGCCGGCCGGGGGCTGCGCGAGCCGGTCGACCTCCTCCTTGAGGGCCACGATCTGGTCGCGGGCCTCACGGAGCGTATTGGCGAGTCGCTCGTTCTGTGCGGACACGCCGGCCAGGTTGGTCTGCAGCTCGACGATCCGCTCTTCGAGAATCCTCGTGTGACGCGGAGAGTCGGCGAGCTTACGTCGCAGGACGGCGATTTCCTGCTCGAGATAGGCAACCTGGCCGGCAGGGTCTTCAGACCCCCGCCCCGGCCGGATGCCGCGGTTGATGTCGTCGTCGTGGGCTGCCACGGTCCTCACCTCCTCCAAGGGGAGCTGGACGCTTCCTGACCCTACCTGGGTGGGTGGTGATTGAAACCCCTAGATCACAAAGACTCTCGGGGTGTGTCCGATCTTCACCCTTGCGCTCTCCCTCGCATCAGGGGGATACCCACCCATCAACACTTGAAAGCGGCCGGTTGTATCGTCGGAGTGGTCAACACCCGTCAGGGTTGGCCCGACTTACCACACCAGAGGCAGGAATATGACCGTGCAGCACGAGGCTCCGACCACGGGCGCCGGCGAGGCCCTGGAGGTCTGGATCGACCAGGACCTCTGCACCGGCGACGGGATCTGCGCGCAGTACGCCCCCGAGGTCTTCGAGCTGGACATCGACGGCCTGGCGTACGTGAAGAGCGCCGACGACGAACTGCTGCAGGACCCCGGCGCCACGACGCCCGTCCCGCTGCCCCTGCTGCAGGACGTCGTGGACTCCGCCAAGGAGTGCCCCGGCGACTGCATCCACGTGCGGCGCGTCGCGGACCGCGTCGAGGTCTACGGCCCTGACGCCGAGTGACCGTTCACGCACTCCCGGCTTCGGCCGTGGCGGAGCGGACGAACTTGTCGCCCTCCCACCGCCACTTGACCGTCTCGCGCTGATCGGGACAGCAGCTCGGTACGTCCGGTGAGGAGTAGCCGAGCAGGGTGGCGGTGACCACCCCGTCACGTACGGCGATCCGGCCGACGCTGCGGCGCTCGGCCGGCTCCACCAGGGTGGCCACCACACGGGATCCGGTGCCGGTGCCGCGGGCCAGGACGTACACGCCGCTGGGCGGTGTTCCCGAGCCCGCGCGGCAGTGCGCCGCCACGACCGTCTCCGGCCGGCCGTCGCCGTCGATGTCCCCCGTCGCCCGCTTCGCCACCACGCTGGCCGCGCCCGCGCATTCGAGTGGGTACGTCACCGCCGCCGGGTCGGGAGCGGGCGCCGGCGCGGGGGCGGCCGCTGGCCGGATACCGCCGGCCTGGGAGGCGGTGGCGGCTTCGGGCTGGAGCACTCCGGCGCCTGCGACCACCGCCGCCATCGCCGCGGCGGTGGCGAGCCAGTGCACCGGGCGGGCGTGGGTGTGCGCGAGGTCCGGAAGGGCGGAGGTCTGCACGCGGAGTGCCTCCTGTGGGCTGTGCGGTGGGGTGGCCAGCATCGTGCCATACGTCACAGGGGGGTGGAACCACGGGGTCGGATGTTCCACGGAGCGCCGAACGTGAGGGCGCCGCCGTCGAGTTCCCCACCGGTGGCGGGAACTCGACGGCGGCGCCGTCGCGTTGTCGGGGCGTCAGCCCAGGGGCGTCAGCCCTTGTTGGGGCCTTCGTAGTCCTCGCCGTACGCGCCCTTGGCGGGACGGCGGCGGCGCATCGGGGGCTCCACGCCGTCGGCGAGGCGACGGGCGGTGAGCAGGAAGCCGGTGTGGCCGATCATGCGGTGGTCCGGGCGGACGGCCAGGCCCTCGACGTGCCAGTTGCGGATCATCGACTCCCAGGCGGCCGGCTCGGCGAAGCAGCCGATCTCGCGGATGGACTCGACGGTCCGGGCGAGCTGGGTGGTGGTCGCGACGTAGCAGCAGAGGATGCCGCCCGGGACCAGGGCCTTGGAGACCGCTTCCAGGCACTCCCAGGGCGCGAGCATGTCCAGGATCACCCGGTCGACGTCGGTGTCGGACAGGTTGTCCTGGAGGTCGCCGACCGTGAGCTGCCAGGCGGGGTGCGGGCCGCCGAAGTAGCGCTCCACATTGCCCCTGGCGATCTCGGCGAAGTCCTCGCGTCGCTCGTAGGAGTGCAGCATGCCGTCGTCACCGATGGCACGGAGCAGGAAGCTGCTGAGCGAGCCGGAGCCCACCCCCGCCTCGACGACGCGCGCGCCGGGGAAGATGTCGGCGAAGGCCAGGATCTGCCCCGCGTCCTTGGGGTAGACCACGGCGGCGCCGCGGGGCATGGACAGGACGTAGTCGGGGAGCAGGGGGCGCAGCGCGAGGTAGGCGACGTTTCCCGTGGTACGGACAACACTGCCCTCGGGAGCACCGATCAGCTCGTCGTGCGGGAAGGAACCCTTGTGGGTGTGGAAATTCTTCCCGGCCTCGAGCGTGAACGTGTAGTGGCGTCCCTTGGGGTCGGTGAGCTGGACCTGGTCCCCGACCTCGAAGGGCCCGCGACGGCGGGCGGCACCGGTCGGTTCGGACATGTGACCAGTGTATGGGCTTCAGGAACCCGGCCGTGCCATCGCCTGGACGAAGGCCCGCTCGACGTCCGCCGTGGACAGGACGCCGTAGATCTCGCCGGACTCCTCGACCACCAGGTACTCGGTGGCCGGATTCGTGCGCAGCTTGTCCAGGAGCGCCTCGCCGGCGAGGTCCGCGGGGACCCTCATGCCCTCGGTGAGGTCCTGGGCGAGGCCGCTCACCGCGACCCAGGGGCGGCGGTGCTGGGGGACGCCGACGATGGCCGTTTCGCGGACCAGGGCCGTGGGCTCGCCCTGGCCGTCGACGACGACGAGGGCGCGGGCGCCGGCCTCGTTGGCGCGGCGGAGTGCCTCGGAGAGGGGGGTGTCGGACTCGACCGGGACGGCACGCCGGGTGAGGGTGCGGGCGCGCAGTTCGGGGAGGTGTTCACGCAGCCGCGCCATACGGAGGCTGTTGCCGGCGCCGGTCCAGATGATGGCGGCGAGGATGGCGGCGAGGAGTGCGTCGGTGACGGTCTCCAGGCCGCTGATGTCCTCGGTCGCGTTGCCCAGGGCGCCGGTGTGGGTGAGGAGCGGGAGGCCGATGAGGACGGTGACGGCGAGGGCGCGGCCGACCCAGGCGGCGGCGACCGTGCCGCTCATGGGCTTGCCGGTGATCTTCCACACGACGGCGCGGAGCATGCGGCCGCCGTCGAGGGGGAGGCCGGGCAGCAGGTTGAACGCGGCGACGATGAGGTTGGAGATCATCAGGCCGGCGAGGAGGACACCGGGCACGGTGCCGGGTTCGGCGGCGTACATCGCGGCGTAGAAGACCCCTGCGAGGACCAGCGAGAGCAGCGGGCCGACGACGGCGAGGACGAACTCGCGGCCGGGGGTGTCGCACTCCTTCTCGATCTCGGAGACGCCGCCGAAGAACTGGAGCTGGATGCGGCGCACCGGCAGTTTGAAGCGGAGCGCGGCGACCGTGTGGGCCAGTTCGTGCACGAGCACGGAGGCGTAGAAGGCGACCGCGAAGAAGAGGGAGACCAGGTAGCGGGCGCTGCCGAGCTCGGGCAGGACCCGCTCGATCTGGCCGCCGAAGACCCAGGTGATGAGGGCGGCGACCAGGAACCAGCTGGGAGCGACGTACACGGGCACGCCGAAGATGCGGCCCATCAGGATGCCGCCGCCCGCCTGTGGCCGCTGCGGCTTTCCGCTGTCGGGAGCGGTGGCTCCGGCCGGGTCGGACCGCGGGCGGGGGTGCTCGCCGCTCTCGTCGTCCTTGTTCACAGGTTCCCTTCGGTGTGAAGCGTCACACGACGATCATGCATGGTGGGAGGCTCTGGCGTCGATGGTATGCCGCTCGTTGTCAGTGGCGGGCCGTAGGGTTCTGAACCATGACCACGAGCCCGTCCAGCTCTCCCAGCCCGTCCGCCCCTCCGAGTCCGTCAGGTGACGCCGGTGCGTCCGGCGACACCGGGCCGTCGACCGGCGCCGGGGCGTCCGGCGACGTCGGCCGGTCCGGTGGGAGTCCGGTGCCGAGGCCGCCCGCGTCGCTCTCGCCTTCGCGGGCGAGCGACTTCATGCAGTGCCCTCTGCTGTACCGCTTCCGGGTGATCGACAAGCTGCCGGAGAAGCCGAGCGCGGCGGCGACGCGCGGCACGCTGGTGCACGCCGTGCTGGAGCGGCTCTTCGACGATCCGGCGGTGGAGCGGACGGCGCCGCGGGCCAAGGCGATGGTGCCGGGGCAGTGGACGCGGTTGCTGGAGTCCAGGCCGGAGCTCGGGGAGCTGTTCGAGGGGGACGCGGACGGGGAACTGCTGGCGCGCTGGCTCGCGGAGGCGGAGCAGCTCGTCGAGCGGTGGTTCACGCTGGAGGACCCGACGCGGCTGGAGCCGGCGGAGCGCGAGCTGTTCGTGGAGACCGAGCTGGAATCGGGGCTTCGGCTGCGGGGAGTGATCGACCGGGTCGACGTGGCGCCGACCGGTGAGGTGCGGATCGTCGACTACAAGACGGGCAAGGCCCCGCGTCCGGAGTACAGCGAGGGCGCGCTGTTCCAGATGAAGTTCTACGCCCTGGTGGTCTGGCGGCTGAAGGGTGTGGTGCCGCGCCGGCTGCAGTTGGTGTACCTCGGCAGCGGTGACGTGCTGACGTACGACCCGGTGGAGGCGGACCTGCTGCGGGTGGAGCGCAAGCTGCAGGCGCTGTGGGAGGCGATCGCGCTCGCCACCGAGACGGGTGACTGGCGGCCGCGTCCGACGAAGCTGTGCGGGTGGTGCGACCACCAGTCGGTCTGCCCCGAGTTCGGCGGCACTCCCCCGGTCTACCCGCTGCCGATCGTCCCGGCACCGCGGGTGGACGAGCCGTAGGACCGCGGGTCGGGCGGAGCGAATGGTTCCGCGTCGGCACGGGGTGCGGGGCCGGGACCGGCGGAGTCGGGGCGGGGCGGTCAGGGCAGAATGGGCTCGGTCAGCTGAGCCTTGAAGGAGTACCTGTGGCTATCCGCGTCCTACTGGTCGACGACCAGCCGCTGCTGCGCACCGGCTTCCGGATGATTCTGGAGGCGGAGCAGGACCTCGCGGTCGTCGGTGAGGCCGGGGACGGCCTCCAGGCTCTCGACCAGGTCCGGGCGCTGCAGCCCGATGTGGTGCTGATGGACATCCGGATGCCCCGCATGGACGGTGTGGAGGCGACCCGGCAGATCACCGGGCCGGGACGGGACGGACCGGCGAAGGTGCTGGTGCTGACGACGTTCGACCTGGACGAGTACGTGGTGGAGGCGCTGCGCGCCGGGGCCAGCGGCTTCCTGCTGAAGGACGCGCCGGCCAATGAGCTGGTGCAGGCGATCCGGGTGGTCGCGGGGGGCGAGGCGATGCTCGCGCCGAGCATCACGCGGCGGCTGCTCGACAAGTACGCGGACCACCTGCCCTCGGGCGAGGAACCCGTTCCTGACGCGCTGAACACGCTGACCGACCGTGAGGTCGAGGTGCTGAAGCTCGTGGCGCGCGGATTGTCGAACGCCGAGATCGCCGCCGACCTGTTCGTCAGCGAGACGACGGTCAAGACCCATGTGGGTCATGTGCTCACCAAGCTGGGCCTGCGTGACCGGGTCCAGGCGGCGGTGTACGCCTATGAGAGCGGCCTGGTGCGCCCCGGCGCCCAGTGACCGCACCCCCGAGCGGGACCGGGGCGGATGCGGGACGCCTGGAAGCCCGTGATCCATGCACGAAAGCGGGGTGCCCGACGCCGGTCGGGCACCCCGCTTGTCGTTTCGGCCGGTGTCAGCCCTTCTTGATCTCCCAGAAGCGGAAGACGGTGGACGCGTCCAGCGTCCACTCCAGGCCCGTGACGCCGGTGCGGGCGACCGCGTACTGCTTGCCCTGCCACAGCGGCAGGATCGGCACGTCCTTGGCGACCAGGTCCTGGAGCTTGCCGAAGTCCTCCTCGGCGGCGGTCCGGTCGGCGGTCGCGGCGGTGCGCGGGACGAGCGTGCCGGTGATCTTGTTGTTCTCGTAGTTGTTGTTGAGGACGTTGCCCTCACCGAAGAACGGCTGCGTGAAGTTGTCCGGGTCCGGGTAGTCGGGGACCCAGCCCTTCACGTACACGCCGTACTTGCCGGCCTTGATGTCCTTCTCGTACTGCTCGAACTCGACGGACTTGACGGTGGCGTCGAACAGGTTGCTGTCGTTGAGCTGCTTGGCGATCGCCTTGAGCTCCTCGTCGGTGGACGGGCCGTAACGGCTGGGCGTCGACCAGAGGGTGAGCTTCACCTTGCCGTCGATGCCGGCGGAGCGGAGCGCCTGCTCGGCCTTCTTGGGCTGCGGGGCGTCGCCGTACTCGTTGACGTAGGCGGTGTTGTGGCCGACGATCCCCGCCGGGATGATCGAGTAGAGCGGGGTGGCGGTCGACCGGTGGATGTTGTTGACGAGGGCGTCACGGTCGACGAGGTACGCGATGGCCTTGCGGACGCCGAGCTTGCCGACGACCGGGTCGTCGACGTTGAACACCAGGTGCTGCACCTCGGCGCTGGAGCCCTCGACGACCTCTATCTCGCGCTCCGAGGACGTGTTGGAGGCCTGGATCGCGGCGATGTCGGCCGCGGCGAGGCCACGGTAGGCGACGTCGACCTCGCCCTTCTGCAGGGCGGAGCCCAGGGCCTTGCGGTCACCGTGGAAGAACTTCAGCGTCACGCCGCTGTTCTTCACCTTGCTCGTGCCGCGGTAGTCGGGGTTGGGCGAGAAGACGGCCTCGCCGTCCTGGAAGGAGTCGAGCTTGTACGGGCCGGAGCCGACGGCCTTGCCGTCCTCGCGCAGTTCCCCGTCCTTGTACTCGCGGTGGTCGACGATGGAGCCGGCACCCGAAGCGATCTTGCTCGGGAAGGTGGCGTCGGGGACCTTCAGCGTGAACACGACGGTCTTGTCGTCCGGCGTGTCGATCTTGTCGATCGTGCTGAGCAGCGGCGCGGGGCCGGCCGGGTCATTGATCTTCAGCGCGCGCTCGAAGGAGAACTTGACGTCCTCGGAGGTGAGGGCGTTTCCGTTGCTGAACTTCAGCCCGTCGCGCAGCGTACAGCGGTAGACCTTGCTGCCACCCTGGTCGAAGCCGCACTTGTCGGCCGCCTCCGGCTGGGGCACCGAGGCGCCCTTGGGGAAGCTGAGCAGGGACTGGAAGACGTTGTTGAACAGCAGCCACGAGCCCGGGTCGTAACCGGCGGCGGGGTCCGTCGCCAGAACCTCGTCGGACATGCCGACGATCACCGAGCCGCCGGAGCCACCGGCGCCGCTGCTCTTCTCCTCGCCGCAGCCGCTCAGCAGGGCGGCCGCAAGTCCCGCAGCCAGCGGGGCCGTCAGCCACTTGTTGTGTGCCTTCACAGGAACCTTGCCTCTGGATCTCATCGCCGGCCGAGCCCGTGTGCGCGGCCGGGTACAGCACGGTCAGGCGATACCTCGGGCGAGCTCCCAGAGCTGCAGATCCGAGGAGGTGTTCAGCGCCCACTCGACACCGGTCAGGTCGTCGCGGGCGGCGACGTACTGCTTGCCCTGCCACAACGGCAGTACAGGCACGTCGGTTGCGACGATGTCCTGGATCTGCGCGAAGGCGGACGAGGCGGCGTTGCGGTCTGCCGCGCGGCGCGATTCGGGGAGGAGCCGGCTGCGCGTGGCGCTGTTGACGTAGGGGGTGTTGAGGAAGTTGTCCGCGTCGAGGAACGGCGCGACGTAGTTGTCGGGGTCCGGGAAGTCGGGGAACCAGCCGAGGCCGTACACGGCGTACTCGCCGCGCTTCTGGGCGGGGCGGAACTCTGACCACTCGGTGCCTTCGATGCTGACGTCGAAGAGCTTGGTGGCGTTGAGCTGGTCGCGGAGCGCCTTGAACTCGTGGGCGGTGCCGGCGCCGTAGTGGTCGCTGGTGTAGTGCAGCTTCAGCTTCACCGGGGTGGTGATACCGGCGTCGCGGAGGATGCCGGCGGCCTTCTCGCTGCTGGGCTCGCCGTACTTGTTGAGGAACGAGTTGGTGTGCGCGGTGATGCTGGAGGGGATCAGCGAGTACAGGGGGGTCGCGGTCGACCCGTAGACCTTGCCGGCGATCTGGGTGCGGTCGACGACGGCGGCCATGGCCTGCCGGACGGCCTTGTCCTTGACGGACGGGGCGTTGGTGTTGAAGCCCAGGTAGCGGATCTCCAGGCCGGGAACCTCGGTGATCTTGATGCCCGGCTTGGGGTTCTCGTTCAGGTCCTTGATCTGCTCGGGCGACATCGTCCGGGTCATCATGTCGATGTCCCCGGATTCGAGGGCCTTGCCCATGGCGTCGGCGTCGTCGAAGGAGCGCAGCTCGACGCGGTCGTTGCGGAGCTTGATGTCGCCCTTGTAGTGGGCGTTCTTGGTGAAGACGACCCTGGTGACGCGGTCGCCGCTGACTTCGGCCTTCATGGTGTACGGGCCGGAGCCGTCGACCTGGAAACCGTCGCGGAGCTTCTTGGCGTCGTACTTCTCGCTGCTGAGGATGCCGGCGACGGGGGTGGAGAGCTTGTACGGGAAGGTGGCGTCCGGGCTCTTCAGGTGGAAGACGACCTCGTCGTCCCCCTTGGTCTCGATCGTGTCGATGTTCGACAGGAGGCCGGCCGCGCCGTTGTCCGCGTTGATGGTGAGGGCGCGCTCGATGGAGAACTTCACGTCCTTGGGGGTGACCGGCGTGCCGTCCGCGAAGGTCAGGCCGTCGCGGAGGGTGCAGCGGTAGCTCTCGCTCGCCCGGTCGGTGAAGCCGCACCGGGACGCGGCCTCGGGCACCGGGGCGCCACCGCCGCGCGGTACGTGCATCAGGGTCTGGACGGTCTGGCGCAGTACGTTCCAGACGCCGGTGTCGTACGCGAAGGCCGGGTCGAAGGGTGCGGCGGCGTCCTCGGTGGCGGCGAACCGGTCGGTGGTACCGACGACGATGGCGTCACCGCCGGAGCCGCCGCCCGAGCCGCCGCACGCGACGAGCACGGGGGCGAGCAGGCCGAGTACGGCCGGCAGCACCAAGGTCCTACGGTTCATTCTGGACGTTCTCCTCATCCGGCACTGGGTACAGCGATGTACGGACACTCCGCCGCGTCCGCCCGGTCGGGGCGGAGCGATCGGGCCGGGATACAGAGCGATCGATCCTGTGTTCCCGTGGGCCTGGTGGGTCCGACGGGACACGCGGAAACTGCGGCGAAGTTCTCGGCAAGAGATTAGTAGGCAACGCCACACCCGCAGGAACAGGACCGAGTTGAGGCCTCGTCAGACGGTGATGAGGAATGCGCGACAGTCGATCACTATGCGTAGGAATGATTCGTACGCGACTCCATGAAACGGACACATCGACAGGGCGGAAGTATGGCGTTCCGGGCATGCAGACCTTTCCGGCCATGCAATTTGCGCCACGCTGAGTGACCAAGGTCACTCGCGAAATCCTTGGCCGGGGTAACGGAAAATGCATGATCCGGTGCCCTGGGTTGGCGTCGCTATTTCCCCGGGGCACGCTCGGTGCGCGATCAGTTCATTCGCGTGATCAATGTGCGGAGAAAACGCAGGTCGACTTCTTCCAGGGACCGCACGACGACCCGTCCGTCGGCGGGTGCGATGGGCGCGACGGAGGGCACCGCCACCACCCGGCAGCCGGCCGCCTCGGCGGCGGCGACACCGGTCGCGGTGTCCTCGATCACGGCGCATCTGCCCGGCTCGGCGCCCACCCCGCGCGCGGCCAGGAGGTAGGGGTCGGGGTGCGGCTTCGTACGGGACACCTCGTCGCCCGCCACGGTGAGCGTGAAGCGGTCGCGGCCCAGCGAGTGCAGGACGCGGTCGATGATGCGGCGGTGCGAGGCGGAGACCAGTGCGGTGGGGACGTTGTGCGCGGCGAGCTCGGCGAGCAGCCGCTCGGCGCCCGGCATGAGGGGGACACCGCGGCCGATGCGCTGCTCGAAGCGCTCGTTGAGCAGCACCGTCAGCTCGGCGAGGGTGATGTCGGCGCCGGTGGCCTCGATGAGATAACCCGCGCTGCGGGTCATCGGCCCGCCGACGACCACGTCGCGCCAGGACTCGTCGAGGGCGTGGCCCAGCTCACCGAAGACCTCGACCTCCGCGTCCCACCAGAACCCCTCGGTGTCGACGAGCGTGCCGTCCATGTCGAGGAAGACCGCCTGCAGGGCGGAACCCTCGGCCATGCGGGTCAAGGACGCGGGGACCGTACTGGTCATCCGGCACACCTCCATGGAGGGACGAGAAGGCCGATCGCTCTCCCCGGTGGGAACTCCCCGGGATGTTCCACTGGGAATTCCCGCTGGGGAAAGCGACCGGCCTGCACTGGACCGACCAGTGTACGTCGCGTCGGGATTTATCGCGCGTTGAAGTACTTCGCCTCGGGGTGGTGGATGACGATGGCGTCGGTGGACTGCTCCGGGTGGAGCTGGAACTCCTCGGAGAGGTGGACGCCGATCCGCTCCGGCTGGAGCAGGTCGGCGATCTTGGCGCGGTCCTCCAGGTCGGGGCAGGCGCCGTAGCCGAGCGAGAACCGCGCGCCTCGGTACTTCAGCGCGAACATGTCCTCCACGTCGGCGGGGTCCTCGCCGCCGAAGCCGAGCTCCGCCCGCACGCGCGCGTGCCAGTACTCGGCGAGCGCCTCGGCCAACTGGACCGACAAACCGTGCAGTTCGAGGTAGTCACGGTAGGAGTCGGAGGCGAACAGCTCGGCGGTGGCCTCGCCGATCCTCGATCCCACCGTGACGACCTGGAGGCCGACCACATCGGTCTCGCCCGACTCCTCGGGGCGGAAGAAGTCGGCCAGGCACAGGCGCCGGCCACGGCGCTGGCGCGGGAAGGTGAAGCGGGTGCGCTCGTTGCCGCTCTCGTCGAGGAGGATCAGGTCGTCGCCCTTGGACACGCACGGGAAGTAGCCGTAGACGACCGCGGCTTCCAGCATGTTCTGGGTGTGGAGCTGCTCCAGCCAGCCGCGCAGCCGGGGCCGGCCCTCGGTCTCGACGAGCTCCTCGTAGGTCGGTCCGTCGCCGGCGCGGGCCTGCTTCAGGCCCCACTGGCCCTTGAACAGGGCGCCTTCGTCCAGCCAGGACGCGTACTCCTTGAGCTGGATGCCCTTGACGACCCGGGTGCCCCAGAACGGCGGCTCCGGTACGGGGTTGTCGGTGGCCACGTCGGAGCGGACGCCGCTCTCGGGGGCCGGCTCGTCGACCACGGCACCGGCGGTGGAGCGCACACGCCGCTGCTTGAGCTCGGGCAGGGTGGCACCGGGGACGCCGCGCTTGACCGCGATGAGCGCGTCCATCAGGCGCAGGCCCTCGAACGCGTCGCGGGCGTACCGCACTTCGCCCTGGTAGATCTCGTGCAGGTCCTGCTCGACGTAGGCGCGGGTCAGGGCCGCGCCGCCCAGGATGACCGGGTAGTCGGCGGCCAGGCCCCGCTGGTTGAGCTCCTCCAGGTTCTCCTTCATGATCACGGTCGACTTGACCAGGAGACCGGACATGCCGATGACATCGGCCTTGTGCTCGTCCGCGGCTTCGAGGATGGCCGAAACCGGCTGCTTGATGCCGAGGTTGACGACGTTGTAGCCGTTGTTGGAGAGGATGATGTCGACGAGGTTCTTGCCGATGTCGTGGACGTCGCCACGGACCGTGGCCAGGACGATGGTGCCCTTGCCCTCGTCGTCCGTCTTCTCCATGTGCGGTTCGAGGTGGGCCACCGCGGTCTTCATCACCTCGGCGGACTGGAGCACGAACGGCAGCTGCATCTGGCCGGAGCCGAACAGCTCGCCGACGACCTTCATCCCGTCCAGCAGGGTGTCGTTGACGATGTCCAGGGCGGGGCGGGTGGTGAGGGCTTCGTCGAGGTCGGCCTCCAGGCCGTTCTTCTCGCCGTCGATGATCCGGCGCTTGAGCCGCTCCTCCAGCGGCAGCGCCGCCAGCTCCTCGGCCTTGCCCGCCTTCATCGACTTGGTGTTGACGCCCTCGAACAGCTCCATCAGCTTCTGGAGCGGGTCGTATCCCTCGGACCGCCGGTCGTAGATCAGGTCGAGGGCCGTGGTGACCTGCTCCTCGTCGAAGCGGGCGATCGGAAGGATCTTGCTGGCGTGCACGATCGCGGAATCCAGGCCGGCCTTGACGCACTCGTCGAGGAACACGGAGTTCAGCAGGATCCGGGCGGCCGGGTTCAGACCGAAGGAGATGTTCGACAGGCCCAGCGTGGTCTGGACTTCGGGGTGGCGCCGCTTGAGCTCGCGGATCGCCTCGATGGTGGCGATGCCGTCCTTGCGGGACTCCTCCTGGCCGGTGCAGATGGTGAAGGTGAGCGTGTCGATCAGGATGTCCGACTCGTGGATGCCCCAGTTGCCGGTGAGGTCGGTGATCAGCCGCTCGGCGATCTCCACCTTCTTCTCGGGCGTGCGGGCCTGGCCCTCCTCGTCGATGGTGAGGGCGATCAGGGCCGCGCCGTGCTCCTGGGCGAGGGCGGTGACCTTCGCGAACCGGGACTCGGGCCCGTCGCCGTCCTCGTAGTTGACCGAGTTGATCACCGCGCGGCCGCCGAGCTTCTCCAGCCCGGCGCGGATGACCTCGACCTCGGTGGAGTCCAGGACGATGGGCAGGGTGGAGGCGGTGGCGAACCGGCCGGCCAGCTCCTCCATGTCGGCGACGCCGTCACGGCCGACGTAGTCCACGCACAGGTCCAGCATGTGGGCGCCCTCGCGGATCTGGTCGCGGGCCATCTCCACGCAGTCGTCCCAGCGGCCCTCCAGCATGGCCTCACGGAACTTCTTCGAGCCGTTGGCGTTCGTCCGCTCGCCGATCGCCATGTAGGCGGTGTCCTGGCGGAACGGCACGGTCTGGTAGAGCGACGCGGCACCCGGCTCCGGACGGGGCTCGCGCGGGGCCGGGGCGAGGCCCCGGACGCGCTCGACGACCTGGCGCAGGTGCTCCGGCGTCGTACCGCAGCAGCCGCCGACCAGGGAGAGCCCGTACTCGCGTACGAAGGTCTCCTGCGCGTCGGCCAGCTCGGGCGCCGTCAGCGGGTAGTGGGCGCCGTCCTTGCCCAGGACCGGGAGGCCGGCGTTGGGCATGCAGGACAGCGGGACACGGGAGTGGCGGGCCAGGTAGCGCAGGTGCTCGCTCATCTCGGCGGGGCCGGTGGCGCAGTTCAGCCCGATCATGTCGATGCCCAGCGGTTCCAGGGCGGTGAGCGCGGCGCCGATCTCGGAGCCGAGGAGCATGGTGCCGGTGGTCTCGACGGTGACGGAGACGATCAGCGGCAGGTCGGCGCCGGTGGCGTCCAGGGCCCGGCGCGCGCCGAGGACGGCGGCCTTGGTCTGGAGCAGGTCCTGGGTGGTCTCCACCAGCAGCGCGTCGGCGCCGCCGGTGATCATGCCCTCGGCGTTCTGCTGGTAGGCGTCGCGCAGCTTGACGTACGGGGCGTGGCCCAGGGTCGGCAGCTTGGTGCCGGGGCCCATGGAGCCGAGGACCCAGCGCTGCTGTCCGGTGGAGGCGGTGTACTCGTCGGCCACCTCGCGGGCGATGCGGGCGCCGGCCTCGGACAGCTCGTACACCCGCTCGGAGATGTCGTACTCCCCCAGCGCCGAGAGGTTCGCGCCGAAGGTGTTGGTCTCGACGCAGTCGACGCCGACGGCGAAGTACTCCTCGTGGACCGCGCGGACGATGTCGGGCCGGGTGATGTTGAGGACCTCGTTGCACCCTTCGAGGTTCTGGAAGTCCTCGAGGGTGGGGTCCTGCGCCTGGAGCATGGTGCCCATGGCTCCGTCGGCCACGACCACACGGGTGGCGAGGGCCTGGCGGAGGGCTGCGGCTCGGGTCCGGCTGTCAGTGCTGCTGGTGCTGTCAGCGGAGGGGGTCGGCGACGAGGCCATGGATGTGCTCCCTGGAGTGCGACGGCTGTCGGCTTTGCGCCTTCGGTGGAAGGCGCACCGGGCCAGAGTAACCGCGTACCCATCGGGGCGGACATCTTGTTTCAGGTGGTGGGACGGCATGCTGGGGCGGCGTCGTCCGTCCGCGCGGGCTGCCGGGGGGCTTCCTCGATGTGGCTCAAGGTCGACAACGACCGATAGTGTTCAGCATTGTCGAACTGAGGGAGAAGGGCCGGGCGATGCCGAAGAACATCCAGTCGCTGGAACGGGCGGCGGCGATGCTGCGACTGCTCGCCGGGGGCGAGCGCCGTCTCGGGCTGTCGGACATCGCGTCGTCGCTCGATCTGGCCAAGGGCACCGCGCACGGGATCCTGCGCACCCTCCAGGCGGAGGGCTTCGTGGAGCAGGACGCGGCCTCGGGCCGCTACCAGCTGGGCGCGGAGCTGCTGCGCCTCGGCAACAGCTACCTGGACGTCCACGAGCTCCGGGCACGCGCCCTGGTGTGGACCGACGACCTGGCGCGCTCCAGCGGCGAGAGCGTCCACCTGGGGGTCCTGCACCAGCACGGCGTGCTGGTCGTCCACCACGTCTTCCGGCCGGACGACAGCCGTCAAGTGCTGGAGGTCGGTGCCATGCAGCCGCTGCACTCCACGGCCCTGGGCAAGGTGCTGTCCGCGTACGACCCGGTGGCGCACACCGAGGTCCTGGAGGTGGAGCGCGAGGCGTTCACCCCGCGCACCGTCACGGACCTGGAGGACTTCGAGGCCGTGCTGGACATGACCCGTGCGCGCGGCTGGGCGGCGGACGTGGAGGAGACCTGGGACGGCGTGGCGTCGGTGGCCGCACCCATCCACGACCGGCGCCGGATGCCGGTGGGGGCGGTGGCCATCACGGGCGCCGTGGAGCGGGTCTGCAACGACGGGGAGCTGCGGCAGGAGCTCGTCGCGGCGGTTCGGGACTGCGCCCGCGCGGTCTCCCGGGACTTGGGCGCCGGGCGCTTCTGAGGCCCCGGGCGCATCATCGGTAACGAACGCATTTCAGCCAACAGAACTCTTGACGCCACGTTTACCAGGGGGCAAAACTGCCGTTCATCGGTCGGCATTGTCGAACACCTACCGGCAATACGCGCTAGAGTGTGACAACGCCAGGAGGCCGGTTAACGCCCTCACCTGAGGGCGCGGACCACCGGAGGGACCCGGGGTTCGCCTTCCCCTGGACGAAGGACAAAGGAGTCGCGGGTGTCCAGCTCCGACATCTTCATCGGCGAGATCATTGGTACCGCCGTACTCATCCTGCTCGGCGGTGGCGTGGTCGCCGCCGTCGTACTCAAGCGCTCGAAGGCGCAGAACGCCGGCTGGCTGGCCATCACCTTCGGGTGGGGCTTCGCGGTTCTGACCGCCGTCTACATGACGGGCACGCTGTCCGGCGCCCACCTCAACCCCGCCGTCACGGTCGGCATCGCGATAAAGGACGGGGACTGGAACAACGTCCCGGTCTACTTCGCGGGCCAGCTCCTCGGAGCGATGATCGGCGCGGCACTGGTGTGGATCGCCTACTACGGACAGTTCCACGCGCACCTGACCGATCCCGAGATCGTCGGCAACCCGGCGGAGAAGGCCATCGAGGGCCCGCACGACGAGGCCAAGAGCCACGCCGGCCCGGTCCTCGGCGTCTTCTCCACCGGCCCCGAGATCCGCAACGCCTGGCAGAACCTCGCCACCGAGATCATCGGCACCCTGGTGCTGGTGCTCGCGGTCCTCACGCAGGGCCTCAACGACAGCGGCAAGGGTCTCGGCACCCTCGGCGCCCTGATCACCGCGCTGGTCGTGGTGGGTATCGGTCTGTCGCTCGGTGGCCCGACCGGCTACGCCATCAACCCGGCCCGTGACCTCGGACCGCGCATCGTGCACGCCCTGCTCCCGCTGCCGAACAAGGGCGGCTCCGACTGGGGTTACGCCTGGATCCCCGTCGTCGGCCCGCTGATCGGCGGAGCCCTCGCCGCGGGTATCTACAACATCGCGTTCGCCTGAGCCGTCCTTCTCACAGACTTACGGGAGCAACCGTGACCGACGCACACACCACCGGCCCGTTCATCGCGGCCATCGACCAGGGCACCACCTCCAGCCGCTGCATCGTCTTCGACCGCGACGGGCGCATCGTCTCCGTCGACCAGAAGGAGCACGAGCAGATCTTCCCCAAGCCCGGCTGGGTGGAGCACGACGCCGCCGAGATCTGGACCAACGTCCAGGAAGTCGTCGCCGGCGCGATCGAGAAGGCCGGGATCACCTCGGCCGACGTCAAGGCCATCGGCATCACCAACCAGCGCGAGACCACGCTGCTCTGGGACAAGAACACCGGTGAGCCCGTCCACAACGCCATCGTCTGGCAGGACACCCGCACCGACGCGCTCTGCAAGGAGCTCGGCCGCAACGTCGGCCAGGACCGCTTCCGCCGCGAGACGGGCCTGCCGCTCGCGTCGTACTTCGCCGGTCCGAAGATCCGCTGGATGCTCGACAACGTCGACGGCCTGCGCGAGCGCGCCGAGCGCGGCGACATCCTCTTCGGCACCATGGACTCCTGGGTCATCTGGAACCTCACGGGCGGCGTCGAGGGCGGTCACCACGTCACCGACGTCACCAACGCCTCCCGCACCATGCTGATGAACCTGCACACCATGGAGTGGGACCAGAAGATCCTCGAATCCATGGAGGTCCCGGCGGCGGTGCTGCCGGAGATCCGCTCCTCCGCCGAGGTGTACGGCCACGTCAAGGGCGGCGTCCTGGACGGTGTCCCGGTCGCCTCCGCGCTCGGCGACCAGCAGGCGGCCCTGTTCGGCCAGACCTGCTTCTCCGAGGGCGAGGCCAAGTCGACGTACGGCACCGGCACCTTCCTGCTGCTGAACACCGGCGAGAAGATCATCAACTCGTACTCGGGTCTGATCACCACCGTCGGATACAAGATCGGCGACCAGGCTCCGGTGTACGCCCTGGAGGGCTCCATCGCCGTCACCGGCTCGCTGGTGCAGTGGATGCGCGACCAGATGGGCCTGATCAACTCCGCCGCCGAGATCGAGACCCTCGCGTCGTCGGTCGAGGACAACGGCGGCGCGTACTTCGTACCGGCCTTCTCCGGCCTGTTCGCCCCGTACTGGCGCTCCGACGCCCGCGGTGTGATCGCCGGCCTCACCCGGTACGTCACCAAGGCGCACATCGCGCGCGCCGTGCTCGAGGCCACCGCCTGGCAGACCCGCGAGATCACCGACGCCATGACGAAGGACTCCGGCGTCGAACTGGCCGCGCTCAAGGTCGACGGCGGCATGACCTCCAACAACCTGCTGATGCAGACCCTCTCGGACTTCCTGGACGCCCCCGTGGTGCGCCCCATGGTCGCCGAGACGACCTGCCTCGGCGCCGCCTACGCCGCCGGCCTGGCCGTCGGCTTCTGGCCCGACACCGACGCGCTGCGCGCCAACTGGCGCAGGGCCGCCGAGTGGACCCCCCGCATGGACGCTGATCAGCGTGACAGCGAGTACAAGAACTGGCTCAAGGCCGTCGAGCGGACCATGGGCTGGATCGAGGACGAGGAGTAAATCGACATGACCACCCTGCAGAGCGTCCCCTCCCTCGGGACGCACCCGGCTGCCGGTTCCCTGCCGAGCCGTGCCGAGACGCGGGAGCAGCTCTCCAAGGCCACCTACGACCTCCTGGTGATCGGCGGCGGCATCCTGGGCATCTCCACGGCCTGGCACGCCGCGCAGTCCGGGCTGCGGGTGGCCCTGGTGGACGCCGGCGACTTCGCCGGCGCCACCTCCTCCGCCTCCTCCAAGCTTCTCCACGGCGGTCTGCGCTACCTGCAGACCGGCGCGGTGAAGCTGGTCGCGGAGAACCACTTCGAGCGCCGTGCGGTCTCCCGCCAGGTCGCCCCGCACCTGGCCAACCCGCTCACCTTCTACCTGCCGGTCTACAAGGGCGGACCGCACGGCGCCGCCAAGCTCGGCGCGGGCGTCTTCGCCTACTCGGCGCTCTCCGCCTTCGGTGACGGCGTCGGCCACCTCCTGAGCCCCGCCAAGGCCGCCCAGGACGTGCCGGAGCTGCGCACCGACAACCTCAAGGCCGTGGCCGTGTACGGCGACGACCAGATGAACGACGCGCGCATGGCCCTGATGACGGTCCGCGCCGCCGTCGACGCGGGCGCCACCGTCCTCAACCACGCCGAGGTCACCGGCCTGCGCTTCACCAAGGGCCGGGTCACCGGCGCCGACCTCCGGGACCGCACCAGCGGTGACGAGTTCGGTGTGGACGCCCGCCTCGTCCTCAACGCCACCGGCCCGTGGGTCGACCACCTGCGCCGGATGGAGGACCCGAACGCGGCCCCCTCCATCCGCCTGTCCAAGGGAGCGCACCTCGTACTGAAGCGCACCTCCCCCTGGAAGGCCGCGCTCGCCACCCCGATCGACAAGTACCGCATCACCTTCGCCCTCCCCTGGGAGGACATGCTGCTGCTCGGCACGACCGACGAGGAGTACGAGGGCGACCCGGGCGAGGTCGCGGTCAACGAGAAGGACACCACCCAGATCCTGGACGAGGCCGCGTTCTCCATCCGCGACCAGCAGCTCTCCCGGGACCTGATCACCTACTCCTTCGCGGGTCTGCGGGTGCTGCCGGGCGGGCCCGGCGACACCTCCAAGGCCAAGCGCGAGACGGTCGTGACCGAGGGCCGCGGCGGCATGCTGTCGGTCGCCGGCGGCAAGTGGACGACCTTCCGCCACATCGGCCGCACGGTGATGAACAAGCTGGCGTCCCTGCCCGGCCACCCGCTGGGCGAGGACATGGAGCCGATCTCCCGGCTCCCGAAGAAGCTTCCGCTGCCGGGCATAGCCAACCCCAACGCGGTCGCCCACCGGCTGCTGGTCGACGGCGGTACGCCCGGTCCGCGCATGGCCGCCGACACCGCCCGCCACCTGGCCACGCACTACGGCTCGCTCTCCTTCGAGATCGCGCGCCTGGCCAACGACAACCCCGAGCTCGCCGAGCGCATCCACCCGGACGCGCCGGAGATCTGGGCCCAGGTCGCCTACGCCCGGGACCACGAGTGGGCCGAGACGGCGGACGACGTGCTGCGCCGCCGTACGACCCTGACGATCCGGGGTCTGGCGACGGACGAGGTCCGCGCCAAGGTCGAGGACATGCTCGGCAAGAAGGCCTGACGGCCCGAAGCCGGTTCACCGAGGGCGGCCCTTCCGGGCCGCCCTCGCTGTACGCTCAGACATCGGATGTCTGGAGGGGGACACTGCCATGGCCGTGACCGACGAGGCGATCGAGAGAATCAAGGGGATGATCGTCTCGGGTGCCCTGCGCCCCGGCGACCGGCTCCCCAAGGAGAGCGAACTCGCCGCCGAACTGGGCCTGTCACGCAATTCCCTGCGCGAGGCCGTGCGGGCCCTGTCGCTGATCCGCATCCTCGACGTACGCCAGGGCGACGGCACGTACGTCACCAGCCTCGACCCCCAACTGCTGCTGCAGGCACTCGGCTTCGTCGTGGACTTCCACCGGGACGACACCGCGCTGGAGTTCCTCGCCGTACGCCGGATCCTGGAGCCCGCCGCGACCGCCCTGGCCGCGAGCCGCATCACCGACACCGAACTGGACGAACTGGCCGGCCGGCTGGACGCGCTGGGCGACGCGCCGGCCGCGGAGGAACTGGCCGCCGCCGACCTGGAGTTCCACCGGGCCGTGGCCCGCTCCTCCGGGAACGCGGTCCTCGGCGCACTGCTGGACGGCCTGTCCGGGCCGACGACCCGGGCCCGGATCCGGAACGGCACGGCCCGCCGGGACGCGGTCCACCGCACCCTCCACGAGCACCGCGCGATCCTGGCGGCACTCCGCGAACGCGACGCGGAGGCGGCCCGCTCCTGGGCGACGGTTCATGTGGCGGGAGAGGAACAGTGGCTCCGGTCGGCCCCCTGACACGGGGGGCGCCGCGCAGGGCTCGGATGAATCGGCTGACTTCGCCCCGTGTTTCCGCCGGTCGTCGTGGGTAGTGGCTCCCGGTCGAGTACAGCACGCGGACCTGTACGGGGGCTGCGGGCGGGGCCCCGAAAAGCCGTAAGGTTGGTCCGTACGCACGGAACTTCGGAAGGAGGCCTGGGTGATCGAGCTCGAGGGGGTTCCCGAGCTGATCGACCCGGTCATGGTGGCCGCGTTCGAGGGCTGGAACGACGCCGGCGACGCCGCCTCCACCGCGGTCGCGCACCTGGAACGGGAGTGGAAGGGCGAGGTGTTCGCGGCGCTCGACGCCGAGGACTACTACGACTTCCAGGTCAACCGGCCCACGGTGTACCTGGACGGCGGGGTACGGAAGATCACCTGGCCGACCACCCGGCTCTCGGTGGTCCGGGTGGGCGGTGACAAGCCGCGCGACCTGGTGCTGGTCCGCGGTATCGAGCCGTCGATGCGCTGGCGCTCGTTCTGCAACGAGCTGCTCGGCTTCGCCCATGAACTGGGCGTGGAGATGGTGGTGATCCTGGGCGCGCTGCTCGGCGACACCCCGCACACCCGGCCGGTGCCGGTCAGCGGCGTCACGTCCGACCCGGACCTGGCACGCACCATGGACCTGGAGGAGACGCGGTACGAGGGCCCGACGGGCATCGTCGGCATCCTGCAGGAGGCCTGCACGCACGCGGGCGTTCCCGCGGTGAGCCTGTGGGCGGCGGTGCCGCACTACGTGTCGCAGCCGCCGAACCCGAAGGCGACGCTGGCTCTGCTCAACCGGCTGGAGGACCTCATCGACCTGCGCATCCCGCTGGGTGAGCTGGCGGAGGACGCGCGGGCCTGGCAGGTCGGCGTGGACCAGTTGGCCTCGGAGGACAGCGAGGTGGCGGAGTACGTGCAGACGCTGGAGGAGGCACGGGACACGGCCGAGCTTCCGGAGGCGTCGGGCGAGGCCATCGCCCGCGAGTTCGAGCGGTACCTGCGGCGGCGGGACGGCGGTCCGGGCCACGCGACCGAGGTCGGCGACAGCTCGTACCTGCGCGACACGTCGAGCGGGCGGACGCGCCCGCCGAAGCCGCCGAAGGCGGAGGACACGGGCACCGACGGCGGGGACGGCGACGCGCCGGATGCGCCCGGCTCCCCCGAGTCGCCGGACTCCCCCGGCCCCTCGGATTCCCCCGGCTCCCCGGATTCCCCCGGCTCCTCCCCGGATTCCTCCGAGGACTGACGGACCTACGACGGCGGGGGGGGGGGGGGGGGGGGGGGGGGGGGGGGGGCGGGGGTGGGGGGGGGGGGGGGGGGGGGGGGGGGAGGAGGGGGGGGTGGGGGGGGAGGGGGAGGGGGGCGGAAAACACAAGGAACTACCACCCATCCTGTCTTGGTGG